>JASGEM010000122.1:0-16044 GCA_049841235.1 Propionicimonas sp. | reverse complement strand
GGCGACCTGCAGCTTCAGCGCGCCGGTGTAGCCCTGGGCGTGTTCCTCGAGAACCTCCAAGTCGTCGCGCCAGGTCTGCCGTGCCCGGCGCTGGTCGACACCGGGCGTTCCGAGCACCCACTCGCCGGCGACCAGTTCGGTGCCCAGCCCGGCCAGGATGCCGAGGCCGCGACCGATCATGCCCGCCCACGGTCCGCGCGCGGGCAGCTCTGGCAGGTAGGGCAGGTCGGGCAGCTTGTCGAAGGTCATCCGGACCGCAGCGCCATAGTCGGTGCCGGGCAGCGAGCCCAGGCCGGTCACCCGCACGGCGCGGCTGGGGAGCTTCCCGCCTCGGTGGGAAGGACCGGGGTGGGGGATGGAACGCGCGTCAGCGGCCACTACGCGGCCTTTGCGATGGTGGCTGAACCGACCACCCGTTCGCCGTCGTAGTAGACCACGGCCTGCCCTGGGGCGATGCCGTGCGCGGGCTGGTCCAACGCCACCCCGATCTCGTCGCCGGTGGCGGTGATCGTCGCCGGCATCGGCTCGGAGTGGGCACGCCACTGGGCCAGACCGCGCCAGGAGCCGGCGACCGGGTCCTCCGTCCAGGTCGGACGGATCCCCTCGATCACCTGTACGGCGAGCTTCTCCCGGGGCCCCACCGTGACCGTGTTGGTGGCCACCGAGATGTCGATCACGTAGCGGGGACGGCCGTCCGCGGCCGGCACCGACAGGTGCAGTCCGTGCCGCTGGCCCACGGTGAACTGATGCGCCCCCGCGTGCGCCCCCACGACATCGCCGCGGTCGTCCACGATGTCACCGGTGCGCTCACCGAGCCGCCCGTTGAGAAAGCCCGCAGTGTCTCCGGAGGGGATGAAGCAGATATCGTGCGAATCGGGCTTCTTCGCCAGGTACAGCCCGCGGGCGGCCGCCTCTTCCCGTACCTCGGCCTTCGACGTGTCCGGTCCCAGCGGGAACAGCGAGTGCCGCAACTGCTCCTGGTTCAGCACCCCGAGCACGTAGGACTGGTCCTTGCGCTCCTCGTGGGAGCGCAGCAGCGACACCGTGCCGTCCGCCCAGCGGGTGCGCGCGTAGTGGCCGGTCGCCACGGCGTCGAAGCCGAGCGCCAGCCCACGGTCGAGCACCGCGGCGAACTTGATCTTCTCGTTGCAGCGCAGGCAGGGATTGGGGGTGCGGCCGGCGGCGTATTCGGCAACGAAGTCCTGCACCACGTCGGCGTCGAACCGGTCGGAGAGATCCCAGACATAGAACGGAATGCCCAGCATGTCGGCGGCGCGGCGGGCGTCGTGGGAATCCTCCAGCGAACAGCAGCCCCGGGCCCCCGAGCGGTAGGTCTGCGGGTTCTTGCTCAGCGCGAGGTGCACCCCGGTCACGTCGTGTCCGGCCTCAACCAGGCGCGCCGCAGCCACGGCGGAATCCACTCCGCCCGACATCGCCGCCAGCACCCGCATCTCGCTCCTTCCCGAGGGCCGATTCTAGGCGGCGTCACCAGCCGCGATCGAGCCACTCCTGCAGGTGGGCTCTTTCGGTACCGATCGTGGTGGACGGCCCATGGCCGGTGTTGACCGTGACCTCGTCGCCGAGCGGGAAGAGGCGGCCGGTGATCGAGGCGATGATCTGGTCGAAGCTGGAGTACTCCCAGCGGGTGGCTCCCGGGCCGCCCTCGAACAGGGTGTCGCCGGTGAAGACGGTCTTCATCGACGCCAGCCAGTAGGACGTGGAGCCGGGCGTGTGTCCCGGGGTGCGCTTCGCCACCAGGGCGCGGCCGGCGACGGTGAGCTCTGTCCCGTCATCGAGCGGCAGGTAGGGAGCGTCACCATTGGACTGGCGCCAGAGGAAATCGTCCTCCGGCGCCAGACAGGGCATGACGCCGGAGAGCTCCGCGAATCGCGGGGCGGCACGGACGTGATCCCAGTGACCATGGGTGAGCAGCACGGCCACCACCCGCCGCCCACCGACCGCCCGCGCGACCGCCTCGGGATCGTGCGCCGGGTCGATGACTATCACCTCCACGTCGTCCCCGACGATCCAGACATTGTTCTCGTGCTCGGGCGGCCCTTTCGGGTCGCGGTTGCCCGCCGTCACCAGACGCGTGATCTCCATGGCTCAGTCCCCGGTCGCAGTCGATTCCTTCATCATGGTCGCCTTGCCCCGGTCGGAGAAGGCCGTCTCGGCGCGCGTCGTCGAACGGGCCCGCGCGGTGAGGCGACCGTCTCCCACGCCCGGGTGACCATCGGTCAATCGACCGCGGTCCGGTCGGACGCCTGGGCACCTCTGGCGACCCGTTTGCCGACCTGAGCGCTGGCCATGCGGAGTGCGCGCTGTGACGCCGGGCCAAGCCCTTCGAGGGCCGAGAGCACGTCGTTGAGGTGCTCGATCGTGCTGAAGGCCAGGTCGGCGGCCTCCGGATCGGCACCGTGGTAGAGCTCGATCCCGATGAAGGCCGCGCTGACCAACTGAGCCAGTCCCGCCCTGTCGATGAGGGATCCCAGCGGGCTGGTCACGAGGACTCGCCTCAGCACCTGATCGACCTCAGCGGTCCAGGCGGCGAGCGCATGACGGCCGGCCCTGGCCAGCACGGGATCGGACTGCGCGCCGGCCATGATCTGCGCCATGACGGTCATCGATCCGGCCTGCCGCTCCTGCTCGTGCACCTTCCGCGCGATGGCCAGCAGGTCGGACAGCGACTCCACGCCGGCAAAGGCATCCCGATAGAGCCTGACCCGAGCCTCGACAGCCTCGTCCGACGCCGCCTCGATGAGTTCGCTGACCGAGTCGAAGTGATAGAAGATCAGGGCCTGGTTCACCCCGGCCGCCGCCGCGATCGTCCGTGCCGAGGCGCCTCCGACTCCCTTCTCACGCACGACCGCCAGCGCCGCGGATCGCAGACGTGCCTTGGTGTGCTCTGCGCGTGGCGTCATGACGGCATCCTTCCCGCCCAGCCGAGCTATTGAGCAATCGCTCAATAGTAGCGTACGTTAAGTTTGAGCGATCGCTCAATTTGGCCGACGGGGCTCGCGCACGGGCCAGAGGAGGTGGATTCCGATGATCCCCAGCATGATCGTCTTCGGCCTCGCCCTGGGCCGTTGGTGGCGAACCACCCTGATCGCGGCCGCCATCGTGTGGCCGGCGGTTCTGCTCGGCGGTGGCGTGCCCGAAGGCACTCCGGCCGAACAGCTCGGCGTCCTGGCGGCCGGTGGTCTGCTGGGAGTGGCGAACGCCGCTGTCGGCGTCGCCGCGCATCAGGCTGTCCGGCTCGCAGTCCTGGGTGCTTTCATCGCTGTCCGCACCGGGCGGCGTCGAAACAGCCGACGGACCACCCCGCCATGACCGGCCCTGCGCTCACCGGTGGGCGGCCGTGGCCGGTGCGTCACCGGCCTTGGCGGTACCCCATCGGATTGTCGCGGGTACCTGGGTAGCCCTTGATCTTCTTCTTGGACGGGTGGTAGCCGCATTCGTCGGTGAGATCGTCGCTCTTGGGCTTGGCCGGCTTCGTCACGGGCAAGGATGACGGTGAGCCGGCGACCATCGGCGTGGCGGTGGGCTCACCGGTGGTCTGTTTGGCCTCCTTGAGCGCCTTCTTCACCTGCTTGCGGACGGTTGCCCAGTGCGGGTTCGTGGTGCTGAAGCCGTCCACCTTGTGCTGAAAGACGATGCTGCGCAAGGTCGTCCCCTGCACCCGATCGGCCAGCGTGAGCAGCGGGCCGACCATGGTGTCGGGGATGTCGGTGGTGACGGTCTTCTCGCCGGCGGCGGCGATCTTCTCGAAGTTCGCCAGGACGTTCCGCAGGTTCGCCTGCTGGACGACTGCGTTGATCACGCATCGCTGCCGGCTCATTCGGCTGTAGTCCTCGTAACCCCACCGGCCGCGGGCGTACCACAGCGCCAGGCGTCCGCCGAAGTGCTGATCCGGCCCCGGCTCGATCCAGTCTGTGGGAAGGATGTTCCGGTCCGTGTCCCCACCGATGGGCAGAGGTGCGTTGACGTTCAGGGTGACGCCGCCGAGGGCGTTGATGACATCCTTGAAACCGTCCATGTTGACGTTCACGAAGTAGTCGATCTTCAGCCCGAGAGCCTCGCCCACCGAGATCTTCATGATGTCTTCGGGCAGATGCCTGGTCTTGCCGAGGATGTTCTTGTCAACGTAGGTGGGAGCGAGCCGGTACATCGCATTCAGCCAGTAGGAGGGATTGCCCGGGTCGCGTCCGTCGTACCAGCCGCGGGGAAGGCCGCGGCCAGCCTGGAGCCCTTGGGGAACGGCATGCGCGCGGTCTGGCGCGGCAACGAGAACAGCGTGGTGGCCCCGCTCGCGGTGTCGATCGAGGCGACGATCACCGAGTCGGCGCGCATGCCAACCTTCTCGCTGCGTCCAGTGCCTGAATCGCCACCGAGAATCAGCACGTTGAGCCGGTCGATCTCCGCCCAGGGATCGACGGGGTTGGTGACCGTCGGAACGGTTTCGCTCTCGGTGTCGCCCCCGTCGATGAAAACGGAGTCAACCAGATTGCCGGCCGAGTAGGCCATGTTGGCACCCAGTGCCAGCGGTGCGGCGACCGCGAACGAGAGACCGCCGACCAGGGCGGCCCCGGCGATCCGCTGTCCGATCGCGACACCGCAGGGACGCAGAGCCAGGTGGGTCGCGCCGATCACTATCACCCAGGCGACGGCCAGCACGAGCAGCGCGATCGCCGTCCCTCTCAGCACCTGCGGGTTGGCGGCGACCGTCAGCAGCGCCTGCCGCCGGGTGACGGCGAATCCCACCAGCCCGCCAGCCAGCAGCAGGAAGCCCACCATCACCAGCGAGCCGACGACCCTACGTCCCGAACGCCACAGGCCCAGACCGGGCAGCAGCGTCCCGAGCACGGTCCATCCCAGCGCCGGCCCAAGACCGGCCGATTCGGTGGCGGTCGCAGCGCGGCGTGGTGTGCCGGACACCGGTGCCTCCTCCCCCAGACTCGGCTCCAGTCGCTGGGCGTTGGCTGTTCGGGGAGCATGTCCCCTTCCGTGACGATGGAGCGCGTGCCGAGTCTAGCCAGCGCCCGAGGACGCCCGAAGGAACGGGCCTGTTCAGTTCGTGAGAGCCGGGGCTAGTCAGAGGCCGGCGAGTGCGGTGCGCAGGCGTTTGGCGGAAACGGGGACGACGGTGCCGAGGGACTGGGCGAAGAGGCTGACCCGGAGTTCCTCCAGCAACCAGCCGATCTCATCGACCTCAGGCGGGAGCGGGCCGGGCGGAAAAGCGTTACAGCGCTCGGCGTACTCGTCCTCCAGATCGTTGACGGTCTCCATGGCCTGGTCGGCTCGCGCTGAGTTGCCCGCGTCCAGGCGGCGCAGCATGGCCTGCAGGTAGACCGGCAGCCGCTGGTACCAGCGCGCAGGGGTGGCGGCGATGAAGCCTGGGTAGATCAAGCCGGCCAACTGCTCGGTGAGATCGGCACGCATCTCCGCCGCCGCGCCGGGGAGCCGCTGGGTGACCTCCCCGCGACGGATCAGGATCTCGCCGGCCAGGTCGACGGCGCGCTGCATGGCGGGGGCCATGTCGGCGCGCACCCTGTCGCGGAGCCTTCCGAACTCGGCGGCGGTGCGGACGGCGAAGGGGTCGCCGGCAGCGTCGATGCCGTCGCCGATCGCCTTCAGGCGTGCGTCGGCCAGCAGCGCGGGGACGCTCGGGTAGGGCGAGGTGGCCAGGGCGAACTTGATCCGGTTGCTGAGCCGGGCCACGACTCCGTTGGCGGGGTCGACCGTGGTGAGTGCGATCAGCCGGCGCAGCCCGGCGCGATGGGCGCGGCGGGCCGCGTCCTCCCCGGCGAAGACCTGCACGGCGACCTGGTCGGTGCGGTCGAGCAGGGCGGGGTAGCCGACCACGGGCTGGTCGATCCGTTCCGGCAGATCGCCGAAGGCCCAGTCGGTGGCACCGGCATGGACCAGGTGGCTGGCGGCACGATTCAGGGTCTTCTGGAGCTGGCCGCCGAGTTCCGCCGCGAGCTGGGCCAGATCCCGTCCGGTGGCTGGTTCAGCGCCTGGACGGAGGACGGCGAACCGGACCCGCAGATGGTCGTCCACCTCACCGGGAGCCCATGCCTGTGGCGGCACCACCACACCGGTGAGCGCGCGGATCGCCCGTCCCAGCGCCAGCCAGAAGGGCTCATTGCGGTCCGCCTCGCGTCCCAGCCATTCGACCGCGCGGGCTGCGGTGTCGGGGGCGGGGACGAGTTGGGTGCGCAATTGCTTGGGCAGAGACCTGATCAGGGCGGTCGCCAACTCGGCCCGCAGGCCGGGCACCTGCCAGGTGAAGGGCTCGGGACGCAGCTGGTTCAGCTCGGCCAGGGGCACGGAGACGGTGACGCCGTCTCGACCTGAGCCGGGATCGAAGATGTAGCCGACGTCGAGTTCGATGCCGTCGGCCCGCCAGGTCGACGGGTAGCCGGTGGCGTCGGCCTCCCCGACCAGGAGGTCGTCGAAGGTGAGATCGAGCAGATCCTCCTCGCGGCGGCGGGCGTCCCGCCACCAGCGGTCGAAGTGCGCGACCGAGACGATCTCGGCTGGGATCCGGGCGTCGTAGAAGCTGGCCAGGGTGGCGTCGTCGGCCAGCAGATCGCGGCGCCGGGTGCGTTCGGCCAGCTCGGCGGCCTGTTCCCTGACGGCCTGGTTCCGCGCCCAGAAATGGTGCCGGGTGCGCCACTGACCCTCCACCAGGGCGGCCTGGATGAACACCTCGCGGGCCACCACCGGATCGATCCGGCCGTAGGAGACGGTGCGGCCGGCGACGATCGGGACGCCCAGCAGGGTCACCCTCTCGGTGGCCACGCACTGGCCTCCGCGAGCCGACCAGCGCGGTTCGGAGTAGGTGCGGCTGAGCAGGTGCTCCCCCACCTCCTCGACCCAGGCGGCCTCGATCGGAGCGACGGTACGCGCCCAGAGTCGCGAAGTCTCGACCAGTTCGACCGCCATCACCAGCGGCGGACGGGTACGGGCGGCGCTGGAACCGGGGTTGATCGCGAACCGGGAACCGCGGGCGCCGAGGTACTCCGGCGGGCCCTGGCGTCGTCTGGCGCGCTGCCCCGGCTGCGGGCCCTTCGGGGGCGTGACATCCAGCAGTCCGACATGGGAGAGCAGGCCGGAGAGCACCGCGACGTGTACCTTGTCGAGCCCCGCGGGCTCGGCGTTGCGGTTCAGCTGGAGGTCGTCGCAGGCCTGGCGCAGCTGGGTGTGCAGATCCTGCCATTCCCGCACCCGCAGGAAGTTGAGGTACTCCTCCCGGCACATCCGGCGGAATCCGTTGCCCGAGAGCCTGTGGCGACGTTCCCGCAGGTACTGCCACAGCCGGAGCAGGGCGGCGATGTCCGATCCGTCCGGAGTGGCCTCCTGACCTGGTTCCCCCAGCGGGGCGAAGAAGCGGCGGTGGGCGGCGTCCGCGGCCGGCTGGGCGTCGGCGGGACGTTCCCGCGGATCCTGGATGGTGAGGCCGGCCGCGATCGCCTGCACCTCCTTCAGGCAGCCCTGGCGTTCGGCCTCGACCAGCATCCGGCCCAGTCGCGGGTCGACGGGGAGGCGGGCGAGCCGTCGTCCGACCTCGGTGAGCCGGATTCGTCCGCCGCGCCCGGTCTCGGCCAGGGCACCCAGCTCGCGCAGCAGCCGGATGCCGTCGCGCACCTGACCCGAATCCGGGGGTTCCAGGAAGGGGAAGTCGACGATGTCGCCCAGCCGGGCATCGGCCATCTGCAGGATCACTGAGGCGAGATTGGTGCGCAGGATCTCCGGCTCGGTGAACTCCGGGCGGCGCTCGTAGTCCTCCTCGGAGTAGAGCCGGATGCAGATGCCGGGGCCGAGCCGGCCACAGCGTCCGGCCCGCTGGTTGGCCGAGGCCTGCGAGATCGCCTCGATCGGCAGCCGCTGCACCTTGGTACGCGCCGAATAGCGCGAGATCCGGGCGAAGCCGGGGTCGATCACGTAGCGGATGCCGGGCACGGTGACCGAGGTCTCGGCGACATTGGTGGCCAGCACGATCCGGCGTCCGGTGTGCGGGGTGAACACCTTGTGCTGTTCGGCGGCCGAGAGCCGGGCGTACAGCGGCAGGACGTGGGTGAAGCGCAGCTTCAGCCCTTCGATCGCCTCGGCGGCGTCGCGAATCTCCCGTTCGCCGGAGCAGAACACCAGGATGTCGCCGTCGCGCTCGTTGTCGAGTTCGATCACCGCCTCACAGAGGGCATCGATCAGGTCCGCGTCACGCTCGGCGCCGTCCCGTACCGGACGGTAGCGCAGCTCGACCGGGTAGGTCCGTCCCGGGATCTCGACCACCGGCGCATCGTCGAAGTGCGCGGCGAACCGCCCGGTGTCGATGGTCGCCGAGGTGATGATCACCTTCAGGTCGGGACGCCGGGGCAGCAACTGCTTCAGATAGCCCAGCAGGAAGTCGATGTTGAGCGACCGCTCGTGGGCCTCGTCTATGATGATCGTGTCGTAGCGGCGCAGATCGCGATCGTGGCTGATCTCGGCCAGCATGATGCCGTCGGTCATCACCTTCAGCCGGGTGGCCCGCGACGTCTTCGAGGTGAACCGCACCTGATAGCCGACGGTGTGGCCGAGCAACTCCCCCAGCTCGCTGGCGATCCGTTCGGCGACGGTGCGGGCGGCGATCCGGCGCGGCTGGGTATGGCCGATGCGCTTGCGTCCGGCCAACAGGCAGATCTTGGGCAGCTGGGTGGTCTTGCCCGAGCCGGTGGCTCCCGCGACCACGATCACCTGGTGCTGCGCGAGCAGGCCCCGGATGGTCTCCACCTCGGAGGTGATCGGCAGCGCCGGGTCGAACTCCAGGCGAGGCGGGGCCAGCGTCATCCCGGGTTCAGGGTGCGCGAGAGAAGTACCGCGGCGAGTGGCGGTTTCTGGGCGGGATGCATGCCAAGGCGGCGGCCCGAACGCGTGGCACCGCCACGCGGGAGCGGCCGGCAACGCAGACCCGATCGGGGCGAACTCCGGCAGCTCGCTGCCAGGGTGAGCCGACTGAGGGTCCGGACGAGCGAAGCAGGGAACAGCCAGGCGCCCGATCCAGGAAGCGACACGCAGTGGTAGTTCACTCGCGGGCCCTCAGGAACCGTGGCCGTCGCGCGCCAGGATCGTCACGACCGGGCAGTGGGCATGGGCCATCAGGCCGCGCGTCGTCCCGCCGATGGTGTAGCTGGGGAAGGCGGGCTGGACCCCGACGACCAGCAGATCGAGTTCCTCGGTCTTCGGCACCAGCACGTCCAGCGGGCTGCCGTAGGAGATATCGACCTCGATCGGGATGTCGGGGTAGGCCGCGGTCAGCGGGGCGATCATCTCGGCCACGCGTTCCCGGGTCACCCGCAGCAACTCCTCGCGCAGTTCGGGCGGGACGCTCCCGCCACCGAACCACCGCCCGGTCGCGGCCTTCGCGATGCTGATCACCCGCACCCGGCCACCGTGGATCCCGCATTCCCGCAGTGCCCACTCCAGGGCGGCGCCGCCCTTGGCGGCGGTGTTCACCCCGACGCCGATCAGCGACCGGCGCTCGGTGCGCTCCAGATGTTCCGGGCTCACCACGACGACCGGGCAGCGCGCTGTGCTGGAGACGCCAACCGTGGTCGAACCGACGTAGACCCGCTCGCCGTCAACGACCGAGTGCCGTCCGACCACGATCAGCGAGGCCTCCTCGCTGTGCCGGGCGAGCACCGCCGCGGGGTTGCCCAGTTCAACGTCATGCCGAATCCGGTCGATCGGCATTCCCAGCTCGGTGGCCTGCTCGACGGCCGAGCGCAGGATCTGACGGGCGGCCTCGCGGATCGTCTCGACATCGAAGACCACCCCCCAGGCACTGCTCAGCACGAGGTCGTCGACGGCGTTGACCAGGACCAGGTCGGCGTCTCGGGCGATCGCCTGGGTGACTCCGTACCGCAGCGCGGCGTCCGCCTCGGCCGAGCCGTCATAGCCGACGATCACCCTGGCGGGACCTTCGTAGGTTCGCAGCATTTTCGAGGCTCCTTCTTCAGCTCGCCGCGATCACGCGACCCGAATATCCGGTGGGTTCGATCACCACCGTAACCCGATGCTCCCCCGGTGCCCAAGGCCGGGCTTCGCTGCCCTCGCCGGGAGCTCCGGGCGTGCTGGTGCCCTGCACCAGCACGCTCCAGCCGGTCTGCGTCTCGGGATCGAGGTCGTCGATCTCGAAGCCGACCGGCTGCGGGTCGACCAGGCCGGCCAGCATCGTCCCGGCCGCCGTCCGGAAGACGATCCGCTCCCCCGCCAGCGCATAGGAGACCGGCAGGACGACGATTCCGTCTGCGGTCGCCCATGCCACACGTCCCAGGCCGTGAGCAGCCAGCAACTGGCGGCACTCCTGTGGTGAGAGCGGGGTGTTGTGAGCCTTGGCATCCATCGCGGCTACCGTACCGAATCCGGAGCCGGTTCGTCAGTCGAGCGCGCCGAAGGAGGTGCGGCCGCGCAGCCGCTCGGCGAGCTCCTCGTCCAACTCGTCCGCCACCACCGTCATGGTCTGCAGCGCCTGGTGCAGGTGGGCCGGGACGAAAGGATGCGCCAGCACCGACATGCTCGCGAACACCCGGTCGCGGATCAGCAGGAACCGGACGTAGCGGGCCTGCGTGTTGAGGTCGCTGAGCACCTCCATGGCCCGGCCCCGACCTTCCAGGTCGTGCACCAGCGGAGAGAAGAGCAGCACCTCGCGGGCATCCGGCGTGCACCGGACGAAGACCATCGCCGAACCGACCCGGATGGCGAAGTCGCCGTCGGCATCGGTCAGCGGTTCATAGCCCAGCACCTGCCCCAGTTCGGCCCGCACCATGGCCCCGAGTTCGGACAAGGACGCCGGGACGACCGCCTGCAGATCCTCGTGGTGGAACTGGGCCACCTCGCGCGGCGTCGGAGGGGCCAGCACCTCCGCCAGCTGATCCGCGGCCAGGAAGGCCGGGTGACGTACCCCGAAGACGTCGCGCAGCACCGCTACCGCACGCGCCGCGGCCTGTTCGCTGTCCTCCTGAGCGACCTCGATCCAGTGGTGCGGACCCGGGTGGGCCCCATCGATCGAGGGTGGCTCCCAGCCCAGGTCGTCCAGCTGTTGCAGGCCGGCGAGATCGAGTTGGTAGCCGTCGCCGAGCAGTTCATTGCCCGAGGCCTCCACCAGCAGGCGACGATCCGACAGGCAACTGAAGACCACGAAAGGGGACTGGCCGCGGTGGGGCGAGCCGAGCGAGCCCAGCGTGAGAGTGGCACCCGGATCCATCACCGACACCACCTCGGCCAGCCGCTCGGTGAACCCTGCCCATGCCTCGGCGACGCTGCGGTCGAGGTCGAAATCCATCACCAGCCTCCTTCGGCGTCCAACCTACGCCGATCGCGCGTCCGGTGCCCACGCCGTCCGCCCTCCTCGGCTCCCGAGTGGAATCAACCGGGCAGGGAGCGTACGGTTCTGCTGTACTGCGTACGAATGCGTACGAAACCTCGATGGAAGCAGGCGTGAGTGGATCCGACCCAGTGGGACGTGCCGTTCCCGGTCATCGTCGGCGCCATGTTCGTCATCGTCTTCTGTCGGGCCGGTGGGACCTATCTGCTCGGCCGGGCCGCCACGGCCGGTGCCAGTCGTTCGCCACGGCTCGCCAAGCTGATGTCGGGTGAGCGCTACCAGCGGGCCACCCGCCGGGTCAACGACTACGGCGCTCCGGTAGTGGCGCTGTCCTTCCTCACCGTCGGCTTCCAGACCCTGGCCAATCTGGCGGCCGGCGCCAGCCGGATGCCCGCCACCCGGTACCTGCCGGCGCTGGTGGTCGGTGGGGTGCTGTGGGCGCTGCTGTATTCCGCGATCGGCGTCGCCGGCGTCGATCTGTTCGGCAGGCTGTTCGAACGCTCTCCGGCGCTGGCGATCGGGGCCGCCATCGCCATCATCGGCGGCTATGCGGGCTTCATCACCTGGCACGCTCGCCGGCGCCGCGTGCAGAGCTGATCCCGGTATTCGCAGGGACGACGGGCGGGCAAGGGAAACGCGCCGCAGCATCGACTTCCCCGAGGGGACGAAGAGTCCCATGGACGAAAAGTCCCTCGATGCTGCGGCGCGCGCCTTTCCCCCTGTTACCCGCTAGCTGCACCCGCTCGTGGAGCCGCAGCCTTCGCAAACGTAGCAGGAGCCACTGGGCCGCATCTTGGTGCCACAGGTGAGGCACAGCGGCGCATCCACCTTCAAGCCGGTGAGCTTGGAAAGCACATCGGCGGTGCTGGTGACCGGGTCGGCGGAGACCAGCGCCGGCTGCACCGGCCCGGCCTCGTCGATCCGTAGGTCGTCGGCGGCGTCGTTCTTCAAGGTCTCGGATTCGATCAGCCCGGCCTCGTCCTCGTCGGAGAGGTAGGAGCCGGTCTCCACGTACCGGGCACGTTCGCCGGCGGTGTAGATGCCCAACTCCGAGCGCTCGTCGAAGGACAGGTAGTCCAGTGCCAGGCGGCGGAAGATGTAGTCCATGATCGACTGCGCCATCCGGACGTCCGGGTCGTCGGTCATGCCGGCCGGCTCGAACTTCAGGTTGGTGAACTTCTGCACGAACGACTCCAGCGGCACCCCGTACTGCAGGCCGATCGACACTGCGATGCTGAAGGCATCCATCACGCCCGCGAGGGTGGAGCCCTGCTTGCCGAGCTTGAGGAAGACCTCGCCCAGGCGACCGTCGTCGTACTGGCCCGAGGTCATGTAGCCCTCGGCACCGGCGACCGAGAAGGAGGTCGTCTTGCCCATCCGCGACTTCGGCAGCCGGGTGCGGCGCGGCCGGTATTCGATCCTCACCTCGGGCTCGGCGGCGGGCTTCTTCTCATCGCTCTTCTTGGCATCCGACAACGGCTGGCCGACCTTGCAGTTGTCGCGGTAGACCGCCAGCGCCTTCAGCCCGAGCTTCCAGCCCTGCAGGTAGACATCGGCGATCTCCTCGACGGTGGCCGACTCAGGCAGGTTGACGGTCTTGGAGATCGCGCCAGAGAGGAAGGGCTGCACCGCTGCCATCATCCGCACGTGGCCCATCGGCTTGATCGCGCGCTGGCCCATGGCGGTGTCGAAGACCTCGTAGTGTTCCTGCTTCAACCCGGGCGCGTTGACGACGTGGCCGTGCTCGGCGATGTACTCGACGATCGCCTCGACCGTCTCCTCGGCGTACCCGAGCTTGCGCAGCGCCCGCGGGATGGTCTGGTTGACGATCTGCATCGAGCCGCCGCCGACCAACTTCTTGAACTTCACCAGCGAGAAGTCGGGCTCGATGCCGGTGGTGTCGCAGTCCATCATGAAGCCGATCGTGCCGGTCGGCGCCAGCAGCGAAGCCTGGGCATTGCGGAACCCGTTCTTCGCGCCCAGCTTGACCACCTGATCCCACTCGACGGTCGCGGCATCGTGGATCCCGCCGTCGAGGTTGTCGATCCGGCGGAAGTCGTCGTTGGCGGCCTGATGCTTACGCATCACCCGCTGGTGGGCGCTGGCGTTGCGGGCGTAGCCGGCATAGGTGCCGACCACTCCGGCCAGCTCGGCCGACCGGCGGTAGGCCACCGCGGTCATCAGCGAGGTGATGGCGGCAGAGAGCCCGCGTCCGCCCTCGGTGTCGTAGCCACGGCCCAGCGCCATCAGCAGCGCGCCGAGGTTGGCGTAGCCGATGCCCAGCTGGCGATAGTCACGCGTGGTCCGGGTGATGGATTCGGTCGGGAAGTCGGCGAAGCAGATCGAGATGTCCATTGCGGTGATGACCAGTTCGACCGCCCGGGTGAACTTCTTGATGTCGAAGCTGTCGTCCTCGTTCAGGAACTTCATCAGGTTCAGGCTGGCCAGGTTGCAGGACGAGTTGTCCAGGCTCATGTATTCCGAGCAGGGGTTGGACGCGGTGATCCGCCCGGTCTCGGGGTTGGTGTGCCAGTCGTTGATGGTGCCGTCGTACTGGATGCCAGGATCGGCGCACTCCCAGGCGGCCTTGGCGATCTTGTTGAACAGCTCGCGGGCGTCGATCTCCTCGATCACCTCACCGGTCATCCGGGCGCGCAGCCCGAACGGGGTGCCGTCGGTCACGGCCTGCATGAACTCGTCGTTCACCCGTACCGAGTTGTTGGCGTTCTGGTACTGGACGCTGACGATGTCGCGGCCGCCGAGATCCATGTCGAAGCCGGCGTCGCGCAGAGCGCGGATCTTGTCCTCCTCGCGCGCCTTGGTCTCGACGAACTCCTCGATGTCGGGGTGGTCGACGTCCAGCACGACCATCTTGGCCGCCCGGCGGGTGGCGCCGCCCGACTTGATGGTGCCGGCCGAGGCGTCCGCACCCCGCATGAAGGAGACCGGGCCGGAGGCGGTCCCGCCGGAGGAGAGCAACTCCTTGGAGGAACGGATCCGGGAGAGGTTGAGGCCGGCGCCGGAGCCGCCCTTGAAGATGAACCCCTCCTCCTTGTACCAGTTGAGGATCGACTCCATCGAGTCGTCGACGCTGAGGATGAAGCAGGCGCTGACCTGCTGCGGGCTCTGCGTCCCCACGTTGAACCAGACCGGGGAGTTGAAGCTGAAGTACTGGTGCAGCAGCAGCCAGATCAGTTCGTGCTCGAAGATCTCGGCATCCGCGGTAGTCGCGAAGTAGCCGTTCTGCTCGCCGGCACCACGGTACTTGGCCACCACCCGATCGATCAGCGTCTTCAGGCTGGCCTCACGGGCGGGCGTGCCGACCGCACCACGGAAGTACTTGGTGGTGACGATGGTGGAGGCGTTCAGGCTCCAGAAGTCCGGGAACTCGACCCCGCGCTGTTCGAAGACCACCTCGCCGGACTTCCAGTTGGTCTGGACGACATCGCGACGCTCCCAGGTGACCTCGTCGTAGGGGTGCACGCCGGCGGTGGTGAAGACGCGCGGGACGGTGATGCCCGAGGGCTTGCGCCCACCACGGGTGGTTGTCTTCACGGTCTCGGTCATGAGGTTGCCTCTCGAATCGGCGGGGATGGGTATCTTCGGATCAGTGCGCTGCCACCGCGACCGCGGCGGCTCGCAACTGTTCGATCTCGGCCTCGAAATCCTCGACCGAGTCATAGTGTTTGTAGACCGAGGCGAACCGCAGGTACGCCACCGGATCGAGTCGCTGCAGTGGGCCCAGCACCGCCAGACCCACCTCGTTGGCAGGAATCTCGGCCTGGCCGCTGGCGCGCAGCGCCTCCTCCACCTGCTGGCCGAGCCGGGCGAGATCATCCTCGGTGACCGGCCGGCCCTTGCAGGCCTTGGCCACACCGTGGATGACCTTCTCGCGGGAGAAGGGTTCCACCACACCGGAGCGCTTCACCACCACCAGCTGCATCTGCTCCAGAGTGGTGAAGCGGCGCTCGCACTGCGGGCACTGCCGGCGGCGGCGGATGCTGCTGCCGTCCTCGGCGACGCGGGAGTCGAGCACCCGGCTGTCGGTATGACGGCAGTAGGGGCAGTACATCGCGCCTCCTCTCGCCGGCTGTGGAGAATCTGTGGATAGCGATGTGGGTAACTGACACAAGTTGTGGATGAACCACACCGCTGTAACTACTAGATATAGAGGTTAGGACGAAAAGCCGCGAATCGCAAGTACCTGACCAGACTCGGGAAAAGTGCCCGTGGAACGGGCCGGTGTCCTAGCTGACAATGCCCGCGGACCCTCGCCCACCGCCCCGCAGTGGGCCGAGCGCCTCAGGCCGGCAACGAGCCCGCGTCAGCCCGCTTCGGCGGCGTGCAGCTCGTTGATGATCGTGAAATGGTCAGCCCCGCCACCGGCATCAGCGGGCCGGAAAGATGCTCGGCCGAGCGCCTGGCGGGCAGCCCTCATCATCCCAGCAGCAGTTGTGAGACGACCGGCTCGTTCGGGACGGCGAGAAAGGCGGTCACCAGCACCACCAGCGCCGTCATCATGACCAAGCCGAAGGCACCCATCACGACCGCCAGCCCGCGACGGGTCAGGCGCAGGGGTGCGGTGGCCGGCATCGCAGCAGGCCCTGCCGAGGGAGCCGCGCCGACCGACCTGTGCGAAGCCGCCCGTGGCGCTGCGACGCCGCCGGGACGCCCGC
>JASGEM010000121.1:0-3798 GCA_049841235.1 Propionicimonas sp. | reverse complement strand
GCCCGGTATGTTGGGTGGGGCTCGGCCGGCGCGACGGGCCGAGCCCGCCAGGATCAGAAGTTGAAGTTGGCGATGTTCTCGGCGTTGAACCGGTACGGGTCGCCCAGCAGCACGGTGCTGTCCGCGCCGACGGTGTACTCGCCCAGCTTGCCGGCGGTGAACTTGTCACCCTCGGCACCGGTGATCTCACCGTTGACCAGAGCGGCCGCGGCGAAGGTGGTCAGGTAGCCCAGATCCTCCGGGTTCCACAGCGCGAACTCCTTGACGGTGCCGTCCTCGACGAAGGTACGCATGTCGTTCGGGGTGCCCAGACCGGTGACCCACACCTTGCCCTTGGCATCCGAGGTCGAGATGTACCGGGCGGCGGCGGCGATACCGACGGAGGTCGGGGCCACGATGACCTTCAGGTTCGGGTACTTCTGCAGCAGGGCCTGGGTCTCGTCGAAGGACTTCTGGTCCTGATCGTCGCCGAACACCACGTCAACCAGCGTGATGTCGGGGTGGTTGGCCTCGAGATCGGTCTTCATGGCGTCGATCCAGGCGTTCTGGTTGGTCGCGTTGGCGGTTGCCGACAACACGGCGATCTCACCGGAGCCACCAGCCTGCTCAACGGCCATCTCGACCAGCACCTTGGCGATGCCCTCGGAGGTGGCCTGGTTGATGAACAGGTCACGGCAGCCGGGGGCGTCGGAGTCGAAGGTCACGATCTTGATGCCGGCAGCCTGGGCGGCCTTGATCGCGTCGCAGAGCGCTGTCTGGTCGTTGGCCGAGATCTGGATCGCGTCGACCTGCTGCTGAGTGGCGGTCTGGATGTACGGCACCTGAGCGTCCGCCGCAGCCTCGGTGGGGCCCACCAGCTCGGTCGTCGCGCCGATCTCCGCAGCCGCAGCCTCGGCGCCCTTGGTCGAGGTCTCGAAGTAGGGGTTGCCGAGGTTCTTCGGGAGGATCGTCATCCGCAGGCCCGCGGATGCGTCCGGCGTCGTCTCGCCGGGAGACTCCGGGGCCGGGGCCGGGGCGGTCGGCGTGGTCGCGGCGGGCGTCGTGCAGGCGCTCACCAGCAGCAAGGCAGCAGCCGCGAGACCGGCTGCGGTCTTCATGTACTTCATCGGATTCCTTTCGGTTGTCGCCGGCCAGGCCTTCTTTGGCCCGGCGGACGGATGGGTGGGGGCTTTCCCGGTCGGGTCACCCCCGGCGGCGCCACCTCAACTTGAGGCCGCGGTCACTTTCTTTCGGCGGTTCTGGAATGAGGTGATCATCGAGGCGGCCACCACAGAGCCGATCAGCAGGACGCCGGTGATGATCTTGATTACTTCTGCGGTCACCCCGACCAGGCGCAGTGCGCTGGAGAGGGCGCCGATCAACAGCACGCCGGCGACGACGCCGTACAGCGCGCCGATGCCGCCGAAGACCGAGACACCACCGAGCACGACCGCGGCGATCACCTGGAGTTCCAGGCCGTCGCCGATGTCACCACGGGCGGTGCCGCGCAGCAGGGTCCAGTAGATGCCGCCGAGGGCGGACATCGTCCCGGCGAGCATGAACAGGATGATCCGGGTGCGGTCGCGGTTCACGCCGGAGAAGACCGCCGCCTCGGAGTTCAGGCCGAGGGCGTAGATGCCGCGGCCGAAGGGGGTGAAGTTGAGCAGGTAGACGAAGACGGCGAACAGGATCACGAACAGCACCATGATGAACGGGATGCCGGTGTAGCCGATCTCGTACTTGGTCAGGTCGGTCCAGGCCTGGGGGAAGTCGGTCACCGTCGAAGTGCCCAGCAGGCCCACCGCGATGCCACGGAACAGGGCCATCGTGCCGATCGTGACCGCCAGTGCCGGCAACCCGATCTTGGCCACCAGGGCGCCGTTCAGCAGCCCGCCCAGGGCGCCCATCACCAGCACGATCACCATCGCCAGTTCGAACGGGACGCCGGAGACGTACAGCAGGCCCAGCACCGAGCAGGACAGCCCCACCATCGATCCGACCGAGATGTCGATGTCGCCGGTGATCATCACCAAGGCCATCGGCAGCGCGATCAGCAAGGTGGCGAACATGTCGCGCAGCAGGTTGTAGACGGTCAGCCGGTCGGCGAAGTAGGGGATGGCCAGTCCGGCCACCAGCAGCGTCAGCAGCAACAGGGCGACGATCGCCATCTCTCGGGTGAGGAAGACGCGCTGCCACAGCGGCCGTCCGTACTCACGGTAACTCGCGGCGGCCGCGGTCATGGCTCCATCCTTTCTGCGATCAGCCGCCGTTTCTGGCGGACGGAGAGCACCCGGTCGAGAATGATGGCGGCCAGGATCAGCGCACCGACCACGGCCCGCTGCCACAGCGAGTCGATGCCGAGCACCGGCAGCGCGGAGTTGATCGTGGCCAGCAGGAAGGCACCGAACGCCGCGCCCGCGATGGTGCCGACACCGCCGGTGATCGCGACGCCGCCGATCACGGCCGCGCCGATCGCCTGCAATTCGTAGCCGGTGCCGGCGTTGGAGGCGATGGTGCCGTAACGGGCGGCGAACATCACCCCGGCCAGGCCGGCCATCGCGCCGGAGACCACGAAGGACATCAGGGCCCGCCGGCTCACCTTGAGGCCGTAGAGTTCGGCCGCCTCGGGGGCCGAACCGATCGCGTAGAGCTCGCGTCCGGAGCGGGTGTTGTACAGGTACCATCCCGCGACGATCGCGACGATCACGGCCAGGATGGTCAGCGCAGGGATGCCGGCGATCTGCGAGTTTCCGAAGGCGAGGAAGTCGGCGCCCATCTGGGAGGCGTTGATCCGGGTGGTGCCGGCCCACAGGATGTTGATGCCGCGGAAGATGTACATGGTGCCGAGCGTGATCACCATGCCGGGCACCTTCGCGATCGCCACCAGGCCGCCGTTGATCAACCCGAGCAGGCCGCCGAAGGCGGTGCCCACGACGAACGCGACCACCGTCGGCATCCCGGGCCAGGCGATGTAGAGCGAGCCGATGGCGAAGGCGGTCAGGCCCATGGTCGAGCCGACCGACAGGTCGACCGAGCGGGAGATGATGACGAAGGAGACGCCGATCGCCAGCACGATGTAGATCGAGGGATTCAGCAGCAGGCTGCGCCAGCCGTCTCCGCTGAAGACGAAGGTGGGACGCACCATGGTGGTCACCACGACCATCACCACGATGGCGGCCAGGATCGAGGTCTCCCGCCGGCGCAGCAGGTGGATCAGGCGGCTGCCGACGGAAGCGGTGGCGGCTGCGGGCGTGGTCTGCGTCGTCGTCATGCCGACACCTCCTCGGCGGCGTGGGTGGCGGCGAACATCACGGTCTCGGGTGTCGCCTCGGCGCGGGAGAGCTCGGCGGTGATCCGGCCTTCCCGCATCACCAGGACGCGGTCGGCCATGCCGAGCACCTCGGGCAGTTCGGAGGAGATCATCAGGATCGCCAGGCCTTCGACGGCCAGTTCCGACATCCGGCGGTGCACCTCGGACTTGGTACCGACATCGATGCCGCGGGTGGGTTCGTCGATGATCAGCAACGCCGGCCGGGTGGCCAGCCATTTGGCCAGGACGACCTTCTGCTGGTTGCCGCCCGACAGCGTGCCGGCCTTCACGTCGAGCGCGGCCGCCTTGACCTCCAGCGCCAGCGCCCATTCCTGGGCCGCCGCGTTCTCGGCCTTGCGGGTGATCACGCCGCCGGAGACCAGATCCCCGCGGATCGCGTCGGTGATGTTGGTGGCGACTCCGGCTTCCAGGACGAGGCCCTGTTGCCGCCGGTCCTCGGGGACGAAGCCGATGCCGGCCCGCATCGCTGCCGCCGGGCTGCCCGCCGG
>JASGEM010000120.1:0-12807 GCA_049841235.1 Propionicimonas sp. | reverse complement strand
GGATCGGCCCGGCCGCGGCGCTGCGCATCCTGGCCGAGAGCCTCGGCCTCGCCGACGCCGTCGAAGCGGTCACTCCGGCTCTGCTGCTTCGGCGGTGGGATCCGAGCCGGCTTCCCCGGCGGCCCTGGGTGGTGCCGCCGTTGGGCTGAGCCGGGCGGCGAACGCTACCCACACCAGCACCGCGACGCCCGCACCGACCAGCAGCCCGCCCAGGGTGTCGGTCAGCCAGTGGGCGCCCAGGTAGGTGCGGCTGAGCGCCATCACGACGGTGTAGAGAGCACCGGCCAGCCACACCCACACCCGCGGGAACAGCAGACCCAGCACCACGGCGATTGTCGCGGCGTTGGCGGTATGGCCGGACGGGAAGGAGCCCGCGTCGGCGGTGACCAGGATCTCTGCCGGCCGCGCCCGCCCGAAGGCCGCCTTCAACAGCTGGACGACCAGTGCGCTGGCGGCCGAGGCCACCAGGAAGAAGGCGGCCCGCCAGCGTCCGGCCAGCCAGGCGAGCAGGGCCGTGCCGGCCAGAGGCACCACGAACACCCCCAGCAGGCCTCCGCCGAGATGGTTCAGCGCGAGCGCGAGTTCGTCCCAGCCGGGTCCGCGCAGCCCCACGGCCAGCTGCAGCCACCGTTCGTCCAGGGCCGGGTTCACGCGGATCACCCACAGGCCGAGCAGTCCGGCGAGCAGCACCGCCAGCGCACCGACCGCGATCGGCACCTGGTGGCGGCGCGCCGTCTCCTGCCCTGGCACGCTGCGAGGATCAGCTGCCGTAGGCGAACAGCAGGTCCACCACGTAGACGACCGTGTCGCCCTTCTCGACGGGGGGATTGTTGGCACCCTCCGGGAAGCCGTCCGCCGGCGGCAGCACCAGCAAGACCCGGGAGCCGACGGTCTTGCCCTTCAGGCCCTTGGTCCAGCCGGGGATCAGCTTCTCCAGCTGCTCCGACGTCGGGGTGTCGAAGCCGTCGTCGAAGAGTTCGCCGGTCTTCCAGGAATAGCCGACGTAGCGTGCCACGATGGTGTCCGCCGCCTCGACCTTCCGCCCGGTGCCCTCGATCAGGGTCTGGGCCACCATGGCGCCGGGCGCCTCGGCGGCGGGGATGGTCACGGTCGACTTACCGGTGCCGGCGCTGACGGTCGGCAGCCCGGCAGGCGGGGTGACCACGGTGCCCGCGGGCTCGGTCAGCGAGACGTCGATGATGTCGACCACGAACAGCAGGGTGTCGAACAGCTCATAGCCCTCCGGGGCATACTCCGGGCTGATCTGATAGGAGGGGTCGTAGCCATCCTCGCCCGGGACGGCGATCAGCATCCGGCTGCCGGCCTGCTGACCGGTGAGGCCCTTCTGGAAGCCTGGGATCACCTGGCTCAACTGGAAGGTCGCCGGGGCGCCGTCGGCGAAGGACTCGTCGAAGACCTCTCCGGTGCGGGCGTTCACGCCGTAGTAGTGCACGGTGACCATGCCGTCCCCGACCGCCGTCGGCCCTTCACCGGGCTCCACCACCTCGAATCGGGTCTGATCGATCCGCAGAGGCGTGTCGAACTCCACCTTCGGTGCCTCCAGCCGTTTGCCGGTGACCGTGATGCCGTCCAGCGAACTGGTCGCCGGGATGGTCGGCGTCGGGGTCGGCGTCGGGCTGGCGGAATCGCTCGGGCTGGGGCTGGGCGATGCCGAAGGAGAGACGGAGGAATCGGGCGAACCACCGCCGCAGGCGGTCAGGACCAGCGCCGCAGCGGCGGCGATCAACACTCGTGAGGCTCGGAACACGTCCTTGACCCTATCGCGAGCCGCAACCCGGCACCGACCGCAGGGCCCCGAGCGGGCACCTGCCGGGGATCAGCGGGGAATCCGGGTGTACTTCGTGGTCAGGTACTCGTCGAGACCCTCCGCTCCGCCCTCGCGGCCGAGGCCGGACTGCTTCACTCCGCCGAACGGTGCTGCCGCGTCGGAGACCAGCCCCGTGTTGATGCCGAGCATTCCGGTTTCGAGTTCGTCGATCAGCCGCTGCGAGCGGGCCAGGTCGCGGGTGTAGGCATAGGCGACCAACCCGGAATCCGTTCCGTTGGCGCGTGCTATCGCCTCGTCGTCGTCGGTGAACGTCGCGATGGCGAGAACGGGCCCGAAGATCTCCTCCTGCAGGATCTGGCTTCCCGCAGGCACCCCGAGCAGCACCGTCGGCTCGAAGAAGGTGCCTCGCCCAGCGATCTCCTGGCCGCCGGTGAGCAGCGTCGCGCCCCGCGCGACGGCGTCGGCCACCAGCGCGGCGTTCTTCCGGACCGCCCGCTCGTCGATCAGGGGACCGATCTGCACTCCGCTCCGCGTCCCCGGGCCTACGTGCATCTCCCGCACGCGGTCGGTCACCATCGACGCGAACCTCGAGGCGACCTCGGCATGCACCAGGAAGCGGTTCGCGGCCGTGCACGCCTGGCCGACGTTACGGAACTTCGCTATCAGGGCGCCCCCCACGGCGGCCTCGAGATCCGCGTCGGCGAAGACCAGGAACGGCGCGTTGCCGCCGAGTTCCATGGAGGTCCGCAGCACACGCCTGGCCGCAAGTGCGAGCAGATCGCCACCGACCTGAGTAGACCCGGTGAAGGAGAGCTTGCGAAGCCGGGGATCGGCGAGAATCGGGCCGCTCACGTCCTTGGCCGAGGTGGTCGTCACCAGATTGATCACTCCGGGAGGGGTACCGGCTTCCTGCATCAGCTGGGCGAACACCAGCGTCGTGAGCGGAGTCAGCGCCGCCGGCTTGAGGACCACGGTGCAGCCGGCGGCAAGGGCGGGCGCCACCTTGCGGGTGGCCATGGCGAGCGGGAAGTTCCAGGGCGTGATGAGGTAGCAGGGTCCCACCGGATGCTTGCTCACCACCATCTGGCCCGTCCCCTCCGGGCTGATCCCGTAGCGCCCGCCGATGCGCACGGCCTCCTCGCTGAACCAGCGCAGGAACTCCGCCGCGTAGGTGACTTCCCCCCGCGACTCGGCCAACGGCTTGCCCATCTCCAGGGTGATGAGAAGCGCCAGTTCCTCGCTTCGGGCAGTGACGAGGTCGAATGCCGCCCTGAGCAGGTCGCTGCGCCGCCGCGGAGACTCGGCCGCCCAGGCCGTCTGCGCGTCCGCCGCTGCGGCAAGCGCCCGCAGCCCGTCCGCCCCGGTGCCGTCGGCGATCTGACACAGCTCATCGCCGGTTGCCGGATCGACGACCCCGAAGGCTCCGCCGTCTGAGGCCTCGCACCACTGTCCTGCGATGAAGAGGCCACGCCGCGCCGGATCCGGGAGCGCCCGGAGCTTCGCCTCCGCCGCTCGGGATTCTTCGCCGGGGAGCTCAGACTCGGATTCGTTCATATGACCTTTCTAGCTCGACGGCGCCGGCTGGTCCAGACATCCGCGAGTTCGGCCGCCGTCATCGCGCCGCGGTCGCGAACCTCGCCGATCCGCGGGTCGCCGTGCTGGAGAGCAGCCGGGAATCGGGTCGAGATCGAGCCGATCCCGGGGGGGAACCCCCGCAGCGAACGGCGTTGCTGCCGCTACAGCTTCACCGCGTCCAGCAGGGCGCCGAGTTCCTCGCGGGTGAGATCGCGGTGCTCGCCCGATTTCAGGTTCCCCAGCCGTACCGGGCCGATGGCGGTGCGGGAGAGCCGCAGGACAGGGTGACCGAGCTCATCGAAGATCCGGCGGACGATCCGGTTGCGGCCGGAATGCAGGGTGATCTCGACCATGGTCTGACGGGTCTCGCGGGCGACGATCCGCACCTTGTCGGGGACGATCGGGCCGTCCTCCAGGGTGATCCCGCGGCGCAGCCGGGCCAGGGTCCGGTGGTCGAGGCTGCCCTGCACGACCGCGATGTAGGTCTTGCGCACCTCGTGGGAGGGGTGGCTCATCCGCTGCGCGAACTCGCCGTCGTTGGTGAGCAGGATCAGTCCCTCAGTGTCGGCGTCGAGCCGGCCGACGTGGAACAGCCGCTCGCTGCGGCGGGGCACCAGGTCGGCCAGGGTCTGCCGGCCGCGGTCGTCCGCCATCGCCGAGAGAATGCCGCGGGGCTTGTTCAGCACCAGGTAGGCATTGCGGTGCTCGGGCGGGATGCGCGCCCCGTCCACCCGGATCACGTCGCGCACCGGATCGACCCGGGTGCCGAACTCGGTGACCACCTGACCGTTGACCTCGACCCGGCCGCGCGCGATCAGATCCTCGCTGGCGCGACGGGAAGCCACCCCGGCGCGGGCCAGCACCTTCTGCAGCCGGACCCCTTCGGCCTCCTGTTCGCTCATTCGGTCGCCTCCTCCAGGGTGGGGTTGGCCAGACCGGCCAGTTCGGCCTCCAGGGCGGAGGCGTCGGGCAGATGGGGGGCCAGCGGCGGCAGTTCGTCCAGGCTGGTCAGACCCATCCGCTCCAGGAAGTTCGCCGTGGTGGCGAACAACCTTGCCCCGCTCTCGGGATCGCGGCCCACCTCCTCGATCAGGTCGCGGGTGGCCAGGGTACGGATCACGCCGTCCACATTGACTCCGCGGACGGCAGCCACCCGGCCACGGGAGATCGGCTGCAGGTAGGCGACCACGGCGAGCGTCTCCAGCGCGGCCTGGGAGAGCCGGCCGGGCTGGCCGTCCAGCAGCCAGGCACCGATCAGTTCGGCATGCTCGGCGCGGGTGTAGTACCGCCAGCCCTGGCCCACCCGGCGCAGTCCGAAGCCTCGTCCGGTCTCGTCGTAGAAGGCGGTGAGCTGCTCCAGACAGGCGATCACCACCTCGGTGGGCGCGCCGACCGCGCGGGCGAGTTCCTCGGCGGGGATCGGCTCGGTGGCCATCAGCAGCAGCGCCTCGATCGGGGCGCCCAGCGTGGCCGGATCCCACTCGAGGTCGGGGATCTGCTGGTCGCCTGGCTCGTCGGGAACTCCCTCGCCGTCGCCAGCACCCGGGCCGGCCCGGTTCGCCGCTCGTGCTTCGTCGGTCTGTTCCTCGCCACGGTCTTCAGTCATCAGCCGGCACCTCCGCCTCCTGGTCGAACTCCGAGATCTCGCCCACCTCGCCGCCGAGCCAGCGGACGGTCAGCTCCGCCAGCGGCGCCACCTGCTCGAAGGCCACCGCCTGCTCACGGTACAGCTCCAGCAGCGCGAGGAACCGCGCCACCACCACCAGCCGATCGGCGGCGTCGGCGGTGAGGGCGCGGAAGGAGAGGTTGGCATGTTCGCGCAGCCGCTCGACGATCACCTCGGCCTGCTCCCGCACGCTCACCTTGGGGACGTGGAGGTGGGCCAGCGACACCTCGATCGCCGGTTTGGGGGCCAGCGCCCGTCCGGCCAGCAGCGCGAGCTGCTCGGCCATCCCGGTCAGATCCACCTCGGGCAGCAGCTTGGCGTACTGTTCCTCCAGCCCTCCCGGACGCGGCAGCCTTCGGTCCTGCACGGCGAGGGTGTCGGCGATCCAGCCGGCCACCAGCTTGAACGCCCGGTACTGCATCAGCCGGGCGAACAGCAGGTCGCGGGCCTCCAGCAGCGCCAGATCCTCCTCGTCGTCGACCTCGCCTTGGGGCAGCAGCCGGGCAGCCTTCAGATCCAGCAGGGTGGCGGCGATCACGATGAACTGACTGGTCTCGTTCAGATCCCAGGCCTGGGTGTCCTGGGCATGCCGCAGGTGGGCGATGAACTCGTCGGTGACCTTCGACAGCGCCACCTCGGTGATGTCCAGCTTGTGCTTGCCGATCAGTTGCAGCAGCAGGTCGAAGGGCCCGGAGAAGTTGGTCAGGTGGACGGTGAAACCGGTGGTCTCGACCGTCTCGTCGCCGAGCAGGGTCACGGTTGGGACAGGGCGCGGACCAGGCCCGACTCGTCGCCCTGGGCTTCGAAGTCGGCCATGATCAGCCCGATCGCGGTGCGGACGATCCGGCCGCGGTCAACCGCCACGCCGTGCTCGGCCCGCAGCCGCAGCCGGGCGTGCTCCAGGGCGAGGAGTTCAGAGCTGCTGACGTACACGGTGATCTTCTCGTCGTGCCTCACCCGGCCGGTGGCGACCTGCTCGACGGCCTCCGGGATCGCCGGCTCGGCCTCGGCGGACGTGGTCGGACGGAAGAGCTCCGCCGCACCCGGTAGCCCTACGCGCCGGGGCATCGGGCCAGCACCTCCCGGGCCAGCATCCGGTACGCCTCCGCACCGGGAGAGTTGGAGGCGTAGCTGGTGATCGGCTCCCCCGCCACCGTGGTCTCGGGGAACTTGATGGTGCGCCGGATCACGGTGTGGAAGACCTGATCGCCGAAGGCCTGCACCACCCGTTCGAGCACTTCCCGGCTGTGCAGGGTGCGGGAGTCGTACATGGTGCCAAGGATGCCGAGAATCTCCAGTTCGGGGTTCAGCCGATCCTGCACCTTCGAGATGGTGTCGGTCAGCAGGGCGATCCCCCGCAGCGCGAAGAACTCGCACTCCAGCGGCATCAGCACCTTGTCGGAGGCGGTCAGCGCATTCACCGTGAGCAATCCCAGCGAGGGGGCGCAGTCGATCAGAATGACGTCGTACTGGCTGCGCACCTTGGCCAGCACCCGGTGCAGGGTCTGTTCCCTGGCCACCTCACTGACCAGCTGCATCTCGGCGGCGGAGAGGTCGATGTTGCTGGGCAGCAGATCCATGCCCTCGGCGGAGGTGGGAGTGATGACATCGGTGATGTCGAGGTTGCGGCGCACCAGCAGGTCGTAGACGCTCACCTCCAGGGTGTGCGGATTGACCCCCAGTCCCACCGAGAGCGACCCCTGCGGGTCGAAGTCGACCAGCAGCACCCGGCGTCCGGTCTCGGCCAGGGCGGCGCCCAGGTTGATCGTCGTCGTGGTCTTGCCCACCCCGCCCTTCTGGTTGCACAGCGCGATGATCAGCGCCCGGGTGGGCCGGCTGCGATCTGGCGGCGTGGGCAGCGGCAGATTCGGCAGCGGGCGTCCGGTCGGGCCCAGTTCCTGCGCCGGATCGGCTTCGAACAGCGCGGTTTCGTCCTTGGTCACGTCCGCTAGCTTAGCCGCCAAATGTCGACAAGTCTGTTTGTCGCGGTGTGTCGCAGACAGACCTACCGTGACAGTTGCGGTGTGTCTCCCAATGAAATGAAGTAGGGAAGCTGCATCGTCAGGGCTCCCCAGTCAGGAGGGTGACCACATGCCCAGCGTCAGCCCTGCAGCGTGCGCCAAGGCCATCCACTGCCCACGGGTCGGAATGCAGGGCCCTCAGTTCGGCGAAAGGCATCCTACGAACGCGTGTGGCTTTGTTGCCGATAGGCCGGACAAGCCCGTCCCGCCCAGTTACCGTGGCTGCATGCGGCACCCCCGACGCGTCACCGCGAACAACTCATGAAGCAGTTCAGCGACTTCTACGCGCGGATGCACAACCCGATGGTCCACCTGCTCGCTGGAACTGCCGTGGGTGCCGACCAGGAGGCGCTGCTCCAGGATGCGTTCGAGGTCGCGTGGCGTCACCTGCTCAAGACCGGAAGCCTTGACCGTGCCTGGTTCGTCCAGGTCGTGCGTAACAAGGTGGGTGATTTCTACCGAGCGGCCGCGACGAGAACACTCGGTCGACGCTCAAGCTTTTCCCGAGCCGGTGCTGCCACGCGACACCACCGATGCCTGGGCGGACCGGGTAGACGTGTGGCGCGCGATGAACCGCCTGCCGGTCGACAAATACGAAGTGCTGGTGTTGGGAACTATCGGTATCAATCTCTCGTCCACATCCGGATACTCCAGCACCGCGTCGATGCGTGTTGACTTCACTTCGGCGGGTAGGTTGTGCGGCACGCGAGGAAAGCCAGCCGCCACGCCAGGTCTACTGATTTCGAAGAACACCGTGGGACCTGTCGAGTTTGAGAGCGTGTAGGCAACCAGATTGAAGCAATGTCATATTGGAAGTCCCCCAGCGAAAGCATCAGTCACGCTGGCTACGTTGACAATCCTGGCTGCCTGCACGGTCTCAGCGCACGGACCAGCACAGCTGTCCTTTATGGACGGAGAGTCTGAGGCCTGCACGCCTGGCGAGATCGGTCAGCCCTTTCTGGTGGGCGCTGGCTCCTCGTGACTGACACATCGAACGTGGTGGTCCTTGACGTGAGCTTCGGTTCCCACAGCGGGGTCAGAGTGCTGGAGCGGGCTGCGTTCGCAACCAGCGACGGACACGGCTGCACCTTGTACCCTTTGGCAGACCTTGAGAAGGACGACCCGGACCTGTGGCCCCATCGCACACCGATTCCCAGCAGACAGGTCGCGCCGCTCTGGGAGGGCATAGTGGGGGAAGTGGTTGAACGCCAAACGACCGTCGTTGCGCTCGTCGCACGAACAGACGATGCCCCCGCGTCATGAAGGACCTTGTGGTGAAATACGAATCGGCTGGACGCGAGTACACGACCAGCAACCGATTCACCTACGTCATCAGTGAAGGAGACTGCACCTGAGCATGGTCGCGCCACGATCTGGCGCAAGGGCTCCTTCTCCGCTCACCCAAGGCCGACTACCGCGCCCTTGGGTGAGCGGTCAGGTAGACCTCGCGGAGGTGTTCGACGGTGACCAGGGTGTAGAGCTGGGTGGTGGTGACCGAGGCGTGGCCGAGCAACTCCTGGACGACGCGGACGTCGGCGCCGCCGTCCAGCAGGTGGGTGGCGTAGGAGTGGCGCAGGGTGTGCGGGCCGATCTCGGCGGTGATCCCCGCGGTCTCGGCGTGGTGACGGATCACCGCCCAGGCGCTCTGCCGGCTCAGCCGCTGGCCGCGGGAGTTCAGCAGCAGGGCAGGGGTGTTCCGGGCGGCCTTGCCGGCCCAGGTGGGACGACCGCGCACCAGCCAGGCGTCCACGGCGTTGCGGGCGTAGCTGCCCAGCGGCACCAGGCGCTCCTTGCGTCCCTTGCCGAACAGCCGCAGCCCCAGCTCCGGATCGGCCAGCGCCGGGCCCAGGTCGTCCACGTCGAGGTCGAGCACCTCTGAGATCCGGGCGCCGGTGCCGTAGAGCAGTTCCAGCAGGGCGGCATCCCGCAGCCCGGTGACGGTGGTGGTGTCGGGCGCTTCGAGCAGCCGTTGGACGGCCGCCTGGTCGAGCGCCTTGGGCAGTCGTTTGGCCTGCTTGGGCGGGCTGATCGCCGCGGCCGGATCCTCCCCCAGCCCTTCGGAGGCGGCGAACCGGTGCAAACCGCGGACGGCCACCAGGGCACGCGCCACGCTGGACGGGGCCAGCGGGCGTCCGTCCGCCCCGGTGCTCAGCGCCGCGCCGAAGCCGGTGATCTCGGCCTCGGTGACCGCGCCGTGCTCAGTGATGTTCCGTCCGGCCAGATGCGCCAGATACCGGGTCAGGTCGCGCCGGTAGCCGGAAAGCGTGTTCGGCGAGGCACCCCGTTCGACGCTCAGGTGGTCGAGATAGGCCCGGACCAACCGCTCAAGACCGGTCGCCATCGCCGATCGCCGCCAGCTGGTCGTTGTGTGCCTGCCACACCTCACGCGCCGGCCAGGGCGCGGCTCCCGGACGCAGCCCGTCCAGGCGACCGGCCAGACGAGCGGTCTCCAATGCCAGGACGCCGGCCACCATGGTGGGGTTCTGCAGCCGGCCAGCGAAGACCGCATCCACCAGATCGGCCCGGGACGCCCAGCAGACCTCCATGTCGGCTTCCTCGTGGTCGGCGACGAATCCGTCGGGTGCGGGTGCCGGACTGAGTCCACGGGCCAGGAAGATCCGCAGGGACTCCTGGTTCGCCCCCGGTGTGGTGAAGGTGTCGACCAGCACCTGCCAGTGGGCGGCCCGGATGCCCGCCTCCTCGGCGAGTTCGCGGGCGGCGGCGACGACGAAGTCCTCGTCGGCATGGTCGAGCAGGCCGGCCGGCGGCTCGGTGAGCCGGAAACCCACCGGGTGGCGGTACTGGCGCACCACCGCGATCCGGTCGGCGTCGTCCCAGGCGATGATGCCCACCGCACCCGGGTGCAGCAGGTACTGCCGGGCCATGGTCTGGCCGGACGGCGTGCCCACCTGGTCGTTCACGAAATCGCTCACCGCACCGCGTCCGAGCACCCGGTGGCCGACCACCGGCCAGCGCATCGGCTGGTCGGCGATCTCTCCCGCGGCGAGCTGCCTCAGCTCAGGCATCGGCCTCGACGGCCTCTGTCTCCACCTCGTCCACCGGCAGCCGCGCCGAGAGGCTGCGGCGCAGCGCGGCCTTCACCAGCCCGGCGAAGAGCGGATGGGCCTGGATCGGGCGCGACTTCAACTCGGGGTGGGCCTGAGTGCCGAGGTAGAACGGGTGCAGGTCCTGGTCGAGTTCGACGAACTCCACCAGGCTGCTGTCCGGCGAGGTGCCGGAGATCCGCAGCCCGGCGGCTTCCAGCTGCTCGCGGTAGCCGTTGTTCACCTCATAGCGGTGGCGGTGCCGCTCGGAGACCTTGGTGGCGCCGTACAGTCTCGCGACCAGCGAACCGGGCACCAGGTCGGCCGGGTAGGCACCCAGCCGCATCGAGGCACCGAGGTCACCCTGTCCGGAGACGATGTCGACCTGTTCGGCCATGGTGGCGATCACCGGCACCTCGGTGTCCGGGTCGAACTCGGTGGACCCGGCGTCGGCTAGGCCGGCAAGGTTGCGGGCCGCCTCGATCACCATGCACTGCAGGCCAAGGCAGAGCCCCAGCACCGGGATCTGGTTCTCCCGGGCGTACCGCAGAGCGCCGATCTTGCCTTCCACTCCCCGGATTCCGAAGCCGCCGGGCACCACGACGCCGTCCACGTCGCCGAGTCGCGCCGCGGCGCCCTCGTGGGTCTCACAGTCGTCGGAGGCCACCCAGCGGATATTGACCTTGGCCCAGTTGGCGAAACCTCCGGCTCGCAGTGCTTCGGACACCGACAGGTAGGCGTCCGGCAGGTCGATGTACTTGCCGACCAGCGCGATGGTCACCTCCTCCTTGGGATGGTGCACGCGCTCCAGCAGGTTGGCCCAGCGGGCCCACTTCACGTCCCGGAAGCTCACGCCGAGGCGGCGTACCACGTAGGCGTCCAGGCCTTCGTCATGGATCACCTGGGGAATGTCGTAGATGGACGGCGCATCCGCGCAGGAGATCACGGCCTCCTCGTCGACATCGCACATCAGGGCGATCTTGCGCTTCACCCCCTCCGGGATCTCCATGCTGGCCCGGCAGACGATCGCGTCCGGCTGGATGCCTACCTGGCGCAGTGCGGCCACCGAGTGCTGGGTGGGCTTGGTCTTCAGTTCGCCGGAGGGCCCGATGTAGGGCACCAGCGAGACGTGCAGGAAGAAGACGTTCTCCCGGCCTACCTCGCGGCGCACCTGCCGGGCGGCCTCCAGGAAGGGCAGCGACTCGATGTCGCCGACCGTGCCGCCGATCTCGTGGATCACCACGTCGATGCCGGGGGTGGCCATCGCCAGCATCAGATCCTTGATCTCGTTGGTGATGTGCGGGATGACCTGCACGGTGGCGCCGAGGAAGTCACCGCGGCGCTCCTTGGCGATCACCGAGGAATAGACCTTGCCGGTGGTGACATTGGCCGAGCCGCTGAGCGGCACGTTGAGGAAGCGTTCGTAGTGGCCGATGTCGAGATCGGTCTCGGCACCGTCCTCGGTGACGAAGACCTCGCCGTGCTCGAACGGGTTCATGGTTCCCGGATCGACATTGAGATACGGATCCAGCTTCTGCATGGTCACCCGGAGCCCGCGGGCGACCAGGAGGCTGCCCAGGCTGGAGGCGGTAAGCCCCTTGCCGAGGGAGGAGACGACGCCTCCCGTGACGAAAATGTGCTTCGTTTTACGCGCGCTGCTCACGGGCCTCCAGCCTATCCTGAGAATCCACCGACGGACGAACGCGACACCATGTGGCCGGCCATCACCGTTCGGCGATCGTCAGTGGCACCGCAGCCGGATCGGCGCCCAGCGAGTGGCCGTTGACCTGATCCAGCGGACGGATCCGCACCAGATCGAAGGCATTCCACATCGCGTTCACGTCGTCGCCCTCCGCGCTCATCGAAAGCTGGAGTTCGGGCAGCCACATCGTGGCGACGTAGCGCCTGGAGCCGTCGGACTGCTTCGCGATCGCCTCTACCGAGGTCTTCACCCAGCCCTCCACCGGCTGGCCGCTGATCGCGACATCGTAGGTGCCGGCGGTCGAATCCTTGAACTTGCGGCCATAGTGACGTTCGGCATCGCTGGGATCGACCCAGTAGCGGTAGCGCAACAGGGAGTCGCCCAGTTCGCACTGCCAGTAGGAGGTGACGCCCTGATAGTCGCTCTTGCCGGTGGAGTCGATCTGCCGGCAGTCGTCGTGCCGGTCGAGGCTGGGATAGACGTAGCGCAGGTACTGCCAGACCTGTTCCGGGCTCTCCGGGGCCGGGCAGTCGGCCAGGGAGTCGGTCTCTGCGGCGTCCCAGCAGGCGAAGCCGGCCGGCGGAGGGCTCGGCGTCGTGGTGGCCGGCGGCGGGGAAGACGGCTCACCACTCGGCGGCTCAACGCTGGGCGGAGGTGGCGCGCTCGCGGTAGCCTGCCCGGGCTCGGGCGCGAAGCCGGGCAGCAGACCGCCCGCGAAAGCGGCGTACACTCCGCCGCCCAGCAACAGGACGGCCAGCACGGCAATCACGGCGATCTTCCCGCCCGGCCCGCCACCGCTCCCACCGGGCGCCGGCGTGACCGGGGTGTAGGTCGGCCCGGGCGGTCCGCCCGCTGGAGCCGGCGCGACGGGGTATGCCTGTGCCGGGACGGAGGCGGTCGCCGGCACCGGTTGCACGGCAGGTCTGGCGGGCTGCGGTGTCGGGCGCTCGGCGGCCGACCCCGGTGGGGTTCCGGCGCTCAGCGCAGGGCCGGCCGGGGGCGGAGCGGGC
>JASGEM010000119.1:0-42750 GCA_049841235.1 Propionicimonas sp. | reverse complement strand
GATCACGACCCGGTCGGCGGTCTCGGGGAAGGACCGCAACACCCAGCCGGCGTCGCTGGGCCGCTCGTGGGCCAGCGGCCCGGCGGAGAGGGGCACCTCGATCGTGCGCCAGGTACCGGTGGCCAGTTCCAGCACCACCCCGGTGTCGGCGGCGGAGGCGTCGGAGGTGAAGACCGCGAATCCGTCTGAGGTGGTCTGAACGATGGCCAGCGGATGCCCGGTCCCCGGATGCGTGACGGGTTGCGCCAGGGAACTGCTGGCCGGATCCCAGGTGACGACGAGCAACTCGCCGTTACCCTGGGCCTGCACGATCAACACCGACTCGCGTCCGTCGAGCTCGAACCGCTGCGCGGTCACGACCGTCGCGAGGTCGCCGGGATCCAGCCCGAGGATCCCGTGCCGCCAGCGCGCACCGGCCGCGTCGTAGAACTGGTAGGCCACTCCGCCCCCGGCGGTCGGCTGCAGGCAGAAGACACCCGCCTCCAGGCCGACCGGATCACAGGCGGTGGCGTCGTCCGGCGCACCGAGGGACCCCCAGGTAGAGGTGGCGATCGCATAGCGGTACAGCCGCGGCCCACCGTCCACGACCATCACGTCGACGCCCTGACCCCGGGCGCTGGCCACCGGCCGGGTGCATTCACCGGGATACTCCGGTCCGTCGGGGAGCGTCTGCCACAGGTCGATCGCGGGATCGTACCGGTAGCCCTGCAGCCGGCAGGAGCCGCCGTCGGACGCGGCGGCGACCAGATAGACCGTCCCATCGACGCTCGCCTGAGCATAGCGCTCCACCGGCACCGGCGCGGTGACCCGGCGGAACCAACTGGCGACCGGCGGCTGATCGTCGCTCGGAGTAGCGGCGGTCGGGCTGGCGGCCATGGTCGGAATCGGGACGGCCGGGACCGGGCGCGAGAGCAGGTGGGCGACGGCGAGCCAGCCCGGGATGAGGACCACCAGGGCCGCCGCGACGGCGAGCCAGCCGATGGCGCTGCGCGGCCGGCGCGTGGGCTCGGCCCGAACCCGTGGGCCGGCGCCTACTGCGCGACCACGGAGGGGACCTTCCCCGGATCCAGGCTCAGCGGCCGCGCGGCGGATCTCCGCTCCGGTGAGGGGCCGGAAGCTGGTCCGGCCGGCGTCGTGAGCCAGATGCTCACGCAGGGCGGCGACGAACTCCGGGGGTTCGATCGGCTCAGGCATGGTCCCTCCCTTCGGCCCGGCGTAGCTGAGCCAGGGCACGATGTACCAGCGAGCGGGCGGTCGCCGGACTACAGCCCAGCACCGCGCCGATGTCGTTGAACTCGCGGTCCTCGAAGTAGCGGAGCACCACCGCGGCTCGCTGTCGCACCGGAAGCCCCTCCAGCAGCGCGGTCAGGTAGACCGAGTCGATCACCTGGTCGGTCCCGGAGGTGGAGGAGCCTCGTACCTCGTCCACCACGACCTCGCGCCGCCGCTTCCGCCACCGCGAGATATTGGCGTTGACGATGCTGCGGCGGACATAGGCGCCCGGATCCCGATCGGCGACGATCCGCGGCCAGGACCGGAAGGCACCCAGTAGGGCGTCCTGAACCGCGTCGTGGGCGTCCTCGGCGTCGCCGATCACGAGGTAGGCGAAGTGCTGCAGAGCCAGACCGTGCTCGGCCACGAAGCGGTCGAAGTCCGGCCCCTCACCCGAGGCAGCAACGACCTCCACGCGCGCCTCCTGCACAGCCAAGGGTGGACTCATCCCTAACTTACGCAGCACGAGCCCCGGATGTGGCATCCGACGCACAAAGGCGTTCCCTTTCCCCGCACGCCGCCGACGGATGACTTCGTCGGAGGCTGCACGCCAGGAGAGGGGTCCCGTGCGAAGGCGGCGCGACTCAGCCGGGCGGAATCGGACTGCGATCCAGGACGCAGAAGCTCATGCCCCCGGGCGCCTCCAGCACCGTCCAGTCCTCCCGGACAGCACGGACCACCGCACCCTCGCGCTGCAGCCGGGCCACTTCGGCCCGGCGGTTGTCGGTTCCGATGTCGACGTGCGCTCCCATGTCGCGAGACAGTTGCAGACGCTGGGTCAGGATCTCGAACGGAAAGGTCTCCGGTACCAGGATCCGGGTGAACTCGGGGTGGGACGACGAGGGCTCGGCCCGGCATTCCAGGGTGTCGGCCCAGAACTGGATCTCGAGGTCGTACCGCGGCGCGGGAATGTCGAGGCAGACCTGGCTGACCCGGCTGTGGTGACCGTCCGGCCAGCGCCGGGGCTGCGCACGCCCCTCACGCCGCTGCCGGACGAAGCAGAACTCGAAGCCGGCTGGCGAGGCCATGATCACCAGCCCCGGGCCGACCTGCCGGGTCAGGCTGGCGCCCCGTTGTTGCGCGACGAAGGCGGCCTCTTCCGGGTCGGGGACGTGCACGTCGAGGTGCAGCCGGGTGCTTCCGCCGCCGAGTCGTTGCAGCCTCAGGTAGTCGGCTCCGTCCGGCGGCACAAGGCTGACGAACTCGTCATGCTCGCCCCGGGTGGCCGACAGCGGCCAGTCGGTGACGCGCGTCCAGAAATCCCGGCCGCGCTCGAACTCCGCCGCCGGGTAGTCGATGAAGGCCGTCAACCAGAACGGCCGTGTCGCGCCGTCCATGACGGCTGCTACGACTTGGCCAGGGCGCGACTGCGGTCGCGGGCGGCCTCCATCGCGGTGATGAACGCGGCCTTCACCTTGTGGCTCTCCAGTTCCCGCAGCGCGGCGGCGGTCGTGCCGCCCGGGGAGGTCACGCGCTCCTTCAGGACGGTCGGGTGCAGGCCGCTCTCGGCCAGCAGCTTCGCCGAACCGTACATGGTCTGCACCACCAGGGTGGTGGCTGTGTCACGGGGAAGACCGAGCATGACACCGGCGTCGATCATCGCCTCCACCACGAAGTACAGGTAGGCAGGCCCGGAGCCGGAGATCGCGGTGACCGCGTCCTGGTACTTCTCGGGCACCACGACGGCCTGACCCACCGCGCTGAGCAGGGTGGTGGCGTGGTCGACGTGATCCGGGGTCGCGGACGAGCCGGCGGAGATCGCTGCCATGCCCTCGGCCACCTGCGCCGGGGTGTTCGGCATCACCCGCACCACAGGGGTTCCGTCCGGCAGCGCAGCCTCGATGTTCGCGGTGGTGATGCCAGCGCAGAGCGACACCACCAGCGAACCGGGCCGTAGGGTGTTCGCGATCTGCGGTAGCACCTCGCCCAGATCCTGCGGCTTGACCACCAGCAGGACGGTGTCGGCCTCAGCGGCTGCGACGTCCGCGGTGGCTGCGGTCCTGACGCCATGCCGCTCGCCGATCTCGGCGAGCCGGGCTGCGTGGCGGTCGGAGGCGATCAGGTCCTCCCCCGCCCAGCCGGCCCGGAGCAGCCCGTCGATCAGGATCTCGCCCATCACCCCGGCCCCGATGACCGCCAGCGTGGTCACCGCGAGGCCACCAGTTCGGCGATCTGGACCGCGTTCAGCGCGGCGCCCTTGCGCAGGTTGTCATTGCTGAGGAACAGCACCAGACCACGGCCGTCGGGCACCGACTGGTCGCTGCGGATCCGTCCGACATAGGACGGGTCCTTGCCGGCCGCAAACCGCGGGTTCGGGATGTCCGCCAGTTCGACGCCGGGCGCGGTCGCCAGCAGCCCGGTCGCGCGGGTGGGGCTGATCTCCTCGGCGAACTCGGCGTGGACCACCAGCGAGTGGCCACTGAACACGGGCACCCGGACACAGGTCCCGGCCACCAGGAGATCGGGGATGTGGAGGATGCGGCGCGACTCGTTGCGGAGCTTCTGCTCCTCATCGGTCTCGCCGGAATCGTCGTCCAGCAGCGCGCCGGCCACCGGCACCACGTTGTAGGCGATCGGAGCGAGATAGGGGGCCGGGTCGACCTCGGGAGCCGCCGAGCCGTCCAGGGCGAGCTGAGCCGGGTCGGCGATGCCCTGAGCCTGGTCGGCCAGCGCCCGCACGCCCTTGACGCCGGAACCGGAGACGGCTTGGTAGGTGGCGACCACCAGCCGGATCAGCCCGGCGGCGTCGTGCAGCGGCTTGAGCACCGGCATCGCCGCCATGGTGGTGCAGTTGGGGTTGGCGATGATGCCCTTGGGGCGAACGAAGGCGTCGTCCGGGTTCACCTCGCTGACCACCAGCGGAACCTCCGGATCCTTACGCCAGGCCGAGGAGTTGTCGACCACCACCGCGCCGGCGGCGGCCACCCGAGGCGCGTACTCCCGCGACATGGTGGCGCCGGCCGAGAACAACGCGATGTCCAGGTCGGAGAAGTCCGCGGTGGCGGTGTCCTCCACCACCACCTCGCCGCCCTTCCAGGCCAGGTTCGACCCCGCCGATCGGGCCGAGGAGAAGAACCGGATCTCGTCCACCGGGAAGTCACGCTCGGCCAGCAAGGTCCGCATCACCGCGCCGACCTGACCGGTCGCTCCAAATACACCAACACGCATGGACGCAAGCCTAACGCGCCCGCCCATCCGGCCATCGGTCGGCCTCCCCCGCGAGACCGCAGGTCGCGTCCGCCCGCATTCACGAGGTGGGCATTTCCGCGCGACGACGTTCCCGATCAGTCCACCGCGTCGTGGACGGGGGACGCTGCCCGCCCGGGTGGGCAGGAACACCCGAGTACGTCACGAAACCGACCACCTTCGGGGTACAGGGGGACCCTGCCCGGCGAAGTGGGCAGTGACACCCCCGAGTGGGCCGCGGGACTGCCCGCCGCGGTGAGGGGTCAGCGCATCAACTCGCGGTGGAAGCCCAGGTAGCGGGTGCCCTTCATGGTGACCGAGCCCTTGTCGCCGACGACCAGCAGCCCGTACTCCGAGGCGGGCACCTTCATCTCGAAGCGCTCACCGCCGGACTGCTCGAAGGTGACGAAGTGCCGCTCGGTCACCGGATCGGAACTCGACATCCCGGAATGCGCGAACGTGCCGTCGGCACTCATCGTCGGTGCGGAGTGCGTCGTCCCGCCGCCGGAGATCTCGATGCGCTTGTCGACGATCGTCGCCTGCGCGGTCACCTCGGGCGCGGCGTTGTTCTTGAGTCCCTGGGAGGCGGACTTCGCGGCGTTCGCGATGAACAGCCCGATCACCACGATGAAGACGACGATCACCAGGCCCGACATCAGGTTGAACATGGTGTCGAAGTTCTGGAAGCCCGGCCCGAAGTCGTTACCCATGGCGCCAGCGTAGGACGGAGCGGGCCACCGCCGGCGGAATTGGCACAGGAACCCGAGCAGTCGCAGGATTCCGGCGCGTGCGCCCAATTCCCTGAGCCCGGATGAGCACTACAGCCAGTCGACCAGCGGGGCGATCAGCGCGTAACCGACGAAGGCGGCGACATCCAGCAGGATGTGGGCCACCACCAGCGGGCCCACCCGCCTGAACTTCAGGTAGAGCAACCCGAAGACCAGGCCCATCACGAGGTTGCCGATGAACCCGCCGAAGCCCTGGTAGAGGTGATAGCCGCCTCGGATCACCGCGCTGCTGACGATGATCACCCACGGCTTCCAGTTCAGCGCGGCGGCTCGGGAGAAGAAGAAGCCGAGCATGACGACCTCTTCGAGGATGCCGTTCATCGCCGCCAGCCCGATCAGGACGGGCACCGTCCACCAGTTCGCGGCGAGGTTGGCCGGGGAGACCTGGGTATTGAAGCCCAGCGTCCAGGCCAGGTAGTAGAAGGCCAGGCCGGGGATGCCGATCGCGGCGAAGATCACCGCACCCCAGCCCAGGTCGAAGCCCGGCCGGCGCAGGTCGAAGCCGATCTGACGGCGCTCACCGGCCAGGTGCAGCAGATAGAGCGCCAGCATCGCCGGCACCAGCGGGAAGACGATGGCGGCCACCTGATAGGCCAGGTCGAGCCAGGGCCGGTCGGGGGTGTACGACGGGTTCATCGTGGTGGTCTGCTGACCGAGCGGCACCTCGTAGGTGAGCTTGTTGATGATCGACAGGATCGAGTAGACCGCCGACTGCCCCAGCGATACGCCGAGCACCAGCAGGATGTCGAGGCCGGGACGCTGTCGCCCAGGCGTCAGAGTGCCGACCAAGGGTTCCCACGACTCGACGTCGAGGGCTCGGGGCGAATCCGCCGGGGCGGAGACCGGGGTGGGGTCTGTTCCCGGCACCACGGGCGCGCTGCTCGTCAGGACTCCGGCGGCTCCGTCCGGTTGCGCATCTGAAGCCTTGTCGTCTGCCGTGACGTCGTCCGTCACCGCATGTCCTCCTGGGGCAGGCGAGAGTGCGTCCGGGTGAACTCCAGCGCATCCGCCAACTGCTGCAGCCGGTCACCGGGGTTGTCGGTGCCGTTGGTCTTCACCTCAAGGACGATCTGACCGGTGAAGTGGCGCCGGGCGAGCTCCGCCAGCACCTCGTCCGCCCGCTGATTGCCCTGACCGGGCAGCAGGTGCAGGTCGGCGACCCCGTCCTGGCCGTCGGTGAGGTGCAGGTGGGCCAGCCGGTCCCCCCACTTCTCGACCAGGTCGAGCGAAGTCTGCCGCGCGGTCGCGGCGTGGGACATGTCGAGGGTGAGGTGGTCGATGTCGAGTTCGGAGGGATCCCAACTCGGGGAGTAGGCCCGCACCTCCGAACTGCGGGGGCCGCGCCAGGGGAACATGTTCTCCACCGCGTAAATGAGTCCGGTGGCGTGGCTCAGCTGCCGGATGCCGGCGGTGAAGGTCGCCGCGTAGCTGCGCTGCCACCGAAACGGCGGATGCACGACCACCACCGAGGCGCCCAGCCGGTTCGCCGCCTCCCCCGAGCGTTCCAGCTTGTCCCAGGGCTCGGACCCCCAGGTGCGCTGGGTCAGCAGCAGGGTGGGCGCGTGGACCGAGCCGATCGGGATCTCGTAGTAGTCGCGGAGCCGCAGCAGGGCGTCCACGTCCCGGGAGGTGGCGTCCATGCCCACCATCACCTCGACGCCGTCGAAGCCCAGTTCGCGGGCGACCGCGAAGGCTCGGGAACTCGATTCCGGGTACACCGACGACGTCGACAAGGAGATCATGGGAGTACTCAGCGGTCGCGTCACAACCTCCATCGTAGGTTCTGACCCGGCATCGCCCTGACGACGCCCACAGGACGCGCCGATTGACGCCCTCATGATGCGGGGGCTATCCGTCGTCCTCAGTCCGATCACAAGCGTGGCTTGCGTCGTCCTTCGTCCTCGGATTTCGCAGATGACTACTGACGTGGCAAGAATGGGGCCATGCATGTCGATCATGTGACGTTCGCAGTTGGTCCGGCCGGCCTGGCCGCAGAATCGCAGCGCTTGGGCGACCTGCTGGGCGAGAAGTTCAAAGATGGCGGCTTCCACCCCCGGTTCGGAACCCGCAATCACATCCTGCCGCTGGCGGGTGACCGCTACATCGAGGTGGTCGAGGTGCTGGAGCACCCCGCCGCGGAGAAGGCACCCTTCGGCCAGGCCGTCCGCGCCCGCTCGGAGATGGGCGGCGGTTGGCTGGGCTGGGTGATCTCGGTTGACGACCTGGCTCCCTACGAGCAACGGCTGGATCGCCAGGCGGCGCCCGGGATGCGCCACTTTCCCGACGGCCGCAAGCTGGAGTGGGAGCAGATCGGCGTGAAGGGCCTGCTGGCGGATCCGCAGTTGCCGTTCTTCATCCACTGGCTCTCCAATCACGAACTCCTGCCGAAGGCACTGCGCGGCACCATCGAGTTGGTCGAACTGGAGATCGCCGGCACCCGCGGCCGCGTCGAGGACTGGCTCGGCATCGAGATCGGTGACGCCTTCGACGACGTGGCGATCAGCTTCACCTCGCCCAACGGTCAGCCCGGCCTGGCCGCCGCCACCTTCAGCACCCCCAACGGACTCGTCCGCATCTGACCCTGACAACCGCCAGCGCATAACTGTCAGCGCCGGTCCGTAGGGTCCTGGGCATGGCGAAGAACAACGGCGCGTACCGGTGCTCCGAATGCGGCTGGACGGCCCCGCGCTGGGTGGGGCGTTGCGGGGAGTGCCAAGCCTGGGGCAGCGTCGCGGAAACCACCGGCCCCAGCGCACGCGTCACGGCCAATGCCCCCAGCACCCGCGCCGTCCCGATCAGTGAGGTGGACGCCACGTCCACCGCCGGCGTGGCCACCGGAATCGGCGAACTCGACCGGGTGCTCGGCACCGGGCTGACCCCGGGAGCAGTGGTACTGCTGGCGGGCGAACCCGGTGTGGGCAAGTCGACCCTGCTGCTGGAGGTGGCGGCCCGCTGGGCGGGCGCGGGCCGCAGGACCCTCTACGTCACCGCCGAGGAATCCGCAGCCCAGGTGCGCCAGCGCGCCGAGCGCACCCGCGCGGTCACCGACGGGCTCTACCTGGCCGCGGAATCCGAACTGGCCACCGTCCTGGGACACATCGAGGAGCTGCGTCCGGAACTGCTGGTGCTCGATTCGGTGCAAACGGTCGGGCTGGCCGGCGTGGACGGCGTCCCTGGTGGCGTGACGCAGGTGCGCGAGGTCACCTCGGCGCTGATCCGGGTGGCCAAGCAACTGGCGCTGCCGGTGGTGCTGATCGGGCACGTCACCAAGGACGGCAATGTCGCCGGGCCGCGCACACTGGAGCATCTGGTCGATGTCGTGCTCTCCTTCGAGGGTGACCGTCACAGCGGATTCCGGATGCTTCGCGCCAGCAAGAACCGCTACGGTCCCGCCGATGAGGTGGGCTGCTTCGAGATGGGCGCCGGCGGCATCCGGGAGGTGCCCGATCCTTCCGGGCTGTTCGTCTCCCGGCACGCCGAGCCGGTGGCAGGCACCTGCCTGGGCATCTCGTTGGAGGGCCGGCGTCCGCTGCTCACCGAGGTGCAGGCGCTGGTGGTGCCCAGCAGCGCCCCGGCTCCGCGACGGGTCACCAACGGGATCGAAGGCAGCCGGGTCGCGATGCTGCTCGCCGTGCTGCAGCGCAAAGCCGGCCTGAAGCTGCACAACCGCGAGGTCTACGTCTCGACGGTCGGCGGCGCGCGGGTGAGCGATCCGGCGACCGATCTGGCCGCGGCGGTGGCGATCGCTTCGGCCGGCGTCGAGCGGGCCTTCGACCGTCCGATCATCGCGCTGGGCGAGGTGGGGCTCTCGGGTGAGTTGCGCCGAGTCCCCGGCCTGGAACGGCGGCTCGCCGAGGCCGCCCGGCTGGGCTTCGAGTTGGCGCTGGTGCCTTCCGGCGCGCACGCGAAGGTGCGGGGGATGCGGGTGGTCGAAGCAGCGACCGTCGCCGATGCCCTCGGGCTGCTGCAGCTGCGTCGCGAGGTGCCGCGCACCACCACCCGAATCGACCCCAGCCGACGGCACCTGACCGTCGTCGAAGGGGCCTGAGGCATCGATCCGATCCCCAGCCTCTATGCTGGCCGCGACGAGAGGGAGCCATGGACCGACCCACCCGGCAACGACTCCGCACCCAGCTGGCCCTGCTCAGCCCCGGGACGGCACTGCGCGACGGCCTGGACCGGATCGTCCACGGCCGCACCGGCGCGCTGATCGTGCTCGGACGCAACGAGTCCGTCGATTCCCTGGTGACCGGCGGCTTCTCGATCGACGTGCCGCTCACCGCCACCTCGCTACGCGAGCTGGCGAAGATGGACGGCGCCATCCTGCTGGACGACGGCCTGCACCGGATCGTCCACGCCGGCGCTCACCTCATGCCCGATGCCGCCACGCCCACCACCGAGGCGGGCACCCGGCACCGCACCGCGGACCGGGTGGCCCGCCAGACCGGCGTGCCGACCGTCTCGGTCTCGGCGTCCATGTCGTCCATCGCGCTCTTCCTGGACGGCTACCGCTACCCCCTGCGGCGACCGGAACAGCTGTTGTCGGCCGCCAACCAGGCGCTGGCCACGCTCTCCCGCTATCGCGACCGGCTGACGGAGGACAGCCGGCGGCTGACCGCCCTGGAGGTGCAGGACACCGTCACCGTCGAGGACGTGACCGTGGTCGTCCGGCGCATCGAACTGGTCAACCGGTTGGCCGAGGAGATCTCCGACCTCGTGGTCGAACTGGGTTCCGACGGCCGGCTGGTCGCCCTGCAACTGCAGGAACTGACCGCCGGCGTCCCGGAGACGGCCGACGCCCTGGCCCGCGACTACGGCACCGGCGAATCCCGGCTCGAGCTCTCCGCGCTGGCTGAGTTGAGCACCGACGAGTTGCTGGACGCCGGCCTGATCGCCCGCCGGATCAATCTGGTTCCCGGCACCCTGGATGCCCGGCTGCCCGCCCGTGGCTATCGGCAACTGGCCCAGCTGGGCCGCTTGCCGGAAGGTGTCGCCGATCGGCTGGTCGAGCACTTCGGCTCGCTGCAGGCGCTGCTGGGCGCCTCCACCACCGATCTGATGAGCGTACCGGGGGTCGACTATCCGGTGGTCCGGCTGCTGCGCGATGGCTTGGCGCGGCTCACCGAGACCAGCTATCCGTCGTCCTGAGTGGGCTACTTCACCAACTGGAGGGTCTGTTTGGCGGTCGCCTTCTCCTCCAGGCTGGCCGTTGCGACGTAGGTGCCTGGCTTCAGCTTGTCCTTGGTGAGCTTGCAGTCTGCGCTGGAGCGACGCAGCGTCCATGTCACGCTGAGCTCGTGGGTGGCCCCTCCGTCGAGGGTCGTCTCCTTCGCGGGGAGCCACTTCTCACAGTCGGCGGTGCTCCAGATCCGGTCCTTGCCGGAGGTGACGGTCAGCTTGTAGGTCTTCGGTGAGACCTTGAGGATGCAGGCGACCTCGGTGGTGTTGGTGAGGGTGAGCACGAATTCGGTGTTCTTGTCCCCCACCTTGATCTTCTGGATGGCGGCGACACCCAACTTCATCAACGTCGGGTCACAGGCCACCGGCCCGGTCGGCGTCGGACTGGGGCTCGGCGTCGACGTCGGTGGCGTGCTGACGGTCGGCGTCTGGCTCGGTGAGGTGGGCGGCGGTACCGCGCTGATCGTCGGCTCCTTCGGCCAGACCAACCAGGCGACCCCGATCACCAGGGCGAGGGCCACGACCACGACGAGGGACCGGCGGATCCAGTAGACCCGCGGCTCTTCCGATCCCACCGGATGGAGCAGAGATCCCATGCCGGAAGGTTAGTCCGCGCACCGCTCCCGGACGCGCAGCCACGCCCGCGAGTCGCCCACCCGGGCTAGGGTGGCCCGGTGCAGCGTACCGAAGTGGTCTGGGCGGTCACCGCCTGGTATGCCGATCACGCCCGAGACCTGCCCTGGCGGGCCGCCGACGCCACACCGTGGGGGATCATGGTCAGCGAGTTCATGCTGCAGCAGACCCCGGTGGCCCGGGTGCTGGAGCCGTGGCGACGCTGGCTGGAGCGCTGGCCCACCCCGGCCGCGTTGGCTGCGGAGGAGCCGGGCGAGGCGGTACGGGCCTGGGGACGGCTCGGCTACCCGCGTCGTGCGCTGCGGCTGCATGCCGCCGCTACCGCGATCGTCCGGGACCACGGCGGTGAAGTCCCACGCGAACTGGACGCGCTGCGCGCACTGCCGGGCGTGGGCGAGTACACCGCCGCCGCCATCGCCAGCTTCGCCTTCGGCCAGCGGCACGCCGTGCTCGACACCAACGTCCGCCGGGTGCTCGCGCGGCTGGTAGCGGGCCGGGCCGCTCCGGCGCACAGCCTCACGCGTGCCGAACGCGAACTGGCCGAGAGCTGGCTTCCGGACGACCCCGCGACCGCCGCCCGCTGGGCCGTCGCGGCGATGGAACTCGGCGCCCAGCTCTGCACGGCCGCCACCCCGGACTGCGAAGCCTGCCCAGTGGCGGCGCACTGCCGCTGGCTGGCCTCCGGCCGCCCCGCCAATGCGCCGCCACGCCGGACCCAGGCCTACACCGGGACCGACCGCCAGGCGCGCGGTGCCCTGCTGGCCGTGCTGCGCGAGGCCGCCGCCACCGTCGCGCGCGAGGAACTCCTGGCAGCCTGGCCGATCGATCCCGACCAGGCGGGCCGTGCGCTCGACTCGCTGACCGCCGACGGGCTCGTCCGGGAAGCGACGCCGGATCTCTTCCGGCTCTGATGCCCACCCTCGCCACACGAGCCGCCCGACATCGGCGATCGGGCAGCATCGCGCGAGGTGGCGGCAGCGTCTCGACCAATGGAGCCGGCGGCGATTGTCGCCACGGGCCCACCACGGCATAGCGTGAGGCTGACGAGGAGGAGCAGTGCAACAGAACACGGCGGGCCGGTACGCCGGCGGGGTACCGGTCGCCGAGGCGATCAGGTCGGGGTTCGTGGAGAGCTTCCACCACGGGTCGGTGGCGGTGCTCGATGCCACCGGGCGGCTGGTCGCCGCGGCTGGCGATCCACGCGGCGCGGTGTTCCCCCGCTCGTCCAACAAGCTCATGCAGGCGTCGGGGATGCTGAGGGCCGGGTTCGCGCCGGCCCACGATGCCGAACTGGCGCTGGCCGCCGCGAGCCACCACGGCGAATCGATGCACACCGAGCGGATCCGGGCGATGCTGACACGCGCCGGTCTCGACCTCGGGGCGCTGGCCTGCCCGGCCGACCTACCGATCGACGCCGAGACGCGGCGGCAGGTCGCGCTCGCCGAACCGCTGTACATGAACTGCTCCGGCAAGCACGCCGGCATGCTGCTCGCCTGCCTGGCCGCTGGATGGCCGGTCGAGGGCTACGTCACACCGCAGCATCCGCTGCAGCAGCTGCTGCGACAGGAGGTCGAGCGGCTCAGCGGCGAGACTGTGGCCGCCACAGGGGTGGACGGCTGCGGCGCCCCCGTCCTGGCGATCTCACTGACCGGCCTGGCCCGCGCCTTCTGGAACGCCGTCTCCGCACCCCCGGCCACCGCCGAGCGCCGGGTCGCGGACGCCATGCGCGCCCATCCCGAGCTGGTCTCGGGTACCAGTGCCGCCGATGCCCGGCTGATGCGCGCGGTGCCGGGATTGCTCGGCAAGTCGGGGGCCGAGGGCGTGGCTGCGGTCGCCGTCCCCGGTCTCGGTGCGGTAGCGCTGAAGGTGGACGACGGTGCGGAACGTGCCCGGCTGCCGGTGGTGGTCGAGGCACTCGCCTACCTGGGGCTGCGCAGCGAGGAACTCGCAGCGGTGGGCGAGACTCCCCTGCTCGGCGGTGGGCGTCCGGTCGGAGAGGTCCGGGCGCGGGCCGCGATCGGCCCGGCCACCGGGTAGCGTGGAGTCCGACACCGAGCCGCGAGAGAGACGATGACCAACCCCTTCGCCCGCCCCGACCAGCCCGATTCGGACGAGACGATCCCGCTCGTCCCCGATTCCGGCTACGCCGACCAGCTGTCACCGTGGTCGTCCGGCTACGAGTCGACAGCAGTCGACCCGCTGGCCGGCAGTGCTCCTTCCGCGTCCGGCGGGTACACCAACCCGGTCATCTCCAGTCCTGGGGGCTACCCCAACCCGGCGCAGGCATCGACGGGCCCCGCCGCCTATCCGCCGCCTCCCGCCCCGGCACCCGCTCCGCTCTCGCTGCCGCCTACTGCGCCCGCCCCGCGTCCGCACGCTCCCGCGCCGACGGCACCCGCCTACGAGCAGCCCCCGATCGCCTACGGGTCGGGACCCTACGAACCCGCCCGGGACAGCTCGCGGGTGCCTGCGGTACCGGCGTACAGCTACGTCTACGCCCCTCAGCAGATCGAGCACCCGAACGCGGTCCCCGCGCTGGTGCTGGGAGTTCTCGGCTTCCTGATCGGCGTCACCTTCCCGATCGCCTGGTACCTCGGCGCGAAGGGCAATGCCGAAGTCAAGCGCGATCCGCAGCGCTATCGCTCCAGCGGCATGATGACGGCCGGCATGGTGCTGGGAATCATCGGCACCGCCTTCATGGCCCTGGCCGTGGCGGGCATGGTGCTCCTCATCGCGATCGCGATCGCGGCCTCCGGCTGAGCACATCACGCCAGGGACGGCGAAGGTCCGGCACCGCGATGGTGCCGGACCTTTCTGCTCGATTCAGCCGAGCTGGCCGAGTTCCGCCGGAACGTCGGGCAGCGGGGTCTTCGGAACGCCGGTGAAGGTGAATGCGGTCTCCGCACCCTCTTCCGCCACGTCGACCACCACGATCTCGCCGGGATGGATGTCCGCGAACAGGATCTTCTCCGCCAGGATGTCCTCGATGTCGCGCTGGATGGCGCGACGCAACGGACGCGCTCCCAGCACCGGATCGAAGCCGCGCTTGGCGATCAGGGCCTTCGCCGCCGGGGTGAGCTCGATGCCCATGTCCCGATCCCGCAGCCGGGTCTCGATCTCGGCGACCATCAGGTCGACGATGCGCTCGATGTCCTCGTTGGTCAGCTGGTGGAAGACGACGATCTCGTCGACGCGGTTCAGGAACTCCGGACGGAAGTGCTGCTTGAGCTCGTCGGAGACCTTCGCCTTCATCTTCTCGTAGCTGCCCGCCTCGTCGGAGGACTGGCTGAAGCCCAGGTTCACCGACTTCGAGATGTCGCGGGTGCCCAGATTGGTGGTCATCACGATCACGGTGTTCTTGAAGTCGACCACCCGGCCCTGGGCGTCGGTCAGGCGACCTTCGTCCAGGATCTGCAGCAGCGAGTTGAAGATGTCCGGGTGGGCCTTCTCGATCTCGTCGAAGAGCACCACGCTGAACGGCTTGCGCCGCACCTTCTCGGTGAGCTGGCCGCCCTCTTCGTAGCCGACGTAGCCGGGAGGCGAGCCGAACATCCGCGAGGCGGTGTGCTTCTCGGAGTACTCCGACATGTCGAGGGTGATCAGCGCATCCTCGTCCCCGAACAGGAACTCGGTCAGCGCCTTGGTCAACTCGGTCTTGCCGACGCCCGAAGGTCCGGCGAAGATGAACGAGCCGGAGGGCCGCTTCGGGTCCTTCAGCCCGGCGCGGGTACGCCGGATCGACCGGGAGAGCGCCTTGACCGCGTCGTGCTGACCGATGTAGCGCTTGCCGATCTCCTCCTCCATCTTCAACAGCCGGGCCGATTCCTCCTCGGTCAGCTTGAAGACCGGGATGCCGGTGGCGCTGGAGAGCACTTCGGCGATCGCCTCCTCGTCCACCTCGGCCGGGACGTCGGCATCGCCGAGCTTCCAGGCCTCCTCCTTCTCGGAGCGAGCGAGCAACAGCTTGCGCTCGTCGTCCCGCAGCCGAGCGGCCCGCTCGAAATCCTGAGCGTCGATCGCCGCTTCCTTCTGCAACCGGACCCCGGCGAGCTGCTCGTCGAACTCCCGCAGATCCGGCGGTGCGGTCATCCGGCGGATCCGCAACCGGGCGCCGGCCTCGTCGATCAGGTCGATCGCCTTGTCCGGCAGGAAGCGATCGGAGATGTACCGGTCGGCCAGCTGGGCGGCCGCCGTCAACGCCGAGTCGGTGATCGTGATCCGGTGATGCGCCTCGTAACGGTCACGCAGCCCGCGCAGGATGTCGATGGTCAGCGCGATGGACGGCTCGGCCACCTGGATCGGCTGGAACCGGCGCTCCAGCGCGGCATCCTTCTCGATGTGCTTGCGGTACTCGTCCAGCGTGGTGGCGCCGATGGTCTGCAACTCGCCGCGGGCCAGCATCGGCTTCAGGATGGACGCCGCGTCGATCGCGCCCTCGGCCGCACCGGCACCGACGAGGGTGTGGATCTCGTCGATGAACAGCACGATGTCGCCGCGGGTCTTGATCTCCTTCAGCACCTTCTTCAGGCGCTCCTCGAAGTCACCGCGGTACCGGGAACCGGCCACCAGCGCACCCAGATCGAGGGTGTAGATCTGCTTGTCGCGCAGGGTCTCCGGGACGTCACCGCGGACGATCGCCTGGGAGAGGCCCTCAACGACGGCGGTCTTGCCGACACCTGGCTCGCCGATCAGCACCGGGTTGTTCTTGGTGCGGCGGCTCAGGACGGTCATCACGCGCTCGATCTCCTTGGCGCGTCCGATCACCGGGTCGAGCTTGTTCTCCCGCGCAGCCTGGGTGAGGTTGCGTCCGAACTGATCGAGGATGGTCGCTGCAGCCTGGGCCGGGCCGGATTCCGGCGCACCGGCGGTCGCCGATTCCTTGCCCTGGTAGCCCGAGAGCAACTGCAGCACGGTGCTGCGGACGCGGTTCAGATCCGCGCCCAGCTTGATCAGCACCTGAGCGGCCACGCCCTCACCCTCACGGATCAGACCGAGCAGGATGTGCTCGGTGCCGATGTAGGGGTGGTTGATCTGGAGCGCCTCGCGCATCGAGTACTCCAGCACCTTCTTGGCGCGCGGTGTGAAGGGGATGTGTCCGGTCGGCGCCTGCTGGCCCTGGCCGATGATCTCCTCGACCTGGTCGCGGACAGCTTCCAGCGAGATCCCCAGTGACTCCAGCGCCTTGGCTGCGACGCCTTCACCCTCGTGGATCAAGCCGAGCAGCAGGTGCTCGGTGCCGATGTAGTTGTGGTTGAGCATGCGCGCCTCGTCCTGGGCGAGCACGATGACCCGCCTGGCGCGATCGGTGAACCGGTCGAACATCAGCAGCACTCCTTAATCCAGCTTCGCTGGGCGTCCAGACGGTACTCACCGCTGGAACGCCCTCAGTGTAGTCAACCGACCTGGGGGCTCCGGAGTTCCCGTGTTCGCCTCAGGCTCAATCTGATACCCGGTCTCGGAGCATCGCACCGGTGCGGGCTCCTCATTCACCGGCGTTCAACGCTCCCAGGAACACGAAAGATTCCGCGAGCGGCCGGCAACCCGGCGCCCGCGGAACCGTCGCCGATCAGGCGTGAGCGTTCTCGTAGGCCTCACGGACCTCACTGGAGACCCGGCCGCGAGCCGAGACCTCCATACCCTGGGCAAGTGCCCAGGCGCGGATCTCGTTGGCACTGGCCCCGCCACCGGCCTTGCGCCTGGCAGCGGGCGAACGGCGGGCGGACGACACCTTTCGTGCCGCGCCCACGTAGGGCGCCAGCGCCTCTTCCAGGGCAGCGCGATTGGCGTCGGAAAGATCGATCTCATAGGTCGCACCGGCGTACGCGAAGGTCACCGTGCTGTCGGCCTTGCTCTGGTCGAGATCGTCGGTGAGCACGATTTCCACGCGCTGAGCCATGGGTATTCCTCTCCTAAATGGTGAATCCCTAGTGTATGGACTTCAGCAAGCCTATGCCAGTCGACAATCGTCGAAAAAGCCCGTCCTCGGCCCAAGGCTAACAAACCTCGTCCAGGTGGGAAAGCACTCACTCAGGACAGGCGGCGAAGCCGTTCCTCAATCCCGAATGGCGCGGTGATCGCGGCGAGATCCACCACCGTCGGCAGATTCTCCTCGCTCCAGAGAACTTCCTCGGATCCCGAGACCGGGCCGGCCACGCGCCGGGGCAGCGCAAGCACCTCGGCGTTGTTGAGTTCGTTGAGCCGGGCGAGTTCGAGTTTCAGGCTGACTTTGTCGCCCCGCAGCATGGCCACTTCCTGGCTCAACTGGGAAACCCGCGCGTTGGCCGTGGTCAGTTGGCTGCGCAATTCCCGATTCCGTGCGGCCAGAACATCGAGCAACCGGCGATGCTGTTCCCGCTCGGCGTGCAGCCGGTCACCATGCTGCCGCAATTCCACCGTTGAGCGGAGTTCATAGGCTGCCCGCTGATCCTTCACTTCACGCCAGGCGAGCAGGCAGGAAATCAGACCGCCGAGAAAGGCGACGACCGCACCGGCCCGAGTCAGCCAAACGTCCCCGGTAAGCAGCGCGCCGGCGAGCACCAAGGTAACGCCCAGGGTGATCCAGGAATAGCGACCAAGAGTGACGTCTTTGGCTGCTCGGCGGTTCGTGCTCACGGGCGTAGCTTAACCCGGCTCATCGGAATCCCCGGCGCGGTCGCCCGGCGTGGCGGAACCTTCATCCGGCGGCGGTGGTGGTATTTCGCAGGCCCGCTCCAGCCGGCGTCCGGCGAACGCCAGAACGACGCTGGCCAGCAGCGTCACGCCCGCACCGATCGCACGTGCCCGCGGGAGTTCGGCCTCCAGGAAGGTCAGGGAGTGGAGTGTGACGCCGGCGTAGCCGCCGGCGAGCGCGGCACCGGCGAGCAGAGCGGTCTTTCCGAAGGCCAGCCGCGCCACCGCCACCGTCGGGGACATCGGCTCGTGACGCCGGATCGTCCGCCGCGTGAGATAGGCCTGCCAGGCCACGATCGCCGCGACCACCGCGATCGCACCGGCCCCCAGCAGTGGCGGCACCGGCAGCGACAGGCTCAGCCGATCCAGCCCGAAGTAGAGCGCCCAGCCGAGGGCTGCACCGCCCAGGGCGACCACCGCGACCGTCCGCCACGCGGTCAATGAGACCGACGGCGGCGTCTGCGGCGACATCAGAGTTCGATCGCCATATCGTCGCGCCGGCGGACCGAAGCCGTGTCGAGACCGGCCACCAGGTCGGCGACCCGGCCATGGCCGACCAGTTCTGCTTCGGGCTCGAGTTCCAGCCAGGGCACCAGGACGAAGGCGCGCTCATGGGCCCGGGGGTGCGGCAGGGTCAGGACATCGCTGTTGATCACCCGGTCTGCCACGGCGATCAGGTCGACATCGATCGTCCGCGGCCCGAACTGGATCTCCCGGACCCGGTCGAAGGCCTGCTCGATCGCATGGGCCCGCTCCAGCATGACGGTGGAGGCCAGCGTCGACTCCGCCTGGACCACGATGTTGAGGAAGAGCGGCTGGTCGGTGAACCCGACCGGATCGGTCTCGTAGACCGAGGAGACGCCGGTGAGCTTCATTCCGGGGGTCTGGCGCAGCAGATCGGTCGCGCCCTGGAGGTATTCCAGCCGGTCGCCCAGATTGGAGCCCAGGGAATAGGTGACATGCCTCAGCGGAGTCATCCCCGAGAGGGTGTCGAAGTCGAGATCGATCATGCTCATGGGCGCCTCCGCTTCACTTGTACCGCCGTGTCGCGCACCGGCACCGAGATCGGCGCCTCGGGTTTGTGCACGGTGACCGTGATCCGCCTGATCAGCGGGTGCCGCGCCAGGCAATCGGCGGCGATCCGGTCGGCCAGGGTCTCGATCAGATCCACCGATTCCGCCTCGACGATGGCCGCCACCTGCTCGGCCAACTGTCCGTAGTCGACCGTCGTCTCCAGGTCGTCGGCGCGCGTCCCACGGTCGAGGACGCACTCCAGATCGATGACGAAGGGCTGATCGCTGAACTTCTCCGATGTGTACACACCGTGCCGGCCGAGAACCTCTATCCCCGTCAGCCTGATCCGATCACCCACGTCGCCACCTCCGTTCTTGACACTACCTGACGGATCGGACGGCCGAGCCCTCGGTCTGCAACAGCTCCCCCTCCACGCCTCGCGGGCCAAAGGCATCGAGGGCCAGCCCTGGTGTCCGAGGGCCAGCCGCCAGCGCTGGCCCTCGGCGCGTAAGGCTGGTCCTCGACGTTGGGATCAGGAGCTCTCCTTCGCCAGCCGCTCCGCGACCGCGATCGCGTCCCGCTGGGCGGCGACATGGTGCGTCCGGACGCCCCAGACGCGGCCGGCGAGCAGAGCGGTGAGGGCGGTCGTGGCGTCGTCACGCAGCTTGGGTGGACGCAACTGGCCGCCCTCGGCAAGGAGTTCGCCCAGGAATCGTTTGCGAGAGGCACCGACCAGCAGCGGCTGGCCCAAGGCCTGGAGTTCGTCCAGCCGGGCGAGCAGCGCCCAGTTGTGGTCGGCGGTCTTGGCGAACCCCAGCCCGGGGTCGAGCACCAGCCGGGCCGGCGCGATGCCGGCGGCCAGGGCGGCGTCCCGGCGTCCGGCGAGTTCGGCCGCGACGTCGGTGACCACGTCGTCGTACTGGGCGAGTTGCTGCATCACGGCGGAGTGCCCCCGCCAGTGCATCGCGATGTAGCCGACGCCGAGCGCCGCGACGGTGTCCAGCATCGCCGGATCGGCCAGCCCCCCGGCGACGTCGTTGACCAGTGCCGCACCCGCCGCCACCGCCTCGGCCGCGACCTGTGCCCGCATGGTGTCCACCGACACAGTCGCTCCGGTAGCGGCCAGCTCACGAATCACCGGCAGCACCCGGCCCAGCTCCACCTCCACCGGAGCCCGCTCGGCCCCCGGCCGGGTGGACTCACCGCCGACGTCGATGATGTCCGCGCCTTCGGCCAGCAACCGGCGCCCATGCGCGATCGCCGCCTCGAACCCGAGGTGCTCGCCACCGTCGGAGAAGGAATCCGGCGTCACATTGAGGATCCCCATCACCAGGGTTCTGCCGGTCTGCGGAAGCACGCTCACGGCGAGAGCCTAACCAATCAGCACCGGCCGCCGACGACGATGGTCCCTGACCGGCTTCAAGCCAACGATGCCCGAGGTGGTCGAGGATCATTGCGCGACCCGCGCAGCGATGAGGAGGGCAGGTTCCGCGAGCGCCGCCACTGCCGAGCAGGTCGCAGGGCTGTCGCGTCCGCGGGGCAGGGCACGATCGACGACCCAGCGCGTATGGAATCTTCCGGTTCGACCTGACACCATCGAGCACGTGACGGACCGGCCAGATCTTGCGACGCTCGTGCTGCTGCGGCGCGTCCGGGACCGGATGGACCGGGAATACGCCGAACCGCTGGACGTCGAGTCGCTGGCCCACGGAGTGCACATGTCGGCCGGTCATCTGAGCCGGCAGTTCAAGCGGGCCTACGGCGAATCCCCCTACGCCTACCTGATGACCAGGCGGATCGAGCGGGCGATGATGCTGCTGCGCCGCGGCGACCTGAGCGTCACGGAGGTGTGCTTCGCGGTCGGCTGCCAGTCGCTGGGAACCTTCAGCACACGCTTCACCGAACTGGTCGGCGTGCCGCCGAGCGTCTTCCGGGAGAGGGGTGCCGACCTCCGGCCCGGCATGTTGCCCTGCATCGCGAAGCAGGTCACCAGACCGATCAGGAATCGAGAAGCGCCCGGCGATACCACCTCGTAGCGTGGGGCACATGACAATCACGATTCACTCCAGTTTCCTGCCGCACACCGATGCCGATGCGTCCCTGCGGTTCTACCGGGATGTGCTCGGCTTCGAGGTGCGGCTCGACGTCGGCTACGAGAACATGCGCTGGATCACGGTCGGACCGGCCGGTCAGCCCGACACCGCGATCGTGCTTCACCCACCGGCCGTGGGCCATGACATCAACGACGACGAGCGGCAACTGCTGCTCGAACTGATCGCGAAGGGCTCCTACTTCGGCGTGAACCTGGCGACGGACGACCTGGACGCGACCTTCGCCGAGCTCGAAGCGGCCGGCGCCGACATCGTGCAGGAACCGATCGAGCAGGATTACGGCCTGCGGGACGCGGCCTTCCGCGACCCGGCAGGCAACCTGATCCGCATCCAGCAGCTACCGAAGGAGAACTGAGATGGCCAAGAAGGATTCCGGCGGCTTCAGCGAGGCCGAACGCGAGGCCATGAAGCAGCGCGCTGCCGAACTGCGCGCCAGCAAGGGCCTCAAGGGCTCCGCCAAGCGCGAGCGCGAGGCACAGGCCTGCGCCGACGCGATCGCCGCCATGGAGGGCACCGACAAGCAGATCGCCCAACTGCTGGACGACATCGTCACCGAACTCGCCCCGCACCTCGACCCGAAGACCATGTACGGCTTCCCCGCCTACGCGCTCGACGGCAAGGTCGTGGTGTTCTACCAGCCGGCCGCACGGTGGGGGTCCCGCTACGGCACGGTCGCCTTCGACGAGACCGCCAAGCTGGACGACGGCCCCCTCTGGCCGACGGCATACGCCGTCCTCGGCGTCACCGACGAGGTGACGCAGAAGCTGCGTGCCCTCGTCGCGAAGGCCACCGGCTGACCAGACCCAGCGCAACCTGGTCCCGACAAGCCCGACCGGCGGAAATCCGATCCGGCGGGCTAGAGATCACCTGACCGCCCGGCAGCGAGGTGAGAGGTCAGCGCCTCCCTGAGCAAGGACTCCAGGCACCCGAGATCGGGGACGAGTTCCGGATCCGCGGTCATGATGATGCTGAGTTCACCGGCATAGGAGAACGTGCCGAAGGCAACGTCGATGTTCCCGGTGGTCACCGACAGCGGGACGATCCGGCTCACCTCGAGCCCGGCCAATCGGATCGGCTCGGCCGGCCCGCGCAGGTTGGACGCGAACGTGTGGACGAGACGCTGGTGGTCGGTGAACCAGCGGAACAACCCCAGCCACGCGAGCCAGCGGAAGCCAGGACCGATGATCGCCGACGAAGCGGCCGGCGGCAACCGCTTCGCCCGCGCGGTCAGTTCAGCGATGGTTCGCAGCCGCCGGGCCCCGCTGGCCGGAATCGACAGCGGAACAACTCCGACCTGGTTGCCCAAGGTGTCCGACTCGGCCGAGCGCCGGGCGGAGACCGGCACCGAGATCACCACGTGGTCCAGTCGCTCGCCCCGGGATGCCGCCAGTCCGGCGAAACCCTCGGCGATGACTGACAACGCCAGGTCGTTGATGGTGGCGCCGGCGGCCCGGGCGGCTGCGCGCGCCTCAGCCAGACTGCACGCCACGACCAGGACGCGACGCCTCGTCCCGGTGGGCCGGTTCAGCGACGTCCGGGCTGCCGCCGTCCTGCGGGATCCCAGGACGGCCACCGCGGCCGCCAGCCTGAGCAGCCGGTCAGGCACCTCCCGCAGGCCGGTGAGCCGTCCGCGCAGATTGTCGCCCAGCAGCGCCCTCCGGCTCGGCGCCATCGGAAGCGGCCCGGGCGACTCCCCGATGGCGCCACCGGCCAACTCCTGCAGAATCGCCAGCGCCGCCATCCCATCGGCCAGGACATGATGCAGCACGACCACGAGGGCGGCTTCGTCGCCGGCGAAGCCAGTCACGAGACGTGCCGTCCACAGCGGACGATCCGAAGGCAGGGGCGTCGCCAGCAGGTCACTGGCAACATCCAGGACAGCTTGATGCCCGCCCTCGCACACAGCCATCGCCAGGTGGTCCTCAGGGCGGAAGCCTGGCAGGTCCTGCCAGATCGGACGCCCCAACCCCGGCGGCAGGCGCACCAGCCGCTGCCGCAACCTCCGCACCGCGAGCACCCGACCGGCGAGAGCCGCCATCAGACTGGCCGGAGTCCAGCCGGGCGGCGTCCGGAGGAAGAGGACGGCGCCGACCTGCATCCGCACCGTGCCGTCGCTCGCCAGCGCCATCAGATCGTCGCCGGAGACCCGCTCGATCCGTGGCCGAGCGCTCGCATCAGCCCTCGGTTCAGCAGCCGTCGTGCGCATCTGGAAACCTCACGCTCCAGGGTAAGGCTGGGCGATGCTCCCGTTTACCAACGCAAACTGAAAAGCGGGGAACCCGCGGTTCCGACCACCGGACACGATCCTTCGAGAGGCTCGGGGTTCGTCCAAGCTCAAGGGTCGTCCCGGTCAGCCGATGATCAGGCTCATCGCCTCGGCGCGGGTGGCGGGGTTGCGCATGGTGCCGCGGACGGCGCTGGTGACGGTCTTGGAACCGGGCTTGCGGACGCCGCGCATGGTCATGCACAGGTGCTCGCACTCGACCACCACCATCACGCCCTGCGGATTCAGGTGTTCGACCAGGGCATCGGCCACCTCGGACGTGAGCCGCTCCTGCACCTGCGGGCGTTTGGCGTAAACGTCGACCAGCCGGGCCAGCTTCGACAGGCCGGTGATCTTCCCCGCCGACGGGATGTAGGCGACGTGGGCGACGCCGGTGAACGGCAGCAGGTGGTGCTCGCAGGTGCTCCACACCTCGATGTCGCGCACCAGCACCATCTCGTCGTGGCCCAGCTCGAAGACGGTCGACAGCACCTCGCTGGCATCTGCCCCCAGGCCGGTGAACATCTCGCCGTAGGCCCGCGCCACCCGGTCGGGGGTGTCCCGCAGGCCGTCCCGATCGGGATCCTCTCCGACCCCGATCAGAATCTCGCGGACGGCCGCTGCCACCCGGTCGTGATCGATGGCCATCGCTCAGCCCTGCTTGGGCTCGTCGCCGCCCGGCCGCGAGTCATCCGGTGCCGCCCCATCCACCGATCCCTCGGCGGGCACCGTGACTTCAGACGGCCCTTCGGCGGGCGCGGGGGTCGGCTGCCCGGCCGGGGCTGCTTCGGGTGCCTCCGGGTTCGCCGGCGGCGGACCGTAGGGCTGTCCGTAGGGATCGGCATATGGCTGGCCGTACGGCGGCTGACCGTACGGGTACGGCGCCTGCGGGTAGGGCTGCTGCGGGTACGGGTAGCCCGGCTGGCCGTACGGCGGCTGGCCATAGGGCGGCTGGCCACCGTAGGGCTGCTGGGGATAGCCGTAGCCCGGGTAGGGAGCCTGGCCGTACGGCGGCTGCTGCCCCTGGTCCGGCCCGGTACCCCAGACCTGCTGCGGCGGCGGGACGGGATCCGGCAGCGGCTCCGGCAGCGGGGGCGGGTCGATCGGCGGGATCTCGGACGGCACGCGGGTGTCCGACCCCGTCCAGGCGGGACGCTTCGGCCAGCGTCGCAGCGGCTCGAAGACCTTCGCCACCTGCTCCTTGTCCAGGGTCTCCTTCTCGAACAACTGGCGGACCAGCTCGTCCAGCACGTCCCGGTTCTTCTCCAGGACGTCGAAGGCCTCCTGGTGCGCGGTCGCGATCAGCTTGGCCACCTCGGCATCCACCTGCGCGGCGACCGCCTCGGAGTAGTCCCGGGTGTGGCCGAAGTCGCGGCCGAGGAAGGGCTCCCCCTCCGAGGTGCCCAACCGCACCGCGCCCAGCGACTCGGTCATGCCGTACTGCGTGACCATGGCCCGGGCCAGTTTGGTGGCCTTCTCGATGTCGTTGCTGGCGCCGGTGGTCGGGTCGTGGAAGACCAACTCCTCGGCAGCCCGGCCGCCCAGCATGTAGGCCAGCTGGTCGAGCAGCTCGCCGCGGGTCTGGGAGTACTTGTCGGCGTCCGGCATCACCATGGTGTAGCCCAAGGCCCGGCCGCGCGGCAGGATCGTCACCTTCTGGACGGGGTCGGTTCCGGGCATCGCCGCGGCCACCAGGGCGTGGCCGCCCTCGTGGTAGGCGGTGATCAGCAGCTCGCGCTCGTTCATCACCCGGGTGCGCTTCTGCGGGCCGGCGATGACGCGGTCGATCGCCTCGTCCAGCTGCGGCTTGCCGATGAAGCGCAGGTTCAGCCGGGCGGTCAACAGGGCAGCCTCGTTCAGCACGTTCGCCAGGTCGGCACCGGTGAAGCCCGGCGTCCGCTTGGCGACCACCTCGAGATCGGCGTCCGGAGCCATCGGCTTGTTCACCGCGTGCACCCGCAGGATCTGCAGGCGACCCTTCATGTCGGGCGCCTCCACCGGGATCTGCCGGTCGAAACGGCCCGGACGCAGCAACGCCGGGTCGAGCACGTCGGGGCGGTTGGTCGCCGCGATCAGCACCACGCCGCCGTGGACGTCGAAGCCGTCCATCTCGACCAGCAGCTGGTTCAGGGTCTGCTCGCGCTCGTCGTGGCCTCCGCCCATGCCGGCGCCGCGATGGCGTCCGACGGCGTCGATCTCGTCGATGAAGACGATCGCGGGGGCGGCTTCCTTGGCCTGCTCGAACAGGTCGCGGACGCGGCTCGCGCCCACGCCGACGAACATCTCGACGAAGTCGGAGCCGGAGATCGAGAAGAACGGCACCCCGGCCTCACCGGCGACCGCGCGGGCCAGCAGGGTCTTGCCGGTGCCGGGCGGGCCGTAGAGCAGCACGCCCTTGGGGATCTTCGCCCCCACCGCCTGGAACTTGGCCGGTTCGGCGAGGAACTCACGGATCTCCTGCAGCTCCTCGATCGCCTCCTCACAACCGGCGACGTCGGAGAAGGTGGTCTTCGGGGTGTCCTTGCTGGCCAGCTTGGCCTTCGACTTGCCGAAGCCCATCACGCGGTTGCCACCGCCCTGCAGGTTGGTGAACATCATGAAGAACAGCACGCCGATGATCAGCAGCGGAAGCACCGTGAACAGGAAGGTGCTCCACATGCTGGGCTGCGGGTTCTGGCCGTCCCACCGATCGAGGGTGCCGGCCGCCTTGCGCTGGTTCAGGCGCTCGATCAACTGCTCGCTCTGGTTGCCGACCCAGTTGGCACGCACCTTCTGCGGCGTGGCCTCCTTGGTCTCGACTCGGATGACCTGTTCGCCATCCACCAGGACGACCTCGGTCAACGGGGTGTCCCCGTTGATCAGCGCGACCACTTCGGAGGTCGGCTTCTGGGCGTACCCACCCGCGTTGCCGATCGCGTCGAAGATCAGCACGATCGCCAGGAAGGCGAGCACGATCCAGATGAACGGCGACCTCAGAAACCGATTCTTCTTCATTCCTACCTTCACGTGCCGGCGGCATCATGGACGATACCGAAGCGGCCAAAGCCCCACCGCGGCAACGCCCGGTAATCGCTCAACTGTAGACGTGCGGCGCCAGGATTCCGACATCGCGCAGATTGCGATACCGGCCGGCGTAGTCCAGGCCGTAACCGATGACGAACTGATTGGGCAGGTCGAAGCCGACGTAGGCCACGTCGATGTCGGTCTTCATGGCGTCCGGCTTGCGGAACATCGCCATGATCCCCAGGCTCGCCGGCTTGCGCGAGGCGAGGTTGCGCATCAGGTAGGTGAGGGTGAGCCCGGTGTCGATGATGTCCTCCACCACCAGTACGTGGCGCCCTTCCAGGTCGGTGTTGAGATCCTTCAGGATCCGTACCACGCCGGAGGACTGGGTGCCCGAGCCGTAGGACGAGATGGCCATCCAGTCCATCTCGCAGTCGATCTTGAGGCTGCGGGAGAGATCGGCCATCACCATGACCGCACCGTTCAGGACGCCGACCAGCAACGGGTTCTTGCCGGCGTAGTCCTCGTCGATCTGGGCGCCGATCTCGGCCAGCCGCTGCTCGATGTCGGCATGGGTGTACAGAACGCGGGTCAGATCCCCGGCGATGTCGGTGGCTTCCACTCCGCCAACCCTACCGTTCCGGCTCCTCCGGTCCACCGGGTGATGACGGGCGGACGCCGGCGGGCCAGCAGAAACCGGGCGATCCCGGCCACCTGTCTGCACTATCCAGGCACGGGCCGGAATCACCCGGTTTCTGCGGGACACGACAGCTCGACCGGTCCTTGCCACGGCCCAGCTGAACCCGGCCCTCTTCCCCGAAACCGGGCGAATCGGCCCTGGCGACGGGATTATCCATGCAGCCACCTCGATTCACCCGGTTTCTGCGGCGCAGGCGGTGCCGCGAACAGGCGTCCGTCCCGTCGGACGACCTGGACGCCCGGCAGGTCGAGCGCGCCCTGTCCACGCCAGTCGGTGACCAGCGCCAGCACCGCCTGGAGGTGGGCTGCGGAGAGGTCCCTTCCCCCCGCCTCGGCCAGCCAGGCCCGCACCACCCGGCTGCGCAGCGCCTCGGGGAGTTCGGCCAGCCAGCGGGCATCCAGATCGGCCTCGGCGCGGTCGGCAGCAGCGCGGGAGGCGAGGTCGTCCAGCAGGTCGGCGTCGGCGCGAGCGAGGTCCGCGGTGCGGGCGAGGGCCTCGGCGATGCCCGGGCCGAGTTCGGATTCCAGCACCGGCAGCACCCGGTGGCGGACGCGGACCCGGGCGAAGCCGGTTGCCTCGTTGTGCGGGTCGTCCCAGGGATCCAGACCCAGTTCGACGCAGGCGGCCCGGGTGGTCTCGCGCCGCAGCCCGAGCAGAGGACGGACGAACCGACCGCGACGGGCCGGCATCCCGGCCAGCGAGCGGACGCCGGAACCGCGGGCCAGCCCGAGCAGCACGGTCTCGGCCTGGTCGTCCAGGGTGTGGCCGAGCAGCATGAGCTCATCGGCGCGGGCGGCGGATTCCAGGGCCTGGTAGCGGGCGCGCCGGGCAGCCGCCTCCAGTCCTTCGCCGGCCGCTTCCACCTGCACCGGGACCACCGCCACCTCCAGCGGAGCGAGTTGTCGTACCACCCGCGCGGCGACCTGGTCCGAGCCGGGCTGCAGGCCGTGATCCACCACGATCGCCCGCACTTCCAGCCCTCGACGACCTCCGACGATCGCGCCGGCAGCGGCCAGGGCGAGCGAGTCGGCGCCTCCCGAGCAGGCGACCAGCAGCGGTGCGTCCGCGATCCGCTCGACAGCCTGGACGACCGCGAGCGCGGCCTCTCCAAGGGCGCGCCGGGCCATCAGTTCAGCGGCCCACGCGGTGCAGCCACTGCTCAGGGTCGTGGATCTCGGCAAGGGTGGGCAGCATTCCGGGTTGGCTGAAGGCGACATTGAGCAGGTCGAGATCGGCCTTCTTCAGCACCGCCTCGCAGAACTTCGCGCCGTCGCGATACTGCGCGCGCTTCAGGTCGGTGCCGATCAGCTTGCCGATGATGGCCGACCAGCCGCCGCGGTCGCGGTGGTGCTCGAAGGCCCGCCGGATCACCGGCAGGGTGGGCAGCACCTTGGTGCCCACCCGGTCCATCATCACGTCGGCGTGGCCCTCGACCAGCGACATGATGGCGGTCACCTGATCGAAGCTCTCCCGCTGGGCCGGGGCGATCACCGCGTCCACCACGCTCTTCGGACGATCGCCGGCCCGCCACTGGCGTAGTGGCTCGGTGTCGCCCAGCAGCTCGCCCATCAGGCCGAGCAGGTGTTCTCGCAGCCACGGTGCCTGGCCGAACTGGAAGCGGTGAGTCTGCTCGTGCAGGCACACCCAGAGCCGGAAGTCGGTGGGATTGACGCTCAGCCGCCGTTCGATGGAGACCACGTTCGGCGCCACCAGCAGCAACCGGTTGGGTTGGCCGAAGGGATCGAACTGGCCCAGGATGCGCGAGGCCAGAGCGGCGAAGACGCCGCCCGCCTGCACGCCGAGGCTGCGTCCCCGCACCCGGTCCAGACCGCCTTCGGGGGCGGACGGCGCGCCCAGAGCCGCGGTGATCGCGCGCGCCGAATCGGCCATCGCCGTGACCCAGCCGGCCCGGTCGACCACCAGCGTCTCGGCCTCGGCTGGGTTGGGCATGCCCGAGACCTCGGCGACGTGGGCGGGTGCCCTCTCGGCCGCCTTGCGCAGCGCCTCGACCACCTGCCCGATATGGCCGGGAGTCAGTTCGGGACCAGGGTGGACGATCGTGCCGCCGAAACGCGCGGCCTGGTCCCAGTCGATGTACGGCAGCTGCTGCATGCGCCCACTCTACGAGTTGGCTCGGCAGCACCCCGACCACTCCGAGCGGGAATCTCCTGGATCGCCGCAGCCGGTGCAGTTCTCGGCATACGGCCGATCTCCGCGACAGCCACGCGTTGCCGGGTTCCCTACGGTTCGGCGCGGCAGCCGCACTTGGCCAGGGCGGTGGCGGTGCGATCCAGCCAGTTGTAGGCGCTGTCGCGTCCAGCGTCGTTGGCCATCGCGGCGAAGGTGAGCACCGCACCGTCCCTGGTGGTGACGTAGCCGGCCAGGCTGGCCACCCCCAGCAGGGTGCCGGTCTTGGCGTGGACGACCTTGCGTCCGGCCTTCTCGGCCGGATCGTTGAAGCGATTCTTCAGGCTCCCGTTCACGCCGGCGACCGGCAGCCCGTTGGCGACCGCGGCCCAGCGGGGCGTCACCAGCACCAGTGCCAGCGCCTCGGCCAGCACCGAAGGGCGCACCTTCGACTTGCGGGACAGGCCGCTGGCGTCGTCGATCCTCATGCCGGCTGCCCACAGGCCGTGCGCCTTCAGCCAGGAGGTGATCGCCGCCGTTCCGCCCTCGAAGCTGGGCGTTCCACCGGTGGCCAGCGCGACGTGCCGGCCGATCACATCGGCCGCATGGTTGTCGCTGATCCGCAGCAGATGACCGACGATCTCCGACAGCGGCGCCGACTGCACCGCCGCGATCGGCACAGCGCCGGCAGGGCTCTGCTCAGGTGCGATCTTGGTGACCTTGATACCAGCACCCTTCAGCCGTGCGGCGAAGGCTTCGGCAGCGACCTTGGCCGGGTCGGGGTGGGCCTGCCATTCGTTGACCCGGCCGCCGTTGATCGACAGCGCGCCCACCCGCGCGGTGAAGACCTTCCATTCCGGTTTCCAGGACGGGTGCCAGGACGGGCCGGAGAACAGCGAGGCGTCATAGCCCAGCCGCACCGTCTTCACGCCGTCCGCCTGCAATGTGGCGACGGTCTGATCGGCCAGCGCCTTCAGGGAGGCAGGTTTGGCGGCGGACTTCGACGGCTTGTCGGTGAGCAACGGGTCACCACCGCCGACCAGCACCAGGCGGCCGGGCTCGGGCGCCACCACCGTGGTGGCGAAGGTGGTGTCGGCGCCCACGGTGTCCACCGCCGCCAGTGAGGTCAGCACCTTCATGGTGGAGGCCGGGATCAGCGGCTTGTCGCCGCGGCTGGCCAGCGTCCGACCGCTGGCCGGATCGACCACCACCATGCCGGAGATCCCCACCCCGCCGGCGGACACCTTGGACAGCGCCTTGGCGAGCAGATCGACATCCGGCAACGGATTCGGCTCGGCGACCAGAGCCGCGACCGGCGGCGCGGGTTCGGCCGGCGCGGGGACGGGCGTGAACGCTGTCGGTGAGGACTGGGGCGCCGGCGCAGAGGCTGCCGGAGCAGGCAACCGGGCGGCGGGTGGTGCCAGGGAACAGCCGGTCAGCAACGCGGCGACCGCGGCAGCGGCGACGATCCGGGAACCCACGCCCCCAGTGTGGGCGGTGCGGGCAAATCGGAGTGGAAACGGGACGCGGCCGGCGTCGTCCGTCCAACCCGCCATCTCGCCTCTCCTCCTTTGCCGCGGCTGGCGATAGGCTCAGCCGCACAACCATGATGACAGAGAGCCCGAGGTGAACATCGATGGATCTGCCTTCCTTCGCCCGTCCCAAGATTCAGCCGCATCTTCACTTCGATGTGACGATTGAGATCCCCAAGGGCACCAAGAACAAGTACGAGATGGATCACCACACCGGACGGATCCGGCTCGACCGGACGCTGTTCACCTCCACCCAATACCCCAATGACTACGGCTTCATCGAGGGCACCCTTGGCCAGGACGGCGATCCGCTGGATGCCATGGTGCTGGTGCCGGAGGCGACCTTCCCCGGCGCGCTGATCGAGTGCCGGGCGATCGGGATGTTCCGGATGACCGACGAGATGGGCGGCGACGACAAGGTGCTGTGCATCCCGGTCGCCGACGAGCGTCAGGCGAACATCAAGGAACTCACCGACCTGCCCAACCTGACCCTGCTGGAGATGGAGCACTTCTTCAGCGTCTACAAGGACCTCGAGCCGGGCAAGTCGGTCGAGGGCGCGGTGTGGGTCGGCCATGCCGAGGCCGAGCGGGAGATTCGCGCCAGCTGGGATCGGGCCCGCGGCACCTCCTACGAGAACGAGTTCACCCGCCCGGGCAACGAGACCGAAGCCTGACCGGCGACACCAACCCACCACAATGCCGTCGGTCGGTGGCCCGGGGACCCGTCGGCTGTTCCTGATGCGGCACGGCCAGGCCGGTTTCGCCGGGAGCGACCGCGAGCGTCCGCTCACCCCGGCGGGCCAGGCGCAGGCCGCCGGGATCGGCCGGCTGCTGGCCGATCGTGGGATCGAGCGGGTGCTGTGCTCACCCGCCGTCCGCACTCAACAGACCGCCCGCGGGCTGCGGCTGTCCGCCCCGGTCACCGTGGTCGACTCGCTCTACAACTGCTCGGCCGGGCGGATCCTCTCCGCCCTGGCGAAGCTGCCGGAGTACGTGCAGGCTGCCATCGTGGTCGGCCACTATCCCGGCATCCCCGGCCTGGTGCACCAACTTGCCGACCGGCGCTCCGATGCGGGCGCGCTGCGCGACCTGGCCCACGGATTCTCTCCCGCCACCACCGTCGAGCTGGAGTTCACCGGCCCCTGGGGAGAACTACACACCGCCCGCCTGGTCGCCGTCCGCCGCCCGGAGTGACCACGGGGACGGTTCCTGTGGCTCAACCTCGGACCACGGGCAGCTCACTGCGTCCCAGCTTGTCAACGCTACTTTCTGAGCCCTCCTCACCGACCACAGGAACCGTCCCCGTGGTCCGCTGGCCAGCCAAAGGCGAGTGGGACGGGGTTCGCCCCGTCCCACTCGCCGGTTGGCGTCAGGCCTTGATGTCGATCACCGGTTCGCCGGCCTGGGCGTCGATGCCCGGCTTCGGGGTGACCGAGGCCAGGGAGGCGGTGTTCAGCACGACCACGATGGTGGTGGTGTCGTAGCCGGCCTCCTTCACCGCGTTCAGGTCGACATTGGCGAGCGCGTCGCCGGCCTCGACCCGCTGATCGACCCCGACCAGCACCTCGAAACCACTGCCGGCCATCTTCACCGTGTCGATGCCGACGTGCACCAGCACCTCGACGCCGTCGTCGGTCTTCAGGCCGAAGGCGTGGCCGGTGTCGGCGACGACGGTCAGGGTGCCGCTCACCGGGGCGACCACCCGTCCGTCGCTGGGGACGATGCCGACACCCTCGCCGAGCGCCTTGGAGGCGAACACCGGATCGGGCACCTCGGTAAGTTCGATGACCTTGCCCGTCATGGGTGCTGCGACGGCCTCGGTGGCGACGGCGACCGCGACAGCGGTGGCGGTGCCCCCAGCGGCAGCGGCCGGAGCGGCAGCGGCGACCGGAGCCGCGGTCCTGGCGGCGGCCTCGAGCTTGGCGTCGGCCTCGGCCTGGTCGCGCTCAGCGCGGAAGGCAGCCTTCTCCTCAGCCGTCCGGTAGTCACCGAACAGGATGAGGAAGAACGCCACGAAGAACGCGCCCGCGATGGCCACCACGTACAGGAACACCGGGGAGAAGATCGGGATGGTCAACAGCGAGGTGAACGCGAAGGTGTTGGCGCGCACCCCGTCCGACCCGAGGATCACCGAAGCGATGGCGATGATCGCACCACCGGTGAAACAGCCCACCAGCATGCGCGGGTAGATCCGCTTGAAGCGCAGGTGGATGCCGTAGAGCGAGGGCTCGGAGATGCCGCCCAGCAGACCTGCGGCAAGGGCGCCGGTGGCGGTCTGCCGCATCTCCAGATCGCGCTCCCGCGCCGAGATCACCAGCACCGCGGCGGTGGCGCCGAAGCAGGCGAAGTTCCACGCGCCCATCGGGCCCTGGATGAAGTCGTAGCCGAGGGTGTCGAGATTGGCCAGCATCAGCGCGTTCAGCGGCCAGTGCAGCCCCAGCGGCACCAGGAACGGGTAGACCATCGGGATGAGGATGGCGAAGATGAACGGCGCGAACGTATTCAGCCAGGACAGGCCCTGACCCAGGATGGTGCCGATCCACAGGCCGAGCGGGCCGATCAGGAAGGCGGAGACCGGAACCATGATGACCATCGAGAGGAACGGCACGAAGACCAGGTGCAGGTTGCTCGGGACGATGCGCTGCGCGGTCTTGTAGACGACGGCCAGCACCGCGACCATGATCAGGGGCACGAAGACCGCACCGCTGTAGTCGTTGATCGGCATCGGGATGCCGAAGATCGACGCGGTGCAGATGTCGGGGGCCAGCGGGATCGGGTTCGGGCTACAGACCGTGCTGGCGACCAGTGCCGGGTTGCCTAGTTTCACGAAGTCCGGCGTCATCAGCGCGGCCATGACGCTGAATCCCACCCACGGGTCGATGTTGAGCGCCTTGGAGGCGTTGTAGGAGACCGCCAGCGGCAGGAAGTAGAACACCGCGTGCCAGATGGAGTCGATGAAGATCCAGCCGGCCGGCTTGTCGGCCGCACGGAAGTCGACGACGCCCAAGGCGTCCAGGATGGCCGCGAAGGCGATCACCAGCGAGGCGCCCAGCAGCACGCCCAGCAACGGACGGAAGCTGTTGGAGAGGTATTCGAAGAACGAGTCCAGCCAGGCGACCTTTCCGCGGGCCTTGGCCCGGGCGGCCGCCTTGACGTCGGCGTCGCTCTGCCCGCCGGACGAGCCGGGCTTGGCCCCGGCCATCGACGGCAGGTTCATGATCTCGGTGAAGACGCCCTGGACGGCGCCGCCGATGACGACCTGGTAGCGGTCACCGGCCTGAGGGACGACGCCCAGAACACCGTCGACCTTGTCGAGGGCCTTGGCGTCGACCTTGCCGGCATCCACCAACTCGAAGCGGAGCCGGGTCGCACAATGGGTCAAACTCACAACATTGGCCGGACCACCGATGTGTTCGATGATCTGCTCGGCCGTGCCGGATGTAGCTGCCATGCTCAATCCTGTCTGTTCAATCCGCCCTGGGGCGAGGGGCAGGCCATCCGCAGAGAGCATCCAAGACGATGGCAATCAGCGGCGACCGGACGCGTGGGGAGGACTTCTGCAAGTCCCCCCACGCGTCAGACCTAACACTGCGCGCAGCCCCGGGCGCAAGAGACAGACCACCAGATGCAGCAGATTCTCAGGGAAGCCTCGACCTTGTCAGCCGGATCTCCATCCGGCCGGCGGCGAGAGATCAGGCCAGCGACAGGAAGAGCTTCTCCAGGGAACTCAGATCGACATCGTCACTCTCAGGGTTGGTCAGGCATTCCTTCAGACCGGTGGAGATCACGGCGAAGCCGGCGCGATCCAGCGCCTTGGAGACCGCCGCCAATTGGGTGACGATCTCCTGGCAGTCGCGTTCGTCCTCGATCATCTTGATGATGCCGCCGATCTGACCCTGGGCACGCTTGAGGCGACGAGTCACCGTCGTCATCTCTTCGGCACTGAGCTTCATTCGTCCGCCCCCTTCCGGGCTCACTGTAGCGACGTCACGCCGGTCACCGAGGATCGGCGCTCCGGGCGGCGATCTCGGTCCGCACCTCGTCCATATCGAGATCCTTCACCGCGCCGATCAGTTCGTCGAGAGCGGACGCGGGCAGCGCGCCCGGCTGGGAGTAGACCAGGATGCCGTCGCGGAAGGCCATCAACGTCGGGATGGACGAGATGCCCGCGGCACCGGCGAGGCCACGCTCGGCCTCGGTGTCGACCTTTCCGAAGGCGATGTCGGCGTACTTCTCCGAGGCGGCCTCGAAGACCGGGGCGAACATTCGGCAGGGCCCGCACCAGGCCGCCCAGAAGTCGACCAGCAGGATGCCGTTGTCGGTCACGGCCTGCTCGAAGGTGTCGGCGGTCAGGTTGACGGTAGCCATGGTGCTCCTCGGATGTCGTTTCGCTGCCAGTATAACCGGGATACCCCCTTGGGTATTCCGGTCCGGCCACCCGCCTTCCGCCAGCGGCCGTCCACCGAGAGCCAGCCTTACTCACCGAGGGCCTGCCTTCAGCGCTGGCGCTCGATGCTCAAGGCTGGCCCTCGACGCAGTGGAGCGCCCGAGGACGGCTCCGCCGACGCTGGGCGCGCAGCGCTGCGTGGACGCCCGGATGCTACCGTGACCTCCTGCCTGACTTGGGTGACTGCGCAACACTCCCCCCTCACCCGCGCCGGGGGTGGGAAGGTACGCTGACGCTCAGCAGAACGATCGTTCTGTACCACCACGGCCGGACGAGGAGTTGTCGATGACCCGCAGCGAGGGCCGCGTGTCGGGCTTCGACCTGCGCGGCTTCACTCGCACCGCGCGCGGCAGCCACCGGGCCGACCTCGAACTGATCGCCTACGCCTCCCAGCCGCTGGACGCAGCCACACTCGAACTGGTGCGCCTGCTGGCCCGCTTGGAGCGCGGCGCGCTCTCCTACCTGCGGAGCGTGCTGGTCACCCCGACGCATTCCGACGCCCGGATGACGGCCTTCCTGGTCACCTGGGCCTACGAGAAGTACTGGTTGGCCGACGCCCTGGAGGCGGTCGCCGACTCCCACCCCGCCCCGGCGGATCCGGCTGCGCCAGCCTTGGCTCTGCGCCTGCGCCGCGCCTGGCACGCGGTGGGCGAGCGGCTGGAACCGATCCGGGAATCCGTGGTCGCCAACCTGATCGGCGAGGATGTGATCGCGGTCCACTGCCTGGCCGGCGCTCTGGACGAGTGGCTGGTGCAGGCCGCCTACCGGCGGCTGGCCGAGACCACCTGGCACACCGAACTCGCCCGCACGCTGGAGCACCTCCTCGAGGTGAAGCAGCGTCACCGCGCGTTCTTCGAGACCCAGGCAGAGCGGCGGCTGGCAGCCTCACCCCCGGCAGCCAGGCTCGCCCGGCGCCGGCTGCGCCGGATGTCCTGGCCTCTCGGTTCGGCGGACGAAAGACCCGAAGACCTCGCCCGGCTCCTGAACGGCTTGCTGACCGGCGCCGACCTGGCCGCGATCGATCGGCAGTTGGACGCCTACCCTGGCCTGGCCGGGCTGCGGCTGGCCACCGGCGCCGGGGCGCGGACCTCCCGCAGCGTTCGGCGTCCCCATGGTTCGCAATCGAAGGAGGGCGCTCGCCCGTGAGCATCGACCTCGGCAACGCACGCATCCTGCTCACCGGTGCCACCGGCTTCGTCGGGCAGGCGATCCTCGAGCGGCTGCTCTCCAGCCACCCGGGCACCACGATCACCGTGCTGGTCCGTCCCAAGGGCACCATCTCGGCGGAGCGGCGGTTGACCAGCCTGCTGCGCAAGTCCGTCTTCTCCCGCTGGATCGACGAGGTGGGCGAGGCCGAGGCCAAGCGGATCGTCGCCGAGCGGGTGCGGGTGGCCGAAGGCTCCCTGGGCGATCTCGGGCCCGAGCCCGAGCAGCTCGACCTGGTGCTGCATTCCGCCTCGTCGGTGAACTTCGACGATCCGATCGACCAGGCCTTCGCCACCAACGTCACCGGCGTCGCCAAGCTCTACCAGTCGCTGCTCGCGGCCGGTGCCGACCCGCACGTCGTCCATGTGTCGACCGCCTACGTCAACGGCGCCCGCAAGGGCCTGGTGACCGAGGGCCCGGTCGAGCACGACGTCGACTGGCGGGTCGAGGAGCAGGCCGCGCTGACCGCCCGCGCCCGGGTGGACGAACAATCGCGGCACCACGTGCGGCTCAAGCAGTTCCTCAAGGAGTCACAGCAGAAGGTCGGCAAGGTCGGCCCGCAGGCGGTCGCCGAGGCCACCGAGACCGCGCGCCGGGAATGGGTGGACGAGCAGTTGATCGAGCATGGCCGGGCGCGCGCCCAGAGCCTGGGCTGGACGGACGCCTACACCCTCACCAAGGCGCTGGCGGAACGGCTGGCCGAGGAGTTGTGGCTGGGCAACGGCCACCGGTTGAGCGTGGTACGACCGTCCATCATCGAGAGCGCACTGCGGCATCCCTATCCCGGCTGGATCGACGGCTTCAAGGTGGCCGACCCACTGATCCTGGCCTACGGACGCGGCCAGTTGCCCGAGTTCCCGGGCCTGCCGGACAGCGTGCTGGACGTCGTCCCGGTCGACTTCGTGGTGAACGCCGTCCTGGCCGCGGCCGCGACCGAGGCGCCACGGGATCGCACCCGGTACTTCCACATGGGCTCGGGAGCGACCAACCCGCTGCCCTTCCACCAGATGTACGACGCGATCCGCACCTACTTCACCGAGAACCCGATCCCGGGGGCGAACGGCCCGACCCGGGTGCCGCCGTGGAAGTTCCCCGGCGGGGTCCGGTTCGAGGCGGAGATGAAACGCAAGGAGGCCGGCGTCAAGCTCGCCGCCCGGACGCTCTCGCGGCTGCCCGCCGGCGAGCACACCCGGGAATGGCTGGGCAACCTGGAATCGGCCGAGCGCGATCTGGGCATGCTGCGGAAGTTCTCCGACCTGTACCGGGCCTACGTGCAGTCCGAGGTGCTGTTCGACGATCCCTCGACGCGGGCGCTGCACGCGCAAGTGGCGGACGGGCCTCAGGACGATACCGGCTTCGACGTGGCCGACATCGACTGGCATCACTACCTGCAGCAGGTCCACCTGCCGGCGATCACGACCCTGACCCGGGCCTTCGCCGCGCGCGGAGAGCGCAGCGAGCGCACCCGCCGTCCGCTCGTCCCCGGTGAGAACGTGGTGGCGGTGTTCGATCTGGAGGGCACCGTCCTGCACGCCAATCTGGTGCAGCAGTACCTGTGGCTGAGGGACGCCGAGCAGGACATCACCGCGCTCCCCCGCGAGGTCACCAAGATCCTCGCCCTGCTGCCGCGTTACCTGGCCGCCGAGCGGCGCGATCGCAGCGAGTTCATTCGCAGCTTCCTGCGGCTGCACAAGGGGATGCGGATCGAGGAACTGGATCGCTACATCCGGGGTCCGGTGGGACGGAAGCTGCGCCAGCATCTGCTCTCCGACGCGCTGGAACGAGTTGCCGAGCATCGCGCGGTCGGCCACCACACGGTGCTGGTGACCGGGGGGGTGGACCTGCTGGCGGACGTCGCCGCCCCCCACTTCGACGAGGTGGTGGCCAGCGGTCTGCACGCCGTCGACGGAGTGCTCACCGGCTATCTGGCCTCGCCTCCGATCGTTGGGGAGGCCCGAGCGGCGTGGCTGAAGAGCTACGCAGAGAGCAGGGGCTTCAACCTGGAGGCGTCCTACGGCTATGGAGACAGCCAGGCCGACACCTCCTGGCTGCAATTGCTGGGCCACCCGGTGGCGGTGAACCCTGACCAGCGGCTGTTCACGGTGGCCCGCGCCAAGCACTGGGAGATCGCGGTGTGGAAGCAATCCGAGGCAGCAAGGTAGGCGGCAGTGGCGTTCGACATCGACAACTACACCGAGCAATCGGAGGGGGTCGGCTGGGAGGATCTCGATTTCGAGAGCTTTGCCACCGAGCCGCTGCCGGAGATGACGCTGCGCACCCTGCGCTACATGTGCAATGTCGAGTACCACACGGTCTGCTACCTGCGGGATCTGCTGATGACCCCCTCCCACAAGGAGCGGGACGTGAACGCCTTCATGACGATGTGGAACCGGGAGGAGTTCTGGCACGGCGAGGCGCTGGCCGATGTGCTGGGCCGCCACGGCGTGACCGTCGACTACGACGAGTTGAAGGCGAGCCGGGTCAAGCTGGAGTGGCGCGACAAGCTGGGGCCACTGCGGCAGTCGATCCTGGGCAACATCGTGGGAGCCGACTACATCGCCGTCCACATGAGCTGGGGGGCCGCCAACGAATGGACGGCGGTGGCCGCCTACCGCCGGCTGGCCGCCCTGGAGAAGCATCCTGCGCTGTCGCCGCTGCTGCGCCGGATCGCTCAGCAGGAGACCAAGCACGTCGCCTTCTATGCCACCCAGGCACGCAACCGGCTGGAGAAGAGCAAGCTGGCACGCAAGCTGACCCGGTTGGCGCTGAACAAGGCCTGGGAGCCGGTCGGTACCTCGATTTCCGATCCCGACGACGTCAAGCACGTCATGGGTCACCTGTTCGGCACCGAGGAGGGCATGGCCGAGATCCGCCGGATCGATGCCAACATCGCCAAACTCCCCGGCATGGAGGGCCTGACCATCGTGGAGAGCGCCCTGGCTCGCCGAGGAGTACCCGCCTGAGGATGCTGGCTGCCGGCGATCGAGCCTGACGAGACGCCGGTCGCCCACGGCAAACCGAAGCCACCTACCGCGCCAAGTCGCTCTGGGTGGTGCTGAACCGACCCGGTGATTCCGGAGGTGGCCGGAGGCCGGCGCGCCAGCCCGGTTGTGCAAGGCTGGCTGGGGCACGCTACCCTTTCCACGGCTCAGCGTTACATGACCCCCTTGGGGCTTAGTGATGTGTGGGCCGTCGAGCAGCCGACCGGCTGCCTGGAATCAGGCGGCTCAGGAGGGTTCGGGCGGCTCAGAGGCGGCTCACGAAACGCAGGAGTCACCGCGTCACAACCGAATAGTGCCCCCTGACAAGGGCACAGGCCGCCTTAGCTCAGTCGGCAGAGCGTCTCACTCGTAATGAGAAGGTCTGGGGTTCGATTCCCCAAGGCGGCTCCAGGTGCAATAGTCCGGGACGACCGGGCTTCAAGCACATGAAGCGGGCGAGCTCTTGACCAGGCGTCGAAGGCACCGGCGACCAGCTTCCGTCCGACCGCCCCGCCGCAAACCGATCCACGGAGCTTAGGATCGATCGGGTGAGAGACAAGCGGTTCCCCAGGTCGGTGTACGGCGTCGGCACGGAGCCGGATCCGCGCTTCAGCCTGGCAAACGAGCGAACCTTCCTGGCCTGGATCCGTACCTCGCTCGCTCTGCTCGCGGTGGGGATCGGCATCGAGGCGCTTGCCCTGCCGATCCAGCCAGTACTGCGGTTCACCGCGGGGCTGATCTTCGTCCTGCTCAGCCTGATCGCCGTGGTGCACGCGTGGGTGTCGTGGCGACGTGACGAACGGGCGCTGCGGGCGGGCGGCGTACTGCCCGGGCCATCGACGGGGATGGTGATCGTCGGCGGCGTCATGCTAGCGACGCTACTGATGGTGGTCGGCTTCTTCCTATGAGCACGCAGGCATATGGCCGGCCGTTCGACACGGGTCTCCAGGTCGAGCGGACGCTGCTGGCCTGGCGGCGCACCTGCCTCGCGCTCGCGATCGGCAACGCCGTGGCCATCCGTTACCTGTTCGAGGCCCTCGGTCCGGCCGCCGCGGTAATCGGCATCGTGGGCCTGGTGCTGTCGGGCGTCGCAGGGCGGCTGTGCAGCATTCGCTACCGCCGCACCCATGCCGGCCTCATCACCGACGACCGGATCATCCCCGACGGCACGCTGCCGTTGCTGCTGGTGGCCTCGATCTGTGTGGCGATCCTCGCCGCACTTGTGATCATGGTCGTGCTCTGGCGTCCCTGGTGAACCCCGCCTTCGCCGGGGACCATCGACCCGGCTACCTGCAGACCTTGCCGTCCTCGGGGAGGACGCCGTTCGCGAGGTAGTCGACCACGACCTCGTCCACGCAGCCGGACTTTGACCCGTAGGCTCCGTGGCCCTCGCCGTCGTAGGTGAGCAGGACGGCCGATTCCAGCTGCTCGGCCATCGTCACGGCGTACTGGTAAGGGGTGGCGTTGTCGCCGGTGCCGCCGACCACCAGGATCGGAGCGGCTCCGGTCCCACGGATGTCGAGCTGGACGCTGGGACGCACCGGCCAGAGCGGGCAGCCGTACTGCGGGCCGAAGTATCGCCCGAAGATCGGCGCCTTGCCCTGATCGTCGAGCCAGACGCCGTCGGCGTCGACCACACCGTTGTCGGGACGATCGGCGCAACTGATCGCCGGGAAGGCGAAGTACATGGTGGAGAAGCGGCCGTCGTCCCCCCGCGTGTTCATCTGGTCGGCCGCCCACAACAGCGCCTCGCCACTCCCCTGCTGTGCCCAGGCCACGTACGAGGCAAGGGCTCGCCAGGCCTGCTTGCCGCCGTAGAGCATGTTCGCGATGCCGAGCATCGCCTGGCTCTGGGTGAGCAGCCGGTTCTCGACGGTCAGCGGAGCGGCGTCCAGGCCGTCCAGCAGGCCGGTGATGCCGGCCAGCACCTCGTCCGTGCTGGAACCCAGCTCGCAATCCGCGCCGTCGGCGCACCATGCGGCGAAGTTGCGCAGGGCCAGGTCGAACCCCATCGCCTGGATCACCTCGTCGGAATCGGTGATGTTCACCGCGGCGTCCAGGCCGAGGCGTCCGACGTTGAAGGGGAAGAGTTCGGCGTAGACCGACCCGATGTAGGTGCCGTAGGAGTAGCCGTAGTAGGTGAGCTTCTCATCGCCCACCAGAGCGCGCATCAGGTCGAGATCGCGGACCGTATCGATGGTCGAGATGTGCTCCAGTAGCTTTCCGCTCTGCCGCCAGCAGGACTGGGCGAACTCGGACGTTCCCTTCACCAGGTCAGCGCGCTCAGTGCTGTCATCCGGGGAGGCGTCGAGCAGCAGGTAGGCGTCCACCTCGGCGTCGCTGTAGCAGCGCACCGGCGTGGAGTCGCCGGTGCCGCGCGGGTCCCAGCCGACGATGTCGTACTGCTCCAGCCCTTCGTTGGCGAAGCGCGCGGCCAGCCCTCGTCCGCCCGCGCCCGGGCCACCCGGATTGACGAACAGCGATCCGAGCCGGGGCTCGGCGGTGGCGGGCTTGCGGGCCAGCGACAGTGTGATCGCCTGGGCACCCGGATCGGCGTAGTCGAGCGGGGCCCTGATGGTGGCGCACTCCAGCCCGTTGCCGCAGCGCGTCCAGTCGAGTTCCTGGCCCAGGTAGCCGGTCAGCCCGTCGCCGGCCGGTGCGCCGACGAAGCCGGCGGGGGTGACGCCCGGGTCGGGCAGGAAGGGACGGTCGACCACCGGCCCCATCTCGGACGAGACCGGCACCCCGCCGACCTCGGTGGGTTCGGCGGGCGTGGGCTCCGGCGGCGGAGCGATCGTGGGGAAGGTACAGCCGGTCGCGAGCAGCGCCACCAACAGCAGCCCCGCGGCCCCACGTCCGATCCGGTTCACGCCGCCCAGCTTAAAGAACCTCGCAAGAGCAGAGCGACCTCGCACACCCGGACCTGCCAGCCGGGCGAATCAGGCCTTCGTCAGCGCTGGCTTCCGACGGCCGGACGAGAAGCCGGCCGCGACGCAAGCCGGGTGAAGCCTTGACGAGGGACGTGACAGCGGCCCGGGACACAATCGAGGCCAGCGACAGCCGACGGAGTGGCAAGCTCAACCAGCGTTGCTGCGCGCGTGTTCGCTGGTTCCTCAGGGGGCCAGCTGACGGGCGGCCTTGTCCTTGGCGCGCGCGGAACGGAAGCTGCGATCGATGCTCCAGCCGCCGCCACCGACGAACAGCAGCAGCAGGCCCACCACGGCGAGCAGCAACTCGAGTTCGCCCAGGAAGCCCGGCTGGCCCGCGACGAACGGGCTCCACGGCCCCCACCAGACGAAGGCGAGGGCCCCGCCGGCGACCAGTGCCACGCCGAGCCCGGCGACCCGGGTGAGCGCGCCCAGAATCAGCGCGAGTGCGATCGCCAGGTGGATGGAACCGACGACGACGGCCAGGATCTGCGCGTATGGCGCGAGCAGGGTCGAGGCGAAGCGCTCCTGGGTGGCGGCCAGATCGCCCAGCATCTGATAGCCGCGAAGCCCGAAGATCCCAGCGACCACCAGACGCAGCAGGAAGAGGCCCAGCGATCCGAAGAACTTGTCGTTGGTGCGTTGCTTGATCACCACCGGTTCGGGGGCGACGACCGGCGCGGGCGCGGCAGCCGCCAGCGCGGCGTCGCGCG
>JASGEM010000118.1:0-18274 GCA_049841235.1 Propionicimonas sp. | reverse complement strand
GTCACCTCGACGCCGCAGCGCTCGCAGATGATGCCCTTGAAGCGGACCCGCTTGTACTTGCCGCAGTAGCATTCCCAGTCCCGGGTGGGACCGAAGATCTTCTCGCAGAACAGGCCGTCGCGCTCGGGCTTGAGCGTCCGGTAGTTGATGGTCTCCGGCTTCTTCACTTCACCGTGCGACCACTCCCGGATCTGGTCGGCCGTGGCCAGCCCGATGCGAAGCTCGTCGTAGAAGTTCACGTCCAGCACGTTGTGTGCCCTTTCTTTAGAGCTGCTGCTCAGACTTCGTCGATGGACTGGAAGGAATCAGCGCCCGGGCGCCGGGACAGGTCGATCCCGAACTCCTCACTGGCGCGGAAGTCGTCCTCGGAATCACGCAATTCGACGACCGTGCCGTCGGAGGAGAGGACCTCCACGTTCAGGCACAGCGACTTCATTTCCTTCACCAGCACCTTGAAGGATTCGGGGATGCCCGGCTCGGGGATGTTCTCGCCCTTGACGATCGCCTCGTAGACCTTCACCCGGCCGGGGACGTCGTCGGACTTGATGGTGAGCAGTTCCTGCAGCGCCCAGGCGGCGCCGTAGGCCTCCAGCGCCCACACCTCCATCTCACCGAACCGCTGACCGCCGAACTGCGCCTTGCCGCCCAGCGGCTGCTGGGTGATCATCGAGTACGGACCGGTCGAGCGGGCGTGGATCTTGTCGTCCACCAGGTGGTGCAGCTTCAGCATGTAGATGTAGCCGACGCCGACCCGATCCGGGTACGGCTCACCGGAGCGGCCGTCGAAGAGCTGGGCCTTGCCGCCGGCGTCCACCAGCTGCAGGCCGTCGCGCTGCGGCAGGCCGTGCTCCAGCAGACCGGCGATCTCGGCCTCGTTGGCGCCGTCGAAGACCGGGGTGGCCAGACGGGAGTCGCCGTCCACTCGGCCCAGGCCGACCTCCTTGAGCCGGTTGGCCCAGGGCTCGTCCACGTCGGTGATGTCCCAGCCGGTCTTGGCCACCCACCCCAGGTGGGTCTCCAGGACCTGGCCGACGTTCATCCGGGACGGGACGCCGAGCGGGTTCAGCACGATGTCGACCGGAGTGCCGTCCTCCAGGAACGGCATGTCCTCCACCGGCAGGATCTTGGCGATGACGCCCTTGTTGCCGTGCCGGCCCGCGAGCTTGTCGCCGTCGGAGATCTTCCGCTTCTGCGCCACGTAGACCCGCACCAGCTGGTTGACGCCCGGAGGAAGCTCGTCGCCCTCCTCGCGGTCGAAGACCCGGACGCCGATCACGGTTCCGGTCTCGCCGTGCGGCACCTTCATCGAGGTGTCGCGGACCTCCCGCGCCTTCTCACCGAAGATGGCCCGCAGCAGGCGCTCCTCCGGGGTGAGCTCGGTCTCGCCCTTCGGGGTGACCTTGCCGACCAGGATGTCGCCTGTGCCGACCTCGGCGCCGATCCGGATGATGCCGCGCTCGTCCAGGTCGGCCAGCATGTCCTCGCCGATGTTCGGGATATCGCGGGTGATCTCCTCCGGGCCCAGCTTGGTGTCGCGGGCGTCGATCTCGTGCTCCTCGATGTGGATCGAGGTGAGCACGTCGTCCTGAACCAGGCGCTGGCTGAGGATGATCGCATCCTCGTAGTTGTGGCCCTCCCACGGCATGAACGCAACCAGCAGGTTGCGTCCCAGCGCCATCTCACCGCGATCGGTGCAGGCACCGTCGGCCAGCGGGGTGCCGATCTCCACCCGGTCGCCCTCGGTGACCAGCGGACGCTGGTTGATGCAGGTGGCCTGGTTGGAGCGGCGGAACTTCGCCAGCCGGTAGGTGACGTAGGTGCCGTCGTCGCAGGCGACGTCGATCAGGTCGGCGCTCACCGAGGTGACAACGCCGGGCTTGGAGGCCACGGTCACATCGCCGGCATCCACCGCGCCGCGGTACTCCATGCCGGTGCCCACCAGCGGGGACTCGTTGCGGATCAGCGGCACCGCCTGGCGCTGCATGTTGGCGCCCATCAGGGCCCGGGAAGCGTCGTCGTGCTCCAGGAAGGGGATCAGCGCGGTCGCCACCGACACCATCTGGCGCGGCGAGACGTCCATGTACTGCACGTCGGCAGCCGGCACCTCGTCGGCGTCGCCGTGCTTGACCCGGACCAGGATCCGGTCCTCGACGAAGCGGCCGTCCGCGCCCACCTTCGCGTTGGCCTGGGCGATGACGTACCGGTCCTCCTCATCGGCGGTGAGGTAGTCGATCTGCTCGGTGACGTAGCCGTCCTCCACCTTGCGGTAGGGCGTCTCGATGAAGCCGAAGGCGTTCACCCGTGCGAAGGAGGCGAGCGAGCCGATCAGGCCGATGTTCGGGCCTTCCGGGGTCTCGATCGGGCACATCCGGCCGTAGTGGGACGGGTGGACGTCACGGACCTCCATGCCGGCGCGGTCCCGGGAGAGACCGCCGGGGCCCAGCGCGGAGAGCCGGCGCTTGTGCGTCAGCCCCGCAACCGGGTTGGTCTGGTCCATGAACTGCGACAGCTGCGAGGTGCCGAAGAACTCCTTCAGCGCCGCCGAGACCGGCCGGATGTTGATCAGGGTCTGCGGCGTGATCGCCTCGATGTCCTGAGTGGTCATCCGGTCGCGGACGGTGCGCTCCAAGCGGCCGAGACCGATCCGGAGCTGGTTCTGGATCAGTTCGCCGACGGTGCGCAGCCGGCGGTTGCCGAAGTGGTCGATGTCGTCGGTCTCGACCACCAGGTCGCCGATCGTCTCGCGGCCCTCGTGCAGCGCGACCACATAGCGGATCGCCGCGACGATGTCGTCCAGGGTCAGCACCTGGGTGTCGAACGGCAGGCCGGTGCCCAGCTTCTTGTTGATCTTGTAGCGACCGACCTTGGCCAGGTCGTAGCGCTTCGGGTTGAAGTAGTAGTTCTCCAGCATCTGCTGGGCGGCCTCGCGGGTCGGCGGCTCGCCCGGACGCAGCTTGCGGTAGATGTCGAGCAGCGCCTCGTCGGTGTTGGCGGTGTGGTCCTTCTCCAGGGTCAACCGCATCGACTCGAACTCGCCGAACTCGGCCAGGATCTGCTCGTTGGTCCAGCCCAGCGCCTTCAGCAGCACGGTGACGTTCTGCTTGCGCTTGCGGTCCAGCCGGACGCCGACCATGTCGCGCTTGTCGATCTCGAACTCCAGCCAGGCGCCCCGGCTCGGAATGATCTTGCAGGTGAAGATGTCCCGGTCGGAGGTCTTGTCGGCGGTCTGCTCGAAGTAGACGCCCGGCGATCGCACCAGCTGCGAGACGACCACGCGCTCGGTGCCGTTGATGATGAAGGTGCCCTTCTCGGTCATCAGCGGGAAGTCGCCCATGAAGACCGTCTGGCTCTTGATCTCGCCGGTGTCGTTGTTCATGAACTCGGCGGTGACGAAGAGCGGCGCAGCGTAGGTCACGTCGCGGTCCTTGCACTCCTCGACGGAATGCTTGGGATCCTCGAAGCGGTTGTCCCGGAAGGACAGCGACATCGTCTGCGAGAGATCCTCGATGGGAGAGATCTCCTCGAAGATCTCCTCCAGGCCGGATTTGGTGTTCACATCGGTTCGACCCTCGGCCTGCGCGGCGGCTACCCTGGCCCGCCAGGCGTCGTTGCCGACCAGCCAGTCGAAGGACTCGACCTGGAGATCCAGCAGGTTGGGAACCTCAAGCGGCTCGTGGATCTTCGCGAACGAGATCCGGCCGCTGGGTGAGACGACATTGGTGTTCTTCGACGCAGTGCGCGAGACGGCCAAGGTGGAGTCCTTCCAGAGTCCCGGCACTGTGCCGGGTCGGTGCACGCAGAACGGCCCGCGTCAAAATGTCACGGGTCGTCGATGGCATGGGCAAAGCGTTAGCTTACCCGGCTCGCACGCGAGACGCAACTCCGGCCCCGGGGCTGATTGCCGACCCGATGAGCCACCGCGGCTGAGCCTTCTCGGGTCGATCGCCCGTCGCGGATGCCGCTGGGCGACCCTGCCCCTCGGGCGGACACCGCACCCGGAATTGTTGATCGGTGCTTGCGGCCGGCAAATGGGAGGGGGGCCAGCTACAAGCACCGATCATTGAGGTGTACTCATCCGACGCATATGTGGGGGGCGCCGTGACAAGAACTAAATCACAACTTGACCACTATGTCAACAGGGGCTGTCAACTTGTTCGCACTCCGCCGTCAACCGACGGTAGGCGTCCATCGCGGACTTCAGGCGGCCGTCGGCCTCGAAGAATTCCGCGGCCACCAGGTAGTGGCGGCGGGCCTCAGCATGCCGCCCCAGGCCCTGGAGAGCCTCGGCGCGGATCCACTCCGACATCCCGCGGTTGTACTCCGGGTTGCCCAGCACAGGGTCGGCCAGCAGCCCGTCGATCAAGCTGAGCGCCTGCTGGTGATCGTCCTCCAGCAGGGCCAGCCGCGCCCACGACTGGCGCAACTCCACGACGTCGAAGGGGTTGCCGATGATCTCCAACCCCGTCGAACTGACGCGCAGCAGTTCGGCGACCCCGTCAGTCGAGCCGACGTCCAGCCGGCGGTCGGCATCGCTGCGGTGGAAGCGCAGCCACAGCCGCAGATCCCGGTGGGGATTCAGCAGTTCCCGCGCCTGGTCGTAGCGTTTGGCACCTTCCGGCGGATCATCCATCGCATAGGCGGCGGTGCCGAGCGTCCAGGCGACCATCCCGCGGGAGTGCTTGGAAGCCAGCTGCGGCATGAGTTCGTCCAGCCGCTGCAGATACGGGAGGATCTCGTCCGCACCGTGTCCGGCCTCGGTCAGCGCGCTGACAAGGGACATCAATGCCTCGGTGAGGATCAGCGGGGGTGCATCCCGAGCCGCCTCGACCGCGCGCGCACCCAGCGCGATCGCCCAACCGAGGCGGCTTCCGGCACGGTTCGCGATGGAGGCGAGGCTCAGCGACTGGGCCCGCGCGACGGCGTAGGTTCGCGCTGCCTGCCAACCCGCGATCTCCTCCGCGATCCGGGCGGCCTCGCTGAACTGGGCTTTGGCGAATTGGGCCTGGGCGACGACGTACATCGCCTCCCAGTGACGGATCTCGTCTCCGGCGAGCTGCGCGCGGACCGCGGCACGTCGTCCATGATCCTCGGCAGAGGACCAGTCACGGTCGTACCAGGCCCGCTCCGCGACCAGGAGATCCTCCACCGCACCGGGCTCCGCGATCTCCTCCGCGCGAAGCGTCGCGGTCTTGTCGTAGTGCTCACGGGCTCCCCACTCCAAGGGAGACACACCCAGCCGTCTGGCCAGGAAATCGATCACATCCGGGGTCGGCGTACGACGCCCACTCTCCAGGTGTGAGATGTAACTCCCGGTGTAGCGCCCGGCGCCCAACTCGACTTGGGACATCTTGCGGCTGCGTCGGGCCTGGCGCAGCAGCTGACCGAACTCCGAACGGGTCGATGTTGCTGCCACCGCACCTCCTTCGAACATCTTCGTCCACCAAGATTGTCAAATCTTGACAAGTCAGTCAAGTCTCGCCTAGCGTCTATTGCGAGGTGTCCATCTGATCAAAGGAATAGAAATGACCATCACCCGCCGGATCATCGCAGCTACCGTCGCCACTGGTGCCCTCGCACTCGGCATGGGTATCACCCAGTCCTCCGCGGCAACGCTGGTGAAGGCTCCTTCCTCGAAGACCGTCGTCGTGAACGGTGGCGGGCAGGGCGGCTGGCCGCTCGCCAGGTAGTCCGCAAGCCCCCTCCCCCCAAAAACCCACAATCTGCCGTCTGCCCACATCCTTTCCGGAGCAGGTCACCCCACCCCCATTCAGATTGGCGGAGACACTCGTTGTCTCCGCCAATCTGATTTGCCGGCCGACGCGAATGGCGGTGGCCCCCGAAGGGGACCACCGCCATTCACTGTGGTGTCAGGCGTACCTGAGGATCACTTGATGCTGACCGCGGCGCCGGCGGCCTCGAGGGCCTCCTTGGCCTTGGCGGCAACGTCGCGGGCGACCTTCTCCAGGATCGGCTTCGGAGCGGCCTCCACCAGATCCTTGGCCTCCTTCAGGCCGAGGTTGGTGAGCGCGCGCACCTCCTTGATGACCTGGATCTTCTTGTCACCGGCGGAGTCGAGGATCACGTCGACCTCGGACGACTCCTCGACCTCTTCGGCAGCGGCGTCGCCACCGCCCGCGGCCGGCGCGGCGGCCACGGCCACCGGGGCGGCGGCGGTCACGCCGAAGGTGTCCTCGAACAGCTTCACGAACTCAGAGAGCTCGATCAGCGTCATCTCCTTGAAAGCCTCAAGGAGCTCGTCAGTGCTGAGCTTCGCCATAGTTTGGGCGTCCTATCTTCTTGTTCTTACTCGTTGGACTGCTTCTGGTCCCGGAGCCCGGCCACAGCGCGGGCCAGCCCGGAGAGTGGTGCGTTGAAGAGGCCTGCGGCCTTGGCAAGATTGCCGTTCATCGCACCGGCGAGCTTCGCGAGCAGGACCTCGCGAGACTCCAGATCGGCCAACTTCTTGACCGATTCGGCATTGAGCACGCGCCCATCCATGACGCCGCCCTTGATGACCAGAAGCGGATTGGCCTTCGCGAAATCCCGCAGCCCCTTCGCCACGGTGGCTACGTCACCGCGGATGAAGGCGATCGCCGTGGGCCCGGTGAGTTGCTCATCGAGGCCCTCGATGCCCGCTTCGCGGGCAGCGATCGTGGTGAGGGTGTTCTTCGCGATGGCGTAGGTGGCGTCCTCACCCAAGGACCGGCGCAATGCCTTCAGGTCCTTGACGGTGAGACCGCGGTACTCGGTCAGCACTGCTGCCGCGGAGGCGCCGAAGGCATCCTTCAGCTCCGCGACGGCGGCGGCCTTGTCCGACCTCGCCATGGGTCTCCTTCCCACTTCTTGTTGTGTCAGCCGCGTCCCGCTGGCAAAGGAAAACCCCGGCGCGCAGGGCGATCCGGGGACAACTCAGAACGAGCGATTCACGTTTCACCTGCGCGGGGCTTACCGGTTCTGCTCTCGCGGAACCGACCAGCGGTCTTCGGCCTCACCCACTCTACGGGACACCCCGCCCCCCGCCCAAATCAAGGACGAGGGAGGACGCGAGCTTGCTCGTGATCCGACCGAGGACGCAGATTGCTCGCGCCAGCGAGCAGCAATCAAGGACGAGGGAGGACGCGAGCTTGCTCGTGATCCGACCGAGGACGCAGATTGCTCGCAGCGGTAGCGATCCGCGCCCGGACCGCTAGATGCAGAACGGGTTGCCCTCCGGGTCGGCCATGACGACCCAGCTTCCGTTGCTGTCCGAGCGCTGCTCGACCAACCGTCCTCCGCGCTGACGGATCTCGTCCACCGCGGCTTCCCGGTCGGCAACTCCGCAGTCGAGGTGGATCCATCCCTGCTGCCGGGCGGGTTCGTCGGTCTTCTGGAACAGCAGCGGCACCCGTCCAGGGCCGGGCTCGACCAGGACATAGCCGTTCCCCGTGTCACGGGGCGTACCACCCACCAACCCCGCCCAGAATCCGGCCAGCACCCAGGGATCCAGCGCGTTGATGGTGACACAGTTCACCGCGACGAGAGGCATGTGCCCGACTCTATGCCCCGGTGGCATCGGAGCGCAGGCGAAGCGAACGGGCCCCGTCCGGATGGACGAGGCCCGCTGCGAGGAATCGGTCAGCTCACTCCGCGGAGGGCTTGGTCTTGGTCGGATCGACGCTGACGCCCGGTCCCATGGTGGAGGCCACGGTGACCTTCTTCAGGTAGCGGCCCTTGGCGGCGCTGGGCTTGAGCCGCAGCACCTCGTCCAGGGCGGCGAAGAAGTTCTCGGTCAGCTGCTGCTCGCCGAACGAGGCCTTGCCGACGATGAAGTGCAGGTTCGCGTGCCGGTCGACCCGGAACTCGATCTTGCCGCCCTTGATGTCGGTGACGGCCTTGGCGACGTCCATCGTCACGGTGCCGGTCTTGGGGTTGGGCATCAGGCCACGGGGGCCGAGCACCCGGCCCAGCCGGCCCACCTTGCCCATCAGATCCGGCGTGGCCACGACGGCGTCGAAGTCGAGGTAACCGCCGGCGATCTTGTCGATCAGCTCGTCGGCACCCACCTCGTCGGCACCCGCGGCGATCGCGTCGGCGGCCTTCTCACCTGTGGCGAAGACGAGGACCCGTGCCGTCTTGCCAGTGCCGTGAGGAAGGTTGACCGTGCCACGGACCATCTGGTCCGCCTTACGGGGATCGACGCCGAGCCGCAACGCGACCTCGATGGTCTCGTCGAACTTGGCCGAGGCGCCCTTCTTGGCCAGCGCCAGCGCCTCCTCGGGGGTGTAGAGCTGGGTGGGGTTGAGGTTCGCCTCTGCGGCCCGGTAGGCCTTGCTTCGCTTCATTCTGGTCTCTTTCGTCGTTGGTGCGGCCCGCGTGTGGGCCGTGGCCAGTCGTGGTGCGGGCGGCTGCCCTCCCACTAGGGTTTTCAGTTGGATGGACGATCCTTCGCCTGCTCGACAGTCTCGGGGCGAACCGAGCTCAGGGATCGTCCGGAAGGTCAGCCCTCGACAGTGACGCCCATGGAACGGGCGGTGCCGGCGACGATCTTCATCGCGGCGTCGATGTCGTTGGCGTTGAGGTCGGGCATCTTGGTGGTGGCGATCTCACGGACCTGATCGGCCGTGATCTTGCCCACCTTCTCCTTGTGCGGCTTGGCCGATCCGCTGGTCAGTCCTGCGGCCTTCTTGATCAGCTCGGCGGCCGGCGGCGTCTTGGTGATGAACGAGAACGTGCGGTCCTCGTAGATGGTGATCTCCACCGGGATGATCGTGCCGCGCATCGCCTCGGTCTCGGCGTTGTAGCGCTTGCAGAACTCCATGATGTTGACGCCGTGCGGGCCGAGCGCGGTGCCGACCGGCGGCGCGGGCGTCGCGGCGCCCGCGTTGAGGGCGACCTTGACGATCGCCGCTACCTTCTTCTTGGGAGGCATGGTTGGGTCCTTCGTGTGTGGTGGTGGTTCCCGACCGACCTGGCTGGCCGGCCGTCATCCGATCAGCAGCAGCCCTAGACCTTCTGGATCTGGCCGAAGGTCAGATCGACCGGGGTCTCCCGGCCGAGGATCTCGACCAGGGCCTTCAGGCGCTGGCTGTTGGGATTGATCTCGGTGATGGTCGCGTGGACACCGGCGAACGGGCCCTGGACCACCATGACGGAGTCGCCGGCCTTGAAGTCGGCGATCTCCACCTTCTTGCCGCGAGGCTTGGTGCCGGTCGCAGCCGCCGCGGCCCGGGCCAGCGCGGCAGGAGCCAGCATCTTCTCGACCTCGTCGAGGCTGAGCGGCACCGGCGCGTTGGCGTGGGCGACGAAGCCGGTCACGGACGGAGTGTGGCGCACCGCGGCCCAGGAGGCATCGGTCAGCTCCATCCGGACCAGCACGTAGCCGGGCAGGACGGTCCGGGTGACCGACTTCTTCGTGCCGTTGCGGGTCTCGGTCACTTCTTCGGTGGGAACCACGGCCTCGTAGATGTAGTCCTCCATACCGAGGGTCTTCACCCGGTTGTCGAGGTTCTGCTTGACCCGGTTCTCCATGCCTGAGTAGGTGTGGATGACGTACCAGTCGCCGACCTGGCCGCGCAGCGTCTCGCGCAGTTCCGCCAGCACGGCGGCCTCGTCGGCGCCCAGTTCCAGTTCCGGCTCGGGCTCCGGCTCGGCTTCCTCGGCGAGCCCGGGAAGCAGGATGTCGTCGTCGGTCGGGGTGTCCAGATCCTCGGCGAAGTCGAGGTTCAGTTCCACGTCGTCGGCGCTGGATTCCAGCTGGCCGAGGTCGATCTCGAAATCTGCCTCGTACTCGGGGGTATCAGTCACGTCGGGTTATCTCCGTCCTCATCCGAAAAGCTGCAGCAGCGCCGCGCCGAAGCCCAGGTCGAGCACGCTCACGACCGCAATCATGAACAGCACGAATACCAGCACGACCACGAAGTACTGCTGCCACTGGCTCAGCGTCGGCCAGACGACCTTCTTCAGTTCCTCGGTGCTCTCGCGGACGAACTGCGCCGGGGTGGTGCGCTTCTCCTGAGTGACGGTGTGAGCATCCTCGCGCCTACGGGTCGGACGGCCCTTGGCCTCGACCTCGGCGGTCTTGCGGGTCGGGCGGGCACCCGCCACCGCGATCGCGACCTGCTCCTCCTCACTCAGCGGAAGATCACTGAGTTCGACGGGTTCCAGGGTCGGCTCTTCGGGGACGTCGGCAGCTGCCTGGTCCTTGTCTTCCGCCACTACTGGCCGTCCTTCACTGTCGCTGGGTGCAACGAAACGGCGCCGTCGCGGCGCCATTCCAGCAGGGCAAGAGGGACTTGAACCCCCAACCTGCGGTTTTGGAGACCGCTGCTCTGCCAATTGAGCTATTGCCCTAGGTGGTGGCCCGTCGATTCCGTCGCCCTGTGGGCATGGTGGAACAGACGCATCACCAAGATCAAGAGTGTACGTGGTTTGGCCTGCCGCGTCGAACCGAGGACGAGGGACGACGCGAGCGTGCTCGTGATCGGACCGAGGACGACGGTTCGTCGAGCACAGCGAGACAGAGAACCGAAGAACCGGGAGCCTTCAGAGCTCGCTCACGATCGGATCGGGAACGGCAGGTGGCCCGGCTTGGCGAGACGGCCGCCGGCGTCACCGGACCGCCGCGATCGCCTCCGCCACGGCTTCGACATTGGCAGGGTTCAGCGCGGCCACGCAGATCCGGCCGGCGTCGGTGCCGTAGACGCCGTGGACCTCCCGCAACTCCTGCATCTGCTGGGCCGAGAGTCCGCAGTAGCTGAACATGCCGACCTGCTCGGTGACGAAGCCCATGTCGGTGATGCCCTGGGCCTCCAGTCCCTCGCGCAGCGACCGGCGCATCGCCTTGATCCGGTCACGCATGGCACCCAGTTCGGCGTCCCACTGCGCTCGCAGCGTGGCGTCGCCCAGCACCCGGGAGACCAGCGCGGCACCGTGGGTGGGCGGGTTGGAGTAGGTGGTCCGGACGGCGATCTTCACCTGTGACAGGACGCGCGCGGCCTCGTCGGCGTCCGCGGTGACGATGCTGAGCCCGCCGACCCGTTCCCCGTAGAGGCTGAAGCTCTTGGAGAAGGAGGAGGCGATCAGCACCGGGACGCCCAGGGTGGCGAAGCGGCGTGGCACGGCGGCGTCCGCCTCCACATCGGCGGCGAAGCCCTGGTAGGCCAGATCGAGAAAGGGCACGAGGCCGCGATCGACCACGACCTGAGCGACCTGTTCCCATTGCGCGGAGGTCAGGTCGTAGCCGGTCGGATTGTGGCAGCAGGCATGGAGCACCACGATGGTGCCCGGCTCGGCCGCGGCCAAGTCGGCCAGCATGCCGTCGATGTCGATTCCCCGGCGCTGCGGGTCGTAGTAGCGGTAGGCGGAGACATCGAAGCCGGCGCGGCCGAACAGCGCCTGGTGGTTCTCCCAGGAGGGGTCCGAGATCAGCAGCTTGCGCTGCTCGCTGGCGATCTTGAGGAACTCGGCGCCGATCTTGAGCGCACCGGTGCCGCCGAGGGCCTCGATCGTCACCACCCGGCCGGAACCGACAGCCTCGCTGCCGGCGCCGAAGATCAGCTCGCGCACCGCGGTGTTGTAGCTCGCCATCCCGTCGATCGGCAGGTAACCGCGCGGGGTGGGGACGGCAGCCAGTTGCTGTTCGGCGACCCGGACGCATTCCAGCAGCGGCACCTTGCCGTTCTCGTCGAGGTAGACGCCGACGCCGAGGTTGACCTTCCCCGGACGCGGGTCGGCCGCGAACTGCTCGGTCAGCCCGAGGATCGGATCACGGGGTGCCAGCGGGACGCTCGCCAGAATGCTCACTGTCTTCCTTTCGATGACCGCTGGTCAGCCTATCCGACCCCGACGGACCCCCCACGTGGAGATCACGGCCAGACCCCGGCACACCGGTCACCCCCCCCCCCCGAAGGCGGGAGTCTCCCCACGTTCTGGAGATCTCGGCCTTCGCCGGAGGATGACGGGAACAGCGCGATGACGAGGATCGGCGGGGTAGTCGCAGCCGGGATCAGCCGTCCAGCGACAGCCCCACCAGCACGGGCTCGGGCACCAGGCGGATGCCGAAGGCCCGCTCCACCCCGTCCCGGATCTCCCGGGCCAGCGCGACGAGATCGGCGGCGGTGGCTCCGCCGCGGTTGGTGAGGGCCAGGGCGTGCTTCGTGGAGAGCGTGGCCGGCGGCGTCCCGTAGCCCCTGCCGAAGCCGGCACGCTCGATCAGCCAGGCCGCACTGGTCTTCACGCGGTCGTCGGCAACCGGGCGGGCCCCTCCCCTGCCGATCGCCTGCTGGATGGCCGGGAACCTCGGCGCCTCGGCGGGCAGAGCCCCCGCCTGCTCGGGGGTGAGGATCGGGTTGGTGAAGAAGCTGCCGGCGCTCCAGGTGTCGTGATCGGCCGGATCCAGGACCATGCCCTTGCCTCGCCGCAGCTCGAGCACGGCCTCGCGAACCTCCACCAGCGGCGCCAGTTCACCCTCCGTCACCCCGAGCCGGCGGGCCAGTTCGCGGTAGGTCAGCGGCGTCGACATCCGGCCCAGAGCCAGCTGAAAGCTCACCGAAAGCACAACGTGGCGCCCCGGATTCCGCTTGAATACCGAATCGCGGTACCCGAAGCCGCAATCGGAGCTGAACAGCGTCCGCACCTGGTGGAGTTGCCGATCCCACACCCGCACCCGGGCGATCGTCTGGGAGACCTCCTGGCCGTAGGCACCCACGTTCTGGATCGGGGTCGAGCCGACCAGTCCGGGAATCCCCGACAGCGCCTCCACCCCGACGAAGCCCTGCGTCACGCAGGAGGCGACGAAGTCGTCCCACGGCTCACCGGCGGCGACGTTGAGGAAGGCTCCCGAGCAGGCCATCACATCCTCAGGCACGATCCCGCGCAGTCCGTCGGTGCGGATCACGGTGCCCTCGAAGCCGGAATCGGCGACCAGCAGGTTCGAGCCGCCGCCGAGCACCAGCACCGGCTCCCGCGCCGCATCGCATTCCCGCACGAGCGCGATCAAGTCGGCTTCCGAGCCGGGTGCCAGCAACCTCAGCGCCGGCCCGCCGACCCGCAGTGTGGTGAGCTCGGCGAGATCAGTCAACGAGCACCTCGACGGTGGCCGATCCGAGCACCTTGGCCCCGGCGTGGACGACCTCCAGCGCGACCGTCGCCACGCCGTCGGCCACAGCGGTGACGACTCCGGAGAAGGTCACCTCGCCGCCGGCGATCTCGTCCACCACCACCGGCTTGGTGAACCGGACGTAGTAGCTGCGCACCCGGCCCGGATCTCCCACCCAGTCGGTCACCACCCGCAGCGCGGTGCCCATGGTGAGCATGCCGTGCGCAAGGACGCCCGGCAGCCCGAGTTCGGCCGCTTTGGCGTCGGACCAGTGGATCGGGTTGAAGTCGGTGGACGCGCCGGCGTAGCGGACCAGATCGGCGCGGGTGAAGGTGGCGGTGAAGCCGGGCAGTTCGGTGCCCACGGTGACGCCTCTCATGCGGGGTCCCGCGGAGTTGTTCGGGAGCGCAGCGGAGGAGAAGAACTCCGTGGGGTGCTCATGCCGCCACCGCCCGGTGCATCAGCGTGGACGTGGCGGTGCAGACGTCCTCCCCCTCGGTCGTGGTCAGGCGGACGGCGATGGTCACGAAGGTGACCGGGCCGCGTACCCGCACCTGTTCGATCGTGAGCTGTGCGGCGACCTCGTCCCCGGCGTGCAGCGGACGGGACCAGGTGAAGCGCTGGTCGGCGTGCACCGTCCGGCTCAATGCCAGCTCCAGTTCCGCGTCCTCGAAGAGCGCCCCCCAGGCTGCCGACGAGAGCAGCACGGCGAAGGTGGGCGGGGCGATCGGGTCCGGCCCGGCATAGGCCGGGTTCGCGCCGTCTCCGAGTGCCGCGGCGAACTCGGCGATCTTGGCGCGGCTGACCTGGTAGGGCTCGGTCGGCGGGTAGCTCCGTCCGACGTGGGCTTCGCTGATGGGCATGGGACAAGGCTAGCCGTGGCGCCGACTCCGAGATACGTGAACCACCGGGGACGGTTCCTCTGGCCGACCCGCGCATGGGCCCCCGGCCAAGCGGCGTCACCAGGTGGGCCACCAGCCCGGCACGCCACAGGAACCGTCCCCGTGGACGGGGTGAGCTCAGACGCCAGAAAGCCGCCCGCCGAGGCGGACGGCTGTGGCGATCGCTGAGGTCAGCGGGTCTCGCGGTGCGGGGTGTGCACGTGGCACTTGGGGCAGAACTTCTTCAACTCAAGACGATCCGGGTCGTTACGACGGTTCTTCTTGGTGATGTAGTTCCGTTCCTTGCACTGGGTGCATGCCAAGGTGATCTTGGGCCGGACATCGGCTGTCTTCTTGGCCATCAGCCTCTCACTTCCTGCAAGTTCGGTTCTGCCGAGGATAGTCCTGATGCGACCAGGTTCAAACCTTGTCGCATCATTCGACAAACTCAATCGCCTCGGCCATGAGAACAAGTTCTCATCGCGCTCGGCTCAATCGTTTGTAGCGGGAGCGGGACTTGAACCCGCGACACAGCGATTATGAGCCGCTTGCTCTACCGCCTGAGCTATCCCGCCGGGCGTGTCTGAAGACCGGGAACCCGGAACGACGGGCGGTTATTCCGTCCCTCCACACACAGAGCCCCCATGCGGAATCGAACCGCAGACCTTCTCCTTACCATGGAGACGCTCTGCCGACTGAGCTATAGGGGCCGGACCTCGGATGACATTACACGACCGGGCACGCGGCCTCAAATCAGCTAGGCTGCCGCGGACCGGCGGGTGCACGCCGCCGCTCCAACTCACGAAAGGAAACCGGCAATGGGGTTCTTCGACAAGCCGCCCGGCCCGATCGGATCCGGACTGGCTCCGATCTCTCGGGAGCGGATCAAGCAGGCGCTCGAATCCCAGGGCTGGGCGTACCGCGTGGACTCCGACGGGGACATCTCCGGGGGCTGGGAACACGGCTTCTTCTGGTTCTTCCTCAACGGCGAGGCCGAGGAGATCCTGCTGGTGCGCGGCACCTGGTATCCCACGCTGAGCCCCGCCGCGTTGCCACAGGCGGCCGAGGTCTGCCAGGAGTGGAACCGTGACCGGATGTGGCCGAAGGTGTACCCACGGCTCAATGACGAGGGCGAACTCCGGCTGCACGCCGAGCACATCGTCGACTACGAACACGGCATCACCGATGAGCAACTGCTGCTCCACCTCACCACCGCGGTGAACACCGGAGGCCAGTTCTTCGACCACCTGAACTCCGTCTTCCCCGAGGCCGTGGCCGACGAGTGACCCTGTGTCGGACGTGGTGAAAGGAAGGTCGGCCGACCGGTTCCAGGTCGATCTGGTGGGGATGGTCGATCTGCTCTCCCATCATCTCTACTCCGGCCCGCAGGTCTACCTGCGGGAACTGCTGCAGAACGCGGTGGACGCGATCACCGCCCGGCGTACGGACGTGCCGGACGCCCCGGGACGGATCCGGCTTTCCTGCTCGAATGCGGACGGGATCGCGGTCCTGGAGGTGACCGACACCGGGATCGGCCTGAGCCTGGACGAGGCGGGCGAGTTGCTGGCGACGATCGGGCGTTCCTCGAAACGCGAGTTCGGGCTCGGCCGCGCCGAGTTCATCGGCCAGTTCGGAATCGGCATGATGGCAGCCTTCATGGTGGCCGACCAGATCGAGGTGGTCTCGCGTTCGGCCCGGCCTGGCGCGGTCCCGGTGCGCTGGGTCGGCTACGCCGACGGCACCTTCGAACTCTCCGAACTGCCGGGGGCCGAGATCGAGGTCGGCAGCCGGGTGCGGCTGGCCGCCCGGCCGGACGCGGCGCACTGGCTCGACCCGGAGGCCGTCCTGGGCCTGGCCGCCGAGTACGGCTCGCTGCTCCCACTGGATGTCGCCATCGAGGTGCCGCTGGGTGCGGAGGGCAGCCGATGGCGGCGGATCACCACCGCCGAACTGCCCTGGCAGCAGCCCCATCCGTCCGCCGAAGCGAGGGCTGCCGCGCTGGCCGCCTACTGTGAGCAGGTCTTCGGTTTCACTCCGCTGGGCCACATCGATCTCGCGGTTCCGCTGGCGGGGGTCAGCGGCGTGGCCTTCATCCTGCCCCAGGCCGTCGCGCCCGGATCGGGCCGGCACCGGGTCTACGTCAAGCGCATGCTGCTCGGCCCACGGGTCGACCAGGTGCTCCCGGACTGGGCCTTCTTCGTGCGCGCAGTGATCAACTCCGACACCCTGTCGCCCACCGCCTCCCGCGAGCAGGTGCACGCCAACGAGGTCCTGCTGACCACTCGCGAGGCGCTGGCCGGCCAGCTGAAGAACTGGGCGCTGTCCACCCTGGACAGCGGCACGACCCTGGCGCGTCAGTTCATCACCACCCATCACCTGGCGCTGCGGGCCCTCGCGCTCACCGACGACGACATGCTCGACCTGGTCGCCTCCGTGGTGCCCTTCGAGACCACGGACGGGCCGCTGCCGCTGGCGCAGGTCGCGTCCCTCACCGGGGAGCTGCTGTACACCACCACGACGGAGGCCTACCGCCGGGTGGCGGCAGTGGCTCGCGGCCAGGGGCTGGTGGTGGTCAATGCCGGCTACGTCTACGACGCCGACCTGCTGGCCCGGCTGCAACGGCGTCCGGGCTGGCGGGTGCGGGAACTCGTGAGCGGCGACCTTGAGGCCGTGCTGCGACTGCCCAGTGCCGAGCGGGAAGCCGTCACCGCCACCGCGGTGATGGCGGCCCGCGAGCTGTTGGCCGAGGATGACTGCGACGTCCTGCTGCGGGTCTTCGAACCGGATCTGGTGCCCGCGATCCTGTTGCGTGATTCCGAGGGCGAGCATCGCCGCGAGTTGGACCGGGAGCGTGAGGCGGCCCCGGATCGCTGGAGCGGTCTGCTGGACGCCCTGGCCGGCCAGCCCGTCCGGAGATCCCGCACCCTGGTGCTCAACGACGCCGCGGGGGTGGTGGGAAAGCTGGTCGAAGCCTCGGGCACCCCGGTCTTCGACGCCGGACTGCGTTCGCTCTACCTGTCCGCGGTGATGCTGGCCGGCGAAGGCCTGCGCTCCGGTGAGGTGGCCGCGCTCAATTCGGCGCTGTCGGTGCTCCTGGACGCCTCGCTGGCCAGCCCCGCCGCACCCACCACGACCGAGGAGACCGACTGATGTCCGAAGCCCAGATCGCCCGCGAGCTGGTCGCCATCCGGCAGTGGCCCTTCGGCGCCGCCCGCACCGCTGCCGCAGAGGAGATCACCCGCCGGATCGAGGCCGAGGGGCCGCGCAACCGGCTCGCCGAGGCGCTGCTCGATCTGGTCGAGGCGTACGTCTTCACCGATCAGGGCACCAGGGCCTACGTCACCTTCGCCCGGTTGCTGCGGCTGTGGGACGAGGCTCCCGAACTGTTCGACCACTCGGATCGGCACAACCTGTTCTGGGAGTTCAAGTGGGTGGCCGCCGACCTGGCCGACTACCCGCAGATCAGCCGCGCCCAGGCTGCCGCCTTCCTGGCGGACATGGCACGCCGTTTCGATCTGGCCGGGCACGGGCGGGCAGCGGTGGCCATGTCCGAGTTCGTCTGGGCGTGGGATTCCGGTGCGCCGGACGCCGAGACCGCCCGTCAGCGCTGGCTGGCGACGCCGACCGACGAGTTCCAGGACTGCACCGCCTGCCACACCGGGCTCCAGGTCGGCTTTCTCACCGAGACCGGCCGGTTCGAGGAAGCGATCGCACTCGGCGAAGCGCGCCAGGGTACGTGCAATCGCGAGCCCACCGGCACCCTGCACTCGCTGGCCCTTGCCTATCTCCAAGCGGGCCGCGCGACGGAGGCGGTCGACGCCTACCGCGGCGCGGTGGCTACCCTCGACCTGTCGACCGGCGACTTCGCCGTGGCCCGCGGCCAGGCATTCGAGCTGCTGGCCCGGGGCGGACGACTGACGAGGGCGCTGCGTGACCTGCGTGAGGACTATCCCCACCTGCTCACCCACGCCGCCACCGAACTCGTCCGGCTGCGGTTCCTGCTGAGCGTGCTGGCCGGCCTGTCGGCCAATCCGGAGCAGGCCGGCCTGCCTGTCGAACTCCGCCTGCCGGCGGTCTCCACCGCCGGCGACCTGCACGCCTGGACCCACCGGGAGGCATCCGACCTTGCAGCACGGTTCGACGCCCGCAACGGCAATGACTACTACCGCAGCCGGCTCGCTCAGGCCCTGGCCGCGCGACAGGCGGAAGTCACCCTGGATCTCGAACCCAGCAGCGCCGCCGCGGTAGCGCCGCCCGCCGCGGCGCCCGTCCTCCAGTCCCCCGACCTGGCGCTGGCCGAGGCAGAACGCCGGGCGGC
>JASGEM010000117.1:0-8689 GCA_049841235.1 Propionicimonas sp. | reverse complement strand
TGCGGCGGCCACCGCGGCAGCGCGGGCCGCGGCGGTCTCGGCGTCCGTCAGGGTCCGGTCCGGGGCACGGAAGCGGAGCGCGAAGGCCAGCGACTTGTGGCCGTCGGGCACTTGGCCGCCGGTGTAGATGTCGAACAGCGCCAGCGATTCCAGCAACTCCCCGGCACCGTCGGTCAGCGCCTGTTTCACCGCCGCCACCGGCACGTCCTCGGCAATCACCAGCGCAACGTCCTCCTTCGCCACCGGGTGGGAGGAGATGGACGCGATGCTGCCGCGGACCGGAGCCAGCCGGATCAACGCGTCCAGATCGAGTTCGACAGCCGCAGTCCGCGGCGGCAGCCCGAAATCGCGGCACACGCCGGGGTGCAGTTCGCCGGCGTGGCCGATGCCCTCACCTCCGACCGACAACGCGGCGCAGCGGCCCGGGTGCCAGGGTGCCTGCTCGGCGGCCGTCCGGGTGAGGGTCGCTCCCACGGCACCGGCGACCACATCGGCCAAGGCGAAGGCCTGCTCCCAGCCCGCCGGCATTCCGGCACCCTGCCAGCCGGGACGTCGCCAGTAACCGGTCAGCACGGCGCCGAGTTGACGCGGCTGGACGGGCAGCGCCGCCTCGATCGCTGCCAGTTCGGCGGAGTTCGGGCGCCTACTCACGGAGGGGATCGGGGCGACCGCCGGTTCACCGGCGAAGAAGACCCGGCCGATCTCGAACAGTGCCAAGTCGTCATTGCCCCGCGAGGTGTTGCGGGCGACGGCGGCGAACAGGCCGGGCAGCACGGTGGTGCGCATGCAGGGCTGGGTCTCGGCCAGCGGATTGTGCAACCGCACCAGCCGGCGACGCTCGTCGTCGACGCCGACGCCCATCCGGTCGAGTTCCTCCGCGGAACCGAACGGGAAGCTGAGCACCTCGACGAAGCCGGCGTCCACCGCAGCGGCGTTGACCGCCCGGCGGGCCCGCTGCTCGGCGGTGTAGCCGCGTCCGACCGGAGCGCGCGGCACCGGGGACGGCAGCGAGTCGAAGCCGAGCTTGCGTCCGACCTCCTCGACGTAGTCGTAGGGGTCGCGCAGGTCTGGACGCCAGGTGGACGGGACGAGGCTGAGTTCATCGCCGATCACCTCGACGGCCACGCCGGAGGCGGTGAGGATCGCCACGACCCGTTCGGCGCTGACCGGCGTCCCGAGGATGCGCGAGGGCAGCTCGGCGGCGATGGTCTGCGAAGGCATCGCGGGAACGGCACCCGCGACGGTCTCGGCCGTGGCGAGTGTCCCGCCGGCGAGTTCCACCAGCAGCTGAGCGGCCCGGTGGGCGGCGGAGTAGGCGGCGTTCGGATCGACGCCGCGGTGGAAGCGCTTGGACGCCTCGGAGGGCAGGTTGTGCCGGCGCAGCGTCCAGCCGATGCTGGAGGAGTCGAAGTGGGCCGCCTCCAGCACGATGTCGGTGGTGGTCTCGTCGATCTCGGTGGTAGCACCGCCCATCACCCCGGCGATGCCGATCGGACCGGAGTCGTCGGTGATCAGCAGGTCGTCGGCGTGCAGGGTGCGGGTGACGTCGTCCAAGGTGACGATCTGCTCCCCCGGCGTTGCCTTGCGCACCCGGATCGGGCCGGCGAGCTTGGTGGCGTCGTAGGCGTGCAGCGGCTGACCGGTCTCCAGCATGACGTAGTTGGTGATGTCGACCGCCAGTGAGATCGAGCGCATTCCGGCCATCGCGAGCCGGCGGGCCATCCACCGCGGGGTGGGACGGGCCGGGTCGATGCCGGTCACGGTCAGCGCCACGAAGAGCGGGCAGGCCGGATCGTCCAGCACGACCGGGTAGCCGTCGGCCGTGGTCTGAGGGGTGGCCCGGTCGATGACGTCACGGAAGGCAAGATCGAGGTTCTGTGCCGATTCCCGAGCGAGACCGCGGATCGACAGGCAGTAGCCGATGTCGGGTGACACGTCGATGTCAAGGATGTCGTCGCGGAGCAGCAGCACGCCGGACGGATCGTCGCCGGGCACCAGGCCGGCGTCCGCGGGAAGCACGATGATGCCGTCGTGATCGTGCCCGATGCCCAGTTCGAGCTCGGAACAGATCATGCCGTCGGAGAGGTGGCCGTAGGTCTTGCGGGCACTGATCGCGAACCCGCCGGCCAGCACCGAGCCGGGCAACGAGACCACCACGAGGTCGCCCACGGCGAAGTTGTGCGCTCCACAGACCACCGACCGGCAGCCCTGCGGGAAGTCCGGGTGCGGCTCATTGCGTTCGGAGCCGACGTCGACCTGCACCCAGCGGATCGTCTTGCCGTTCTTCTGCGGCTCGTCGACGGACGCCAGCACACGGCCCACCACGACCGGACCGGTGATGTCGGCGCCGGCCTCCTCGACCGTCTCGACCTCCAGCCCGGCGCGGATCAGCACCTCGGCGAGTTCCCGTCCGGTGATCGACTCCGGCAGGTCGGTCCACTCGCGCAGCCAGCCCAGTGGCGCCCTCATCGCGCAACTCCCTTCAGTGAGCGGCTGAACCGCACATCGCCCTGCACCATGTCGCGCATGTCGGCGGCGTTGTTGCGGAACATCAGCGTCCGCTCGATGCCCATGCCGAAGGCGAAGCCGGAATAGACGTCGGTGTCGATGCCGCAGGCGGCGAGCACCCGCGGGTTCACCACGCCGCAGCCGCCCCATTCGATCCAGCCCTGTGACTTGCAGGTACGGCAGGGGTTGTCGGGGTCGCCCACCGAGGCGCCGTGGCAGACGAAGCACTGTAGGTCGACCTCTGCCGACGGCTCGGTGAACGGGAAGAAGTGCGGCCGCATCCGGGTCGCCACGTCCTCGCCGAACATCGACTTGGCCAGGTGGTCGAGCGTGCCCTTCAGGTGGGCCAGGGAAATCCCCTTGTCAACCACCAATCCCTCGATCTGGTGGAAGACCGGGACGTGGGTGGCGTCGAACTCGTCGGCCCGGTACACCTTGCCCGGGCAGACGATGTAGACCGGCAGCGGGCGCTCCAGCAAGGCCCGGATCTGCACCGGCGAGGTCTGGGTGCGCAGCACGACATGATGGTCGAGGGGCTCGACGAAGAGGGTGTCGCTGGTGGCCCTGGCCGGATGGTCGGGGCCGGTGTTGAGGGCGTCGAAGTTGAACCACTCCCCCTCCACCTCGGGGCCTTCGGCGATCTCCCAGCCCATCGCGACGAAGACGTCGGAGAGCTGGTCCATCAGCGCGGTGATCGGGTGCGGCGCCCCTTGGGGCCCGAGTTCGACCGGCAGCGTGACGTCGATCCGCTCCTCGACCAGGACTCGCTCCAACTCGGCCTGCTCCACCTCGGTCTGGCGGGCGGCGAAGGCCTCGGCGACCTGGGCACGAGCGGCGCCGAGCCGCTGGCCGGCGTCCTTGCGCTCGGGGCCGGGCAGGCTGCCGATCTCACGGTTGGCCATGCCCAGCGGCGACCGCTCACCGATGTGGGCCAGCCGGGCCTGCTTCAGGTCAGCGGTCGAGGTGGCGGACGCGAAGGCGTCCAGCGCCCGCGCAACCAACCCGCCGATGGACGCTTGGTCCAGCGCCATGGTTGTCCTTTCAGGTGCGTGAGTGAAGTACCGCTGCTAGGGGCGGTTTCTGGGCGCGATGCATGCCGAGGCGGAGAGGCCCGAGCGCGTAGTGGAGCTACGCGGGAGTGGCTGACAACGCAGACCCGATGGAGGCGAATCCCGGCGGCTCGCCGCCAGGGTGAGCCGGTTGAGGGTCCGGACGAGCGAAGCGCGGGACAGGCAGGCGCCCGATCCAGGAGGCGACACGCGGCGGTAGTTCACTCGCGTGCCCTAGATCGACGCCCGCTGCGCGCTCGCGCTGGCGTACAGGCAGACCGCCGCGGCGGTCGCCAGATTGAGGCTCTCGGCATGCCCGTAGATCGGCACCGCGACCGTCCGGTCGGCCAACTCCAGGTGTTCCACCGGCAGGCCCCAGGATTCGTTGCCCATCACCCAGGCGGTAGGCCGGGCCAGATCGTCATCGAGATCGGTCAGGTCGGTGCCGGCCGTCCCATCGGTGGCGAAGATCTGCATCCCGGCTTCACGGCAGGCGGCGATTGCCTCCGCCAGATCGACGCCGACCACGATCGGCAGGTGGAAGAGGCTGCCCACGCTCGCCCGGACCGTCTTCGGGTTGTAGACCTCGACCGAATCCGAACTCAGGATCACCGCATCGGCACCGAAGGCGTCCGCGCACCGGATCACCGTGCCGGCATTGCCCGGATCGCGGACCTGGGCGCAGATGACCACCAGCGAGACGTCCTTGCGGCGATGCTTCTTCTTGGGCTGCTTGTCGGGCTTGGGCAGCTTCCGGTAGAGCACCGAGGTGAGCGGCACATCGATGGTGTGGGCCACCGCCACGACGCCCTGGGGCGTCACCGTGTCGGTGATCGTCGCCAGGTTCTGCTCGCTCACCGCGTAGTAGGCCACTCCGGCGGCCTTCGCAGCGTCCAGCAGGTCGGTATTGGCCAGCACGGCGTCCCAGCGGAAGTAGACCTCCTCGACCACGCCGGGGACGTCAAGCGCCTCCCGGACGGCCTGGCGTCCTTCCACCAGGAACTTGCCGGTCTCCTTGCGGGTGGCCCGGCGCTGCAGCGCACGTGCCGCCCGCAGGGTGGCCTGACTCGGTTCGGGCAACTCGATGGGCGCGGCGGTCATCGACGCACACCTCCTGGGCAATTGGTTCCAGCGCGATCCGGTTCCGGATCGCGCTGGAGAAGTGACGAGCGAATCAGGCTGCTTGAGTCTGGTTGGCTTTGGCGATCTCGACCAGCGCGGTGAACGCCTTCGGATCCGAGACGGCCAACTCGGCCATGATCTTGCGATCCACCTCGACACCGGCGTTCTTCAGGCCGTTGATAAATCGGTTGTAGGTGATGCCGTTCTCGCGCGAGGCGGCGTTGATCCGCTGGATCCACAGCGAGCGGAAGTCACCCTTGCGGGCCCGGCGATCCCGGTAGCTGTAGGTGTAGCTGTGGAGCAGCTGCTCCTTGGCCTTGCGGTACAGCCGGGACCGCTGCCCGCGGTAGCCGGACGCCTGCTCCAGAACCTCACGACGCTTCTTCTGCGCGTTGACCGCGCGCTTCACTCGTGCCATGACTTACTCCTTGAAGAATCGATCGGGGGGTTACTTGCCGTAGCCGGCGAGGAGACGCTTTGCCTTCTTGGCATCGCCCTTGGCCACCACTTTGTCGCCGTCGAGGCGCCGGGTGCGGGTGGTCGGCTTGTGCTCGTTGAGGTGCATCTTGCCGGCCTGGCGGTGCATCACCTTGCCGGAGCCAGTGACGCGGAAGCGCTTCTTGGCACCGGAATGGGTCTTCATCTTGGGCATGGTGTCTCTTTCTCCTGATTACTACAGCTCGATGTCGGGATCCATGTTGTCGGCTGGACCCCGCTTCTTCTTCGGCGCCGCGGTGGCGGCGTGCGCCGCCCGCAACTCGGCCTGCTCGGTGCGCTCGGCCTCGGCGTTGGCAGCGCGGGTGGCGGCCTTGGCGGCCTTGGCCGCCTCGACCTCGACCTTGGCCTCGGTCTTCTTGCGGGTCGGCGAGAGCACCATCAGCATGTTGCGGCCGTCCTGCTTGGGCGCGGATTCGATGAAACCGTCCTCGGCGACATCGTCGGCCAGCTTCTTCAGCAGGTTGAACCCGAGTTCGGGACGGCTCTGTTCCCGGCCCCGGAACATGATGGTGATCTTCACCTTGTCGCCGGCCTTCAGGAAGCGCACGACGTGACCCTTCTTGGTCTCGTAGTCGTGGCTGTCGATCTTGGGCCGCAGCTTCATCTCTTTGATGACGGTGTTGGTCTGGTTGCGGCGCGACTCGCGCGCCTTCTGGGCTGCCTCGTACTTGTACTTGCCGTAGTCCATGAGCTTGGCGACCGGGGGGCGCGCCATCGGCGCCACCTCGACCAGATCAAGGTCAGCCTCGCGAGCCAGACGCAGGGCGTCCTCGATCCGCACGATGCCGACCTGCTCGCCGGCAGGGCCGACCAGGCGCACCTCGGGCACTCCGATGCGTTCGTTGATACGCGGTTCAGTGCTGATGAGTCCTCCAAAGGAATCCGGGTTGGTGCCGGCGAAACAGAAGGGCCCCCGCGCACGCGGAGACCCTGACAGGGGCAACTCGATCGAGTTGCCGTACCGACCCGGCACCCTGCGGGCACCTGGGTGGGAGTTCAGGACTCCACTTCGCTGGGCCAGCCTGCGCTGACCGACCCGGCAATGTTAGCAGGAGCCCGCGTTCCAAGGCACATTCCCGCCCCTGCCGAGGACCGCGGTGGACAGTTTCGCCCCGTAAGCGCGCTTTCCGGTCCACTTTGCGCCCTCGCCCGCCGCCTCCTTCGCGGAGTGCGACAGTTTCATGGCGTGGTCGCTTGTTCGGGTCGACTCTGCTCCGCGGCGCGAGCCCGGTAGAGCCAGCCGAAGCCGCCGTCCTCCAGCTCGACCAAGCGGCGTCCCTGAGCCAGTTCGGTGATCAGGTCCGCCTCGATGATCAGTGAGGCCGGGCCGGCCAGATCGATCAGGACGGCGCGGGCGGAGGTTTCCACGGCGGTCGCGGCGACCTCGTCCAGGGTGCAGGGGACGGGGCGCGCCGTCGGGTTCCAGGCTGTCAGGGCGTCCAGGCCCGTGAAGGCCAGCAGGCCCGTCGCACCGTCGGCCGCCGTGACCTGGACGGCGGACAGGTCGCCCTCGGGATCGGGGGCGATGGGCAGCAGCAGCCGGGCCCCGCACAGTGCCGCGACGGCGCGCGCATAGCCGGCCGGATCGTCGGCGACGGCAGCCAGGCTGGCCCGGACCTGCGGGTCGGGCTCGCCGTGGTCGCCGGCGAAAGCCTGATTCGGGCTGCCGAGCTGCCTCACTGCCGGTGGGCCTCCCACTGCGCGGTGAGCTCGGCGACGAAGCTGCGGGCTCGTTCGCCGTCCACGCGCTGGACGGCGACCAGCGGCCTGCTGCCCGGATCGTCGACGAGCAGGACGTAGGCCCAGGGGTCGTGCGGTGTGAACCGGAAGCCATCGATCTGCCACCACTCGAACCGATGCCGCCGAAGGCCGTTGCGCACCTGCAATCCGCCCTCGTCGACACGGACGTTGCTCAGGCCGATGCCGAGCATCACCGCCAACATGACCAGGATGAACAGCACCAGAGTGCCCAGTTGGAATCCGGTGAAGAGTTCCTGGATGTTCGGCGGCAGCGCCCGCCAGCCGAGCCAGGCGGCGAAGACCAGCACTATCGAAAGCCCGATCGCGGTCAGCGTCGTGGCACGGGGGTAGTACGCCCTCGCCATCGCAGGCTAGATCCGGCAGGCGTGAATGGAGGTGACCAGAATCCCGTCGGCGCCGGCGCTCCACAGGTCGTCCATGATCCGCTGCGCCCGGTCGCGTGGGATCATCGCGCGCACCGCCACCCAGCCGGCCTTCGCCAGCGGTGAGACCGTCGGCGAATCGATCCCGGGGGTGATCGCGCAGGCAGCGGCCAGGTTCTCCTCGGCCACGTTGTAGTCGATCATCAGGTAGTTGCGGGCCGCGATCACGCCGTCCAGCCGGCGACGGAGCAGTTCCAGACCCTCTGGCGCAGCGGCACCCGCACGCTGGATCAGGATCGCCTCGGATTCCAGGATGGCTTCCCCGAACAGCTCCAGGCCCGCCAGTCGCAGCGTGGTTCCGGTCTCGACCACGTCGGCGATGACGTCGGCGACGCCGAGCCGGATGGAACTCTCCACCGCCCCGTCGAGGTTGATCAACCGAGCCGCCACGCCGACACGCTCCAGGTAGGCAGCCACCAACCCCGGATAGGAGGTCGCGATCCGCTTGCCGGCCAGGTCGGCCACGGTCATCTCCCGCCCACCGGGCGCGGCGAACCGGAACCGGGTACCACCGAAGCCCAGCGCCAGCACTTCCTCGGCCGCGGCTCCGGAATCCAGCAGCATGTCGCGTCCGGTGATGCCCAGGTCGAGGGTTCCCTCACCGACGTACACCGCGATGTCGCGTGGGCGCAGGTAGTAGAACTCGACCCCGTTGGCCTCGTCCACTCTCACGAGTTCCTTGGCGTCGGCGCGTTGCCGGTAGCCGGCCTCGCGCAGCATCGCGGTCGCGGATTCGGCTAGCGAGCCCTTGTTGGGCACGGCGATCTTCAGCAATTCAGTTCCAGTCATGCGTGTGTTGACAGATGTCTCAGAGGTGTTCGTAGATGTCGTCGAGGTCGAGACCCAGGGCGAGCATCAGCACCTGGAGGTGGTAGATCAGCTGGCTGATCTCCTCGGCGGCCTCGTCCTTCGACTGGTACTCGGCCGCCATCCAAACCTCGGCAGCCTCCTCCACGATCTTCTTGCCGATCGCGTGGACGCCGGCATCAAGGGCGCGAACCGTCCCCGAACCCTCCGGGCGGGTGATCGCCCGGTGCGCCAGTTCGGCGAAGAGACTCTCGAAGGACTTGCTCACCCGGGCATCCTAACCTGGCCCGGCAGCCGCCCCGGCATCGGGGGCGGTCCGCACTCCGAGCAGGGCGTCGAGAATCACGGTCACCCGCGCGGGCGCCTCGGGGTCGCCGGTTCCGGCGGCGCTGGCCCATTCGTCCATCAGCACCAGGGCGCGGGGAGCCTCCAGGTCGTCCCGGAGAGCGGCGCGGATGCCGGCCAGCAGGGCCGCCGCGCTGGGGCCGGCCGGCGCCTCCAGGGCGGTTCGCCAAGCGGCGA
>JASGEM010000116.1:0-15236 GCA_049841235.1 Propionicimonas sp. | reverse complement strand
CCGGCGCCCGTAGCGCCGCCCCGCGGCTGGTGCTGCTTGCGCTCGGCGGCGCCTGCCTGATCACCGGACTCAACGCCGCGCTGATCCGGCTGGAGGTATGGGCGCCGGTCGCGTCCCACCGCGCCGGGGACGTCCACGGGCTGGTCATGGTGCTGGGCTTCCTCGGCACGCTGATCTCGCTGGAGCGGGCCCAGGCGCTGCGCCAGGCGTGGGGCTACCTCGCCCCTGCCCTGCTCGGCCTGGGCGGCCTGGTGCTGCTGACCCCGGCGCCGATGCTGCTCGGGCAGCTGCTGCAGATCGAGGGCGCCGCACTGCTGGTGGCGGTCTACGTCGCGCTCTGGCGACGAGCGCCGCTGCCGCTGGTCGCAGTGCAGGTGCTCTCGGCGGTGCTGCTGCTGGCCGGAGCGGTGGTCGCGACGGCACTCGACATCCCCTCGGCGATCAGCTGGCTGATCGGCTTCATCGTGCTCACCATCGCCTCGGAACGGGCCGAGTTGGCCCAGCTCTGGATGGGTCCACGTGCGGTGAGCACGTTGCTGGGCGTCTCAGTCGGCTACACGCTGAGCGCCTGCGTCGCGCTGATGGCGCCGGCGATCGGGGATCGGCTGCTCGGGCTCACCCTGCTGTTCACCGCCGGGTGGCTCCTGCTGCGGGACGTGGTGCGCCGTCAGCTTCGGCTGGACGGACAGCGCCGCTACATCGCGGTCGCGCTGCTGGCCGGTTACCTGCAACTCGCGCTGGCCGGGGGCGTCCTCACCGTCCGCGGGCTGGTGGCCGACCAGGCCGGCTACGACGTGGCGGTGCACGGGGTCTTCCTCGGCTTCGCGCTGTCGATGGTGATGGCCCACGCGCCGGTCATCCTGCCCGCGGTGCTCGGACGGTCGCTGCCGTACCGTCCGGTGCTCTATCTGCCGCTCACCCTGCTGCACGCAGGGTTGATCCTCCGGTTCGGCGCTGCGCTGGCCGGCCTCAACGAACTCTGGAAGGTGGGTGGCATCGTCACCGTGGTCTCCCTGGTGGTCTTTCTGCTCACCGCGCTCATCCTGGTGGTGCGCGGATGACCCGGTTCCTCGCTCGGGGCACCTCGATCTGGCGCGACCTGCCGCTGGTGCTCTGGTTCGTCGCCGCGATCGTGCTCTCCGTCATCCACCGCTGGGTGCCAGACGCCGACTGGCTGATGCTGCACCTCGTCCTGCTCGGCGCGGCCAGCCACGCGATCCTGGTATGGAGCTACCACTTCGCCCAGACCGTGCTGCGCTCGCCCGGCGACGAGGCCGCCAACCGCCGTCAAATCGCCCGGCTGGTGCTTCTTGCCGCGGGCACGGCCGTCGTGCTGGTGGGCGTCCCCACCACCTGGTGGCCGGTGACGCTGGTGGGCGCGCTGGTGGTCGGCGGCGCGGTGACCTGGCACGGCGTCGAACTGTGGCGGATGCTGCGCGGCGCGCTGCCGGCCCGCTTCACGATCACCGTGCACTACTACCTGGCCGCGGCCGGCTTCCTGTTGCTCGGCATCACCCTGGGCGTGATCACCGCCTGGGGCTGGGACGACACCTGGCACGGCCGGCTGCTGGTCGGCCACGCCCTGGCCAATGTGCTGGGCTGGATCGGCCTGACCGTCACCGGGACGCTGCTGACGCTGTGGCCCACCATGTTGCGCACCCGGATGGACGACCGTGCGGTGCGGTGGACGCGGCGCGCCCTGCCGCTGTTCGCGGGCGCGGTCGGAGTCACCGTCGCCGGCGCGCTGGTGGGGGTCGGCTGGCTGGCGGCGCTCGGGCTGGTCTTCTACCTGATGGCGTTCGGGCTGTGGGGACGGGGGCTGTGGCAGCCGGCCCGGAGCCGTCCGCCGCGGGAGTTCGCGCCGCTCTCCGTCGGGGTCTCGCTGCTCTGGCTGGTGATCGGCCTGGGCTGGGCGGGCTGGCTGCTGGTCTCCGCACCCGACTGGGCGACGGTCCGGGAGGGCTTCGTCTGGCCGGCGGCCGCGCTGGTGGCCGGCTGTGTCGTCCAGCTCGTGACGGGTGCCCTGTCGTACCTGCTGCCCTCGGTGATCGGCGGTGGGCCCAGCGTCGTCCGGGCCGGCCAGGCGTGGTTCAACTCCGCTGGCGGGTTCCGGCTGATCGCGATCAACGGTGGGCTCGCCCTGTGGCTGCTGCCCACCCCGAGCTGGGTGAAGGTGACCGGCTCGCTGCTGGCGCTGATCGGCGCGGCCATGTTCCTGCCGCTGATGGCCGGGGGATTGCGGGCCTCGCTGCGGGCCCGGCGTGAGGCTGAGGCGGCTCAGGCGCAGGGCCCTTCGACTCCGAGTCCCGCGCCGATTGAGACATCGGGCGCCCGTCCTTCATCGAGCGCCAGCCTTGCCGCCGAGAGCCTGTCCCTGGGCGGTGGCGCTCGACGCGAAGGGAAGCGGTCGGCGACCGAGGGTCGTCCTGGACCGGTCGAGACGCCGAGCGTGCTGACCGCGGGGCAGGTGATCGCGGGGCTGACCGCACTGGCCACCGCGGTGGTGTTCGGGGTGGGGATCGACCCGGCTGCCGCCGGCGTGGGGGCGTCGACCTCGACCAGCACCTCCTCGGTGACGCCCACCGGGAATGTGGTGCGGGTGCGGGTCGAGGCGATCGGCATGAGCTACGAGCCCTCCAGCGTCCGCATCTCGCGTGGCGACCAGCTGATCGTCGAACTGGTGAACTCCGACACCACCACCCACGATCTGGTGATCGGCGATGCCCGGACCAGCCGGCTCGCGCCGGGAGCCACCGAGGAACTCGACGCCGGGGTGATCGGTGAGTCGATCCTGGGCTTCTGCTCGGTGGTCGGCCACCGGCAGATGGGGATGACCTTCGAGGTGATCGTGGACGATGCCCCCGCGGCCGAGCCGTCCTCGCAGCCCACCGGGCATGAAGGCCACGAGCCGGCGGGAGAGGTGCCGCCGCTGTCGTCCGTGATCGACCCGGTGCTGCCGCCGCTGACCGATGAGAAGGTCCGCAAGCTGACGCTGACCGTCCAGGAAGTGCCCCTGGAGGTGGCCCCCGGCGTATGGCAGCGGCGCTGGACCTTCAACGGCACCGCTCCCGGCCCAGTGCTGCACGGCCGGGTGGGCGACGTCTTCGAGATCACACTTGTGAACGACGGCACGATCGGGCACTCGATCGACTTCCATGCCGGCTCCCTCGCCCCGGATCAGCCGATGCGCACCATCGAGCCGGGCGAAACCCTGGTCTACCGGTTCACCGCCACCATGGCCGGGATCTGGATGTACCACTGCTCGACCATGCCGATGAGCGCCCACATCGCCGCCGGCATGCACGGCGCGGTGATCATCGAACCCGACGACCTACCGGAAGTCGACCGCTCCTACGCGCTGGTGCAGTCCGAGGTCTACCTCGACACCGCTGCCTCCGATCCGGAGAGCTCCACCGAGGTGAACGCCGACAAGGTCAACGCCGAGCAACCCGATTACGTCGTCTTCAACGGCATCGCCAATGCCTACGACCAGGAGCAATTCGCGGCGAAGGTGGGGGAGCGGGTGCGGTTCTGGGTGCTCGCGGCCGGCCCCAACCGGCTCAGCAGCTTCCATATCGTCGGCTCCCAGTTCGACACGGTCTACTTCGAGGGGAGCTATCTGCTGAAGCGTGGCCAGGACGCCTTCGGAACCCAGAGCGGCGGCTCACAGGTGCTCGGCCTGCTGCCCGCCCAGGGCGGCTTCGTCGAGATGGTCTTCCCGGAGGCGGGCCACTACCCGGTGGTCAGCCACCTGATGGTGGACGCCGAGCGCGGCGCCCACGGCTTCGTGAACGTCACCGACTGAACCGGCCGGCGAGACGAATCCTCCGCTCGAGGCGGGAACACGAAGGCTTCATGTAAATCCGTCGATGGCCTCGTTGGTGACCGCCACGTCGGTGGCTTCCAGGGCGGCGCTGAACCCAGCGCTCGGGTGGGTGTCGGTGATCAGCAGGTCGATCTGATCGAGATCGGCGATCTTGTTCGCCGCTGTTCGTCGTTTGCTGGAACTGGCAGGACGACGACGCCGGCGCAGTGGCGCATCGCCAGTTGGGCGGCGGCTCGCACGGTAACTTACCGCGCCGGGGCCGCTGCAGGTCTCCGACACCCGTCGCGGCTGCCAGTCAGCGAGTCGGGAGCGGGGCGGGCGCGGCAGTGGGATCGCCGAGGTCGCGCTGCAGGTAGGCGACGTCGTGCCAGGCACCGAGCTTCCAGCCCACCCGCCGGAGCACTCCCGATTGGGTGAAGCCGAAGCGCTCGTGGAAGGAGATGCTGGCCGGGTTGGGCAGGGCGATCCGGGCGAAGGCGCGGCGGTAGCCACGTTCGGCCAGCAACGGCAGGAGTGCGCCATAGAGGGCCGGTCCGACCCCGCTGCCACGAGTCGCCGGCGCGACGTAGATGCTGGTCTCACAGGACCAGTCGTAGGCCGGTCGCGGGGAGAAGCCGTAGGCGTAGGCGTAACCGGCGATCCCCCCGTCCCGTTCCAGCACCAGCCAGGCATGGCTCCTGCGGTGGGCGGCGATGCGTCCGGCCATCTCCGCGGTTGAGGGCACCTCGGTCTCGAAGGTGATCGCGGTGTCGCAGACGTAGGGCGCATAGATGGCCGCGCAGGCGGCGGCATCGTCCGCGGTGGCCGGACGGACCAGACCAGGGGCTTCTGTCACGAGGACGATGATCCCACCGCCGAGGGACGACCCTTCGACAGGCTCCGTTCCGCGGACCCGCTGCGGTCTCGCCGGGATCTCCTCCGACGCCGATCCGGCGGCAAGTCGCCGTGTGGGACCGTCCGGATCGGGTGTGGACCCAGGGAGCGCGTCGACTACTCGGCGAAGATGTTGTTCCGGGCGCCGAAGACATTGGTCGGGTCGATGCCGTTCTTCAGGGCGCGGACCGCCTCCCGGCTCTCGGGGGATGACACCCGGTCGACGAACTTCCTGCGCAGCTTGCCGATGCCGTGATGGTGGGAGATCGAGCCACCGGCGTCCATGATCGCGGCGCGGATGTTCTTCTCCATCTCGGCGAACTTCTCGTCGCCGTCCTCCACGCCCTTGTGGATCAGGCCGTGGGTGAAGTAGATGCAGACGCCGGTGTGATACATCTGCGTCAGGCGAGGCGAGACGAAGGGCTTGCCCGGGAAGCCGAGCCGCTCGTGCTCGGCGGCCGCCACGCGCCGCACCGCGTCGCATACCTCGTGGATCCTGCTCCACGGCACGGTGGTCTCATAGGTCTCGCCGACAATGTAGTAGTCGGCCAGCAGGTCGCGGATGTAGGCGATCGCATAGGTGAGCATGTAGCCCCGCTCGCCGTTGCTCGGCCCGCCCGAGATGCCACCGAACTTCTTGGCGGTGTCCATCACCACCTTGAACTGGTAGTCCACCTCGTCCTTGGTGCCCTCCAGCACCATGGTCGCGGCGACCATCTTGTGCGGGTCGAAGCCCTTCACCTTGGTGACCAGCAGCTTCTCGGCCTTGCTCTTCAGGATCTTCACCCGGTCGGACGGCGCGGGCTTCAGCGCCTGTCCCAGCCGGAACTGGACGTTGTCGACCAGCCGGATGGAGGCCGGCTTGGCACCGGTCTGGTTCAGCGCGGCCATGAACGCCACACCGGTCTTCCAGTCGGAGAAGATGACCGAGCCGTAGCGCTTGGCCTCGGGCAGCCGGTGGATCCGCAGCACCGCCTTGGTGATCAGCCCGAGGTTGCCCTCGGAGCCGAAGGACGCCTTGAAGGCCTCCACGCCGGCGGCCTGGCGGGGGCTCGGGTACAGGTTCTCCACCACGCCGGACGGGGTCACCATGGTCACGTTCTCGACGATGTCCTCGATGTTGCCGTACCGGTTGCGCTTCATCCCCGAGGCATTGGTGGCGATCCAGCCGCCCAGGGTTGACAGCTCGATGCTGTCCGGTTCGTGGCCGGAAGTGAAGCCCTGCTCGGCGAGCAGTTCCTCCAGCCGGCTGCCCAGAATGCCCGCCTGCACGCAGGCGGTCAGGTTCTCGGCGTCCAGCCACTCGATGGCGTCCATCCGCCGCATGTCCAGCGAGACCACCATGCGGGTCTCGTCCGCGGGGATCTGCAGCGCATCGGAGACGTTCGTCCCGCCGCCGTAGGGAATCAGGCAGACGTCATGCTTGCGGGCCAGATCGACCACGGCGACACAGTCGTCCTCCGACTCCGGCCACACCACCAGATCAACCGTCCGGGACAGGTTGCCGTAAAGCACCCGCGACACCTCATCGGTGGTGGTCTGGCCGTGGGAATGGATCAACCGCTCCCGATCGTCGGCGGTGAACTGGTCCTCCTTCAGCGCCTTGCCGAGCGCGGTCAGGAAGCGCTTGTTCTGCTTCACCGGCGAGACATAGGGCTGCTGGGTGAGCGGACGGGTGGTGGTGAAGTCGATGTCGAAATCGAGCTCGGTGCGCACGAACGGGATGAGATAGGGCATGGCGTAGCCGCACAGGTTGTACCGCGAGCCCGTCATGATCACGCACTCGTCCGGCTCCACCACCAGCTTGGTGTCACGGTAACCCCAGCGGTGATCCCAGGTGGCCGGGTCGAGCCGGGAGGTGTCGCGGTTGAGGGTCTTGTCTGCCATCTGCTGTGAGCTCCTTGGGTCTCGGGACGTCGAGGTGCCGAGACCCGCGAGCATAGCGAACCGGGACGAGCCTCCCAGGTGCTGGGACGTCCGTGTGCCTCCGGTCAGCTCCCGGGATCCGCCCAGGCGCCGGTTTCCGCCGAGCGGTAGATCGCATCGATCACGGCGAGGGTCTCGATCGCCTCCTGCGAGGTCACCTTCGGCCGTCCCCCGGTGAGCAGAGCGTCCGCGAGGTCGTCGTACTGACGCGCGTGACTCGCCCCCATCTGCAACCCCAGGCCGTCGTCGAACCGGGCATACCAGCCGGTGGCGGTGTTCTCTCCTCCGCCGGAGTCGTGACGCGCACCGGATCGGTCGATGTCGGAGGAATGGAAGTACAGCAGGCCGTCGCCCTCGATCACCGCGGAGCCACGGGATCCGTGGATCTGAAGCCGGGTGGGGAGTTCGGGGTAGGCGGCGGTGGTGACCAGCAGGGATCCGATCGCGCCGGAGCGGAAGGCGATCGTGGCGCCCAGGGTGTCCTCGACCTCAAGGCCCTGATGGGCCAGGCAAGCGCTCCGCGCGGCCACCGAAGCCACCGGGCCATGCATCCACAGCAGAAGATCAAGGGTGTGGATCCCCTGGTTCATCAGCGCGCCTCCGCCGTCGAGGGCCAAGGTGCCGCGCCACTCCGCCGATGCATAGTAGGCATCACCGCGCCACCACGGCACGACCGCGATTCCCGAGGTCGGCCTGCCCAGCCTGCCCGACGTGATCGCCTCATGGAGGGCGACCGCGGCGGGATCGAATCGGTGCTGGCTGATGACCACGCACCAGGGACCCCCCGGAGCCGAGTTGGCGCGTTCATGGAGTCGGCGTGCCGCGGGCAGGGACACCTCGATCGGCTTCTCCACGACCAGATGGCGCCCGGCGGAGAGCACCTGTTCGCCAAGAACTCCGTGGGTGCCGCTCGGCGTGCACACGGCGACGACATCCGCCTTGTCGATGGCCTGATCCAGCGGAAGCGCCGGTGGCTCCTGCGGCTGGTTCAGGCTGGTCTGGGTTGCCAACGCCCGGGCCCGATCGACATCGCGGTCGACGATGGCGACGATCTCAAACCGCGGGTTCTCGTCGAGCACCTTCGCGTGAAGCTCGCCGATGACGCCGGCGCCCACGACAGCCGCGCGAATTCGATCTGGCATCGTTTCGTCCTTCCCGTTTCTCCACCTTCACCGATGGCGCCGACAGTAGGCACCGTGCCGGGGTTCGACAACGGGTTGCCATCGAGTTGCAGCCGGCCCGGCCGGGAGCGGAACGGGTGCCGGTACGGCGTCCCTGCAACGGTTTGTTCCGCCCATTCCGAGGTGGCGGCAAGGCCAGGTCGGACGCTCGAACCGGCGAGTCGCAAGGCACCGCTCAGACGCTGACGCCGGCCGGTCCCAAGGGCGGCAACTGATGGCAACTGCTAGCTTGTGGATGGGGGAGACAAGAGCATCTAGATCACGGGTGGCTGTCTGAAAATTCCTGGTTTTCCACACTCAAATATGTCGACGGTTTCCCGGCGATCTGTTTTCTGCACTCATACATCAATGGTTTCCCGCAAGGGGGAAATGTGAAGCAAGGATGGTCCTGATGGCAAGTACGTGGAATCCTCCGATCAGTGTGTTCGGGGACGAAGTAGAATCCGATCTGGCGAAGCAGGTGGAGGCTGCCGCCGATCAAAGCATCGGATACCTTGAGGTGCGTACGGCCGACGGCATCAATGTCAGCGAGATGACGTGCGCCGGCATTCAGGGCGTGAAAGAGCTTCTCGATTCGCGTGGTCTGGGTGTCTCCGCGATTGGGTCGCCGGTCGGCAAGGCCGCGATTACCGGAGACTTCGATATCGAACTCCAGCGGTTGGCGGTGTGCATCGAGGCTGCGCAGCAACTGAACACCAAATTCATTCGCGTCTTCTCCTACTTCACCGATGGCAACTACGCACAGCATCGCGACGAGGTCATCCGGCGGATGAGCGCACTGACCGAGGCGGCTTCGAAGCAGGGTCTCGTGCTGGTGCACGAGAACGAGAGCTATGTCTACGGCGACACCCCCGAAAGGTGCGTCGACCTCATCGAGGCGGTGGGCTCGGAGAGCCTGCAGGTCTGCTTCGACCCTGCCAACTTCCATCAGGTGGGCGTGAAGCCGTTCACCGAGGCCTGGCCGCAACTGTCGCGCTACGTCCGTCACTTCCATGTGAAGGACGCCGTAGCGGTCGACCGCACGGGAGTGGAGCCCTACCCGGTGCGGGCGCCGGAGGATCGGCTGATGGCGAGCGTGCGGCCGGCGGGGGTCGGGGAGGCCGAGTTGCCGGAGCTGATCAAGGCGCTGGCCCAAGCCGACTACTCCGGCTATCTGACGCTGGAGCCTCACCTGCGCTGGTACCTGCCGGATGCGACCGGACGCGAATGCCTCGCCACTGCCTACAACGCGTTGGTGGGACTTGTCGAAGAGGCACGCGCCGCCTAGCGGCCGTCTGGCCGAGCGCACGGTGCCAAACGTATTACTGGTCGTCAGAGAGGAATTGAAGGAAGCATGATGGAAAGCAAGGTTGGAATCTGTGTCCTTGAGGGGACGCTGGATGCCGTGAGGACAGCCGTCGCGGCCGGGGTGGACTACTGCGAGCTGCCGGCCTGGACGATGCTCATGGGAGAGGAGGGCCAGTTCCGTGAACTGAAGGCGGCGCTGAAGGATGCCGGAGCGAATATCGAGACCTGCAACCTGTTCATCCCGCCGCGGCTACGGCTGAACGGACCGGACCGTTCGTTCTCGGCGATCACCCAGCATGTCGACAAAGTCCTGGAGCGGATGTCTGAACTGGGCGTCCAGCTGGCCGGCTTCGGTTCAGGCCCGGCTCGCAATCTCGAACCGGGATACCCCGTCGAAAAGGCCATGGACGAACTTGAGGAGGTATTCCGGTATGCCTCGGATCGTGCGGTCGAGCATGACATCGTGCTCGCCCTCGAACCGCTGCGGAAGGTCGAGACGAACATCTTCAACTCACTCCTCGACGGTGCCGAGTTCATACGCAGCAGAGATCTGAAGAACCTTCGGCTCATGGCCGACAATCTCCACATGATGACCCATTGCGAACCGTTCGGCAATGTTCGCGAGGTCGCGGATCTGCTGGTGCACGTGCATCTCTCCGATAATGCGCGCATCCCCACGGGATTCGGCCGTTGGCAGATCTGGCCTTTCTTGAGCGAGCTCAAGGCGGTTGGATACGAGGGGCGTTACTCGATCGAGGTGTTCTGGAACGATATGGCCGAGCAGTCGGCTCCGGCCGTGAATTACATTCGGCAGACGCTTCGCGCGATCGACGAGGCGCAATCGGTGGAGGGAGTGCCAGCTCATGTCATCATCTAGCCAGGATCCGGCAGAAATGTATGCGACAGTCATGCGGGCGCGGATCGAATACGAAATCAGTGATTCTTCCCGTGACGGACCCAATGCCCATCGGAAGATGACGGCGCGCATGGAGGCGCTCCAGAAAGAGGCCGATCGACAGATCGCCGATGACGCCACGCGTAGGCCGCGGATCGTCGAGGCGGCTCAGCGGGGAAGGCTGGCGCTGATCGAGGAACTGACCGGCGCAATGAGCGACTCAGCGTTCGACGAATGGTTGGAAGGTCGATAACGCCGAATCAGCCGCTAGCAGAATTCATAAAGAGGAAAGGTGGTGGGTCAATGTTGACCAATATTCAAAGGCCGGCGGCCGTGGCCGCTGCAGCAGTGCTCGTGCTGGGTGCCGCAGGGTGCAGTAGCGCCGCTCCCGAAGAAGGCCCCGGCTCCGCGGGCGGCACGCTGAGGTTCGCGATGAACTCGCCCGAGGCGAATCCGATCTACGGCGCGGCGTCGACCCTGGCCTCCTCGCTGGAAGAGGCCACCGAGGGGCGCTGGAAGATCGAGATCTTCGCCAACGAGATCCTGGGCACGCAGCAGGAGACGCTCGACCTGGTGGAGGATGGGTCGCTCGACTTCGCGATCGTGTCGGGGCCTGTTCTGGTGGATCTGAACCCGGATTTCGGCGTCTTCGATCTTCCGGCCATCTTCGATTCCATCGACCACCAGATGAAGGTCATCAACAACGACGAGATCACTGCACCCCTCTACACCTCCCTCGAGGACCGCAACATCGCGGTCATCGGCGCCTTCACCCAGGGAGAGCGAAGCGTCTACACGACGAAGGGTCCGGTCACGGAGCCGAAGGATCTCAACGGCGTGAAGCTGAGGGTGCAGCAGAGCGATCTCTTCGTCGACATGCTGGCCGCGATGGGCGCGACGCCCACGCCGATGAGCTTCGGCGAGGTCTACACGGCGCTGCAGTCCGGCGTGGTGGACGGGGCGGAGAACAACGAGGTCTCGTACGCGGCGAACAAGCACTTCGAGGTGGCCTCCTACTACTCCTACACCAAGCATGTGATTTCGGTCGACTACGTGGTGGCGTCGGTGTCGATGCTGGAGGGCATGTCCGAGCAGGATCGCGCTGCCGTCGACGCGGCCTTCGAGAGTGCGGTGCAGGAGCATCTCACCCTGTGGGCGCAGCGGACGGCCGAGGCCATCGCGGAGGCGGAGGCCGGCGGCGCCACCTTCTTCAAGGATGTGGACGCGGCGAAGTTCCAGGAGGCGCTTGCCCCGGTCCGAGACAAGTACGCGTCGGGGTCGGAGGTCATCAAGTCGATCGTCGACAGCGCGCGTAGGTTGTCAACCGGATAGGTAGCCTTGGGCGTCAGCCCGGTACGGACGAGGTGGTCGCGTCGATGAAGGTCATAGCTGCTTTCCGACATCAGCTGGGCAGAGTCCTACGCGTCGTCTGTGTGGCTCTGTTCGTGCTCATGGTGGTGCTGGTGTGTGCCCAGGTGGCCGCCCGGTTCTTCCAGATCGTGGCGCCATGGACAGACGTCGCCAGTCGGATAGCGTTCCTGTGGTTCGGCTTCATCGGCGCGGCCTACGTCATCGGTGAGAACGAGGACGTGGCGATTGACTGGCTGGTCGGCAAGTTGCCGGTCGCGGCCGCGCGGGTCGTCTCGATGATCTCTCACCTGGTGGTCTGTTTCTTCGCGCTGTGGGTGATGGTCTGGGGCGGCTACCGGAACGTCGCAGCGGGGTGGACCGATGGCGTCCAGCTGCTGCCGGTGACCCAGGGTCAGGTATTTCTGGTGATCCCCATATCCGGATTCCTGATCGCTCTCTACAGCATCTTCCATATGGTGGACGTGGCCCGGGCCCCGGCCGGCTCCTTCCTCTCCAGAAGTGACGAGGACATCGACATTTCCACCCTGACGGACGAGGGCATCTGAGCATGAATGAGCCACTCCTGGTGACCGCCATCCTGATCGGCGGAATGATCCTCCTGATGGCCCTGGGCGTGTCGGTGTCGGTGTCGATCGGTCTCCCCTCGGCGGTGTGCCTCCTGCTCATGCAGGGCAACGAGAGGGCGATTTACACCAGCGCGCAGAAGATATTCAGCGGTGTCGATTCTTTCGTGCTGCTGGCGATTCCGCTCTTCGTCCTGGCGGGCGCCATCATGAACAAGGGCGGCATCGCAGTACGGCTGATCGATTTGGCCAAGGCAATGACCGGACGTCTTCCCGGGGCGCTGGCGCACACGAATGTGGTGGCGAACATGATGTTCGGCTCTGTCTCCGGTTCGGCGATGGCGGGAGCGGCCGCGGTCGGTTCCGCCATCGCGCCGAAGATGCGCGAGGACGGCTACGACATGAGGTGGGCGGCTGCCACCAATGTGGCGTCCGCTCCTGCCGGTCTGCTGATTCCGCCGTCCAACACGCTCATCGTCTACGCGCTGGTCTCCCAGGTGTCGGTCGGCGCGTTGTTCCTGGCCGGCTATATCCCCGGAATTCTCTGGGGAGTGGCGTGTTTGGCGGTGGTCGCCGTCTATGCCAGAAACAAAGGCCATCTGCGAGGCGCGGGTTTCCCGACATTTCGCCGTTTCCTGGTGATCCTCTGGCGGGCGTTGCCCTCGCTCGGCATGGTCCTGGTCGTGATCGGCGGCATCCTGGCGGGCTTCTTCACGCCGACCGAGGCGGCCGCGGTGTCGGTCGTCGTCTCCACCATACTGGCCTGCGCGTACCGCACGGTCACGCTCCGGGACTTCTATCCGATCCTGCTGCAGGCCGCGCGGACCTCGGCGGTGGTGATCTTCCTCATCGGCCTGTCGACGATCATGTCCTTCGCCATGACCTACGCCCGGGTGCCGCAGCTCATCGGCCAGTGGATCACTTCGATCACCGATTCGTCCGTGGTCTTCCTGCTGATCATGATGGTGCTGCTGCTGATCATCGGGATCCCGCTGGACTCCACGCCGGCGGTGCTGATCTTCACTCCGATCTTCCTCCCGATCGCCGTCGAGTCCTACGGCATCAGCCCGATCCACTTCGGGATCATGATGGTGTTCAACATGTGCATCGCCGTGATCAGCCCACCGTCGGCACCGGTGCTCTTCGTCGGTGCCAAGGTCGCCGACGTCAAGGCCGAGACGATCTTCCTTCCGCTGCTGTGGTTCTACCTGTCGTTGATCATCATGCTGCTGATCATCCAGTTCGTGCCGGCGCTGTCGCTGTGGCTGCCGCAGCTGTTCGGGTTCATGTGAGCCAGCGGCCGTCCTCCGGTGTGCCCTGGGCGGCCCGGTAGGGCTGCGGGCATCCCGGGCCGGTGGTGCCTCAGCGGACCACGCGGGCGTTGCCCTCCCAAATGGACCAGACGGCAGCCTCGTCGACGGGGGAGGCGTAGTCGGTGAGTGAACCGGCAGCGTAGGCGCCGCTGGCCCAGCCGAATTGCATGGCCTTCTCCGTGGGCCAGCCACGCAGCAGGCCGTACAGCAGCCCGCCGACGAAGCCGTCCCCGCCACCGATCCGGTCCAGCACGGCGATCGGACGGGGTTCGGCGACATAGGTGCCCGAAGCATCGCTGACCAGCGCGCCCCAGTGATGGGCATTGGCGTCCACCACTTCGCGCAGCGTGGTGGCGAACAGCTGGGCTTGACCGAACTGGGCCTTCACCCGTCCGATCATCTCGACGAAACCGGCCAGTTGATCGGCGATGTCCTTGCCGCCGGCCTCGGGTCCCTGGACGCCCAGCGCGAGCTGGTAGTCCTCCTCGTTGCCGATCAGGATGTCGGTGACCGAGGCGATCTCGGTGAAGATCTCCGACAATTCCTCCTCGCGGCCCTTCCAGAACGAGGCGCGGTGGTTCAGGTCGAAGCTGACCAGCGTCCCGTGGGCCTTGGCGGCCCGGGCGAGGTCGAGGCAGAACCGGCTGGTCTTGGGCGACAGGGCGGCGATCAGGCCGGACAGGTGCAGGATCTGCACGCCCTCGGCGCCGAACAGCCGCTCGGTGTCGAAGTCGGCGACGTCCAGGTCACGACCCACCTCACCGGCGCGGTCGTTCCAGACCCGCGGTGCCCGTCCGCCGAAGCCGGAGTCGGCGATGTTGAACTGATGCCGGTAGCCCCAGGCACCGCCCTGCGGCTTCTCGGGCCCCTCAAAGGCGACATTGCGCGCCCGTAGATCCGCCTTGATGAAGGCCGAGATCGGGGAATCCGCCACGAAGTTGGTCAGGATCTTGGTCGGCAGGCCGAGGTGGCTCGCCACCGACACCACATTGCTCTCCGCCGAGGTCGCCTGCAGCGTGTACCGGGTCGAGATGTGAACCGGCTGCCGGTCGTCGGGAGTGATCCGGACGCCGATGCTGGTCGGCGCCACCAGTGACCAGTTGGAGTCGGGACGCAGTTCCATGATTCTTCCTTTTCTCAGATGGCCCGGAGCAGTTCGTCGATACCGGCGGTCACGGCTTCCCTGATGAGGTGGTCGGAGGCGAGGTCGTCGCCCAGGTAGGCCAGGACGTTCACGATGGAGTCTGCCAGCGATCCCTCGGCCAATTGCGCGGCGAGCTCGGGCTGGACGTCCTTCACCGGCGCGCCGTGGCCGCGCAGGTGCAGCACCCAGGCGGCGATCACCCGGCAGGCTCCGGTGGGCACGCGGCCGTCGGCGCGGTGGGCGCGGAGGGTGGGGGCGATCCGGATCGGCAGCTTGGCGGAGCCGTCCGCGGCGATCCGGGCCAGCGCATCCCGCATCCGGGGGTTCTCGAACCGGGCCAGCAGGGCCTCGCGGTAGGCGGCCAGTTCCTCGCTCGGCAGGGGAAGGTGCTGCACCGCCTCGTCCCACCACTGGTTCACCCAGGAGCGGCAGCGCGGGTCGTTGATCGCATCCGCCACCGTCTGGTGGCCGACGATGGTGCCGGCGTAGGCCAGCAGGGAGTGGGCACCGTTCAGCAACGCCAGCTTGCGGTGCTCGAAGGGGGTGACATCGGCGACGAACCGGGCGCCGGCGGCCTCCCACTGCGGCCGGCCGGACGGGAAGTCACCGGCCACCACCCATTCGGTGAACGGCTCGGTCTGGACGGGGGAGGCGTCCACCAGTCCGGTGGCCGCCAGCACCGCCTCGCGGTCGGCATCGGTGACGCCGGGGGTGATCCGGTCGACCATCGAGGTGGCGAAGGCGATGTTGGCCGCGATCCATTCCGGCAGAGAGCCGTCGACGGCAGCGGCGAGCTCGCCGACCACCCGCGCTGCGACCGCGCCGCTGGCCGGCAGGTTGTCGCAGGGCAGGACGGT
>JASGEM010000115.1:0-50054 GCA_049841235.1 Propionicimonas sp. | reverse complement strand
GCGGCGCCGGCCGGGACGGGAGCAGCCCGATGACCGCGGCCCTCGCACCCACGACCCGCGCCACCGGGCTGCCGTCGCTGGCCCTGCGGCTGACCCGCGCCCGGCTGGCCACCCGGCAGGGCGAGGGCGTGCTCTACCTCGCGTCGATGGCCGCCTTCGCGCTCAGTTCGGCGTTGGCGTTGACCGTGGCCGGCGGGACCTGGATGTTCTATCACCGCTGGCGGAACCCCTCCGGCATCCATGCGGAACTGCTCGCCGCCGACCCGACCTTCGAGACCATGCTGTCGATGTACTTCCTGCTGGCGGTGATCGCCTGCGCGCTGGTGGTGCCCAGCATGGCGGGGCTGGCCTCAGGTGCGGCGGTGCTGGGTGCCCGGGGCCGGGATCGCCGGCTGGCCGTGCTGCGGCTGGTCGGGCTCTCCTCCTCCGATGTCACCCGGATGTCGCTGATCGACACCGCCATCCAGGCCGTGGCGGGCATTGCGGTGGGGCTGGTGGCCTATCTGGTCACGCTGCCCGCCTGGAGCCTGCTGACCATGCAGGCGATGCCGGTCAACCCGGCGGAGATGCTGCTGCCCTGGTGGCTGGCCCTGACGGTGGCCGCCGCTACCTTCGTCACCGGCATCGGCGCGGCCTGGTGGGGTCTGCGCCTGGTCCGGATCTCACCGCTGGGGGTCTCCCGGCGTTCGCTCAGCCCGGCGTTGAGGGCCTGGCGGGTGGTGGTGTTCGTTCTGCTGCTGATGGTGTTCGGCATGGCCTCGCAGGTGCTGCGGCTCGGCGACGGGGTGGTGCCCTTCCTGATCTTCGCCGCCATCATGGTGGCCGTGATCCAGGGGTTCAACCTGGCCGCCGCCTGGTTGCTGCAGTTGATGGCGCGCTCGCTCGCCCACCTGCCCACCGCCACCGGCATGTGGGCCGCCCGGCGGGTCCAGGCGGACGCCCGTACCACCTGGCGGCGGGTCTCCGGGCTCGGGCTGCTCTCGTTGATCGGTGCCTACATCGCCGTCATGCCGATCTCGTTGAACGCCGGCGACGACGGCGTGACGCAGAGTTTCGCGTCCGCCGCGCAGTGGGACTTCACCAAGGGAGCGATCATCACCCTCGGGGTGGGGTTCGCGCTGACCGCGATGTCGATCTTCATCGCCCAGGCATCGGCGATCCTGGAGCGCGCCGAGCAGAGCCTCGCACTGGCCAACATGGGCGCGTCCGCCCGGTTCCTCACCCGCGTGACCTGGTGGGAGACGCTGGCCCCTCTGGTGCTGGCGATCACCCTCGGCGCCGGCCTGGGCCTGGTGCTGGCACTCCCGATGGCGAATGTGGCCTCCCGGCTCGGCATGGAGATCTGGACCGGCCTGCCGATCATGGGCGCCGTCCTGCTCGCCGGGATCGGACTGGCCATCGCGGCGCTGGCCGCCTGCGGGCCGCTGCAGGCCCGCGTCCTGGCCACCCACGAACGTCACAACGACTGACCTGGGACCGGGGACGGTTCCACTGTCCCACTCATTACGCTCGTCAGGACATCGTGCGGGGTACGGATCCCGCGCCGGTGCCGTCTGCGGTAGCGTCGGGGTATGCAGCTAAGCCGCGCCGAACTGGCCCGTTTTGTCGACCACACCCTGCTCTCCCCGACCGCAGTCCCCGCCGATGTGACGGCGCTGCTGGCCGAGGCCGAGGATCTGGGCACCTACTCGATCTGTGTCTCCCCCGCCATGCTGCCGGTGACCGGCGGCAACGGCACGGTGCTGGTCGCCACGGTCTGCGGATTCCCCTCCGGCAAGCACACCCCGGCGACCAAGGCATTCGAAGCCGCGGAGTCGGTGGCCCGCGGCGCGGACGAGGTGGACATGGTGATCGACCTCGGCCTGGCGAAGGCCGGCGACGCCGACGCGCTGACCGCCGAGATCGCCGCTGTCCGCGCCGCCGTTCCGTCGCCCAGGGTGCTGAAGGTGATCATCGAATCCGCCGCCCTGACCGACGACGAGATCGTGCTGGCCTGTCAGTGCGCCGAGGCGGCCGGTGCCGACTTCGTCAAGACCTCCACCGGCTACCACCCGGCGGGCGGCGCGTCCGTCCACGCGGTCGAACTGATGGCGCGGACGGTCGGCGGACGGCTGGGCATCAAGGCCTCGGGGGGTATCCGCGACCACGCCGCCGCGATCGCCCTGATCGAGGCCGGCGCCACCCGGCTGGGTCTTTCCGGCACCCGCGCGGTCCTGGACGGGACGAAGTCCGAGAGTTCCTACTGAACAACACGATCGCGGACGACAAGGCCTCGTCAGCGGCGTGCGGAACAGAGCCTGCGGAATCCTCGTAGCACCCTCCAAAGCTCCCCGGGAATCAGGCCAGGCGGCGGGCCTTCAGCCACTCGGCGATCGCCGGCTCAAGCCCGTCGGCAGCGGCAGCGGCGACGAGTTCGGCGTACGCGTCCTCGTCGAGGGCCGTCTGGACGGCCTCGAGCACGAGCACCGCGTCGGGCCGCTGCTCGGCGAACTGCGATGACACCGCCACCACCAGTGGATCGGGGGTCAGCACCTGGATCGGATCGTCCAGTTCGACCAGCCCGTCGAGATCCGTGACCTCGGTCCGCCGGAACAGCGCCGCGACCACCTCCCCGCTGACCAGGGCGGCTGCGCGCTCACCGGGGTCGTCGACCTGGTCGACGGTCAGCGCAGCACCATAGGCGACCTGTAGCGCCGGCACTCCGGAGGACATCGTCATCGCAAAGCTGGGTGCCGCCAGGGTGCTGCTCGACGAGAGTTCGGCGAGTTGGGTCAGTGAGGTCAGTCCCGATTCCGGTGTCGCGGCCCAGACCAGGGCTCCGTCCAGTTTGCTGGTCTCCAACACTCCGATCTCCGGTGCGACCGCCGTGGCCAACTGGACGATCGTGTCGGCAGAGTCGGTGGGCAGCGGCTCGTTGGTGTACTCCTGCAGCACGGTGGCGGCGAACAACGGCATGGCCATCGGCGAGTTGTCGGCCAGCGCCAGCGTCTCCGTCCCCGGCACCACCTGAACCACCACGGCAGGCTCGTTCTTGGCCTGCAGCGCGGCGACGTAGAGTTCGGCGAGTAGCTCGGAGGTGGCCGTCTGGTCGGCGCCGATCTCGATCACCGGCAGCGGCTCCGCCGGATCGTCCGGCTCAAGCGGCGAGACCAGGCCGCAGCCGGCCAGCGTCACCGCCAATGCCGCCGCGACCCCTCCGGCCCATCTACCCGAACGCACCTCTCCAGTTTCTCAGCAAATCCTCAGAACTCTGGACGCACACGCCCACTGATCCCCAGGTCGCTGCCCTGCACCCGCTCCCTCTGCGGCTCCACGGCGTTGCCGAGAGCTCGACCCGACGGTTCCGCCACATCGCCCAGATTCACCCCTCCACGGCTTGGGTGTCGGGATCCGGCAGGGACGCACAAGGGGGCCCGGCCGAAGCCGGACCCCCTTGGCGGAGCCTTGGTCAGGCGCTCTTCAGCGCCGCCTGGGCCGCCGCGAGCCGGGCGATCGGCACCCGGAACGGCGAGCAGGAGACGTAGGCGAGGCCGACGTTGTGGCAGAACTCGACCGAGGACGGGTCACCGCCGTGCTCGCCACAGATGCCGAGCTTGATGTCGGGACGGGTCTTCTTGCCGAGCTCGACGGCCGTCTTGACCAGCTGGCCGACGCCGACCTGGTCGAGGCGGGCGAAGGGATCGTTCTCGTAGATCTTCTTCTCGTAGTAGGCCTCGAGGAACTTGCCCGCGTCGTCCCGGCTGAAGCCGAAGGTCATCTGGGTCAGGTCGTTGGTGCCGAAGGAGAAGAACTCCGCCTCGGTCGCGATCTCGTCGGCGGTGATGGCCGCCCGCGGGATCTCGATCATGGTGCCGACCAGGTACTTCAGATCGACGCCGGATTCGGCGATGATCGCGTCGGCGGTGTCGGTGACGATCTTCTTGACGAAGGCCAGCTCCTTCACCTCGCCCACCAGCGGGATCATGATCTCGGGAACGAGATCCCATTCCGGATGTGCCTTCTTGACGTTGATCGCCGCCTCGATGATGGCGCGGGTCTGCATGGCGCCGATCTCGGGGTAGGTGACGTCCAGACGGCAACCGCGGTGGCCCATCATCGGGTTGAACTCGTGCAGCGACGCGATGATGTTCTTCAGCTCGTCGACGCTGAGCTTCATCTCGTTGGCGAGCGCTTCGATGTCGCCCTCGTCGGTCGGCAGGAACTCGTGCAGCGGCGGGTCGAGCAGCCGGATGGTGACCGGCAGGCCCTCCATCGCGGTGAAGATGCCCTCGAAGTCGCCGCGCTGCATCGGCAGCAGCTTGGCCAGGGCGGCCTCACGCTGCTCGACGGTCTTGGAGACGATCATCTCGCGGATGGCCGCGATCCGGTCCGGCTCGAAGAACATGTGCTCAGTGCGGCACAGGCCGATACCCTCGGCACCGAACTCGCGAGCCTGCTCGGCGTCCAGCGGGGAGTCGGCGTTGGTGCGGACCTTCATGGTGCGGAAGCCGTCGGCCCACTCCATGATCCGGCCGAAGTAGCCGCTGATCTCTGCCGGGACGGTGTCGATCTCCTCGCCGTAGACATTGCCGACCGAGCCATCCAGGGAGATCCAGTCGTTCTCGGTGAAGGTCTGGCCGCCCAGGCTGAAGGACTTGCCGTCCGCAGCGAAGGAGATGTCGCCCAGGCCGGAGACACAACAGGTGCCCATGCCACGCGCGACCACGGCCGCGTGGGAGGTCATGCCACCGCGAGCGGTCAGGATGCCCTTGGCGTAGTGCATGCCCTCGATGTCCTCGGGGGTGGTCTCCAGGCGGACCAGGATGACCGACTCGCCGTTCTTGCCGCGGGCGGCGGCGTCCTCGGCGGTGAAGGAGACCCGGCCGGTGGCCGCACCGGGAGAGGCCGGCAGGCCCTTGCCGATCGGGGTGGCGGCCTTCAGCTTGGCGTCGTCGAACTGCGGGTGGAGCAGCGCGTCGATCTGCTTGGGATCGATCATCGCCACAGCCTTCTCCGGCGCGATCTTGCCCTCGTCCACCAGATCGCAGGCGATCTTGAACGCGGCGGCCGCGGTGCGCTTGCCGTTACGGGTCTGGAGCATGAAGAGCTTGCCCTCTTCGATGGTGAACTCCATGTCCTGCATGTCGGCGTAGTGATCCTCGAGGCGCCCGACGATCTCGACGAACTGGTCGTAGACCTCGGGGTTCTCGTCGCGCAGCTGGTCGATGGTCTCCGGGGTGCGGATGCCGGCCACGACGTCCTCGCCCTGGGCGTTCATCAGGAACTCGCCGTACAGGCCCTTGTCGCCGGTGGCCGGGTTGCGGCTGAACGCCACACCGGTGCCGGAGGTGTCGCCCATGTTGCCGAACACCATCGACTGGACGTTGACCGCGGTGCCCCAGTCGCCGGGGATGTCGTTCATGCGGCGGTAGTAGACGGCACGCGGGTTGTCCCAGGAGCGGAAGACGGCCTTGACCGCGCCGAACAGCTGCTCGACCGGATCTGCCGGGAAGTCCTCACCGATCTTGTTCTTGTACTCGGCCTTGAACTGCTCGGCGAGCTCCTTCAGGTCGTCCGCGGTGAGATCGGTGTCGAGGCTGACGCCGCGGTCTTCCTTCATCTCGTCGATCAGCTTCTCGAAGTAGGCCTTGCCCACCTCCATGACCACGTCGGAGTACATCTGGATGAACCGGCGGTACGAGTCGTAGGCGAAGCGCGGGTTACCGGTCTTGGCGGCGAAGCTCTCCACCACGGTGTCGTTCATGCCGAGGTTCAGGATGGTGTCCATCATGCCGGGCATCGACGCGCGGGAGCCGGAGCGGACCGACACCAGCAGCGGGTTCTCGGGATCGCCGAACTTCTTGCCGGTGGTGCCCTCGAGCTTGCCGATGTACTCCAGGATCTCGGCGCGGATGCCATCGTTGATGACCTCGCCGTCCAGGTAGTACTGGGTGCAGGCCTCCGTGGTGATGGTGAAGCCCTGGGGAACCGGCATTCCCAGGCCGGTCATCTCAGCCAGGTTGGCGCCCTTGCCACCCAGCAGGTTGCGCATCGAGGCGTCGCCCTCGCTGAACTCATAGACAAACTTGGTCATGCTTCTCCGATATCTCCTTTGACGGGCATCTGGGTGCTGCCAGTGGCTGCGGCCGCGGCCACAACTCCCGGCACCAGGACTTCCCGGCACCTGCTGGCGTGTGTCGTCCCTTACCGTATCGTGTTCCGGCGACTGGTTTCACGCCCTTGCGAACATCGACGACGAATCGTCGTGGGTCGAGCCAGGCCGGTCGGTGACCGGTCGCGGTCCCTGGCTGACGGATCTCACCGGTGGCGGACGTTGACAGCCGTCCCCGCAGGTGGTGGCGTTGGGGGCGAGGAGGCACCGATGCCGCAGACCACACCGTTCGACCCGCCGGGTTTCGCGTTGCCCGGGCTCGCACTGGGGGTGGCCTCGGCCGCCACCCAGATCGAGGGTGGGAACGCCGACACCAACTGGCACCGCTGGGCCGAAGAGCCCGGACGGATCGCGGACGGCACCAGCCCGCGGCGGGCGGCCGATCACTGGAACCGGGTCGAGCAGGACACCGCGCTGCTCTGCGAACTGGGGATCAAGCACTATCGAATGGGCCTGGAGTGGGCCCGGCTGGAGCCGAGCCCCGGCCAATTCGACCGGTCGGCGGTCAACCACTACCGCGACGAGCTCACCGCCCTGCGCGCGGCCGGTGTCCAGCCGCTGGTCACCATGCACCACTTCAACAACCCCTGGTGGTTCGAGGCCACCGGCGGCTGGGAATCCCGCCACGCCCTCACCGTGTTCGACCGCTACGTCGACTTCGTGCTGATGAACCTTGGCGACCTGGTGGATTCCTGGATCACCATCAACGAGCCCAACGTCTACGCCACCCAGGGGTGGGTCGACGGCAGCTGGCCACCCGGGGTGGCCGGTTCGATCCGGCGCGCCCAGAAGGTCATGCAGGCGATGGCCGCCGCGCACATCCGCACCTACCTGACCATCCACCGCGCCTGGCCGCAGGCGAAGGTCGGCGTTGCCAACCATCTGCGCGCCTTCGCCCCGAAGCGCCGCTGGAATCCGCTGGACCGGGCCAGCGCGCGCGGCGCCGAGTACCTCTTCCAGACCGCGCTGACCCGGGCATTCAGCGTCGGACGTTTCCTGGCCCCGTTCATCCAGCCGAACGACATCGATCCGGGCCGCTACTACGACTTCCAGGGCATCAACTACTACACCCGTAGTTCGGTGACCGGCCTGGCGGACGGGGTGGCGCGCAATGTCGAGGTGAACGACCTGGGCTGGGAGATCTATCCAGCCGGCCTGGTCGAGGTGGCGCGCTGGACGCATGAGCAGTACCCCGGCCCGATCTGGATCACTGAGAACGGCACCGCCGATGCCGCCGACGCCTTCCGTCCGCTCTATCTCTACGACCACCTGCAGGCGATCGCCGGCTCGGGCCTGCCGATCGAGCGGTTCTACCACTGGTGCTTCACCGACAACTTCGAGTGGGCCGACGGCGAGGCCCCGCGGTTCGGCCTGGTCGCGCTCGACTACGAGACCCAGCAGCGCACGGTCCGCGATTCCGGACGCTTCTACGCCGACATCGTCGCCCATCAGGGCGTGACCGCCGAGGCCTACCGTCGCTGGGTGCTGGGCCGCCGCTACCCCGACAACCGCCCTACCTGAGGCCCCACAGTCATCGAGGGCCAGGCTTAGGCGCCCGGAACCAGCCTTGATGCCTGGCCCTCGCTCGCTAGGAGCGGCTCTCGATGGGACGGCGGTGGCCTGAGGGTCACTCGCAGGAACCGGGCGATCCAGGCCTCCTGAGTGCACCGCGGCCCCCGCGGCGGATCACCCGGTTGTGCGGCTCTCGTGACCCGGTTCCCTCGCGGCTTCCTCGCCGGGAGCGGGATCGTCCAATAGATTGCAGGCATGGCAGCCAGCAGCCCTGGGCCCGACGGCGCTCCCACACCGGCGATCGACCCGCTCGAACGGCGCAACAAGTGGACCTTCGGGGTCGGCACGCTGGGCCGCGACATGGTGTACACCCTGGTCAGCATGTACTTCCTGGTCTTCCTCACCGAGGCCCTCGACCTGACCGACTGGGAACTGGGCTGGGTGTCGATCCTCGTCCTGGCGGCCCGGCTGTTCGATGCCGTGATGGACATCGTGATGGGCTCGATCGTCGACAACACCCGTTCGCGATGGGGTCACTACAAGCCATGGATCACCGCCGGCGTGCTGGCGTCCTCGGTGTTCACGATCCTGATGTTCACCGACCTGGGCATCCGGGGCGCCGGATGGGTGGTCGGCTTCGCGGTGATCTATCTGCTGTGGGGACTCTCCTGGACGGCCAATGACATCCCGTACTGGTCGATGCTGCCGGCGCTCACTGTCGACCAGAAGTCACGGGAGCGGATCGGCGCGGTGGCGAAGATCTTCGCGACCGTAGGCCTGTTCTCGGTGGTGGTCGCGATCGTCCCGCTGGTCGGCTCCGAGGGCGTCCTTACCCAGACCTTCGGACGCACCCAGGGCTGGACGGTGCTGGCGATCGCGCTGGTCGTGATCATGCTGCTGGGCCAGGCGGTCACCCTGTTCGGCGTGAAGGAGCCGAAGATCGCGGTCGAGCAGGAGCGCACCACCCTGCGCGAGATCGCCGGCGTGGTGGTGAAGAACGACCAGTTGCTGTGGGTGGCGATCGCGATGGTGCTGTTCATGACCGGCTACATCACCACCACCAGCTTCGGGGTGTACTTCTTCAAGTACGCCTACGGCGACGAGGGCATGTACACCATCTTCGGCGCCGTGCTGGGCGTGGCGCAGATCCTCGGCTTCCTCTCCTTCCCGTTGCTGCGCCGCCGGTTCCGCCGCTCGACGCTGTACACCGCCGCCACCGCGATAATCGTGGTCGGCTACGTCATCTTCTTCTTCGCGCCGATGAACATGATCCCGATCGGGATCGCCGGGCTGATGCTGTTCATCGGGCAGAGCTACGTGGTGCTGCTGATGCTGGTCTTCATCACCGACACCATCGACTACGGGCACTGGAAGCTGGGACGGCGCAACGTGGCGGTCACCTTCGCCCTGCAGCCCTTCATCAACAAGGTCGGCGCCGCGATAGCGGCCGCGGTGGTCGGTCTCACCGCGATCGTCTCGGGGATCAACGACGCCGACGCCTACGGCGACGTGGACGCTCCGGGCCTGCTCATCATGCGGGTCGTGATGATGGTGCTACCCCTGGTGCTGATCGTGGTCGGCTACCTGATCTACCGCGCGAAGTACCGCATCGACGAGGACTTCCACGCTCGGATCATCGCCGATCTGAAGGACCGGGGGCAGCTCGCCAGTGACGCCTGATCCCGTCTCCCACCTGCTGCTGGACGAAGCCGGGCTCCCAGCTCCCCCGGTCTCGACCGCCTCCGCTCCGGTTCCATCGCCATCGACCGGCGCGATCCTCGTGATCGACGACCCCGCCCTCGCCAACCACCTCCGCGCTGCCGGGCACCCCGTCCACGCGTATTGCGACGACCTGCGGGACGAGCGCCAGCTCGCCGCTCCCCCGCTGGACGCGCTGGACGCGGCCAGCCTGGCCGGCATCGCGCTCGTTCTGCTCCGGCTGCCCAAGAGCCTGGGGATGCTGGAGGACTATGCCCAGCGGGTCGCCGCCTTCGCCGCCTCGGGTGTCCGGCTGCTCGCCGGCGGCCGCGAGAAGCACCTCACCCGGGGCATGAACGAGGTGCTCGGGCGCAGTTTCGGCACGGTTTGCGCCAGCCTGGGACGCCAGAAGTCCCGCGTGCTCCATGCCTCCAGCCCCGCCCCCGGTGCCCTCTCCTGGCCGCACCGGTTCGAGCTGGACGACCTCACCCTGGTCAGCTACGCCGGAGCCTTCGCCGCCGACAAGCTGGACGGTGGCACCCGACTGCTGCTCCAGTCGCTCCGGCAGAGGCTGCTGCCGTCGCAGCGTTCGTTCCCAACGCCCGCGGACGACACCGGGCGACCGGCCGGCTTGGCCGTCGATCTGGGCTGTGGCACCGGCATCCTCGCCACCTGGCTGGCCCAGCGGGGCCACGACGTCCTCGCCGTCGACGTCTCGCGGGCGGCCTGCGCCTCCGCTCGGGACACCGCTGCCGCGAACGGCGTCCGGGTCGAGGTGCATCGCGCGGATCGCCTGGACGTCCCGCCGTCCTCCATCGACCTGGTGGTGTGCAACCCGCCCTTCCACCGTGGCACCACCAAGGACTCCACCCCCGGCTTCGACCTGATCCGCAGCGCGATCCCAGGGCTGCGTCCGGGCGGCGAGCTGATGACGGTGTTCAACTCCCACCTGCCCTACCTGCCGTTCCTGACCGGGCAGGTCGGGCCGACCCGCGTGGTCGCCCGCGACCGCCACTACACCGTCGCCCACTCTCGCAGGGTCGCCGGTTCCTCCTGAGCCGGCCGGGTCGGCTACGGTGCCGGATATGGCCGAACGAACCCGCACCACCGGCTGGCTGCCCAGCCAGCACGGGGCGTGGGCGATGCTGACGGTACCGTTCGCGGCAGGGACGATCCTGTGCTGGCGCGACGGCCTGCTAGCGCTCCACCTGGCGTCGATGTTCGCCACCTGGATGCTCGGCTACTTCGCCTTCAACGCCGCTTCCGGCTGGCTGAAGTCGCCACCTGCCCGGCGGCGGCGGTGGCTGCCGGCCCTGGCGGTCTACGGCACGGCCACGCTGACCGCCGGCCTGCTCACCGTCTGGCTGGCCGGACCGCGTGTGTTGTGGTGGCTCGCCGTCTTCGCGGCACCGTTGGGAATCGCTCTCTGGCTGGCGTCGCGGCGCAAGGAGCGTCACCTGGCCGGCGGGCTGCTCACCACCTTGGTCGCCTCGATGATGGTGCTGGTGGTCCGCTTCCCCGATCCCCTGGCCATGCCGGACGATCCGGCATTCGTCCCCGCCACCGTGCTGGCAGCCATCTCGTTCGCCTACTTCGGCGGCACCGTGTTCCACGTCAAGGCGATGATCCGCGAGCGCGGCCAGCTGGCCTGGCGCAACGCCTCGATAGGTTGGCACACGGCCTGGACCGTTGTCGCTGCGGGGCTGAGTGTCGCCGGGATGCTCGATCGGATCTGGCCGGCGTTCCTCCTGGTCACGACCGTTCGCTCCTGGGCGTTGCCGGCGATCGCCGAACGCCGTCCGGTCAGGCCACGAGCGGTGGGGATCATGGAGATCGGGCTGTCCGTTGTCCTCCTGGCGATGGTGGGATTGTCGGCATCCTGACCGTCCGGCACCGGGCGACATGGCTTGACCGACCCCGTCCCGACGTTTAGCTTATTCTCAGGAATACGTACCTGAGTGGGGACGAGGGCCACGGATCCAACAACTGAGGAAGCTCGATGACCCATCATCCTCGACGCGCCCACGCGTCGCCGCCCAGGGCCAACCGGCGCACCAGGCTCAGCACGATCGCGGCCGCGCTCCTGCTGACACTCGGCCTGTTCACAGCGGCCTCGACTCCGGTGGCACAGGCGCTCGGCATCCTGTCGGACTCCAAGCCCAAGGTCTCGGTGGTCAAGGACAGGCGCTCGGTCAACCTCGGAGTGAAGTTCTCGAGTTCCCGGAACGGCGAGATCGTCGCCTTGCAGTTCTACCGCAGTTCGAAGCAGAAGAAGGCCTACGTCGGGTCGCTCTGGTCGTCCAAGGGGAAGCTCCTGGCACGGGTCACGTTCCCGAAGTCGTCGAAGCAGGGCTGGCAGACCGCCAAGCTGAGCAAGCCGGTTGCGATCAAGAAGGGGACCACCTACGTGGCCTCCTACCTCGCCTCCGACGGCCGGTTCGCGGTGACGCGTGGCGGATTCTCCAAGAAGCGGGTGAAGAACGGCATCACCGTCCCGAAGGGCGGCGGGGTGTTCAAGTACAGCAAGAAGAGCAAGCGGCCCACTTCCTCGAACCGATCGAACTACCTGGTGGACGTAGTGTTCGAGCCGTCTCCGACCGTCAAGCCCACCCCCACGCCGACTGCCAGCCCAGCGCCGACCACCAGCCCCACGCCGACCGTCGGCCCGAAGCCGAGCCCCACCCCGACACCAAGTGCGAGCGCGACGCCGACAGCCGGCCCCAAGCCGACCACGACCTCGACCCCGCGGCCGACCGCGACTGCGAGCCCGACACCGCGGCCAACCACACCGACCCCGACACCGCGGCCGACCGCAACACCGACCCCGACACCGCAGCCCACCGCATCACCCCGGCCGGACGGCCCACCTTGGCAGCACCGGGACGTCTCTGACGCCAGCGTGCGGGCAGCCCTCAGCAAGCGAGTGTTCTTCGGACATCAGTCCGTGGGCGGCCAGGTGATGAAGGGCATTACGGAGTACTCCAGAGACGCTGGCCTAGGAACACCTTCCTATCCTGATCCCGAGCAGGGCTCGTTGCCGACCAGCGGCAGCTTCTTCGCCAACAGCTACGTCGGCCGCAACGGCCAGCCATTCGAGAAGATCGAGGAGTTCGATCGGATCCTGCGCTCCGGGGTCGCCGACCAGATCGATGTCGCCGTTCTGAAGTTCTGCTACGCCGACATCCGAGAGGGCACCAACGACCCCGTCGAGGTGTTCGAGGAGTACAAGCGCACGTTGGCAGCATTGGAGAGCCGCTACCCCGATGTCGTGTTCATCCACGCGACCGAGCCGATCGTGCAGGCGGAGAACAGCAACGGCGACGGCCCGAACAACATCCCGCGCGCCGTCTTCAACGAGCTGATGCGCAACGAGTACGGCGACACCGGGCGACTCTGGGACGTGGCGGCCATCCAAGCCACCACGCTGGACGGCCGAGTGGTGCAGGGTACCTATCAGGGCCAGACCTATCACGCGCTGAACCCCGAGTTTGCCTCGGGCGACGGGCGGCACATCGCCGGCCCTGGGCTGAAGGCACTCGCGGGTCCGCTACTTGAACTGATCGCCGACGCGTAGCACAGCCCGCATGCACTCCCTGGGGTGAGACGCAGGCAGGAGTTGGTTGTTCAGCAGGCGCCTAACCGTTGTCCCCGCCGGTTCGCTGAGCGAGGGCAACGGCAGTGGCGATGCGGTCGCTCGCCGTCACTGCGACGGTGACCTCGCCAACCCGGGCGCGCACGGCCGCCTTGGCGAGGTCACCGAGCAGCCGGACCCGTAGCCGCGAGTCACCGGCGGCCAGCACGGCGATCGAACGCCAGGGAACCCCTTGGACACCGCCGCCGACCGCCTTCCAAACCGCCTCCTTGGCGGCGAACCGCAGAGCGTAGGCGGCGGCGCGGTCAGCACTGGCATCGCACTGGGCGATCTCCTCCGGCGTGAACCAGCGACCGGTGAAGCGATCCCCGGCGGACTCCAGCAACCGGGAGATGCGGCTCACGTCGGCGATGTCGATCCCGACGCCATGCAGGCTCATGCGGGCGGACGGCTCAAGGCCACGACACGCGCGAACTCTGTGGCGGCGGCTTTCGCGCCGGCCGGGTTGAGGTGACCGGCGTCGGCGGCGAGCGAGCTGTTCAGAACGTGGTATGTCTGCCCACCGAGGGTGCGCGTCATCGGCTCACCTGTCAGGGTGGCCTCGACCGCGGCCACGTCGAACAGCCTTCTGGTCGATGCGTACCGGTCGCGCACCATCGTGTTGTAGCGATACCGAGCGAGGTTGTCGGCCGGGCCCTTTCGGTCATCGCGCCCAGCCAGCGCCTTCAGTTTCGCCTTCCAGGCGCGATCCGTGGTGAGTGGGACCGTGGTGTAGAGCAGCCGGAGATCAGGACGGCGCCCGGCGAGTTCGTCCATCACCTCGACATAGCGCCCGAACAGCGCCTCGATGTCGGTGTCCGAGGTCACGTCGGCATAGCAGAACTTCAGCGCGGCGACGTCGACCGCACCCCCGAGCGGCCCGCCGACGATGTCGGCGAACTCCTTGAGCTTCCCGAGCGGATCGCGGTTCGCGCCCACCATCGAGTGGGCCAGGAACCACCCCGACAGGTGCGCGACGTCGCGGGTCTCCACGATCTGCGGCGGCTCGACTCCAGCGGATCGGTACAACTCCGCCAGACCGCCGAGGATGTTTGACCCCACCGACTTGTGGCCGAAGAACACCCTTACCGAAGCGGCTGCCGACAGCTGCTCACCCGTCAGAGCCATCGCCATGGTCATCGCCCTCTCGCACGGCTCAGTTGTCGGCGCCGTCGCCCAGCAGCCGGACGAAGTCCGCCGCCACCAGCGCGGATCCGGTGGGATTGAGGTGCGAGCCGTCGTTGCTGTAGCCGGGGTACAACTCCGGCCGGCGGGTGCCATCCGGTGCGGTCCCTTCGACAGCAGCGACATCCAGCAGACGATCCGCCGGATAGGCCGCGCGGACCAGAGCGTTGTACTGCTCCCGCGCCGGGTTGTCCTGACCCTGCAGCAGTGCCTTCAGGTTGGCCTTGATCCCGGACGGAGGGGTGGTCACCGGCACCGTGGTGTGCAGGAACCGGATCTCCGGATAATCCCGTTCGAGGCCGTCGAGGGTGGCCTGGTAGTCCCGGAACAGTGCCTCGACATCGGTGTTCTTGGTGACGTCCAGGTAGCAGAACTTGATCAGTGCGACATCCACCTGATCGGCGAGCCCGGCCCGCAAGGCGGCATCGAAATTGGCCAGCTTCGCTTCCGGATCGCCATTGGGGCCGATCAGGGCGTGCACCAGCGTGCCGCCGTCGGAAAGCTGCGGCGTCGGATCCCCCGGTTCGATCTTGAGCACCTCGGGCTGTGCGACGGACTTGGCCTGGTGGAGTTGCTTCAGCCCGCTGAGAATGTTGTTGCCGACCGACATGTGGCCGAAGAAGGTCGTGACCTGCGCCGCCCGGCCGAGCTCGTCGGCGCTGATCGTCTCAGCCACGTTATTGGGCGCCGGCTCCGCCGGCTGCCGTTCCCAGAACATGAACCCGACGACGCCGCCCACCAGGGCCAGCGCCGCCACACCCACGACCAACCGTGGCCAAAGCTTCCCCTTCACGATCGCTCCCCCTTCGATCCTGTGATCCGCCTACGGTACCCCGGGGTCACAAACTCTCCAACAGCCCCCGGAGCGCTGGCTTGGCGACCTTTCCGCTGGCGGTCAGTGGCAACTCGGCCAACAGATGGACCGCTTCGGGCACGACATGCTTGGGCAGCTGGCCGCGCAGAAAGCCGAGCAGCTCCTGCGCATCCACCACGGCACCGGGCGAGACGGTCACGGCCAGGGTCACGGCCTCCCCTGCGTCCGGATCCGGCAGCCCCACCGCCGCCGCACCGGAGATCCCTGGGTGCCGCAGTGCCGCCTCCTCCACCTGGGCGGGCGAGATCCGGTATCCCCACGACTTGATGAAATCTCCTCGCCTGCCGACGATGTAGATGAAGCCGTCGGCGTCGACCGTGGCGAGGTCCCCGGTGCGCAGGCCGCCATCCGGGAACTTCTCCGCGGTCGCCTCCGGGTCGTTGTAGTACCCGGGCGAGATGTTGTCGCCGCTGGCCACGATCTCGCCCGGCTCGTCCGCGGCGACCGGCCGGCCCTCGTCGCTCAGCACCCTCAACTCCACACCCGGGATACCGCGCCCGATCGAGCCCAGCTTGGCGGTGAGCAGTTCCGGAGGCAGGTAGGAGAGCCTGGCGGTTGCCTCGGTCTGCCCGTACATCACGAAGACCCGGCTCTGCGGCTGCGCGACCACCAACTCCTGGATCAACGCCGGCGCCAACCGACCGCCGGCCTGCTGGACGATCCGCAGCGAGGGCAGCCGCCGCGTCGCGTAACTGCTGGCTCGCAGCAGCAGCTGGAAGGACGAGGGCACGCCCGCGAAACCGGTGCACTGCTCCTTCTCGATCAGGTCGAGCGCGGTCTCGGGGAAAGTGAAGGTATTGCAGAGCACGAGGCTGCCGCCCACCGCGAGATGGGTGTGCAGCAGGGAAGCACCGAACACGTAGTGGAAGGGCAGGACCACCAGCATCCGGTCGGACGGACGCAGACCCAGGTACTCGATGATCGATCGGGTGTTGGCCAGCAGATTCAGGTGGGTGGCCCGCACCGCCTTCGGACGCGAGGTGGTGCCCGAGGTGAACATCAGCGCCGCATCCGCGTCCTGTGTCACGACCCGCTCCGGCCAGACCGGCTCGCCCGGTTCGGAGAGGATGGCATCGGTCACGACCGGCCGGTCACCGAAGGCGGTGCCGAGCCGGCGCTGCTGGCGGCGATCGATCAGGACGGCGGCACAGTCGACCCAGTCGGCCTGCGCGGCGAGATCCTCGGGATTGTTCTTGTCGGACAGTGGCACCACCACGCCCAGCTTCAGCGCGGCGAGGTAGGCAGACACCCAGAAGAACGAGTTGGCTCCCAGCAGGCCGATCCGCGCGCCGGGAGCGACTCCCTGCCGGATGAGTTCGGCGACGATCCGGCCCGCCGCCTCACCCAGCTCCCGGTAGGTGAAGCGCCGGTTGCCTTCGATGATCGCCACCGCGGCCGGCTCGCCGGCGGCGAGCAGGAAGTCACTGAAGTCGACCGGCTGCAGCGCGTGTGCTGGCATAGTGTCCCTCCGGGTCGGTCCGCACATCTGCCCACTGGCGCGGTGGAACCCACGCTCTGCGTGCTCACTGTGCTGCATAGTACAATGGCGGCGCCCGGTGGGGGCCGGGTAGTCACGACACCAATGTCTCGGGGGAACACTTCAATGTCAGTTCAGGTTGCCACGCAACTCAAGGAATTCGTCTCCAGCGCCTATCTCTTCGGCGATGACTCACGCATGCCGGCAGACACCGATTCGCTGCTGGAGACCGGTGTCCTGGATTCCACCGGTGTCCTGGAGCTCATCGAGTTCCTCGAGGAGACCTTCGACATCACCGTCGAGGACACCGAGACCGTGCCGGAGAATCTGGGCAGCATCGCAGGCCTCACCCGGTATGTGCTGGCCAAGACCGCCCAGGAGGCGGGGGCGGCGTGACTGCCGTCCGGCCGGACCGGATCCTGGCCGAGTTCGCTCGATTGCGCGATGCCGAGTCCGATCCGGCACTGGAAGCCGTGCGAACCGCGCTCCTGGTGGAGGACGTCTTCGGGTTCACGCTCAGCGATGGGCAGATCAACTCGGAGACGCTCGGGGACGCCGAGGCGCTGCGAAACCTGATCGACGCCTCCACCACGCGCGCCTGATGTGCGGCATCTGCGGGATCGTCACCAACGGCCCGGAACCTGACCTCACCGTCGTCACCGCAATGATGGGACGGCTTCACCATCGGGGGCCCGATGGCAGTGGGTACCTGCGCGATCATCGCGCGGTGCTCGGCCACACCCGCCTGTCGTTGATCGACTTCGCCGGAGGCGCACAGCCGATCGGCAACGAGGACGGCTCGCTGTGGGTGACCTTCAACGGCGAGATCTTCAACTACGTCGAGATCGGCGAGGAGTTGCGCGAACGCGGCCACGTCTTCGCCACCCGGAGCGATACCGAGGTGATCGTCCACGCCTTCGAGGAGTGGGGCGCCGACTGCTTCAACAGGTTCAACGGCCAATGGGCGATCGGGCTGTGGGACCGGCGATCCAGCCGGCTGATCCTCGCCCGCGACCGGATGGGCGTCCGACCGCTGTACTACCACCTCTCGCCGGGACGGATCGCCTTCGCCTCCGAGGTCAAGGCACTGTTCGCCGATCCCGTGGTGCCGCGTGAGCTGGACCCGGCCGGCCTCGACCAGGTACTCACCTACTGGTCGGCGGTCGCTCCCCGGACCCCGTTCGCTGGGATCTCACAGCTGCCGCCCGGCCACATCGGCTACTTCGACGACTCCGGCTTCCGCAGCGAGCCCTACTGGCGGATCGACTTTCCCCCGCGCGGTGAGGAGCCCGGGCAGGATCTGGACGAGAACGCCGAGCGGCTGCGCGATCTGGTGATCCAGGCGACCCGGCTGCGGTTCGAGCGCTCCGACTTCCCGGTGGGCGCCTACCTTTCCGGGGGTATCGACTCGGCGGTCACCGCCGCCGCGATCCGGCACTTCACCGACGCCGACCTTCATACCTTCTCGCTGCGCTTCGCCGACGCGGAGTTCGACGAAGGCCACTACCAGCACCAGATGGTCGACCAACTGGGCACGAACCACCGCGACATCGTGGTGAGCGGCAGCGACATCGCCGAGGCCTTCCCGCAGGTGGTGTGGCACGCCGAGGCCCCGATCCTGCGCACCGCTCCGGCTCCGCTGTTCCTGTTGTCGAAGCTGGTCCGGGAAAGTGGCTACAAGGTGGTCGTGACCGGTGAGGGCGCCGACGAGGTCCTGGGCGGCTACGACATCTACCGGGAAGCCAAGGTGCGCGAGTTCTGGGCACGGGATCCGGAATCCGCCGTCCGCAGCCGCGCCGCCGAACTGCTCTACCCGTGGATGGCCCGCAATCCGGGACAGGCGCCGGCCTTCGCACGCAGCTTCTTCGGTCAGGATCTCGACCCCGCCGATCCGGCGATGTCGCACCGGCCACGCTGGAACTCCACCGCGGCGCTGAAGACCATGCTCACCGAAGCCGTCCGTCAGGCGATCGCCGATGCCCCGGACGCCGAGATCACCGGCCGGATGCCAGCGGGCAGCGAGAACTGGGATTCGCTGAGCCGGGCGCAGTGGCTGGAGATGACCACCCTGCTGCCCGGATACATCCTCGCCTCCCAGGGCGACCGGATGCTGATGGCGAACTCCGTCGAGGGCCGCTTCCCCTTCCTCGACCGCGACGTCGTCGAGTTCGCCAACGCTCTTCCGGCGCGTCACAAGCTCTTCGGCCTCGACGAGAAGTTCCTGCTCAAGCAGGCCTTCGCCGACCTCGTCCCCGCGTCGATCCTGAACCGTCCGAAGCAGCCCTACCGGGCACCCGATGCGGCCAGCTTCTTCTTCGGCGGCAGGTCGCCGGCGTGGCTGGAGGACGTTCTCGCCCCCGACGCACTTCTCGCCGCCGGCATCTTCGACCCACGACAGGTGGCCGGCCTGACCGCCAAGGCGAAAGCCCGTAGCGGCCGATTCGGCAACACTGACAACATGCGGGTGGTAGCCGTGATCTCGACGCAGCTGATCCACAGCCAGTTCATCGCCGGGTCGTGGTCCGGCTCTGCGCTGCCGCCCGAACCCGTCCACATCATTGACCTGGTTGCACCTGAAAGGACAGACCGATGACAGATCCCCGCCCCTTCGGGCCCGACGCCCTCACCATCGACCTCGCGGCGGAGACCGAGCGCATCAGCCAGCGCATCCGGGAATACCTCACCGCCACCAAGCGGAAGGGCGCCGTGGTCGCGCTGTCCGGAGGCATCGACTCCAGTGTCACCGCGGCGCTGTGCGTGCACGCCCTCGGCAGCAAGCGGGTCTTCGGCCTGCACATGCCCGAGCGCGCCTCCTCTCCCGAGACCATTCAGCTCAGCACCTCGATCTCGGACACCTTTGGGTTCGACTCGGTGGTCGAGGAGATCGCAGACGCGCTGGACGCTGCCGGCTGCTACCGCCGGTACGACGAGTCGGTCCGCAAGGTCGTGCCCGAGTACGGCGCCGGCTGGAAGTCGAAGATCGTGCTGCCGAGCGTCACCGACTCCGACGCGCTGCGGATCTACTCGGTGGTGGTGGAGGATCCGGAGGGCAACCAGAGCCGTCACCGCCTCACCACCGAGGCCTACCTCGGAATCGTCGCCGCGACCAACTTCAAGCAGCGGATCCGGAAGATGATGGAGTACTACCACGCCGACCGGCTGAACTACATCACCACCGGCACGCCCAATCGACTGGAGTACGACCAGGGCTTCTTCGTCAAGCTGGGTGACGGGGCGGCCGATATCAAACCGATCGCCCACCTGTACAAGTCGCAGGTCTATGCGCTGGCTGAGCACCTCGGCGTCCCCGAGGCGATCCGCAGCCGGCCCTCGACGACCGACACCTACTCGCTGGCCCAATCCCAGGAGGAGTTCTACTTCTCGCTGCCCTATCAGCGGATGGATCTGTGCCTGTACGGACTGAACAACGGCGTGCCACTGGCCGAGGTCGCCGCAGCAGCCGGCCTGACCGAGGAGCAGGTCGACCGGGTGTATCGCGACATCGAACAGAAGCGCAAGACCACCCAGTACCTCCATCTCGTCCCCGAACTGGTGGCGTACATCCCCGAGATCGAACACGCTCTGCGGCCCGGGTCGACAGGATAGGCAGCTCTCTTCGATGGCCGGATGGTGGAGGCACGTGCTGGGCGCGACGACCGTCGCGCTCGCACTGGCGGTGTCATCCTGCGGTCTCCAGCAGCCGAACGGCCACGAGCCGCAGCCCGCACCGTCCACCACGCCGCCGACGCGCAGCCCTGCCGGCCCTCCAACCCCCACGCCTTCTCCGACGACGCACGACGAGACGGTCAGCGAGTACGTCCGGGCGACGGCCTCGCAGCGGACGTTCTTCGCCCACCAGTCCGTCGGCCATGACATCCTGAGAGGGCTGAACCATCTCTCCCGTACCAACGGATGGGGGAACCCGGTCTATGTCGACCTGGACAGGGATGAGGTGGTGCCCGACGGGCCGGGGGGTGGACTGATCGCCCGGGTCAAGATCGGCACCGATCGAGACCCCCTCGGCAAGATCACCGAGTTCGACCGACGGCTCCGTGAGGGACTGGGGGGCCGGGTCGACATCGCGACCCTGGTGTTCTCCTCGGTCGATGTCGAGACCGGCACGGACGTCCGCGCTGTCTTCGACACGTACCACTCGGTGCTGGCCGGGCTCCAGCGGGACTTTCCCGAGGTTGCGTTCATTCCCGCGACCGTGCCGTTGACGACGGATGACGTCGGTGGAAACACCGCTCGCACCAAGTTCAACAAGCTGGTGCGCAAGGAGTACGCCGAGGCCGGACGACTGTGGGACATCGCGGCGATCGAGTCCACGGATCCCGACGGGAAGCGCGTCGGCGGGAAGAAGCACGAGGCGCTCTTCCCCGGGTATGCCGTCAAGACCGCCAACCTCAACGAGACGGGCAGCCAGGCCGTCGCCGAGGGCCTGCTGCGCGTGATCGCCCACGCGGCCTGGGACGATGCGTGACGTCGTGATCCGATCGGAGCACGCCGAGGAACCCGCAGCCGGAGGGGTGGGCCGCCGCGCACTGCGGGGCGGCAGCGTCCTCGCGGCCGGCACGCTGGTGGAGCGGCTCGCCCGGCTCGGCCGCAACATGATCCTGGCTCGGCTGATCGCCCCTGAACACTTCGGCCTGATGGCCATCGTGCTGGCGGTGATCGCGCTGTTCGAGGCGCTCACCGAGGTGGGCGTGGCGCAGGCCGTCATCCAGAACAAGAAGGGCGACACCCCCGAGTTCCTCAACCTCGCGTGGTGGTTCGGTGTGGCCCGCGGAGCGATCGTCGCGGCGATCGCGATACCCCTGGCACCGGTGATCGCCGGCTTCTACAACCTGCCCGAACTGACACCGCTGTTGATGGTGGCACCCCTGAGCGTGCTCTTCACCGGGCTGACCAGCCCGCGGATCTACGCCCTGCAACGCCAGTTCCGCTTCGGAGCCACGTTGTGGACGGTGCAGGGAGCCGGCCTGATCGGGACCGGGTTCACGCTCATCCTCGGCTTCGCACTGCACAATGTCTGGGCGCTGATCTGGGGGGCCGTGTTCGAGGCATTCGTGCGTTTCGTGCTCTCGTTCATCCTGTGCCCGATCCGTCCGAATCTCCGTTTCGATCCCGAAGCACGCAAGGATCTGTTCCGGTTCACCCGCGGCATGGCGGGACTCTCCGTCCTCACCATGGTAATCATGCAGTCGGACACCTTCGTCCTGGGAGCGGTCGTCACCCCGGCCGAACTCGGGTTGTACACCATGGCGATCGCCCTGGCGACCTTCCCGCTCAGCATCTTCAGCAAGGTCGTGCAGCCACTGGTGGTGCCGATCCTCGCCAGGTACCAGGACGACATGGCGGGGATGCGAGCCAATGTGCAGCAGCTTTCCCGGCTGGTCTGGCTGTTCGGTCTCCCGATGGCGGCGATCATGGCGATCGTCTCCGAACCGTTGCTGGTGATGGTCTACGGTCGCCCGGAGTTCGCCACCGCGGCGCCGGCGTTCTCCATCTACACCAGCTTCGCGGTCATCTACATGGCGTCCATGGTCACCTTCTCGGTCTATCTGGCGATCGCCCGCCCCGAACTCCAGAGACGCTTCACGCTGGTGAGGGCCGGCCTGGTCGTCCTGACCCTCTATCCACTCGCAGTCTGGCTGGGCGGCACTGGTGCCGCCCTCGCCCTGCTGGTCGCCATGGTCGGCGCGATGGTGGTGCAGTTGTTCAATCTGCGGCGGGTTACCGGGCTCAGTATTTTCGCTTACCTTTCGACCCTACGAGCCGGTCTGGTGGTGGCGATGATCTTCGGGTTGCCCCTCCTCGCGCTGGTGACGCTGGTGGAGCTGCCCGGGTGGGCGGAGGTACTCATCGGCGGCGGATTCGGGGTCTTGGCCTGGGGCTTCTGTGTCCTGCGGGAAGGGCGCGAACTCAAGCGGTTACGCAGCGCAGGAGAGGCGGAACAGGCATCGTCCACGCCTGAGCCGGAGGAGCCGCAGCTCTAGCCGAGTAGTGCCCCCGAGTCACCGCGAAGCAGTTCATTTCGCCGGCCCGGGCCTTGAAGCAGCCCCTGGTCAACATGCGACTCGACCGCGCAATTCCTCGCCGGCTTGGGATCGCGGTATTGAGGAAGACCGTTGTGGCCACTACACTCCACAGCCAAGGTGTTCGTCGACCCGGCTTGGGGGGAGCAGGGGACGGCGCCATGGGGGGTAACTTAATATGATCTCGCGCGCCCATTTCGGGTTGGCCGCACAGCTGCGGTCGCGTACGCATCGAATCCGGCGGTTCACCACAGCACTGACTGCGGCGGTCCTGGCCGGAGCACTCACTTTCACGGGGTTGCCGCTGGCCTCCGCCGACGAAGTGACTGATCCGGTAGTAGCCACTGCCGAGACCGCGCCGAAGGCCAAGCCGGAGCCCGGGAACGACGCTCCGACTGCGCAACCGGAGGCGAAGAAGCCCGAGGCTGACAAGCCCAAGGCCGACAATCCCGAGGCTGACACACCCGGGAACGATCAGCCGAAGGCCACTGAGACCAAGGCCGGCGATCCGCCTGCCGACGGCACAGAACCGGGCACGATCGAGCCTGCGAAGGACGAGCCCAAGGACGAGGCGCCTGCGGATCAGGGCGACGAGCAGCCCGCTCCGGATCAACCGGCCGTCACGGAGTCGCCAGCCGAAGAGCCCGAGACCGGTGCGTTGACCACGGCTCCTCAGGAAAAGACCAAGAAGAAGCCTGCCGAGCCGACGACCGGTGAGTTGGTGGTCGTGAAGGCGATCCTTCCGGCCGGTTCCAGCGACCCGGCGGACGCGACACCGGGTGGCGCCGGCTGGAAGTTCACCGCGTCGTCCTCGACGGGAACCCTGAAGACGCCGTCGTCGGCGTCGACCGGCGCCGACAGCTCCGCGAGCTTCTCGATCACTCTCGCCGAGGGTCGTCTGGCCCCGGTCAAGGTCACCGAGGCGGTCCGGGACGGCTACAGCTACGTCAAGGCGCAGTGTGTGCTGGCCGACGGCAAGCAGACACCGGTTGCCCATACCGAACTCGACGGCGCCGCCTTCAAGGTGGACGTGAAGACCAAGAAGACCACCATCTGCGTGGTATTCAACCGTGCGGACGAGAAGCCGCTCAAGGCGTTGAAGGCGAAGAAGACCGCGAACCCGTTCTTCGACCGCGACTACGACTGGACCATCGAGAAGTCCGTCATCGGCGAGCAGTCCGTCAGGGTCACCCCGGGCGAACCAGCCACCTTCGACTACCAGGTGGTCGCCACCCCGTCAGCAGCCCAGGACAGCAACTTCCACGTCACCGGAACCATCACGATCACCAACCCGAACAAGGTCCCGGTACCCGTCACCGTCACCGACGACCTCGGAATCGACGGCGCCACCTGCACCATCACCGACGCGGACAACACGACCGTGCCAGCATCAGGCACCCTGACCCTGACCTACGAATGCCAGCTGACACAGGCCACCGCCACGACCACCGGCAAGAACACCGCCGTGGTCACCTGGGACGGCGGCACGGTGACCGCCACCGCGCGCTTCGCGTTCACACCCGAAACCGCCAACGTCACCGACCGCACCGTACAACTCTCCGACACCGCCCAAGAGTTCGGCGGCACCCGCACCCTCGACGCCCTGGACGGACCACAAACGTTCACCTACTCCCGCACCCTGGGAGCGGACGTCACCAGCGGCACCTGCCAAACCTTCCCGAACACCGCCAGCATCACCAAGACAACCGACCAACCCGAACTCACCGACCACGCCGACGTCACCGTCTGCGCGGACACGGCGGTGCTGGACGAGACAGATGAAGAGGGCGACTCCGGGTCGGACACCGATCTGCTTGCGAACACCGGTTCGGAGACCGACGGGCTGCTCGGCCTGGCCGGGTTGACGGTCGCCGGCGGGGTCCTCCTGCTGTGGCTCGGCCGTCGGCGCCCCGATGAGGACGCCGCCGCCTGACCTGCAGCGATTGGGTTGGGGCCCGGGCAGCCTGCCCGGGCCCCAACCCAATCAGGCGCGGCATCGCACGAGCATGCCGCTTCCCTCAACCGTCACCGGCGGCCCCGGCGCCGGTTGAGGGTACTGCCGAGCGGAGTGAGTGACAGCGAAAGCGTCCCGGAAGCACCGCACGGCCAGCCGTCCCGCGGATCGAAGGAGCGCTAGTTGCGGGGAGGCAGCGGCTCGCCGTCCTCCCAGGTGTTCCCTTCCCACACATTGCCCTGCGCGTCGGAGTCGAACGCTTCGATCGGTGCGAGGATCCCGCATTTGCCGGTCTCACCGCGAACGAACACGTTGTCGATGAACCGGATGTCCCGAGCCTCGTCGCTGTGCGGCTTGCCTCGGGTGGAGCCACCGAAGGCGCAGAACGACGAGGTACCACCGATGAACAGGTTGCCTTCGATCAGGTTGTCCTGGATCGGCGTGAAATCCCCGTAGCCCGTCAGTCCCGCCGAGCAACCCGAGGCGGGCGGGATTCTCTTTCCCTCGCAGGTGATGGTGTTGAACCGCAGTGTGGTGTGCTGCCCCATCCGGATGCCGGAGAGATGCGCCTGACCGTCGGGATCGCCGGTCTGCGCATGCACGAAGGAATGCTCAATCGTGCAGTTGGTCTGGCAGTAGGCCGAACGACCGCCGCCGGTGATCTCCACCCGCTCGGCGGTGAAGTTGCCGTTACCGAGGCCGGTCACCAGCCGCTCTCCGGCATGCACCTCGCTGTCGGAGATGGAGAAGCTGTGTCCCTCGGCCGGACGCCTGACGTTCACGTTGCCGTTGATCACCGAGCGCGTGATCTTCACTCCGGTCGTTCGAATCGTCAGGTCGCAGTTGACGGTCTTGGCGTCGATCACGGTGTCGGGCTCGGTGATCACGCAATCGCCGGTGTACTCGGTGAGTTGCGTCCCTTCCGGCACTCCTGTGTTGCTCTCGTTGGGCCAGTCGTCCGGCACTCGCGACGGCGGTGCCGGGCTGGCCGATTCCGTCGGCGCAGTCGGTGTCGTGGTTTCCTGCTCGGACTGAGAACCCGGGGGCACGATTCCACAGCCGGCGATCACGAGTCCCACCGCCGCCAAGGCCAGCGGCAACCGTCCGCGTCCACCCGCCACCGCCCGTGGGCTCGGCTCCCCCCTACGCCGCGTCATGCTCGCGAGTCTACCCGCCGGCCACGAGAGCACACGGGCGGGACTGGGATGGCGACGCGGCGAGCCGGTGAGGTCCGGCTAACCTATCGGGTGTGAACTCGGACCCCGTCGACGTCTCGGTCGTGATCGTCAACTGGAACACCCGCGATTATCTGCTGGACGTGGTCACCTCACTGAAGCAGACGACGCACCGTGCCTCGATGGAGATCATCGTTGTCGACAACGACTCACAGGACGGTTCGCAGGAAGCGCTGCGCGAACGCCATCCGGACGTGACGCTGATCCAGAATCCGGGCAATTACGGCTTCGCGAAGGCGAACAACATCGGGTTCGCGGTGGCGCGCGGCCGGGCGCTCTGCCTGGTCAACACCGACGTGATTGCGCTGGACGGAGTCGTCGACAAGCTTTGGGAGCACCTCGTCTCCCACCCTCAGGTCGGCCTGGTCGGCCCACGACAGATCAACGGCGAGGGCCAGACCCGGATGAACGTCCGTCGCTTCCCTTCGCTCGGCAACGCGGCGGGCGACTACCTGTGGCTGAAGAAGCTGGGCATTCTGCCCGGACGCGCCCTTCCGCCGGCCACCTACCACCACACCCACGACGCCGAAGTGCTGTCGGGTGCCTTCCTGATGGTCCGCCGCGAGGCATTCGATCAGGTGGGACCCCTGGACGAGGATTTCTTCTTCTACGGCGAGGACACCGACTGGGGCAGGCGGTTCCACGATGCCGGCTGGCGGATCGTCTATCATCCCGAGGCGGAGGCGATCCACTTCGGAGGCGGCAGCACCGCCGCCTATCCGGTGAAGTACTACCTGACCATGGAGCGGGCCGATCACCTGTACTGGAGCAAGCATCAACCCGCGGCCGCACGGGCGGTCTACGTGGCGATCAAGGTGGTCTACCACCTGGTCTGCATCGCCGGGTGGGTGGGGATCCGGCTGGCCAAGCCGGATCGCCGCGAGCAGGCCTCGCTGAAGGTGCGTGGTCACGCCATCAACACCGTCTGGCTGCTGACCCGGCGCAGCCTGGCCTAGCACAGCTCAGACGTCGTTGCCGTCGCCCTGGGTCAGCAGCCAGGAGGCGCCGTCGTAGATCACCTCGTCAGGGAAACCGGGGCTGATCAGGAACTTCACGTCAGCGCGGCGCCAGGGCAGGCCGGCGGCGCGAAGCCGCGCGTCCAGCGGAGTGCCGGGCACCGACCAGGCCTGGACCAGCGCCTGTCCCTGCTCGCGCGCATGCTCCAGCGCAGCATCCACCAGCAGCTGGAAGGTATCGGTGTCGTCCGCACCGCAGACGTAGTCGACCATCTCGCCCACCCGGACGCCCCGCCGGAGGGTCTCGGTGAGCACCACGAGCCCGATCAGCCGACCCTCCCGGCTCAGGCCCAGCACGGTGTAGTCGTCGGGGTTGTCGATGTATCGCCAGGTCAGATAGGCCGCGTCCCGCACCAGTGCCACGCGATAGCCGGTGGCCACGTCGCTCCACAGCTGATCGGTCTCGGGCCCGAAGGACGCCATCGTCGCCACGGAACACCCAGCGGGCAGGCGGAGCCGCCGGCGTGGCAGGATCCCACGGATGCCGTCGAGCACCCGGCCGGCGAGCCTGGCCGGACCAGCGGGCTTGACCGCCGCCGCCAGAACGGGCGCGTAGGCCAGGACCCGGGCCCGGTAGGCCAGGGTGAAGTCCTCGCGATAGCCCCACTTCCCGGTGAAGATCGGGTAGGAGTTGACCGACGGCGTGACGTACCAGCCCGCCATTCCCGATGCCTTGGCTTCGGCGAACACAGCTTCGGTGCACCGCTTGATGAGCCCCATCCCCTGATAGTCCGGGTCGGTGAACATGTCCATGGTCTTGCCGACCACCAGCCGTCGTCCGTCGATCTGGACCGTCTTGGGTGCCAGCGCGAAGGAGGCGACAATCCGGCCCCGGTGCCTGGCCGAATGGACGATCGCCTGTCCGGCCGGGTTCTCCAGGTACATCCAGCGGTAGTAGGCGGGACTCTTGTCACGCAACCGCTGGTCGCCTTCGGCGTAGCTCATCCCAGTGATCAGTTCGGAGATCCCGGCCACGTCGCCTTCCGCCAGGGGGCCGAACTCGATCTCGCGTGCGATCTCCTCACGTCGTGCAGCTTCCACAATTCCCCTTTCGCGGGCGCGTGGTGTCGGCGGCCAGGTCCACAATTGCCGTCCAGCGCGGGCCAGAGCGCACAGCCAGTCCATATAGTAGGGGCACGCAGCGGAGCCCAGGGGGAGGGCGAATGAGGCAACATCACGTGCCAGGCGTGCTCGCAGTGACCTATCGGGATGGCGGATCGCCTCCCGATCTGACTGCCATGCTCGCCGCCGAGGGCCTCCAGGCGTCCATCACCCAGACCCGGGACGTCGTGGTCGCCAGTTGGGACCTCACCGAGCCGACGCTGTCGGCCGGTCGTCCGCTGCTCCTCTCCGGAACCAACTGGGGCGACGACGGTGCCATCACGGCAGCCGAGGTCGGCCGATGGCTGGAGGAGTCCGACCTACCGCGCCTGGGCTCGCTGCTGCCGCCGTTCGGCGCGCTCGGTCAGGTGCCGGAGGGTGTGCGCGCGGTGGCCGACAGCATGGGCTTCCGCCAGCTCTTCCGGTCCGGCGGAGACGGCTGGGCGGCCGTCTCGACCTCCGCGCGCCTGCTCGCCCGATTGGGCGACACCGGGATCGACGACCAGGCCGTCCTGCTGCAGAGCCAGCTGGGCTGGCAGCTGGGACAGCGGACCTTCTTCCGGGGCGTGACCAAGCTGGCTCCCGGCGAGTCGATCCTGCTGGCCGGCGGCAGGAGCCAAGCCGAGCACGCACCGGAGCCGGATCCCGAAGCGGGTTCAGTCCCGCTGGCGGAGGGCGTCCGACAGGCAGCCGCGCTGCTGCGGACCTTCCTTGAGCAGTATCTCGACGAGGTCGACGCGCCGACCCTGCAGCTCACCGGAGGTCAGGATTCCCGGCTGCTGCTGAGTGCGATCCCTCCCGCGCGCCGCAAGGGCCTGAAGGTGATGACGCTCGATGCCCCGGGCACCCGCGATGCGGAGGTCGCGGCAGCGTTGGCCGCCCGCTACCGGATGACGCACACCGTGCGGTCGATGAGCGGGCTCGGAGAGTTGGGCCCGCAGGAATGGTTCGCCCGAGTGTGGCGCCAAGCAAGCATCCACGACTGCATGGCCGATCCGATCGCGCGCGCCGCCACGGCGTGGGCGGAGGAGTCCTTCGAGCAGGGTCATCGGTTGTCGGGCCTGGGCGGCGAGCTCGGGAGGGGCTTCTTCTACACCGGATGGGTACGGCCTCGCCCGATCACCCGATCACGATCGGAGCGGCTGGCCAGGTGGCGGATGTTCGCCAACGAGCCGGTGGAACCCGCAGCGCTCGCCGTGGCGCATCGCGAGCGCGCGCTTCCGCTGGCGCTCGATCTCGCGGACGCCGCGCTCAGCGAAGGCGGCCCGGAGTGGTACCGAGCGACCGACGAGCTGTACTACCGTCACCGGATGCAACGCTGGGCCGGCCTCGGCGAGAGTGTGGTGTGCTTCGAGCGGACCCTGACCAATCCGATGCTCGATCACCGGTTCCGCGCCATCGTCCGCGCACTGGCACCGCACGACAAGCAGAACTCACGCTTCCTCGGCCAGCTGCAGGTCGCCCTGGACGACGAGCTCGCCCGGATCCCACTCGACGACCGGCCGCCGCCGTCCGTCTATGCCAGACCCGGTCCGGTCGGCTTCCTACGGCAGCGAGCGACCAAGCTCGGTAAGTTGACGCGCAAGGTACGACAGCGCCTGGAGGGTTCCCGTCGCCCGCCACCGGGCGGTGCGGTGGTCGCGAACCGGGTCACCGAGTATCTGACGGAGCGTCCAGAACTACTCGATCCGGTCCGCGGCCTCGGGCTGTTCGACGAGGAGTGGCTGGATGGGGTCACACGGGGAACCGTCCGACCTGCTCCGAGTTCGCTCGCGCTCCTGGTGAACGCCGCTGTGGCAGCCGATCCTGGCGGTGGACGGGAGATCCCGTGACGATTGCAGCCTCAAGGAGCAGGGAATGACGCGAACCCACCGGATCGACGCTGTTCTCGACAACCGCCTGTGCTCGGGGTGCGGCGCATGCGCCTACATCGCCGGCGATCATGGGGTCTCGATGATCGACATTCCCACCGTCGGACGGCGCCCGATCGGCGTGCGCCAGTTGCCGATCGTCGTGAAGGACCAGATCGCTGCCGTCTGTCCCGGCTCTGAGGTCGAAGCGCCGAGCTGGGGCGATCATGAGCCCGATGCGAACGAGGTTCTGGTCGGTCCCTCCCGCAAGATCTGGGAGGGTTGGGCGGCCGACCCCGAACTGCGCTGGGCAGGATCCTCCGGCGGCGTCGTGACCGCGCTGGCGACCTACGCTCTGGAGCGCCTGGGAATGGCCCTGGTGGTGCACACCGGCATGGATCCCGAGAAGCCATGGCGCAATCGCACCGTCATCAGCACCGATCGGACCGGCCTACTGGAGAACAGCGGCTCGCGATACACCACCTCCTCGCCGGTGGAGGCGCTGCGCACCATCGAGACCAGCGACCGTCCCTGCGTCTTCATCGGCAAACCCTGCGACGTCGCGGCAGTCGCCCGCCTGCGCCGGACCCGGCCCGCGCTGGACCGGAATCTCGGGCTCGTGCTCAGCTTCTTCTGCGCAGGGACGCCGAGTTCCTCCGCCAGCTTGCGGCTGGCAAGCGATCTCGGCTTCACCAAGCCCGAGGAGATCACGTCGATGCGCTACCGGGGGCGTGGCTGGCCCGGGAACTTCACCGTCATCGATGAACACGGGGAGACCGCGAGCCTCACCTACGACGAATCATGGGGCCAACTCGCGAGCCGGCAACGTCAACTGCGCTGCCAGCTGTGCCCGGACGGGCTGGGAGAACTGGCCGACGTCACCGGCGGGGATGCCTGGCATCGCAAGTCAGAGGGCAGCGACGGCATCTCGATGATTCTCGCGCGTACCGAGCGTGGTCGGGAGATCGTCGAGGCGGCGATCGAGGACGGCTACCTGGAGGCGACACCCAGCGGGTACCGCGAGGTCGTGGCTGCGCAGGGTCTGGTCCGCCGGCGACGGGTGGTCGGCCTCCGGATGGCCGCGTTGCGCACCTTCGGGCTTCCGACACCGCGTTTCCCGGGTTTTCGGCTGGCGGCGGCCACAGCCCAGTTGAGCATGAAGGCGCAGATAAAGGAGTATGTCGGCATGGTGCGCCGGATCGTGCAACGCAACTACTTCAAGCCCGAGCCGAGGTCTTCGGAGTTCGCGGGCGATCGAGCGAGCAGGAGCGGGGTGAGAGTGACGGACCGGGCCAACCCCGGGCTGGTATGGCTCTACGGTCGAGGTTCGATCGGTCGGGCAGCGGCGACTCGGCTGATCAACCGGCTGGAGGGTGGGGAGATCTACTCGGCCTCGCTGCGGGAGATCTTCCGGCGGTACCACGGCGTCAGCATCGGTGCGTACACCCACGGCGGCTGCTTCGTGCCCCATTCCTTCGGGCGCAACACGACGATCGGTCGCTACACCTCGATCGCCCGCACCGCCTTCGCCGCCACCCTCGATCACCCGACGGAGTTCAAGGGCATGCACGGCTTCTTCTTCAACTCCAACCTCGGCTACACCGAACACGTCCGCGAGTACAGCCAGTTGACCATCGGCAACGACGTCTGGCTAGGGCACAATGCGGTGATCAGTTCCAATGTCACCAGCATTGGCGATGGCGCGGTGATCGGCGCCGGCGCGGTGGTCTTCAAGGACGTCCCGCCCTACGCCGTCGTGGTGGGGAACCCCGGCCGGGTGGTCAGATACCGCTTCACCCCTGAGACCATCGCCCGGTTGCTCCAGGAGAAGTGGTGGGAGCAGGACATCGACCAGCTCGCCCCTGGCATCGCCGCCTTCGATCGTCCCTTCGAGGACGAGACCGAGGGCTGAACAGATCGGGTGACCGCCCAGTCGTTTCGGCCCCTGCTGAGCAACCGTCGAGTCCCCAGGAGGGGGGACAGCGTGACCAAGGACCCTCCGAGGCCGTAAGGAATTTGACCAGAAGCTGGGAACTAGCTTAACGTTTCTCAGGAAAGTCGGATCTGTCCGAACCCGTCGGATCCAGCAGAACGACTCGACTGAGGACCCCCCTATGCTCACTACCCCCCAACTGAACCCTCCTGCACCCGCGCCGACCCGTGGTTGGCGTCGCTTGAGCGCAATCGGAGTCGCGCTGGCATTCATCGCCACCCTGCTGACCGGTGCCGCCCTCAACGCCACGCCTGCGAACGCCGCGCCGGCCGCCAAGCCGGTTGGTCTGTTCAACACGTCGGCGAAGCCCAAGACCAAGGCCGTCAGTTCGAAGAAGCCGGTCAACCTGGGCGTCAAGTTCACCACCAAGACCGACGGCGTGGTCACCGCGATCCAGTTCTACCGCTCGAAGAAGCAGAAGAAGGCCTACACCGCCTCGCTGTGGGATTCCAAGGGCCGGCTGCTCGCTCGGGCCACTTTCGCCAAGTCCTCCAAGACCGGCTGGCAGACCGCAAAGCTCTCAAAGCCGGTGGCGATCAAGAAGGGGAAGACGTACACCGCCTCCTACCTCGCCAGTGACGGCCGGTTCGCCGTGACTCGCAATGGCTTCGCAAAGAAGTACACCAAGAACGGGATCACGGTCGCCAAGAAGGGCGGCGTCTACACCTACAGCAAGAAGAGCAAGCGCCCCAAGTCCAACAGTCGTGGCGCCAACTATCTGGTCGATGTCGAGTTCCAGCCGAAGTTCGCAGCGGCGAAGCCCCCGGCTCCCGCCCCGAAGCCGACCCCCACCCCGCAGCCCACGGCGACTCCCAAGCCGACGGCGACTCCCACGCCGACGGCGACCCCGCAGCCGACCGCCACCCCCAGGCCGACCGCCACCGCGACGCCCACCCCGCAGCCCACCTCCCCTTCGAGGCCCAGCTCGGATTGGCCCAATGCGAGCAACACCGGCGTGCCGGCAGGGACGACCCTGACCACCTACACCGGCCCCAGCACCATCACCACCAACGGCACGGTGATCCGCAATCAGGTGGTGAACGGAAGCCTGAACATCCAGGCATCGAACGTCCAGATCATCAACTCCCGGATCAACGGCACGGTCGATCTCCGCTCGCCGAAGTCGAACAACTACTCGTTCACCATCACCGACAGTGAGGTTCACATCGGCGACAACCTCAACACCGGCATCATGCGCGGCAACTTCCGCGCCACCCGGGTCGAGGTCACAGGTGGACGCCGCTCGATCTACTGTGAGTACAACTGCGTGATCGAGGATTCCTGGGTGCACGGCCAGGGCGGCGATCCCGGTGGCGATGCCCACTTCAGCGGGATCCGGATGAGCCAGAACACCACCCTGCGTCACAACACCATCACCTGTGAGGCGGACCGTGGCCCGGGCACCGGCTGCTCCGCGGGCCTCACCGGGTACGGCGACACCGCGACCGTTCAGAACAACCTGATCGAGAATAACCGGTTCATCGGTGGTGACTCCACGATGTGCGCCTATGGCGGCTCGTCCCCCAGCAAGCCCTACCCGAACGCGAACAACATCCGCTTCATCAACAACGTGTTCGTCAAGGGCCCCAGCGGCAAGTGCGGCAACCTCGGCGCAGTCGCATCCTTCGACCCGAACGCCACCGGCAATGTCTGGTCCGGCAACACCTGGGACGACGGCACCACCATCCGCTATTCCGACTAGTAGGGGATCTCGTCCGCTGGGAAGGGCCGGTCGCATGACCGGCCCTTCCTGCTGCCGGAGGCGGCACAGCCGTGCGCCGACTACGATGTCGCCCACAAACAGCCGGGAGGCCCCATGGTGAGCATCGTGATCGCCGCGCACAACGAGGAATCCACCCTCGGCGGGACGCTGGCCGCCCTTCTCGACGGCGCTGACGACCTCGACGTGGTGGTGGTGCCGAACGGCTGCACGGATGGCACCGCGGATGTCGCGCGTTCCTTCGCCGGCATCACGGTCGTCGAGTTGGAGCAGGGCGGCAAACCCCTCGCTCTCAACGCCGGCGATGCCGCCGCCAGAGCATTCCCCCGGATCTATCTCGACGCCGACATCGGAGTCCCGCCCGGCGGAGTCCAGGCCCTCGTCGAAGCTCTGGAACGCCCCGGAATCCTGGTCGCGGTTCCCGGCCGAGCGCTGGACACGGCCGGTCGCCCGTGGCCGGTGCGCGCCTACTTCGCCATCAATGAGCGACTTCCGGTGTTCCGCAGCGGGCTCTTCGGTCGTGGCATGATCGCGCTTTCCCAGGAGGGACGGGCGCGGTTCGGCGACTTTCCCCTCATGGTCGCTGACGACCTCTTCCTGGATTCCCTTTACGCCCAGCACGAGAAGGCTCATGTGGACGCCGTCCGGGTCGTCGTCGCCACGCCCTTCACGACTCGCGACCTCTATCGGCGGCTGGTGCGGGTGCGGCGGGGCAGCGCGGCGATGCGTCAGGCCTCACGAGACGGTGAGCTCAGCGTGGCCGTTCGGCCGGCCGACCGCTGGGCGTGGCTGCGCGAGGTCGTCGCCAAGGATCTACGGCTCCTTCCGGCGGGCATCGTCTACGCGGCCATCACGCTGACTGCGGCGGTAGCCGCCCGCCGGGGGCCGGTGACCGCGATGGACTGGGGTCGCGACGACACCACCCGACGGTAGCCCGGCCCTCGGCCACTCCGGTACTCTCTGGGCATGGCGAGGCACCAACCGCGTACCGGCGAGGCACACGAGCGGTGAGAGTCGGGTTCCTCGGCATTCAGTGCGACACCGCCAACCTCGGCCTTGCGGCCTTGGCGTATTCGGCGGTCCGGATCGCTCACGACCTCATCCCGGGCGAGGCGGAGTTCGTCCTCTTCTCGATCAACTCCGACGCCGAACTGGCGCGAATGCGCACCAGCCTCGGCATCACGGACAAGACGATCCGGGCGGTCCCCTTCTGGCACAAGAAGCCTCGCGCGATGGTGAACTCGATCCGCGAGATCGCTGCCTGCGACGTGGTGATCGACTTCACCGGCGGGGACAGCTTCTCTGACATCTACGGGGTCAAACGCCTGGCTCGAAAGCTCTTCCACAAGCAACTGGTGTTGTTCACGCGCACTCCGCTGGTTCTGGGACCGCAGACCTACGGCCCCATCAAGCACGGGATCAGCCGGCCATGGTTCCGGCACGCGGTCAACCGGGCGACGCTGGTCTTCACCCGCGACGACCTTTCTGCCGAGTTCCTGAGGGGTTTCACCCGCCGCGAGGTCCTGGTATCCACCGATGTCGCCGTCACTCTGCCCTGGGACGATGAGTCGCCTCTGCCACCGGCCGATGGCCGGACCAGGATCGGGCTGAATGTCTCCGGGCTGCTCTGGAACGGCGGCTACACCGGTGACAACCAGTTCGGGTTGACGACCGACTACCGCCGCTACTGCCACGACGTGGTCGACGGGCTGATCGCCGCCGGGCACCAGGTGCATCTCGTCTCACACGTGCTCTCCCGGCCATGGGAATCGGGCGGTGAGGACGATGTCCGCGCAGCCCAGCAGCTGCACGAGAGCCATCCCGAGGCGATCCTCGCCCCGTCCTTCGCAAGCCCGGTCGAGGCGAAGTCGTACATCTCGAAGCTGGACGCCTTCGTCGGCTCGCGAATGCACGCGACGATCGCCGCCTTCACCTCCGGCGTGCCGACGGTCCCGGGGGCCTACAGCCGCAAGTTCGCCGGTTTCTTCGGGAATCTCGGCTACCCGGTCGTGGTCGATCTCACCACCGCCTCGACCGCGGATGCGGTGGCCATGACCCTCGGCCACGTCGCCGACCGCGAGAGGTTGCGCAAGCTGGCCGAGCCGGCCAATGCGGACGCTCAGCAGCGCATCGAAGTCTTCACCAGCCGACTCGGAACGCTCCTGCGCGGCGCACGTTCGACGTAGCCCGGATCCTGGATTCGGCGGATTTCTGCGGCTGGTAACCTTTGCGAGCGTAGCTGGTGCCACGGCAACTGGTAGACGCCACCACAGTAATTGTTCCAGGGGGATGAAACCTATGACATTGGGAAGTGCCCTCCAGGTGCTTCTGCGCCGCTGGCTGGTGATCCTCCTCGGGCTCATCATCACCCTCGGGGCGGCTGGCTACCTCTATCTGAGAACCCCGCCTTCCTACCAGGCCACGGCACGGATGCTTCTGTTGCTGCCAGCAGACTCCCGTGGTCCGGAGGCGGTCGGCAGTCCATTCCTCTACCTCCCGAACGGCCTGAACGTCCTGGCCCGAATCGTCTCGCTGGCACCGACCAGCCGCGAGTTCCGGACCGAGATGGCCGCTCAGGGCCTGACCTCACAGTTCGAGGTGGGGGTCGACACCGCCTCCCCCACGCTCACCGTCAGCGTCGAGGGCACAGATCCGGACAACGTGATCGCAACCCGCGACGGCCTGATCACCGGTCTGCAGCGCGAGTTGCTGGTCATCCAGCAGGAGGAGAACGCGCCGAGGGAACAGACAGCCCATACCAGGGTCTACGCGGCCGAGAGCGAGCCCGAGCAGATCTCTGGCAACCGGATGCGCGGCGTTCTGACCGTGGCCGGCGCCGGCGGCCTGATCACCCTGTTGGCCGCCTTCGCCATCGATCAGTTGATCGCCTTGCGTCGGGCACGCAAGGCCAATCGGCCGGCGAAGCCGACGCGCAAATCCAGGAACAAGGCGGCTGCCGATCCGGCGGACGAGGCGGATCACACGCCGACCGCCGACGAACCGACGCCGGCATCCGGCCCGCGTCCGGTGAGCCTGGAGACGCCCGTCCAGGATGCGGCCTATGTCGATGAGGAAGGCGACGCCCGTCCCAACGAGCGGGCCGAACCTGCGAACCTCGATTCCGGACCCGATAGCGCCACCCCTGCACCGCCGGAGGCGACCGGAACTGACGACGATCCTGGCGAGACGACCGACGGCGAGCTCGCGCCTCGACGCGCCAGCACAACGGCTGGCGATGCATCGCCCACGACCAGCGAGGCTGCCGATGGCGACGACGAGCCCCGCACCTGAGCAGTCCCTCAGCCCGACCCTGACGGCTTGGGAGGTGATCCCGGCCTGGCGGTTCACCGCCATGTACGCCGTCCTGCTGCTGTGTATCCCGACCAGGCTGATCGTGGGCCCGATCGGCGCACCCGGCACCCCGGCCAACCTGTTCGCCATGGTCGGCCTGGTCTGGTGGATCTGTTCGATCGCGGGCGGGCTGAACCCCCGGCGGGGAATCACCCCCACTCGGCTCTCGTTCGGTCTGTTCACGGCCGCCGTCCTGATCAGTTACGCCGCGGGCCAGATCCAGGGGTGGTATCAGCCCGCCGACATCCACCAACGCTCCGATCGACTCTGGCAGGCCGCCAACGTCGCCCAGGTGACCGAGACGATCGGGAGCGCCGCCGATCGCGGGCTGCTCGCCTGGGCGGGCTGGGCGGGCATCGTGCTGCTGACCGCCGAGGGCATCCGCTCATGGCGCGAGCTGGAGAAGGTGATCTCCTGGGTGGTCGGTGCCGGGACCTTCATGGCCACCATCGGCGTCATTCAGTACTTCACCCGCTGGAACATTGCCGGACTGCTGCAGATCCCCGGGTTGACGGCGCTCACCGACTTCGGCAACGCGCTGTCACGATCGACACTCAACCGGATCGTCTCGACCTCGGCCCACCCGATCGAGCTGGGTGTCGTGATGGCGACGATCCTGCCGTTGGCGCTGCACCGCAGCCTGCATTCGGATCGCAAGTCGACCTGGATCCCGACCCTGCTGATCGGGCTGGCCGCGCTGATGTCGGTGTCTCGCTCGGCGATCGTGGTGGCTGCGGTCGCCCTGGTCATCCTGTTCCTCGGCTGGCCGATGCGATGGCGACTGATCGCGCTCGCCCTGGTGCCGGTCGCCGGCGTCCTCGGGCCGATCGCGCTTCCCGGACTCCTGGGCACCCTGCGCTCTCTGTTCACCGGGATCGAACACGACCCGAGCATCACCGGCCGTACCGACGACTACGAACTCGTCTTCCGCATGTTCAGTGAACGCCCGTTGTTCGGCCAGGGCCTCTTCACCTGGGTTCCGATGGTGTACCGAACGATCGACAACCAGGCTCTGGTGCTGTTGCTGGAACTGGGCATTGTCGGGCTGGCTGCCTTCGCCTGGCTGATCCTGAGCGGGCTGATCCAAGCGCTCGCTCCACTACGAACGGGCGGCAGCGCGCAGCAGCGTCACCTCGGGCTGGCGGTGGCAGCGGCCCTGATCGGCATCACCACGAGCTACGTCACCTTCGACGCCATGGGCTTCCGCCAGGTGGCCGGGCTGACCTTCTTGATGCTCGGTCTGGCCGGGGCCGTCTGGCATATCTCACAGGACAGCCGCGATACCGGGCTGGCGGTCCTGCCAGTCCCCACGCCGGCACAGCCCCGCCGCCGCCTAGCGGAGGCGTTTCAGCGTGGAGACCGCGTGCCGCCTCAGTCGGTCCACCAATGAGCGGCGCTCGGTGGCGAACCGGAACAGGTCGCCCGGTTGCCAGCCCGCGACATAGGACATCCGCGGGACCAGCCAGCCAGTGAGCGCGGCACGGCTCCGGTCGCTGCTGTAGACCCTCTCGTACTCGCGGAGGCTGCGCAGCACCCGCCGGTCATAGCTGCCGAACGGCAGCGCGAACTGCGTCACCGGAGCCCCGACCGCCTCTGCGAGGCGCTCGCGCGATCCGGCAGCCTCACGCTCGAGTTCGACGTCATCGATCCGGCGCAGATCGACATGGTTCCAGCCATGGCTGCCGATCCCCATGCCGGCGGCGCGCAACTCGCGCAGATGTGCCTCGGCGAGATAGCGGGGCTTTCCGAGCCGGCCCGCACAGATATGGAAGGTCGCCACCAATCCTCGTTCGGCAAGGACGGGCAACGCATCGTCGAGATCGGAGAGGTTGCCATCGTCGAAGGTGATCTCCAGATCCACGACACCCTGCTCGCCGATCTCCGCCAAGGCATCGGCGAAGGCCGGCCATGCCTGCTTCGGACACCAATACGGGATCTCATCGGCGGGTACGCCGTCCCAGGGTTCGCCGATGCCGTGGAAGTTGATGATCAGCCGTTCCCGGGCCGCCGACTCGCTCAACGCTCCCGCCGCTCCACGATGTAGCGCTCCAACTCCGCCGGGTCGTCGAGCGGGACGTACCGCCGGCCCCAATCGTCGAGGTCGGAGACCATCCGAACCGGTTCGGTGTCGCCGGCCGTCGGCCGGCCGGAAAGCAGGTCGAAGACTCCGGAGTAGACCTGCGCCTGCCCTCGCCAGTCGAAGTGCTCGGTCACCCGTTGCCGGGCTTCCTTCCCCATCCGCGCCCGCAGATCCGGATCACCGAGCAGCCTCTCGACCTCGTCGGCGAAAGCTGAGATGTCGCCCGATCGGACGTAGCTCACCGCGTCACCTCCGGAAACCCGGGTCTCGATCAGGTCGAACGACACCGTCGGCAACGCGTAGGCCATGTACTCCAACGTCTTGTTCATCGTCGACACGTCGTTCAGCGGTGTCTTCAGATCGGGGCCCACCCCGACATCCGCTCGGCTGAGATACTCACCGATCGCCTTGCGGTCGACCCGTCCGGTGAAGGTGACATAGTCGTCCAGGCCGAGCTCCGCGCACTGCACGCGAAGTTCGTCGAGGCAGTCGCCAAAGCCCATCATCACAGCACGGATATCGGTCCGGCCGCGCCGGGTGACGAGCTCGGCCATGACATGCAACACCTGGTCGACCCCATCCTGCGGCCCCATGATGCCCAGATAGGCCAGCAGGAAGGTCCCCTCGGGCTTGGCCGACTCAGGATAGATCGGACGCATCTGCGCCGTGTCCGGGCCACTGCGAACGACCACCACATCGGCCGGGTCGAGGCCGCCGCGGTCGATCGCGATCGCCCGATAGGAGTCATTGGTCGAGATCACCCGGTCCGCAGAACGGAAGGTCATGCGCTCCAACCAGAACAGCCCCTTGAGCTGGACCACCTGCCCTCCCGACTCGGGCTCCCCGAAGCGGGAGAAGAACAGCTCGGGATTGAGATCGTGATGATCGAAGACGAACTTCACTCCGAAGGGGCGCCACAGCCGGGCCAGCAGCCAATAGGTGTCCGGAGGATTGCACGCCTGGATGATGTGGAACCTACCGCCCTCACGCCACGCCGCGACGCTCAGCCAGGCCGTGCGCAGCCAGCTGTAGGCGAACTCCAGCACGTACCCGGCCAGCCCCTTGGCCACCGGTGCCGGCGCGTACTTGTAGATGCGAGCGCCGTCGATCTCCTCACGGTCGGGATCTCCAGGTCCCTTCGGGCAGATCAGGCTGACCTGGTAACCCTTGCCGAGCAACTCGTGGAGTTCCAGCAGGACCCTGCGGTCCACCTGGATCGGCAGATTCTGGACGATGATCAGCACGTGGCTCTTCCAGCCTCGGCGATGACCCGCTGCGTTCCGATTGCTCATCTGGACTCCTGTCGGCACCGATGGCGATGTGGTGCTTCAGGCGGCCACCCTACTCAGCCGGGGCGGCCCTCGTCTGCCCCGACCGCGCCCAACCTCCGATCGGGAGCCGGTGCGGCCGGGTCGGACCGCCCGTTCCATCCCCTTGACGACTAGCAATCTTCCCACGCTCTGGCGGCCCCCTTGCCCTTCGGACCGGAGACGGCCATAATCAACATGTCCGCACGATCCGGGGGGAATAGCTGCGGGCACGGCTTTCGGGGGGAAGGCCGTAGATCTGGTCAGAACCGGGGGGATCATGACCACGATTGGTGCGTATCTAGACTCGCTCACCATTGATCGAATTTCCGCAGTACCGTCGCGTCGTCATTGGACGGTGCAGCCGCGTGCGCAGCGCGCCGTGCTGCTGACCGTGGACGCCGTGGTACTCCTGATCGCAGCTGCCGTCGCGATCCTCGGCTACCAGATCATGCCGTTCGCCGCGGTCGACTTCTCCAGCAGGTTGGCGATCGCCAGCCTGCTGGTCGCGGCGACCTGGTTTGCCGCACTCATCAGCTTCGGGGTCTACGCAGTTCGGCACCTGCGCGCGGGAGCCACCGAATACAAGCGGGCGATCACCGCCACGGCCAGCGCGGCCGGCGCGGTCGGAATCACCTGCTTCGTGCTGAACTACGACTACCCGCGTGGCCTGTTCGTCCTGTGGTTCGGCACGGGGCTGGCCGGGCTGGTGATCGCACGCTTCGTCCGTCGCCGCATCATGCACCGGCTGCATCGACGCGGCCTGCTGTTGACGCCGGTCCTGGTCGCCGGCGGCGACCACCACGTCGACGCGATCGCCGGGGTGCTGCACCGCGAGAAGTGGCTCGGCTACCGCGTGGTCGGAGCAGTCACCTCCCAGCACCTCACCGAGACTGCCACCGGCCTGCCGGTGCTGGGCAGGGTGGACGATGTCGTGGACGTGATCACGAATCACCAGGTCGACACGGTGATCTTCGCCGAGGGCTCCTTCGCCACGCCCGCCGATTTCCGGCGGCTGGCCTGGAAGCTCGAAGGCCAGGACATCCAGATGATCGTCGTCCCCACTCTCACCGATGTCGGATCGCATCGGCTGGATGTGCGCCCGCTCGCCGGGTTGCCGCTGGTGGACGTCGATCGCCCGCAGGCGATCAACGCGGGGCGCTGGATCAAGCGGGCCTTCGACGTCGTCGGTTCGGCGGCGCTGCTGCTCCTGCTCTCGCCGATCCTCCTGGTGACCGCTCTCGCCATCAAGCTGGAGGATCGCGGCCCGGTGATCTTCCGCCAGCCTCGGGTCGGCTTGAAGGGCGAGGAGTTCGACTGCCTGAAGTTCCGCAGCATGTGCGTCGATGCGGAGGCGAGGCTGGCTGGACTGCAGTCGCAGAACGAAGGGGCCGGCGTCCTGTTCAAGATGGCCAACGATCCGCGGATCACCAGGGTCGGCAAGTTCATCCGCCGATTCTCGATCGATGAACTGCCACAGCTGTGGAACGCCTTCCGGGGCGACATGAGCCTGGTTGGCCCTCGGCCGGCGTTGCCACGCGAGGTCGCCCAGTACGACTCCGACACGATGCGGCGCCTGGACGTCCGTCCCGGCCTGACCGGCCTGTGGCAGGTGTCCGGCAGATCGAACCTCTCGTGGGAGGACACCGTCCGGCTCGATCTCTACTACGTGGATAACTGGTCCATGACCCAGGATCTGATGATCCTGGCGAGGACCGCAAAGGCTGTCGTCGGCTCGGACGGCGCCTATTAATAGACCTGGTGGCGCCGTTTCCCTCGTCCCCCGACCCGGCGCCACCAGCCCATAAATACGGGGACTCCTGCGATGCTTGTTCGACTGGGGGGTGCTGAACAATCGTCGCAGGTACACACCGTATCCGGACTTCTCCAGCGGTTATGCCGCTGGAGAAGTTCGGCGTCTGAGGGTATTCCCGACGGGGCGACAGCGGGCGCTCTCGTCTGTGTCTCCGACAGCCGTGAACGCCCTTCAACCGGGCTTGCCGACCAGTGCGGACGGGCGCCTACGTGCACCGACCGTCTCGCTGCCGGCACCCCGCTCACGGCGCCGTACAGGCACTGCGAGCTGCCCGACACCACCCTGGTCAGCTCCCAGTTCCGACACCGCCGCCGAGGCCTTCGAGTTGCGGCCGGACATCCGCACGGCCACCGTCGAACCCGGCTGGGCACGATCGACTTTGTCCTTATTTTGAGATACCCGAGCAACCTCTTCCCATTGGCCCTTTTTTCCCCTACGATTCCATTCAGGCGGTTGGCTCTGGGGGAGTCGCCGGGATGTCTTTGGGGGGAGACATGAAGCTTCGTGCTGGCGACCTTACATGGCGCGAAATCGACGGTGATTTGGTCATCCTCGATCTGCGCTCCTCGACCTATCTCACCGCAAATGCCAGTGCTTCGGTGCTGATGCAGGAATTGGCCGAAGAGAAGTCGAGCGATCAGCTCGTCCAGGCCCTCGTCAACGCTTTCGACATCCCGGTCGCTCAGGCCGAAACGGATGTCAGAGCCTTCGTCGAGGCGCTTACCGATGGAGGTCTGCTGGAATCTTCCAGCACCGCCTGAACACCATGATCCGCCGCAGTCCGCGGCACCTGATGCACACCGTTTTGGGGGGAGGGGAGGTGAGCACACATGCAGAACACCTATGAGGCGCCGCGTTTGACCGCGGTCGGTTCGCTCCAGGATCTGACTCTCGGCGAGGGCTGGCGGGGCAACGACGATGTCCTTCTCTGGTTCATCCGCTACGGCGAGCTGTCCTGATGCAAGACCACTAAACGATTGGGGTCGCCGGGCAACCGGCGGCCCCAATCGCTGTACCGATCGCCTACGATTGAGAGCAACCATGGCTGCCGACACCACTACTGACGCATTCGTGCGGAGCAGTCCGCTTGAGGTCGCCACGGGCTGGATCTACGGCCTGCTGCCGGCGACGAAGTTGCCGGACACCGCGCTGTCACCGCGGCAGGCCCTCGACGACGCGATCCGTCCGGCACTGGTCAACGGTCCGTGCTACGTGACCTTCTCGGGCGGACGCGATTCCTCGGCCGTGCTGGCCGCGGCGACGGCTCTGGCCCGCCGGGAAGGCCACGCTCTTCCGATTCCGGTCACTCGCGTCTACCCCGATCTCCCGGATACCGACGAGTCGGAGTGGCAGCGTCTGGTGATCGGTCACCTCGGACTCACCGACTGGCTTCGACTGGAACTGACCGCGGGCGAGACCGATCTCCTGGGACCGGCGGCCCGCGCTGCCGTCCGAGATCGCGGGGCTGCGTGGCCGCCCGCCCTCCATACCCATGGCGCCATGTTCAAGCACCTGAGCCCTGGTTCGCTGATGACCGGCGAGGGCGGCGATGCCGTGCTCGGGCTGCGCCGCGGCACCGCGCTGACCGTCCTGCGCCGGCGCAGGCGTCCCACCCGAGAGCTGCTGACGATGGCGGCGACAGCCGTGCTCCCCGCCCCGCTGCGCAAGGCAGCCATCATCCGCGGGACGCGATCCGGTCTTCAGAACCGCTGGCTGCAACCAGCGGCCTTCGCCGAACACACTCAGCGCACCGCAAGCGAGGAGGTCGCCGAGCCGTTGCGCTACGACGCCGGCACCTGGCACCTCACCCGGCGTCGCTTCTTCGCGACCGCCGCGCACAACCAGAAAGTCGCAGCAGCGGAGTTCGGGCTGCGGCACAGCGACCCTCTGCTCGACCATGGCTTCATCGCCGCGCTGGCGCGCTCAGGCAAGGGATGGGGCTACAACGGCCGCACAGCGACGATGCGGGCTCTGTTCGCGGATGTGCTGCCCCTGCCGTTGATCGCCCGCTCCACCAAGGCTCGCTTCAACCACGCCCATTCCGGATCGGCCAGTCGCGACTTCGCCCGCGATTGGGACGGCACCGGGGTCGATCCGGAACTGGTCGACATCGACAGACTGCGGCAGGTCTGGCTCTCCGACGAACCGACGATGGCAACCGGCATGCTGCTCCACACCGCCTGGCTGGCCGCCGGAGCACCCGAGCTATGAACCGCCACGGTCCTGGCCGGTGGCGTCGGCTGCTCATCGAACTCCCCGCCAGCCTCGCCGCTCTGGCGGTGGCGGTGGTGGTCGAGATCGGCCTGCGGGTCACCACCTTGCCCAAGCTGGCACGCTGGCTCGGCACGCCGCTGTCGGTGGGCGAGCAGGGCGCCGTCATGCCCCGCTCCGGGCCGCTGACTCTGACCCCTCATGCCAAGCGGCAGGTACGCGCCACCCGCCGGGTCATGCGGCACTGGCCTTTCGGCGATACCTGCCTGCGTCAGGCGCTGGTGAGCGGGCAGCGACTGCGTCGCCTCGACCCGGCACTGCATGTCGGGGTGGCGAAGATCGACGGCGAGATCCGCGCCCATGCCTGGCTCACCATCGCGGGCGGCATCCTCGATCCGCTCGCCGCCGCCGCCAGTTACCAGGATCTGACCGTTCCCAAGCCGAGGCAGCAACCATGACCGTGACCAGACTCTACGGACTCTCGATTCGCTCCGAATTGCCCCTGCATCAGGAGCGGACGCTCCCGGAGGGTTCGCCGGTCGACTTCGAGATCGTGCTGGGCGAGCCGGCTGCCCGGGCGGACGAGCCACCATCGGGGCGGATCCTGCTCCACCTCCAGGCCGACCGGCAGTACTACACCGCCGCCGAGACCGCCGACGGCTATCTGCTGCGCTTCTACGGCACCTGCGATGTCCGGATCACCGCCGATCTCACTCGGGCGACCTTCCGGCTCTACGACGGCGCGGATTCCGCGATCGCAGCCGTGTTGGCCGGCGGCACCGTGCTTGCTTTCGTCCTCGCGTTGCGTGGCGCGGCCGTGCTGCATGCCAGCGCCGTCCAGGTCGGTGACCGCGCCCTCGCCTTCGTCGGTGCCTCAGGAATGGGCAAATCCACCATGGCGACGCTGCTGTGCGCCGACGGCGCCAGCCTGATCACGGACGATCTGCTGAGGCTCGACCTCGCCCGCCAACCACCCACCTGCTCGCTCGGTGCCACCGAACTGCGGTTGCGGAAGGCTGCCGGCGACCTGTCGGACAGGTTCGACTCGACGCCCGGGCGCCGCACCACCGGGGATGCGAGAGACGCACTGGCGGTGCCGCAGTCGGCCACCGAAGACCTACCGCTGACGGCAATCGTGATCCCCGGCCCGGATCACTCCGCCGAGCGCACCGAGCCCGACATCCAGCGACTGGACTCGATGCGCTCCTTCCTGCTGCTGTCGCAGTTCCCCCGCCTTCTCGGCTGGGAGGATGAGGAAATCCTGCGGCGACAGTTCCAGCAGCTCGGCGACATCATCGATCAGGTGCCGGTGTACGTGGCGAAGCTGCCCTGGGGGCCGCCCTTCTCCGATGACATCGCCGCGGCGGTTCGGCGCGCGGTCGGGCTAGCCTGAGCCGGTGGCCTCAACGTTGGTGAGGTACTCCTCGATCACCGCTGGCGAAGCCTGTGAGCGTGGCGCCTCGGTCTGCTTCGGACGCAGCCGGGTGACCACGCCCTGGGCGATCCGTCGGATCGCCACCGCCGCGGTGCGCGGCAGGCTGGGTCGCAGCGAACGGGTCACCAGCCGTACCCAGGATTCCTCTCTGCGCAGCTGGGAAACCGGCCACCTGCGATCCACCAGTTCCATCGCTCTGGTCAACCCCGAGCTGAGCCCAAGCCTGCCGTTGAGGTCATCCGGCACCGGTGTGCCGAACAACAGACGGGCCCGGCCCAGGACGACCGCCACCTGCGGCGTGGCGCCCCACTCCTTTGCCCGCGCGACGAGGGCGCTCCAGTCGGTGACTTGCCGAGCCAATTGGTCGGCATCCAGGATGTGGCCGAGCCGGGTCGCCCCGATCAGCGCAGCATGATGACACACATGCACGAGCGCATCAGCCGGCTCCAGCGCCGACAGCTTCACCGGGCCGATCCTCACGGGTACCCGACGCTCCAGCAGCGGGCCGGCGGCCACGGAGAACCGGCCGCGAACCGACTTCATGACCAGCATCGACCAGTGCAGATCCATCACGGCACCGTGTTCGCTCACCAGCGGGATCTCACCGGGGAACTCGTCGCTCTGCAACGAACTGTCTCCGACCACGACCTGCCAACCGGCGTCGAACAGCCGGTGGCAGGCGGTCCGGAAATCGCCAGGCGCCACCAGAAGATCGAGATCCTTGTAGAACCGCAGCCCCGGCAGCGGGTGCGCGAACTCCGACAGGACAGGGCCCTTGAAGACCACCCAGGGGATGTCCCCCAACGCCTGGGCGATGCCACCCAGCAGCGCCGACATCCGCAGGTGGTTCATCAGCGCCCGATCCCGGTCCGACCGCAACAGCTGGGCGACTTCCGGGTGGGAGTCACGCGTGGCGACGTGGGCGAGCGGCGCGATCCGGTGGTACCGGGCCGCCACCACGAAATCCGCGGTCGCGGCCGGATCGTCCGGAAGCGCGGGCGCCTCACCCCGGCAAACGGCGACGAGCGCGGCGTCCACCGCGGCCTGGTGGGGCGTCCGGCCCATCTGCACCTCCCTCGGGGTCGCGCGCGGAATCATCGCTACCGTAGCGTATGCATCCGGCTCGCTCCGCTGACGACCGCCGAAGCTCCGGCGGGAGCGGCAGTGGATGCTGAGCGCCGGTGTGAAAGGAGGTCGGTTCGATGAGTGCTGAGAGGGTCGACTCGCTCGCCTTGCGGGTGGCCGCACGCTCGGAGCGAAAGTCCTTCGGCCGGCTCTCCCGGCTCGTGAGGGCCAGCCTGGCACTGGTGTGGGCGGCCGGCCGGAAGCTGTTCATCACCCTGATCGTGCTGCAGCTGATCGCCGCGGTCGCGCTCGCCGCACAGGTCCTCGCCGTTCAGTCCGTGCTGGACGCGATCCTCGTCGCGCAGTCCGCCGCCGTGATCGGCGGTGTGGTGTGGCCGGTGCTCGCCCTGGCTGGGTTGACTGCCCTGTCCACCATCGCGAGCGTGGTACAGGGCCAGGTACAGCGGCTGCTCAGCGAGGCCGTCGCCCGCTCCATGTGGCAGCGGGTGCTTGCCGTCGCCACCGGTGTCGGACTGCGTCACTTCGAATCCGCCGAGTTCTACAACCGCCTCAACCGGGTGCAGACCAGCGCGATGAGTCGCCCGAACCAGGTCACCCAGGGCCTGCTCACCATGGCCGGCGCGCTAGCCGCTTCGATCGGCGTCGGGTTGGCGTTGGTCAGTGTCTCCCCGGTCCTGCTGCCGCTGGTGGTGATCGGCGGCCTGCCGATCCTGCTCACCAGCCGGCGGGAATCCAGGCTTGAGTTCGAGTTCACCGTGAAGCAGACCCCGGCCGTCCGGCTGCGGCAGTACTTCACCATTCTGCAGACCGGGCGGGACGAGGCCAAGGAGGTGCGGGCCTTCGGTCTCAGCGGCTGGCTGCGGCGGCGGTTCGATGCGCTCTATGCTGCCTACCTCGACGATCTCGGAAAGCACGTGCGCCGGCGGACCGTGCTGAGCCTGATCGGCCAGATCGGTTCGGCTGTGGTTCTCGCTGTCACCCTGCTGGCCATGGTGTGGCTGATCGCGCAGGGTCAGATCGGCATCGCCGGCGCCGGCGCCGCGATCGTCGCCATCCGAATGCTGGCGACGCAGGTTCAAACCCTGTTCAAAGGGGTCCAGACCATCTTCGAATCCGGTCTCTTCCTGGACGATGTCACCGAGTTCCTCGATCTCGGGCGTACGGCTCGAGAAGAGGACACCGGCGCCGACGCGCCGCAGGGTTTCGCCAGCCTTCGGGTCGAGGATGTCGGCTTCCGCTACCCCGGCTCCGACACGGAGGCCCTGCGAGGCGTGGACATCGAGTTGCGCGCTGGTGAGATCGTCGCACTGGTCGGTGAGAACGGCTCAGGGAAGACGACGCTGGCCAAGCTGCTCGCCGGCCTCTACAGCCCTGATCGGGGCCGGATCACCTGGGACGGAGAGGACGCGGCCGGCTTCCGTCCGTCCAGCCTGCGAGAGCGGATCACGGTCGTGTTCCAGGACTTCGTGCGCTATGCGCTCAGCGCCTCGGAGAACATCTCGGTGGGTCGGATCGACGAGCCTGCGGATCCGCAGCGAGTTCGAGCGGCCGCACGAGCCGCGGGGGCCGAGTCCGCGATCGAAGAGCTGCCGGAGGGTTTCGACACCACCCTGTCGCGGATGTTCGCCGGTGGGCGGGATCTCTCCGGCGGACAATGGCAGCGGATGGCACTGGCCAGGTCGTTCTACCGCGATGCCCCGTTGGTGATCCTGGATGAGCCGAGCGCCGCGCTCGACCCTCGCGCCGAGCACGAACTGTTCAGCACCCTGCGCGCTGCGCTGCACGGTCGCACCGCCCTGTTCATCTCGCATCGGTTCTCCACCGTGCGCGGCGCCGATCGCATCTATGTTCTCCATCAGGGGCTGGTTGCCGAACACGGCAGCCACGACGAACTGGTGACCCGTGACGGTCGCTACGCGGAGTTGTTCCGGCTGCAGTCCGAGGCATACGTTGCCGCAGAGGTGGGCGATGGTCAGCAGCGCATCTCTGAACCATCGGCCAAGGATGAAGGCTCCACGGCCGACCAGGCTTGACCTACCCGGCAGACTTGGGGCCATGACCACTCCACGCACCATGCAGCGCGGACTGGCGCCGGTCGCGACACTCGCGCTGCTGTTGGCAGGGTGCACGGCCGAGCCGACGGCCACGACAGCGCCCACCACACCACGCCCGGCGACCAGTTCGCCACCGACGGCGACCAGTTCACCGTCGACAGCGCCACCACCCGTATCGCCCTCCCCCTCCGGTCAGCCGGCCACTCCAGGCGAGCCCCGAGTACTCGCCACCGGCCTGGAGGTGCCGTGGGATCTGGCCGTTCTGCCGGACGGCGACGCCTTGGTCACCCTGCGGGATCGGTCCGAAGTGCTGCGGATCTCACCGGACGGCAAGGCAGCTATGGCAGGGAAGATCGATGACGCGATGCCCAAGGGCGAGGGAGGACTGCTCGGGCTCGCCCTGTCGCCGGAGTTCGCCGCCGACGGCTTCGTCTACCTCTACTTCAGCGCACGGCGTGACAACCGCGTGGTGCGCTACCGGTACGCCGACAACCGGCTCACCTCCCCGCAGGTGATCCTGGCCGGGATCCCGCGAGCCAGCAACCACAACGGTGGCCGGCTGCGTTTCGGGCCGGACGGAATGCTCTACATCACCACCGGTGACGTGACCGCCAAACCCCCACGCAACGCGCAGGACACCAAGGACCTCGCGGGCAAGATCCTGCGCGTCACCCCGGAGGGGAAGGTTCCCTCGGACAATCCCTTCGGCAACGAAGTGTGGTCCTACGGGCACCGCAATGTGCAGGGGCTGGGATGGGATTCCGAGGGCAGGATGTACGCCAGCGAGTTCGGCAGCAACCAACTGGACGAACTGAACCTGATCATCAAGGGCGGCAACTATGGCTGGCCGGATGCCGAGGGACCCTCTGATCACCCGGACTTCGTCGAACCGCTGCTCAGTTGGACCACCAGCGAGGCCTCCCCCAGCGGCATCGCGGTGATGCCCGACGGCACGGTCCTGATCGCATCGCTACGCGGCGAGCGGGTGTGGCGGGCAGTCTGGGACGGAGACCGGATGGTCGACGACGTCTACTTCGACGGGGTCGGCCGGATCCGCGCGGTCGAGATCGTCGGCAACGAACTGTGGCTGCTCACCAACAACACCAGCCATCGCGGGAACCCCGGACCCGATGACGACCGGATGCTCGCGATCCAGGCGCCGTAGCCGCCGGGTCCCCGGCCAGCTGATCCGCGACCCATCCGTCTGGTCACGCGGCAATGGCCTTGAGGCGATTGCGGATCGTACATGGGAGGGGGCGGCGACCAGACACCCGGTCGC
>JASGEM010000114.1:0-6550 GCA_049841235.1 Propionicimonas sp. | reverse complement strand
GCTCGGCGGCCGACCCCGGTGGGGTTCCGGCGCTCAGCGCAGGGCCGGCCGGGGGCGGAGCGGGCGTGGCTGCAGCGAGACCGGGGACCAAGGGGCTCGCCACGGCGGGCAGGGGTTCTGTGGGCAGAAGCTCGGTGGGCTCGGGCTCGGGCTCGGGCTCGGCCTGCCGGCTGCGGGCGGCCAGTTGGGCGTCAACCAGAGGATCGTGCAGGTCTCGGAGCCAGCCGAGCATCGGCTCGTCGGTGCCGGGGTAGGCGGCCACCGTCGGCCGGAGCTCGGGATAGGAGACCACGATCTGGCGCAGATCGGCCGGGATCGCCGTTCCGTCCGCCAGTGCCGCACGCGCCGCGCTTTCGTCTGCGTACGTCATCTCGCACCCCCTTGTCAGCGCACGTATGCGCCTTGTCAGTGCAAATATGCGCCTGCCGCGTCCTTGGCGTCCAGTAGTTCGCGGGCATGGGCGAGGGCCGACTCGCTGGATCCCAGCCCGCCCATCATGGTGGCCAGCACCGCCAGCCGGTCGTCGGCGGTGACCAGCCGGACCCCGCTGGTCGTCACCTGGCCGTCATCCGCCTTGGAGACCACATAGTGCCGGTCGGCGAAGGCGGCCACCTGGGCCAGGTGGGTGACCACGATGACCTGGGAGTGCTCGGCCAGCCGGGCCAGCCGGCGTCCGATCTCCAGGGCGACCGCGCCGCCCACCCCGGCGTCCACCTCGTCGAAGACGAAGGTCTGGCCACGGGTCGCGCTGGCCAGCACCACCTCCAGCGCCAGCCGGACGCGGGAGAGCTCGCCGCCGGAGGCGACCTTGGCCAGCGGGGCCGGCGCCGAGCCCGGATTGGCCGAGAACAGCAGGGTGACCTGATCCCCGCCGTACGGACCGAGTTCGGGCAGATCGCTCACCTCGAAGGCGAGCCGCGCGCGAGGCATCGCCAGGGCCGCGAGTTCGGTCTGAACCGACGTCGCCAGCTCGCCGGCAGCGGCACGGCGCAGCGCGGAGATCCGCCCGGCCCGCGCCGCCAGATCGGCGTCGGCGCCGGCCAGTTCGGCGGTGAGTTCGGCGATCCGGTCGTCGGCGGAATCCAGGACCGCCACCCGCGCGGCGGCTTCCGCCGCGTAGACGAGCACCTCGTCGATGCTCTGGCCGTACTTGCGGGTCAGCCCCTGCAGTTCCGCGAGCCGGCCGGCGATCCACTCCAGGCGTCTCGGGTCGGCATCCAGCCCGGCCTCGTAACTGGCGAGCCGGGAGGCGATGTCGGCCAGCACACCGGACGCACCCTCCAGCTCGGTCGCAAGCTCGCTCAGCGACGCGTCGGCCGCCACGGCAGGGACCAACGCCTTGCGTGCGGCGCCCGCCAGACCGAGCACGTCCGGCACATCGGTGAAGTCCTCGTCGCCGGCCAGCGCCACCATCGCGGTGTGAACGGCCAGCCGCACGTCGTCCACCGACTGCAACAGCCGCGCCTCGGCCGCCAGCGCGACGTCCTCCCCGGGTTGCGGATCCACCCGGGCGATCTCCTCCAGGCCGAAGCGCAGCAGATCCAGTTCGCGCAGCCTGGTCTGGGCCAGCCCGGTCAGCTCGTCCAACTCCGCGGCCAGCCGCCGTCGACGCTCGTACCGTTCGCGGTAGGGCTCGAGTTCGGCGGCCAGGGCCGCGCCGGCATGAGCGTCCAGCACCTCCCGTTGCCGTTCCGCGGTGCCCAGGCGCAGTTGCTCGGACTGGCCGTGGACGGTGACCCACTCCCCCACCAACTGTTGGCCGGCTCCAGCCGGGATCTGCGCACCGCCCAGCGTCATCCGGGACCGGCTGGCTGAGAGCTGCCGCGCCACCAGGACGCCGCCCTCCTCCACCTCGCCACCCAGTTCCGCGACCGCTTCGCCGGTAGCCGGGTCGACCTCGAAGCGGCCCTCCACCAGGGCACGGACCGCGCCGGAGCGAACCAGCCGTGGCTCGGCCTTCGCACCGGCCAGCAGGGCCAGGCCGGTCACGATCATGGTCTTGCCCGCACCGGTCTCGCCGGTCACCGCGGTGAAGCCCGGGCTGGGTTCCAGGCTCGCTTCGCCGATCACCCCCAGATCGACGATCCGCAGTTCAGCGAGCATGGGCCTGCTCGCGCTCCGCCGCGCCCCGCCAGCCATCGACCGGCAACCCGAACTTGCGCACCAACCGGTTCACGAAGGGCTGCTCGGAGGTGCGGGCCAGCCGCAGCCGGTGGGCTCCTGCCCGCGCTTCGATCACCGACCCTGCGGTGACCTCCCAGCTGCGCCGGCCATCGCACCAGATCACGCCGCTCGGGGTGGCGGGCAGCACCTCGATGCTCACCACCGAGCGATCGCTGAGCACCAGCGGCCGGTTGAACAGCGCGTGAGCCGACAGTGGCACCAGCAGCAGCGCCGACAGGTCGGGCCAGATCACCGGCCCGTGCGCCGAGAAGGCGTAGGCGGTCGAGCCGGTGGGAGTGGAGACCAGGACGCCGTCGGTGGCCCAGCGAGAGAGCGGGCGGTCGTCAACCCGCACCAGCACCTCCAGCATCCGCTCCCGGGCCAGCTTCTCCACCGAGCACTCGTTGATCGCGAAGGACTCCCAGACCACCTCGCCCACCGCGTCGCGCACCACGGTGTCGATCGTCATCCGCTCCTCGACCTGGTAGTCGCGATCCACCACCCGCTGCACCAGGTTGACGACCTCGGAGGATTCCAGTTCGGCGAGGAAGCCGACATGGCCCAGATTGACGCCCAGCACGGGAACCTCCCGTGGCAGTGCCCACTCTGCGGCCCGCAGGATGTTGCCGTCACCGCCGAACACCACCACCAGTTCGCTGCCGGAGGCGTCGGCGCTCTCCGGGAGCGTACGAACCGCGCCGGCCGGAACCTGCGACGCCACCCGATCGACGTCGCTGGCGGCAACCAGGATCTCGATGCCGTGAGCGTGCATCCCGGCGATGAACTGCGCCGCCGCGGCCAGGGCCGCCGGGCGGCCCGGATGGACGGTGACGGTGACTCGACGCGCAGCTTGATCCACGCTGCACACCCTAACGTTCCAGGCTGACGTTTCCGAGCGGGCCCAATCGGACGAAGTACTCCTGGTTGCCGTTCTCCCCCGCGAGCCGGCTCGGCCCGGTCCATACCGCCGGTCGCCCGAGCTTGACAGCTGCGCCGCACACCTGGCGCACCGCCTGTTCGCGAAGCGCCGCCTCGCGCACCACGCCGTGATCGTCCAGACCGCCGCGGCCGACCTCGAACTGCGGCTTGACCAGCAGCAGCGCCGAGCCCTCCGGCGCCAGGACGTCCAGCAGCGCTGGCAGCAACAGTCTCAGCGAGATGAACGAGACGTCGGCCACGACCAAGCCGACCGGCGCTTCCTCGACATGGCGGAGCGTGAGGTCACGAAGGTTCGTCCGCTCCCAGACCACCACCCGCGGATCGTCGCGGAGTTCGGCGGCCAGCTGGCCATGACCGACGTCGACCGCGTACACCCGCTCCGCCCCGCGTTCCAGGCAGACCTGGCTGAAGCCGCCGGTGGAAGCCCCGGCGTCCAGCACCCGGGCCGGCACCTGGGTCGCGGAGTCGGCCAGCGCGCCGAGCAATTTGTGAGCCGCTCGGGAGACCCACGGATCGAGCCGGGCGTCGAGGACGTCGCCGGGCCGCACCGGTTGGGCCGCCTTGGCCGCCGGTACCCCATTGACTCTGACCGCGCCGGCGGCGATCGCCGCCTGGGCGGCGCTACGGGAGCGGGCCAACCCGCGCTCCACCAGCGCCATGTCAAGCCGGGTCACGGCTGGCTGAGTGCCTGCTGCAGGGCATCCAGGGCCGCCGAAAGGGCCGCCGGGTGGGTGGTGACGTCGCCGCTCAGGTCGAGTGCCGCCAGCGCCTCGTCGATCCGGGGCACATCAGTCACGGGCGGTTGGGTGGGCTCGGGCACGGTCACCCGCCCATCCTACGGCGAGGCCTGCCCGGCCAGGATGATCGCCAACCCGCGATCGAAGGAGGATTCCAGATCCGGATCTGCCGTGATCGCGCCGAGTTCGCTGGCCTGCCGGTGCAGCTGGGTCGCCTGAGTGTGCCCCACCACGTAGATCAACAGCGTTCGAGCCACATCCGGGGAGGTCCGGCGCGCGAGTTCGGCCTCGAACTCCGAGACCCCGAACCGGAAGGCGGTGGCGGTCGCCACCACCTCCGCCCCGTCGCGTATCTGCAGCATCGCCTGGCGCAGCCGGTGGCTGGTGGCCACCGGGTCGTCGTCCACCAGCACCCCGCCCACGATCCTGGCGGCCAGCTCGCCCAGCAACTCCTGCTTGTTCGCGACATGGTGGTAGAGCGCGCTGGGCTGCACCTCCAGTTCGGCGGCCAGCCGGCGCATCGAGAACGAATCCAGCCCCCAGGCGTCCAGCAGCTCCAGCGCTGCGCTGACCACGTCCTGCCGGCTGTTACCCATGAGCCCATCCTATGGGCTAACCTGAACACTGTTCACCTGAACACCATTCAGTCGCTGTACCGAGGAGTCAACATGGCCCGCCCCACCGCATCGACCGGTGCCGATCTGGCACTGATCGCCGTCTTCGCAGCACTGATCGCGGTGTTCTCGCTGACGCCGATCCCGGCCGGCGTGATCGGCGTGCCGATCACCCTGCAGACCCTGGCCGTCGCCCTCACCGGGCTGGTACTGGGCGCCTGGCGCGGCTTCCTCGCAACGCTGCTCTACGTGGTGGTGGGCCTAGCCGGCTTGCCGGTGCTGGCCGGCGGCAGCGCAGGGATCGGGGTGCTCGCCGGACCCACCGCCGGCTACCTGCTGAGCTTCCCGTTCGCCGCCGCGGTCACCGGGGCGATCGCGAGCTACGGCCTGGAGCGCTTCGGCCGGGCGAAGTACTTGTGGCTGGCGGGGGGCGCGATCGCCGGCGCGGTGCTGGTCACCACGCCGATGGGGATCGCCGGACTGATGATCAACGCCGGCATGACCCTACCGGCGGCAGCCCTGGTCGCGCTGGGCTTCGTCCCGCTCGACATCGTGAAGATGCTCGCCGCGGCCGGCATCGCGCTCGCCGTGCACAAGGCGTTTCCCGCCATCCTGACCTCCAGACTGGCGGTCGCCCACCGGTGATCCGCCTGGAAGGGGTTGAGGTCGACGTCCCCGACCCCGCAGCCGGGCCACGAGCGACACGGCGGATCCTGGGACCGGTGAGCCTGGAGCTCACCGAACGCCGGATCGCCTTCGTGGGCGCCAACGGCTCGGGCAAGTCGACCCTGCTGCGGCTGCTGAACGGCCTGGTGCTGCCCGATGCGGGACGCGTGCTGATCGGCGGCCAGGACACGCGGCGAGAAGGCCGCCGGATCCGACGGAAGGTCGGCTTCGTGTTCACCGACCCGCTGGCCCAGCTGGTCATGGCAACCCCCGCCGACGATGTCGAACTCAGCCTGCGCCCCACCGTCGCGGACAGATCCGAACGTCGTGCCGCCGCCCGGCGGCTGCTGACCGAGCGCGGCCTGGGGCAGTTGGCCGACCAGAGCGTCTACGACCTCTCGGGCGGCGAACGCCAGCTCGTCGCGCTGACCTCGGTGTTGGCCTGCACCCCTGCGATCGTCGTGGCGGACGAGCCGACCACCCTGCTCGACCTGCGCAACCGCAACCAGATCCGGATGGCGCTGGCCGGGCTGGAGCAACAGCTGATCGTTGCCACCCACGATCTGGAGATGGCCGCCGAGGCCGACCGGGTGATCGTGATCGAGGGCGGCGCGGTGGTGGCCGACGGCGAGCCGGCAGCGGCGATCGCCGCCTATCGGGAGTTGATGAGGTGAACCTGTTCGGCCTCTATGTGCCCGGCCAGTCGCTCTTCCACCGGATCGGCGCCGGTCCGAAGTACCTGATCATGATCGTGCTCACCGTGCCAGCGGCCGTCCTGCGTGAGTGGTGGCTCGGTCTGGCCTGCCTGGCGATCGCCCTCGGGCTGCTGGCGCTCTGCCGGATCGGGCTGGTCCGGGCCTGGCGGCTGCCGGCGATGATCTGGGTGCTGGCGGCGATGATGCTGGGCTACCACCTTCTCTCCGGGACACCGGGTCGGGGCGTGAATGCGGTCGCGGTCTTTCTCACTGCCCTCTACGCCAGCCGGCTGCTGACGATGACCACCCCGGGCGGTGCGCTGGTGGACGCGCTGATCACCGGGTTGCGCCCGCTCCGCGTCCTGGGGCTCTCCCCGGAGCGTGCCGGGCTGGCCATCGCCGTGATGCTGCGTTCGATCCCCGTGTTGCTCGACACTTTCGGTCAGGTGCGTCAGGCCGCGATGGCCCGGGGACGGGAGCACCGCTGGTTCTCGCTGGTCACCCCGGTGGTGATCCGCGCGGTCGGCCATGCCCAGGCCACCGGTGCGGCCCTGGCCGCGCGCGGGTTGGGCGAGCCCGGCGAGAGATGACCCTTCCTCAGCTTGAGATCCAGGGTCAACCGATCAGGTCCAGACCACCGAGCACCGCGTCGGCGTCCAGGTAGGGGGACGACCAGACCAGGTTCGCCACGGCCCACAGCGCGTCCAGCTGGCTTTCCAGGGTGGTCGGCGTGGAG
>JASGEM010000113.1:0-28924 GCA_049841235.1 Propionicimonas sp. | reverse complement strand
CGCAGCGCTCGCGCTGGTGGCCGGCTGCTCCGGCGCGCCGGCGACGCCCGGCACCACTGAACCGACCGGCGGCGGCGAGGCCCCTGCCGGCAGCTTCGACAGCGGCAACGCCGACTACGACGCGATCATCAACGGCGGCTCCGTCGCCGATGCCGCGACCGTGGACGGCAACGAGTGGGCCAAGGCGGTGAAGGCCGCCGGGGTGCTCAAGGTCGGCGGCACCGAGACCTCCAACCTGTTCTCGCTGCTCGATCCCACCACCGGCATCGCCGTCGGCTTCGACGCCGGACTCTCCCAGTTGCTCTCGCGCTACATCCTGGGCGACGCGAAGACCGAACTGACCCAGGTGACCGTGGACACCCGCGAGGATCTCCTGGTGAACAACCAGGTCGATGTCGTCTTCGCCACCTACTCGATCACTCCCCCGCGTCTGGAGCGGATCAACTTCGCCGGTCCTTACTACCAGTCGCAGGCCGGAATCCTGGTGAAGTCGGACAACACCACGATCAACTCTGTGGCCGACCTGGCCGGCAAGACCGTCGCCACCCAGGCCGCCTCGACCGGTGTCACCGTGCTCGAGACGGAGGCTCCCGAGGCGACGATCCTCGAGCTGCCCGACCACACCCAGGCGCTGACCGCGGTACAGCAGGGACGCGCTGACGCCTACGTGATCGACCAGGCGCTGCTGCTCAATGCGCTGGTGGCCAATGACGATGTCAAGATCGTCGGCGAGCCCTTCGGCCCGGTGGACGCCTACGGCATCGGCGTCAACAAGGACAGCGACGCGAAGGCATTCATCGACGCCTGGCTGCAGACCGTGATCGACGACGGCACCTGGCTCGAACTGTGGAAGGCGACCATCGGCGCCAGGACCGGAACCGATATCGTTCCCACCCCGCCGGCGATCAACTCGGCCGGCAACGCCTGACAGGTCAGGAGGTAGGCGACCATGGCAGTGCTGTGGAACGACTACGCCGGCTACTTCGCGGCCGGGCTGGGGGTCACCCTCTACCTGACCGCGGCCAGCTTCGTCCTCGCCATGGTGCTGGGCACCGTGGTCGCCACCTTCCGGATCAGCCCCATCGCGCCACTGCGCACGGTGGGGCTGATCTATGTCGAGATCTTCCGCAACATCCCGCTGATGAGCCTGATCATCGTCGTGGTCTACGCGCTGCCCGAGATCGAGATCCTGCTGAGCTACGAGACGGCGGTGATCGCCTCCATGTCGCTGGTCGGCGGGGCGTTCATCTGCGAGGCGCTGCGGACGGGGATCAACAGCGTCGGCGTCGGCCAGATCGAGGCCGCCCGCTCGGTGGGGTTCACCTTCACCGGGGTGCTGCGTCACGTGGTCTTCCCGCAGGCCTTCCGCTCGATGGTGCAGCCCTTCGTCTCGATCCTGATCGCGATCTTCCTCTCCTCCTCGCTGGCCGGGGTGGTCGGCGTGGTCGACCTCACCCAGACCGTCAGCTGGATCAACAATCGCGAATCCCTCGGCCTGCTCACCTTCGGGGTTGCGGCCGTGATCTACTCGCTGATCTCGCTGGGCATCGCGACCGTCGGCGGTCACCTCGAGCGGCGAGTGCGGGTGCTGCGATGAGCGCCGCCTCCGCCATCTTCGACGCCCCCGGACCGCGCGGCCGGCGGCTGATCGTCATTCTCACCACGCTCAGCGTGCTGGCCATCATCGCCGCCGCGGCGTTCGCGGTCCGGCAGTTCGCGATCAACGGCCAGCTTGACCCGTCCAAGTGGGTGGAGTTCACTGAGTGGAAGACCCAGCGCTACCTTTTACAGGCGCTCGGACGCACCACCCTGGCCGCCGCCGGAGCTGCCGCCATCGCGCTGCCGCTCGGCCTGGTGTTGGCGGTCGGGCGGCTGAGCAGGGTGAAGCCGCTTCGCTGGACGGCCACCGCGGCGATCGAGTTCTTCCGTGCCATCCCGCTGCTGCTGCTGATCTACATCTTCTTCGTCGCACTCCCCCAGTACGGTCTCAACCCCGACCTGTACTGGAAGCTGGTGGTCCCGATCGGGCTGTGCTCCGGCGCGACCGTGGCTGAGGTGTTCCGGGCCGGCATCCTCGCTCTGCCCAGCGGCCAGGCCGAAGCCGGCGCGGCGATCGGCCTCACACCGAGCCAGATCTTCCGGCTGATCGAATTTCCGCAGGCGCTGCGGATGGTGGTGCCCTCGCTGGTCGCCCAGGTCGTCATCCTGCTGAAGGACACGACCCTGGGCTACGTGGTCAGCTATTCGGAGTTGCAGCATTCGGCCCGCGTGCTGGTGGCCAGTACCGGTCACCTGATCCAGACCTATCTGATCGTCGCAGTCATCTTCGTGGCGATCAACATCGGCATCTCCGCCTTTGCCCGCCAGCTCGACCGGCGGACCCGCGGATTGCGCCGCCGCGGGCGGACCGACGCGCTGTCCACCGGGGCCACCGGTTCCATCGCCTAGTCGAGTTCGCCGGGCAGCGGCTCGGCATGCAGAACGGTGAGGCTGGTCACCGCCCGGGTCAGGCAGACGTAGAGCCGCCGCAGCCCGATCAGCCGCTCGGCTTCCTCCGCCACCAGACGCGCCGGTTCGAGCAGCAGGACGTGGTCGAACTCCAGGCCCTTGGCCAGCTGGGCATCGACGATCTCGATCCGCGTCACCGCCCCCGGGTCGCGGGGCGTCCGGCCGAGGAGACCGTGTGGAATGCCTTCCAGCGCGCGATCGACATCCCCTACCCACGTAGAGGGAACGATCACGCCCAGGGTCCCCTCACGCTCCCCGAGCTCGGTGACCGCGACGCCCACCCCGGGCAGCGGGTCCGTCCGCCGGATCGTCAGCTCACCGCGCGAGTGCCGGATCGACCGTGGCGGCGTGAGCCCGGGAGCAATGTGCGGCAACAGCCGGGCGGCGTAGTCGATCACCGCACCGGGCACCCGGAAGCCCTCGACCAGTTCGGTGACGGTCGCCTCGGCGTGACCGACATGGGCCAGGGCCGTCGTCCAGTCGCTCACCCCCCAGGCGGTGGTGGCCTGCGCGAGATCGCCGAGCAGGGTGACCGAACCGGTACTGGCGCGCCGGCCGGCGGCGCGCAGCATCATCGCCGAGAGGTCCTGCGCCTCGTCGATGATCACATGGCCCAGGCTCGGCTGGCGGCTCAGCAGGTCGGCCGCCTCGTCCACCAGAACGGCGTCAGCCAGCGTCCAGCGCCGGGATCTGACCGAGCGGGGCGGTCGCGGCGCGATCAGGAGAGCCTGTTCGTCTGCGCTCAGAACGCCCTCGGCCGCAGAGGCGAGCGCAGCCGGGTCGCTGAGCAGGGTGTGGACGACAGCGGGCGCGGTGAGCGGCGGCCAGAGCTGTCTGCAGGCCTCACGCACCACACCCGCGCGGGCGACCGCTGCCTGGATCCGGTCGTCGGTGGTCTCGCCGGCTGCTTCGAGCCGCAGCAGCACGTGGTGAGCCAGCCGTTGCGGCAGCATGGCCCGTCCGGCCTCATAGCGGGTGCCCCGCGCCGCCAGGTCGTCGAGCACGCCGGCGATCGTCGCCGCCGGGATGCGGACCAGCCGATGGCCGACCGTCACCTCGATCCCCTGCTCGGGCGGACGGACCCGGCCCCATACGGCGCGGTGCAGCACCTCGGCCATCCGGGCGTCGCCCTTGAGCACCGCCACGGTGGGCTCGTCGGCTGCCGTCACCGCCACGCCGCCGGTCGCGCAGACCAACGATTCGACGGTCTCCTGGGTGGCGTCGATCTCACCCAGCGCCGGGAGCACGTCGCCGATGTAGCCGAGGAAGGAGTCGTTCGGCCCCAGCACCAGCACCCCCGAACGGGAGAGCCGGTTGCGGAAGGCATAGAGCAGATAGGCCGCACGGTGCAGCCCGACGGCCGTCTTGCCGGTGCCCGGCGCCCCCTGGATCGCCAGCGAATCGTCTAGATCGGCGCGGACCAGCACATCCTGGTCTGGCTGAATGGTTGCCACGATGTCGCGCATCGGCCCCGAGCGGGGGCGCTCGATCTCCGCCTCCAGCAGCGCGCTCGGAGCGCTGCCACCGGCTTCGGACAGCGACTCGTCCTCGTAGGCGGTGATCTCTCCGTGCTGGAAGCCGAAGCGCCGGCGCAGTTCGACCCCCATCGGCTCGCCGGCCCTGGCCCGGTAGAAGGGCAGCGCCATCGGCGCCCGCCAATCCATCACCAGCGGATCGCTGCCGATCGACTCCTCGATGTGGCGCCGTCCGATGTAGCAGGTCTCGTCCAGTTCTGCGCCTAGCGCGGCGGCGTAGTCGATCCGTCCGAAGAACAGCGGCACGGCCGGATCGTCGGCCAGCGATTCGCGGCGGCGGTACAGCTGCTGGCGCAGGTGCTGGGTGGAGACATGGTCACCGCCGATCGCCTGCGTCCAATCTGCGGAGCGGGCGCGCATCGCAGCCAGCGCCGCACGCGCGGCGGCGAGATGTGCCTGCTCGGCCAGCAGCACCGGATCGGACATGGAATCCTCCAGACGGACGCGACGGGACCGGCACCAGCACGGTGTCGGTGGTGGGTGTGAGAACCCTGGCCCGGCGGGAGCACCCGACGGGCGGCCTGCAGCAGGTGGCAGGCTCTGGAGACCACGCGATTTTACGCGACCGCACCGGATCCGCAAGTCGAGGACGAGGGATGACGGGAGCTTGCTCCCGATCAGACCGAGGACGAAGACCGCTCGCACAGCGAGCAGCAGTCGAGGACGAGGGATGACGGGAGCTTGCTCCCGATCAGACCGAGGACGAAGACCGCTCGCACAGCGAGCAGCAGTCGGCATGGGCCCCGGCGCAGAGCCCTAGGATGACGACCATGAACGACGCCGCTCCCGCTGCCCTCCGCTCGGCGGTCGAGGCCGAACTGCCCGCCGCTGTCGCCGACCTCACCGATCTCGTCGCGATTCCCTCGGTCGCCTTTCCCGGCTTCCCGCGGGAGGAGGTGGAGCGCAGCGCCGCCGCGGTCGCCGCGCTGTTCGAAGGCACCGGCCTGTTCGATCAGGTCTCGGTGCGAACGGCCGCCATCCCGGAGACCGGCGAGCCCGGGATGCCGGCGGTGCTGGCGACCAGGGCGGCCCGGCCCGGACGGCCGACCGTCCTGCTGTACGCCCATCACGACGTCCAGCCGGTCGGGGACGAGAGGCTCTGGGAGACCCCACCCTGGCAGCTGACCGAGCGCGACGGCCGGCTCCACGGTCGTGGCTCCTCCGACGACAAGGGCGGGGTGATCGCGCACCTGGCCGCGTTGCGAGCCCTGAAGCAGGTTCTGGCCGACGACTTCGGCGTGGGCGTGACCGTCTTCGTCGAGGGTGAGGAGGAGGCGGGATCGCGCTCCTTCGCCCCGTTCCTGGCCGACAACCGCGATCAGCTGGCGGCCGACGTCATCGTGGTGGCCGATTCGACGAACTGGGATGCCCGCACCCCAGGGCTCACGGTCTCGCTACGCGGCAACGTCCGGTTCACCCTGACCGTACGGACGCTGGCCCACGCGTCGCACTCGGGCCTGTTCGGGGGCGCCGTCCCGGACGCGATGCTGGCCGCCATCAAGCTGCTGGGCAGCCTGTGGCAGGACGACGGCTCCGTCGCCGTCCGCGGCCTCACCAGCCACCAGGGGCCAACCCCCGACTACGACGAGGAGGCGCTGCGCCGCGAAGCCGGGCTGCTGGCCGGCGTCCACCCGATTGGGACGGACACCATCCTGAGCCGGATCTGGAATCAGCCGGCAATCACGGTGACCGGGATCGACGCCCCCAGCGTGCTCAACGCGTCGAACACGATCCTGCCGGAGATCTCCGTGGTGATCAGCGCCCGGACCGCACCGGGACAGGACAGCCGGGAGGCATACCAGGCGCTGGAGGCCCATCTCCGCGCCCATGCCCCGTTCGGTGCTGAACTCGCCTTCAGTGATGTCGACTTCGGGGACGGCTTCCTGGCGGACACCTCAGGGTGGGCGATCCAGCTCGGCAAGCAGGCGCTGAGTGAGGGATTCGGGGTCGCTCCGGTCGAACTGGGCGTCGGCGGGTCCATCCCGTTCATCGCCGATCTCGCCCGGGTGTTCCCGCGGGCACAGATCCTGGTCACCGGCGTGGGCGATCCCCTGGCCCGCCCCCACACCCCCAACGAGTCGCAGGATCTCCACACGCTGACGGCGGCGATCCACGCGGAGGCCTGGCTGCTCGCTCGACTCAACGCAGCCACTCCAGGCTGACGTCGATCACCACATACGGAATTAGCTCACGGCTCTCGTCCTGCCCATGCCGGAGGACTACCGTGGAGCCATGCGACCGGTCATCCTCGGCCAGGCCGCGGTGGTGGCCCTCGCTGTGCTTTTGGCGGGGTGTGCCGGAGCCGCGGTACCGAACCCAGCGGACACCACATCAACCATCCCACCCGCCGCGACGGCATCGCCCGACGGCCCTCCGTCCGGCCCGCCCCTGGCACCGGACCTCGCCGGCGGCACTCCGCTCCAACTGGGCTCAGCCGGGCATTGGGCGATCGCGACCGGCAGCGCCTTCGCTGCCGACGACAACGGGACGGTCGTCGCCTTCGATCTGGCGACCGGAAGCAGGCGATGGCAGGCCGGCTTCAGCCTGGGCGAGCCGTGGGACGCTCGGCCGACCCTTGGGCTGAGTGCCGACCGGACCACTGTGATCGCAGCGCGGACGGTGGACGCCGACGGTGCGACCGCCCTCGACCTGCTCCTGCTGGACGCCGCCTCCGGCACCGCGATCGCCGAACACCTGGTCACCGATCCGGACGGCCGGTGGATGATCGACCTGCCCCCACGCATCCTGGCAGCGGACGGCACCACGGTCGTGCTGGCGGACAACCCCGAATCGGGGCGGCAGACCGCGGTGGTGGAGATCGCCGGCGGCACCCTCGCCTGGCAGGCCGACGACCAAGCCGTCGCGGCGACCGCCGACACGGTGGTGACGCGCGGAGCCGGCTGGTCGCGGGACGACGGCACCCGGCTCTGGCAGAACACCACCCCGCTCGGGCCGCTTCTGGCGCAATCACCGGGGGCGCTGGTCGTCCAGGGCGGGACGGCAGGGGTCTGGCTCGACCCGGGCACCGGCTCCGAACTGGCTCGCACCGGCAGCCTGGCCGCGTCCGAACCACCCTGTGCCGCGACCATCGACACCCTGGTCTGCCTCGGTGAGGGCGTGACCGGGTATGAGCTGGGCACTGGACAGGTGCTCTGGCACTCCGCCGACCCGGCTGAGGCCGTCGCCACGCTGGCCGAATGGGCCTACCTGTGGCGTGGCGACGGGCGCGGCGACGTGCTGGACGCCCGCACCGGCCAGATCCTGGTCACCGATGCCGAGCTTCCCGCCCTTCGCTACTTTGACGACACCGGGGTCCTTCTTTCCGGCGAGACCGGGTACTCCTGGGTTCCCTTCGTCAGCTGAGGTCAGAAGAGCGGCGTCTGGGCCCGGCGCCGGCGCGGCAGGCGCCACTGCCAGCTCTCGTCCTGCTCGACCACCCCCTGCTCGGCCAGTTCGTCCAGGATGCCCAGGCAGTGTGCCAGAGGCACCCCTGAGCGCAGCGACAGCTCCCCGACCGAAAGCCCGCCGCGGGAGGGCACTGCCTCGAACACCGCGAGTTGCTCCGGCCTGAAGTCGTCGGTCACCCGGTGCTCGGACTTCGCCCGCGGCACTCCGCGTCCCAGCGGGGCGAGCAGTTCCAGCACCTCGGCAGCGCTGGACACCAGAACCGCCTCCGCCTCCCGGATCAGCCGGTGCGGGGTGTACGACTGCGCGCTGTAGATCGAGCCGGGGACGGCCGCCACCACCCGGTTGAGGCAGTTGGCCCAGGTCACCGTGTTGCGAGCGCCGGAGCGGACCGCGGCCTCGACGATGACGGTGATCTGCGTCATGGCCGCGATCAGGCGGTTCCTGCCCAGGAAGCGGACCCGGGTCGGATGAGCACCGGGAGCGAACTCCGAGACCAGCACGCCGTCCTCGGCGATCCGTTCGAACAGCGAATGGTGTGCCGGCGGGTAGGTGTGATCGAGCCCACAGGCCAGCACCGCCACGGTCGGAGAGCGGCTGGCCAGGCAACCACGATGGGCGGCCGCATCGATGCCGTAGGCGCCGCCGGAGACCGTCGCCACGCCTGACCGGCCGAGTTCGGCCGCGAGTTCACTGGCGATGGTCTCGCCGTAGGAGCTGCATGCCCGGGCGCCCACGATGGCCGCCGACCGGCCGGCCAGCGCCGCCAGCTCGCCGCCACCCCGCACCCAGAGCCCCAATGGCGGACCGGAGAGGTCATTGACCGGCTCGCAGCCTTCCAGATCGGACAGTCCCAGCGGCCATTCCGGATCGCCGGGGATGACGAACCTCATCCCGGCCGCCTCAGCCCGGGCGATCACGGCTTCGCTGCGGAACTCCTGCGCCCGGCGGGTGACCGTCTCCCGGCCGGATCCTCTGCGGAGCTCGTCCCAGACCTGCTCGGCACCCGACCGGGCGACCTTCTCGGTCACCGCCGTGGTGGCCGGTTCCACCACGCAACACAGCGCCAGCCTGGCAGCCCGCTCACTCATGCCGTCCGTCCTTCCCCACGGCGCATCGCCAGCGCGGTGCGCAGGTGGCCGGTGCTCGGCCGGTCGGCCCCGGCCAGGTCGGCCACGGTCCAGGCGAGCCTGAGCACCTTGTCAACGCCGCGCGCCGACAGCAGCCCGCGGCTGACCGTGTCGTCCAGCAACTCCACTCCGTCCGGCAGTGGCAGGTGCCTTCGCAGCACCGGCCCGGGCACCTCGCCGTTGGTGCGCCAGCCCAGCGGCTCCAGCCGCCGGCTCTGTCGCTCCCGCGCCAGCCGCACCCGCTCGGCGATCGTCCGGCTCGGCTCGGCCGCCTGGAGCGCGGCTGCCAGGAAGGAACGGCGCAGCGGCGTGAGATGCTGGTTGATGTCGATGCGATCGAGCACCGGGCCGGAGACCTTGCGCCCGTACTTACGCACGTCGTTCGGGGGGCAGCGGCAATCTGCGCCTGGGGTGCCGAACTGCCCGCACGGGCACGGATTGGCCGCCAGCACCAGCTGGAAGCTCGCCGGGTAGACCGCCGTCGCCAGTGCCCGTCCCAGCACGATCCGTCCCGATTCCAGCGGCACCCGCAAGGCATCCATCGCCGGCTGCTTGAACTCCGGCGCCTCGTCGAGGAAGAGAACGCCCCGGTGGGCGCGGGAGACCGCACCGGGCACCGCGATCCGGGCACCACCGCCGACCAGACTGGCCATCGAGGCCGAGTGGTGCGGATCGGCATAGGGTGGCCGGCGCACCAACCCGTCCAGCGGCACTCCCGCCAGCGAATGGATCGCCGAGACCTCCAGAGACTCGCTCATGTCCAGGTCGGGAAGGATGCTCGGCAGTCGCTCGGCCAGCAGCGTCTTGCCCACCCCGGGTGGACCGTGCAGGTAGAGATGGTGCCGACCGGCGGCCGCCACCTCCAGCGCCCACTTGGCCTCGAGCTGCCCGGCGACGTCACGCAGGTCCTTGGGGACGGGAGACTCCACCGCCTCGGCAACCTCCAGGGACGGCACACTTCCCGGCCCACCGCGCAGCACCGCGAAGAGCTCCGCCAGATTGGCGACACCGGTCACCTCCGCTCCCTCGACCAGCGCGGCCTCCCGCAACTGCGCGGCCGGCACGATCACCTTGGTGAAGTCGTGCCCCACAGCCGCCAGCACGGCCGGCAGGAGGCCCCGAACCGCCCGCACCCGGCCGTCCAGGCCCACCTCGCCGAACAGGGCGCGTCCTTCCAGCGCCGTCGCCGGGCAGCCGCCACCGGCCGCGCCGACCGCTGCGACGATGCTGAGGTCGTAGTGCGAGCCGGCCTTCGGCAGCGTGGCCGGCGAGAGGTTGATCGTCACCGGATCGGCCGGCCAGCCGGCGCCCGCCGACACCATCGCCGCCTTGCACCGGTCCCTGGCCTCATAGAGCGAGGTGTCCGGCAGCCCCACCAGGATGATCTTCGGCAGGCCGCTGCCGATCGCGGCCTCCACCTCCACCATGGCGCCCTCCATGCCGATCAGCGCGACCGACCAGGCCCGCGCAGCCCTCACGAACCGATCCCTCGAACGTGGGTGATCCGATGGGGCCCCTCCGCAGGCATGAGGACGCCCAGCCCGTCGATCCGGAACCGCGGCACAGCGAACGGTTGCGCCCGCAGCCACAGCACGGCCAGCTCACGAAGCTTGCGCTGCTTGGCGGCGGTGATCGCCTCCAGCGGTTGCCCGAAGCCCAGGCCGCGGCGGCATTTCACCTCGCAGAACACCACCGCCACCGGCGGGCCGGGATCCACCGCGACGATGTCCAACTCCCCCGCCGGACAGCGCCAGTTCCGCTCCAGTACCCGCCAGCCCTGGTCGGTCAAATAGCGTGCGGCCAGTTCCTCGCCGGCCAGCCAGGTCTCCCTATTGCCCACCTCGCACCTCCGGCGGGATTCTGGGCAGCGGCAGGCAGAGTGTGCCAGGCAGTTTGCCGAACTGTGGATAACCCGAGGCTGAGTGTCGTCATCCACAGGTGGCTGGGCTGGATCAACAAGCGCTCAACGCGGTGCGACGACGACTCGGCTCACCCGAGCTTGTCGAGGGGTCGGAGCCCGCCGTCACCGCCAGCTACCGTCTCGACGGGCTCCACCGTCGATCGGCGCTCTAGAGGTTCTCGGGGACCTTCAAATCGGAGTGGGCGATCTCCTCGATGGAGACGTCGCGGAAGGTGAGCACCTTGGCGCTCTTGACGAAGCGGGCGGGCCGGTACATGTCCCACACCCAGGCGTCACCCATCGAGACCTCGTAGTAGACATCGCCACCCTCGGTGCGCACCTTCAGGTCGACCGCGTTGCACAGGTAGAACCGGCGTTCAGTCTCCACCGCGTAGGTGAAGATGCCGACCACGTCCTTGTACTCCCGGTAGAGCTGGAGTTCCAGCTCGGATTCATACTGTTCAAGATCCTCGGCGCTCATGGCAGGTTCACTGTACCAGCGGCCCGCCGGACGTTGTCGAAGCACCAGCGGTGGATCGGGCTGGGTCCATGGCTCTCCAGCCGCTGCTGGTGCAGGCCGGTGCAGTAGCCCTTGTGGACATCGAAGGCGTAGTCGGGGTAGCTGTGGTGGTAGTCGGCCATGATCCGGTCGCGAGTCACCTTCGCCACCACGGACGCGGCGGCCACGCAGGCAACGACCCGGTCACCCTTCCAGACCCCGAGGTTGGGCGCTCCCAGTCCGTCCACGGCGAAACCGTCGGTCAGCACGAACTCCGGTGGCACATCCAGCCGCAGCACCGCCCGGCGCAGCGCGGCCAGGTTGGCCACATGCATGCCCAGGCTGTCGCACTCGCCCGGTTCGATGCCCACCACTGCCCACGCCAGCGCACGGGCGACCACCTGGTCGTAGATCCGGTCGCGTTGCCGCGCGGTCAGCGTCTTGGAGTCGCCCAGCCCTTCGATCCGGGTGGTGGGACGCAGGATCACCGCGGCTGCCACCAGCGGGCCCGCGCAGGCACCTCGCCCAGCCTCATCGGCGCCCGCGATCAGCTCGAAGCCACCGCGGCGCAACGAGCGCTCGTATCCGTAGAGGCCGGCATCCCGGCGCACCACAGCCATGGGCTCAGCAGTCGATCGGTGGACCGTTGATCACCGGTTCGCTCGGCGGTGTGCCACCGGGCGGTATCCCGCCGAAGGTGTCCGGCCGGCTCAACGCCCGCATCCGGTCGAACGGAAAGACGATCGCGATCGCCGAGCCGATCACGTTCTCGGTCGGGATGAAGGCCAGCGACCCCGGCGGGCCATCGGTCTCGTCGAAGAGATAGCAGCGCGAGTCCTTGGAGCCGTTGCGGTGATCCCCCATCACGAAGATGTGTCCGGCCGGCACCACGATGTCGAACTGCATGGTGGACGGGTCGACCTGCTTGCCCGTGGCCGCGTCGGTGTAGAGGTAGGCGACCTCGTTCAGCGCGACGCCGTTGACGGTCAGCCGGCCTTGGGCATCGCAGCAGGTGACGTGATCGCCGGGGACGCCGATCACCCGCTTGATCAGATGCCTGGTGCTCTCATCGGGCGCGAGGCCGACGAAGATGAGGGCCTGGCGCAGCCAGCCGGGATCCGTGTCGTCCAGGTCCAGCCAGTCCTGGGTGTCGCGGAAGACCACCACGTCGCCACGGTCCCAGCCGGCGACCTTCTGCACCGCGACCCGATCGCTCACCTCCAGGGTGTGCTCCATCGAGCCGCTCGGGATGACGAACATCTGCGCGATGAACAGCCGCAGCAGAGTGGACGCGATCAGCGCCCCGACCACCACGATCGCAAGCTCACGCAGCCACGCTCCCAGCGTGCTCCATGCGCTCCGTGGTGGCCGCTGTCCAGCTTCGCTGCTCATCGGGCCACCTTCTCGGCTGCGCCGCAGGACGTGGTCAGCGGTCCCGCTTTTCCTTGATCTTGGCTGCCTTGCCGCGCAGACCGCGCAGGTAGTAGAGCTTGGCACGACGGACGTCACCGCGACGCTCGACCTCGATCTTCTCGATGATCGGACTGTGCAGCGGGAAGGTCCGCTCGACACCGGTGCCGAAGGAGACCTTGCGGACGGTGAAGGACTCACCCACACCCGAGCCGGTGCGGGAGATCACGGCGCCGGCGAAGACCTGGATCCGGGAGCGGGTGCCCTCGATGACTCGCACGTGCACGCGAACCGAGTCGCCCGGACGGAAGTCGGGAAGGTCGTCACGCAGGGAGGCCTGCGCAACTTCAGCAACCAAGGGATTCATGGTGATGTCCTCGCCAGTGCCACAGGTCACTTCGTTCGCTACGTTCGTTGGTGAGCGGCTCGCCTTCCCCCTGTGGCAGGAGCAAACCGCGATTTCCAAGTCTGCCACACCACGCCCGTCCCCCCGAAATCGGATCCCCCGGTATGGTCGCTGCCGGCCCACCCACCGCTCCTCCCACATCGAGCGCTTCCCTTCGTGTCGAGCGCTTGGCCCTGGGGGGTGGCGCTCGACGCCGAGAGTGGCGCTCGATGGGATTCGGCGGGGCGGACGCCGGACGCGGACGTGCCTGAGGCCCCGGCCGGAGCCGGGGCCTCACGCGGGCGACGAGCTACTTGCCGTCCTTCTTGAACAGCGAGGCGATCAGGTCGCGGTTGAGCTGGCTGATCGTGTCCAACGGGATCTCCTTGGGGCAGACCGCCGCGCACTCACCGATATTGGTGCAGTTGCCGAAGCCCTCGGCGTCGTGCTGGGCCACCATCGACTTCACCCGGGTGTACCGCTCCGGCTGACCCTGCGGAAGCATCGCGAGGTGGGTGATCTTCGCCGCGGTGAACAGCATCGCCGAGGAGTTCGGGCAGGCCGCCACGCAGGCGCCGCAGCCGATGCAGGTCGCCGCGTCGAAGCCGCGGTCGGCCTTCAGCTTGGACACCGGCGCCGCGTGGGCGTCCGGCGCCGAACCGGTGTTCGCGGAGATGAAGCCGCCGGCCTGGATGATCCGGTCGAAGGCCGTCCGGTCGACCACAAGGTCCTTCAGGACCGGGAACGGCCCGGCCCGCCACGGCTCGACGTCGATGGTGGCGCCATCGGCGAAGGAGCGCATGTGCAGCTGGCAGGTGGTGGTCGGCACCGGCGAGTCGCCCCGGCCGTGTGCGGTGCCGTTGATCACGACGCCGCACATCCCGCAGATGCCCTCGCGGCAGTCGTGGTCGAAGGCCACCGGCTCCTCGCCCTTGACGGTCAGATCCTCATTCAGCAGATCGAGCATCTCCAGGAAGGACATGTCCGGCGACACGTCGGTGACCTGGTAGGTCACCATCCGCCCTTCAACCTGGGCGTTTGCTTGGCGCCATACGCGCAGGGTGATGTTCACTTGTAACTCCGTTGCTTCAGCTCGATGTACTCATACTCCAAGGGCTCCTTGTGCAGCACCGGTTTGTCGCCGGCGTACTCCCAGGCCGCGACGTAGAGGAAGTTCTCGTCGTCGCGCAGCGCCTCGCCGTCAGGGGTCTGGCTCTCGGCCCGGAAGTGGCCGCCGCAGGATTCGCGCCGGTGCAGCGCGTCGATGCACATCAGTTCGCCCAGCTCGAAGAAGTCGGCCACCCGGCCGGCCCGCTCCAGGGTCTGGTTGAGGTCCTCGTTCACGCCGGTGACCTTGACGTCGCGCCAGAACTCGTCGCGCAGTTCCCGGATCAGGCCGATCGCCTTGATCAGGCCCTCCTCGCTGCGCTCCATCCCGCAGTACTCCCACATGATGTGGCCGAGTTCCTTGTGGAAGGAGTCCACCGTCCGGTTGCCCTTGACGCTCAGCAGCTTGTCGACGCGTCCCTTCACCGACTCCAGCGCCTCGACGGCTGCCGGGTGGGTCTCGTCGATCTTCTCGAACGGGGCCGCCGCCAGGTAGTCGTTGATGGTGTTGGGCAGCACGAAGTAGCCGTCGGCCAGGCCCTGCATCAGGGCGGACGCACCGAGCCGGTTCGCACCGTGATCGGAGAAGTTCGCCTCGCCGGTGACGTACAGGCCGGGGATATTGCTCGACAGGTCGTAGTCCACCCACAGGCCACCCATCGTGTAGTGCACCGCCGGGTAGATCCGCATCGGGGTCTCGTACGGGTTCTCGCCGGTGATCTGGGCGTACATGTCGAACAGGTTGCCGTAGCGGGCGGCGACGCCGTCCTTGCCCAGCCGGCCGATCGCGTCGGAGAAGTCGAGGTAGACGCCGCGGCGCACCTTGATCTCATTGCCCTCGGAGTCGAACTCGGTGACCGCCGGGCCCACGCCGCGTCCCTCGTCGCACCGGTTCTTCGCCTGGCGGGAGGCGATGTCGCGGGGCACGAGGTTGCCGAACGCCGGATAGATCCGCTCCAGGTAGTAGTCGCGGTCCTCCTCGGCGATCTCGCGCGGATCCTTGTCGCAGTCCTCGGCCCGCTTGGGCACCCAGATCCGGCCGTCGTTGCGCAGCGACTCCGACATCAGGGTCAGCTTGGACTGGTTCGAGCCGTGCACGGGGATGCAGGTCGGGTGGATCTGCGTGTAGCAGGGGTTGCCGAAGTAGGCGCCCTTGCGGTGCGCCCGCCAGTCGGCGGTCACATTGCAGCCCATCGCGTTGGTCGACAGGAAGAAGACGTTGCCGTAGCCGCCGGTGGCCAGCACCACGGCGTCGGCGAACCAGCTGTCGATCTCGCCGGTCACCATGTTGCGGGTGATGATGCCGCGGGCCTTGCCGTCCACCACGATCAGTTCGAGCATCTCGTGGCGGTTGTACATCTGCACCGTGCCGGCGGCGATCTGCCGCTCGAGTGCCTGGTAGGCCCCGATCAGCAGCTGCTGACCGGTCTGGCCGCGGGCGTAGAAGGTCCGCTGCACCTGGACGCCGCCGAAGGAGCGGGTGTCCAGCAGTCCGCCGTACTCGCGGGCGAACGGGACGCCCTGAGCCACGCACTGGTCGATGATGTTCGCGCTGACCTCGGCCAGCCGGTAGACGTTGGTCTCCCGGGCCCGGTAGTCGCCGCCCTTGACGGTGTCGTAGAACAGCCGGAAGGTCGAGTCGTTGTCGTTGCGGTAGTTCTTGGCCGCATTGATGCCGCCCTGGGCGGCGATCGAGTGGGCGCGCCGCGGGCTGTCCTGGTAACAGAAGTTGAGGACGTTGTAGCCCGCCTCGCCCAGCGACGCCGCCGCCGCGCCGCCGGCCAGGCCGGTGCCGACGATGATGACGGTCAGCTTGCGGCGGTTGGCCGGGTTGACCAGCTTGGCCTCGAACTTGCGCTGCGACCACTTCTTGTCGATCGGGCCGCCCGGAGCCTTGGTGTCGCCCACCTCGGCGCCGAGGGTGTAGAAATCCTCCGGCTTCGAGGCCTTGGTCTTGGCGGGAGCCGGGATGTCGGTCGTGGTCATCAGTTCAGCACTCCAGTCAGGACGGCCACCGGCATGATCATGAAGCCGATGTAGAGCAGGATCGCGATCACCCAGGCGCAGCCGTTCAGCACGGCCTGGGCCTTGAGCGAGGTGTTGGCCCCCAGCGTGGTGAAGGCACTCCAGAAGCCGTGCCGGATGTGCATGCAGACAGCCACCATCCAGATCGCGTAGGCAGCCACCATCCACCAGAGGCTGAACTCGCCGAGCACCATCTCGTGCGGAGCGGCGTTCGCCGTGCCGGAGAACAGCGTGGCGCGCACCGTGAACTGCAGCAGGTGGAAGAGCAGCCCGCCGGCCAGGATGACGCCGCCCCAGCGCATGGTGCGCGCCGAGTAGGTCTGCGCCAGCCGCCGCTTGGCCTCGTAGCTGTCAGGGTTCGCGATCTTGGCGCGCCGCCACAGCGTCGCTGCGCTGTAGATGTGCAGCAGGATGATCGCCACCATGCCGAGCCGGAAGATCCAGATGAACCAGCCCTGCGGGATCAGCGGGTAGAGGATGCCACCTTCGTCGCCCTCGCCCTTGAGCCAGTGCGCGTAGTGATCGAATGCCTCACCACTGATGAACATCTTGAGATTGCCGAACGCATGCACCAGCAGGAAAGCGACCATTGCCAGCCCGGTGATGGCCATGATGACCTTCAGCACGACGGTTGATCGCAAAGCCTTCTGATGTGGAGTAAGAGTCGTTGTCGCCACGGGTCCCACCATAACGATCCGGACCTGCCCCGGGTGGCCATTTGACCTATTCAGGGGCCATCAATCCCAGATGGTGGACAAGGGCTGGACGAGCCGCCCGTTTTCTGGGTTTCGACAACGACGCTGTGTCGTAAATGGCCCCGGACTCTGGTCTGTTCGGCCTTCCTGTCAGCAGAATCCGGGCACCACGAGACGGTCTGCGTGGATGGCGCACGCGGACCGGCCGGATCGACCGGTTTGTGCGCCGATCCCGCTGAGCCGGGGACGAGAGGCTCAGGCGGGCGGTAGGAGATCGGGACGACGCTGGCGGGTGCGGTCCAGCGACTGCTCGGCGCGCCAGGTGGCGACCTGGCCATGGTGGCCCGACAGCAGGACCGCGGGCACCTCCAGATCACGCCAGGAGGCGGGTTTGGTGTAGACCGGGTACTCCAGCAGCCCGGCCAGGTCGGCACCGTGGGATTCCTCGGCCAGCGATTCCGGATTTCCCAGGACGCCGGGCAAGAGCCGCACCACCGCCTCGACGATGGCCAGCGCGGCCACCTCGCCACCGTTGAGCACGTAGTCGCCCAGTGAGACCTCGGTCACGTCCATCCGAGTGGCGGCGTGCTCGATGACCCGGGCGTCGATGCCCTCGTAACGTCCGCAGGCGAAGATCAGTCGCTCCCGCGTGGCGAACTCGGCGGCCAGTGCCTGCCGGAACGGCACTCCGGCCGGAGTGGGGACGACCAGCAGCGGACGCGTCCCCGCCGGCACAAGGTCGTCCAGCGCCTCGCCCCAGGGCTCCGGTTTCATCACCATGCCGGCCCCCCCGCCGTAGGGGGTGTCGTCCACCGTCCGGTGACGATCGTGCGTCCAGTCCCGCAGGTCGTGGACGCCGACGTCGACCAGCCCGGCGGCGATCGCCTTACCCACCAGGGAAAGCTGCAGCGGGGCGAAGTAGTCGGGGAAGATCGTGATCAGGTCAATCCGCATCGGGCACCTCGTCGAGCAGGCCCGGTATCGGGTCGATCACCAGCCGGCCGCCGGCCGGGTCCACCTCGGGCACGAGTTCGGTGACGAAGGGCACCAGCCGCTCCCCTCGCGGGGTGTCGAGCACCAGGACGTCCTGGGCGGGCAGGTGCAGCACCCGGGCCACCCTTCCCAGCGGTGCTCCGGACGGATCCACCGCGGCGAGCCCGATCAGCGCGGTGTCGTGGAACTCGCCGTCATCGGTGTCTCCGGCGTCGATCTCGGCCCACAGTTCCGCTCCGCGGAGCGCTTCGGCGGCGGAGCGGTCATCTGCCTGGTCGAAGGCCACCACGAGGGTGCCGGCCTGCCAGCGCTGCTGCTTGACGCTCAGCTCACCGGCGGTGGGCGAGGACAACCGACTCCCCGGAGCGAATCGCTGCTCCGGGGAGTCGGTTGTTGGTGCGATGGTGACCTCACCGCGCAGCCCGTGGGCCTTGCCGATACGGCCGACCAGTACTCCGGTGGTGTCAGCCATGGACGGTTGTGGTCAGCGCCTCCGCTGCGGACGGCGATCCACATCGATGAAGTCGATGCGGATCTGCTCCCGTTCGGCGAGCGCGCCGACCACGGTGCGCAGTGCGCTCGCGGTGCGGCCCTGCCGGCCGATCACCTTGCCGATGTCCTCGGGGTTGACCCGCACCTCGAAGGTACGGATCCGGCCCCGATCGGATTCGCGGACCCGGACGTCGTCCGGGTTCGGCACCAGCCCACGGACCAGATGCTCCAGCGCGTCGGCCAGCATCTCAGGCCTCGTCGGCCTCGGTAGCGGCCTCGTCGGCAGGAGCCTCCTCGGCGTCCTTGGCCTTCTTGCGCGACACCGAGATGGCGGCGGACGCCGGCTCGTCGTCGGCCTCGGCCAGGGCGGCGTTGAAGAGCGCGACCTTGTCCTTCTTCTCCGGCTGCGGGGTGACGCCCGAGGGGCTCTCCTCGCCGGTGAACTTCTGCCAGTCGCCGGTGCGCTTGAACAGCGCCACGACGGCCTCGGTCGGCTGAGCGCCGACACCGAGCCAGTACTGTGCCCGCTCGGACTTGACCTCGATCACCGAGGGGTCGTTCTTGGGGTGGTAGAGCCCGATCTCCTCGATCGCGCGGCCGTCGCGCTTGGCGCGGGCGTCCATCACGACGATGCGGTAGTGCGGCGACCGGATCTTGCCGAGTCGCTTCAGACGAATCTTGACAGCCACGTGGGTGGTTTCTCCTGTGGGACTTGACCCGGTGACGTCACCGGGCCGGACGGGTGGGCCGGCCATTCGCTGTGGGGCAACGTCCGGCTGGTCCGGGTGGATCCGCGTCGCCGGAGTGAGAGGGCACCGACGAGCACAGATGCAGCGTTCATTGTGCCAGAGAAGCCGGGCTGCGAGCCAACTGACCCTCCATCCAGCCACGACACGGTGGACTCATCCACCACGTCGCCGCCGGGAGACTGTCCACTCGATGCTCTCCGCCAAGGTGGACAGAACACCGCGTCCTCGCGTGTGTCCACCACTCAGGTTCGATCGACCACTCGTCCGCGCAGGATGACCAGGCGGGGGCGCCGGGTGACCGTGACGTCGGCTCGCGGGTCGGCGTCGTAGACCACCAGGTCGGCCCAGGCTCCGTCGGTGAGGGCGCCAGGAGCGCCCAGCCAGGCGCGGGAACGCCAGGAGGCGGCACCGAGCGCGTACTCCGTCGTGGAGACGCCCGCCAGCAGCCCGATCTCGGTAGCCAGGCTGCCATGCGGGACCGTGCCCCCGGCGTCGGTACCGGCGAAGACCGGGACGCCCGCGTCGATCGCCTTGCCGATCGTCTCCAGGCGACGGGCGTACAGGGCGCGCATGTGGGCCGCGTAGCGAGGGAACTTGGGCTCCCCGGCATCCGCGTACATCGGGAAGTTCTCCAGGTTGATCAGGGTGGGGACCAGCGCCACCTGGCGCTCGGCCATGAGTGCGATGGTGGAGTCGTCCAGGCCGGTGCCGTGTTCGATGCCGTCGATGCCGGCCCGCACCAGTTGGTACACCGACTCCTCACCGAAGCAGTGCGCGGTCACCCGCGCACCCACCTGATGCGCCCGTTCGATGGCGGCGGCGGCCAGGTCGGCCGGCCACAGCGGAGTGAGGTCGCCCGCATCGCGGTCGATCCAGTCCCCCACCAGCTTCACCCAGCCGTCGCCGGCTCTGCCCTGCCGCTCGACCTCGGCCAGCAGTGCGTCCGGCTCGATCTCGACCGCGTAATTGCGGATGTAGCGGGCGGTGCGGGCGATGTGCCGCCCGGCCCGGATGATCCGCGGCAACTCGGGCTCGGCATCAATCCAGTGGGTGTCGATCGGCGACCCCGCGTCACGGATCAGCAGCGTTCCGGCGTTCCGGTCGGTGCGGGCCTGAGCTTCGGCGGTCGGACGATCGACCCCGCCGCGGGAGTCGAGTCCGATGTGGCAGTGGGCGTCCACCAGACCGGGCGTGATCCAGGCCCCGGTGGCGACGGTGACCGCGTCCGCGACGGGCTCGGTGCGCACCACCCCGTCCACCAGCCACAGCTCGCGCACGTCACCCTCCGGCAGCACCGTGCCGGCGAGATGCAGACGCTGGCTCTCGGGTGCTCCGGACCGGGTGGCTGCACCATGGCTGTGCGCGAAGAACGCCGGCTCCCCCAACCCGGGTGGCGCGTGGTGATGAGGCCCCATGGCCGGACGCTATCGCATTCGCCGAGCGGGTAGCGGGCTACCGCTCGGTCGGTCTGGAGAACCGCCAGCCGGTGGCGGCCGCCACACCCAGAACGGCGGCCAAGGGCAGCAGGGCCCATAGCGCGGGGGTGGCCCAGTCCTCCCGCATCATCACGACAGTCGCCCAGGGCAGCACGACGGCGAAACCGAACAGCAGGCTCCGCCACTTCAGGCCGGTATGCCCCTGCCCGGTACCGCGCTTCCGCAGGAGCGCGGAGGCGCCGATGGCCAGCGGCGCCAGGCAGGCGAGCAGGATCGAGGCGACCGAGTCGGCGGTGACCGTCACCGGGTCGTTCTGCGAGGTGAGAGCCACGATTCCGGCCACGGCAGAGCAGATGCCGGTGAGGGAGAGCGTCCCGCCAGCCACCGTGTGCCACCAGCCGGGCTCGGGCCAGCGGGACAGCGCGCGGTCCAGGTCACGATCGCCATCCTCCGACGCCTCTCCCCAGGCCTCGTGGAACTCGTCCAGCGCCTCGACGAACTCCCGTTCCGGCCTGTCCAGCACGTCCCGCCACGCGTTGTCGACCTCGGGGCGCTGCGGGTAGGTCTTCCAGGCGTCGTCGCCGACCGGCGGCTGGGCGGGCGGATTGTCGAAGCTCGTCACCGAGTTCCGGCTACTTGCCCTGGTTGAGCAGCTTCTGCAGGTCGGGCGGCAGCTGGAACTCGCCCATCGCCTTGGCGATCTCGGCCTCGCTGGGCTGGGTGGGCAGGCCGAAGGGCGATCCCGCCGGAGCCGTCGGCTCGGCGGGCGCCGCGGTGACCGCCGGCTGGTTGCGCTTGGCGGGGTTGCCCGAGACCCCCTTTCCGGCCTTGCGCTTCTTCGCCTGCTGGCGGGGCGCCGGGCGGCGGGCACCACCCATGCCAGGCATCCCACCGGCCATCGCGCCACCCAGGCTCTGCATCATCTTGCGCGCCTCGAAGAAGCGGTTGACCAGGGAGTTCACGTCGGAGACCTGGGTGCCGGAGCCCTTGGCGATCCGCGCCCGGCGGGAGCCGTCCAGCAGCTTCGGGTTGGCCCGCTCGGCAGGCGTCATCGAGAAGATGATCGCCTCGATCCGGTCGATCTCCTTCTCGTCGATGTTGTTGATCTGGTCCTTCACCTGACCCATCCCGGGCATCATGCCGAGGATCTTCGACAGCGGGCCCATCCGGCGGACGGCCTGCATCTGCTGCAGGAAGTCGTCCAGGCCGAACTCGCCCTTGCCCTTCAGCAGCTTCTCGGCGGCCTTGGCGGTCTGCTCGGCGTCGAAGGTCTTCTCGGCCTGTTCGATCAGGGTGAGGACGTCGCCCATGCCCAGGATGCGGCTGGCCATCCGGTCGGGGTGGAAGGCGTCGAAGTCGTCCAGGCCCTCGCCGTTGGAGGCGAACATGATCGGCCGGCCGGTGACCCGTGCGATCGACAGCGCCGCGCCGCCGCGGGCGTCGCCGTCCAGCTTGGAGAGGACGACCCCGTCGAAGCCGACACCCTCGGCGAAGGCGCGCGCGGTGTTGACCGCGTCCTGGCCGATCATGGCGTCGACCACGAACAGGATCTCGGTGGGATCGACCGCGTCGCGGATGTCGGCGGCCTGCTGCATCAGCTCGGCATCGACGCCGAGCCGGCCGGCGGTGTCGACGATCACCACGTCGTAGAGCTTGGTCCGAGCGTGCTCGATGGATGCCCGGGCGACCGCGACCGGGTCGCCGGTGCCGTTGCCGGGTTCGGGGGCGAAGACGTGGACGCCGGCCCGCTCCCCCACCACCTGCAACTGGTTGACCGCGTTCGGACGCTGCAGGTCGGCGGCCACCAGCAGTGGCGCGTGGCCCTGGCTGCGCAACCAGCGGCCGAGCTTGCCGGCCAGGGTGGTCTTGCCCGAGCCCTGCAGGCCGGCCAGCATGATCACCGTCGGCGGGTTCTTGGCGAACCGCAGCGGCCGGGCCTGCCCGCCGAGAATGGCGATGAGCTCTTCGTTGACGATCTTGACGATCTGCTGCCCGGCGTTCAGCGCCTGGTGGATCTCCACCCCGGCGGCCCGCTCGCGGACGGCGGCGATGAAGTCCTTGACCACGCCGAGGTTGACGTCGGCCTCCAGCAGCGCCAGCCGGATCTCACGGGTGGTCGCCTCGATGTCGGCCGGGGTCAGCCGCGTCTTGCCACGCAGGTTGCGGAAGGCAGCCGAGAGGCGGTCTTGCAGGGTGTCGAACACTTCCGGGAGGTCCTCACGCTCGGGGATACCCGGGCAATCCTACCGGGAGCGCAGGAGATGCCCGGCTACGCGGGGGTGAGGTGGTGCGAGGGTCGCGACACGCTCGACCGGCCGGACCTCAGTTCTCCGACAGCAGCGCGTCCACGAAGGCCTCGGGCTCGAAGGGAGCCAGGTCGTCCGCGCCCTCGCCCAGGCCGATCAGCTTCACCGGGACACCCAGCTCACGCTGCACCTGGACGACGATGCCGCCCTTGGCCGAACCGTCCAGTTTGGAGAGGACGATGCCGGTCACATCCACCACCTCTGCGAAAACCCGAGCCTGGGTGAGGCCGTTCTGGCCGGTGGTGGCGTCGATCACCAGCAGCACCTCGGTGACCGGCAGCTTCCGCTCCACCACCCGCTTGATCTTGCCGAGCTCGTCCATCAGGCCGGTCTTGGTGTGCAGCCGGCCTGCGGTGTCGATCACGATCACGTCGGTGCCGTCCTCGATCCCCCTGGTCACCGTGTCGAAAGCGACGGATGCCGGGTCGCCGCCCTCAGGGCCGCGGACGGTCGGCACGCCGACCCGGGAGCCCCAGGTCTCCAGTTGGTCGGCGGCAGCGGCGCGGAAGGTGTCGGCGGCTCCCAGCACCACCGTGTTGCCCTCGGCGACCAGGACGCGGGCGAGCTTGCCGATCGTGGTGGTCTTGCCGGTGCCGTTCACCCCGACCACCAGGACGACGCCGGGCTGGCCGTCCTCACCGGTGACCCGCAGGGTGCGGTCGAGGTTGGGATCGACCAGCTTTACCAGTTCGGTGCGCAGCACCTGCTTGGCCCTGCCCGGATCCGACACCCCGTCGATCGCCAGCTCCTTGCGCAGGGCGTCGATCAACTCGGTGGTGGGGCCGACCCCGAGGTCGGCGGTGATCAGCGTGGCTTCCAGATCCTCCCAGGCCTCGGCGTCCAGCTTGTCGGCCGAGAGCAGGCCGAGCAGCCCCCGGGCGAAGGGGTTGGTGCTGGCTGAGAGCCGGCGGCGCAGCCGGGCCATCCGGGAGCCCGCCGCCTCCGGTACGTCCAGCCCCGGCGCGACGGGTTCGACGGGCGCCTCCGCCTCAACCTCGGCCGGCGGCGCGACCGGCTCGGCGGAGGGCTCGAGCTCCGCGGTCGTCGGAGGCTCGGCCAGGGCCGCCCGCCGGTTGCTTTGGATGATGACCACGGCAGCGACAAGAATCGCCGCGGCCACACCCGCCATGATCAGCCAGAAAATCAAGTCGCCCACGGCGGACATGGTAGCGACCCGTCACCGGTTCAGCAGACCGCGCCAACCCAGCCGGGCGGTCGCGCTGGGCCTATTGCGCCATCCAGGGCCTGACCCGGGATCTCGGGAATCGACGTGATCTGGTCCGGAGATCCCGGATCGAGCTGTCGGGATGAGTCACGTCAGGCTGAGCGCTGCCAGCTGGTCGAAGCCGTCGAGCTGGTAGACGTCCACCCCGGCGGACGAGGCGATGTAGAGATCGCCGTTCAGGGTGAGACCGCGGACGCCGTCGCCGTTCTCCGGCAGAGCCGGACGCAGCTTCTCCTCCAGGGTGAAGGTGCCGTCGGTGTAGCGGTAGACCAGGTAGCGCTGGCTGGGCCGGTCCGATCGCCAGGACACCACGGGGAAGCCGATCAGGCCGGCGTTGGCGTCGACCAGCACGGCCTTGTGGTTGTACAACGCCTCGGAGTGGTCGAACGGCACCTTCAGGTTCACCTGCTCGGTGACGTCGAACGGATCCGAGGTGTCGAACATGCTCAGCTTCATCCCGGTGGTCATGCCGTTGCTGTCGGCCTCCATGCCGAGGCCCAGCAGGCGTCCGTCCGACCAGGGATGCAGATAGGTGCTGAAACCGGGGATCTTCAGCGCGCTCATCACCTTGGGATCCTCCGGCTGGCGCAGGTCGAGAGCGAACAGGGGGTCGATCCGCTCGAAGCTCACCACGTAGCCGATCGGGCCCTCGAACCGCACCGACTGCACCGACTCGTTCTTGGCGAGCTTGGGCAGCGAGCCGACGATCTTCAGTTCGGAATCCAGGACGTAGAGTGCCGGCTGGCTCAGCCAGCCCCGCTGTGTGGTCTCGCCGGAGACGGTGACCGCCACGCGCAGGTGGCCGTCGTACTCGTCCAGCGCGAACTGGTTGATCAGGTTGCCGGGAATGACTCCCTGGCCGGCGACGGTCAGCTCGCCGTTCTTCAGCGCTATCCGGGTGAGCCGGGTGCCCCACACCTCGCGCAGATCGGAGACCCCTGCGGCCTTGCGTGCCTTCTTCGACAACGCCTTGTCGTAGTCGGCCGCACCGAGGTAGAGATTGTCGGCGTTGAGGTAGACGGTCTCGGATCCGCCCAGCACCGATTCGGTGTCGATCCGGGTGCGCTTGGTCAGGTCGATGCTGGTGGCCACGGCGAACCGGGGGCCCTGCGGGTTGGGCAGGATGACGCAGTCGGCGGCGTCCAGCGCCACGCTCGTGCGGCCGTGGCTGACCAGCGGGACGAAGGTCTCGGGCTCGTCGGCCTTGAGTTGGCCGGAATCGGGGATCACATGCTCGGTGACCAGGTAGAGCAGGTTGTCCACCAACCGGGAGGTGAGGTAGGCACCGCTCTGGCCCAGGCTGGTGAGGAAGGCCGGGTGCACCGGGTCGGAGACGTCGTACAGCAGGGCCTTGGTCTGCAGGGCGTCATAGGGGACGTAGGCGGTGGTCGTGCTGTTCGGCAGCTGGTCGAGCCGCGGCGCGTACTCGGTGACCAGCACCACCAGCGTCGAGCCGTACAGCATCAGATCGACCACCGATCCCTGGACGACGTACTTGTCGCCGGGGCGATCCGGCCCGGCTTCGCCGGTCGTGGTGTCGATCCGGGCCAGGACGCGGGTTCCGGCGCCCTGTGGGGCGACCAGGGCGACATCGGTCCCGCTGGCGATGAACAGGGTCTTCCCGTCGCTCTTGACCAGATCGCCCTCGTCGATCCCGGCCACCTGGGTGTTGGTCTGGTAGGAATCGCTCTTCACCGCGGTGTCGGCAGCAGCCATCGGCCCGGGGACGGGGGCACTTCCCGCAGCAGCGCTCTGCAACTCCATCACATCCCGGCCACCGCCGTGCCACTGGCCGGTTCCGTACCACCGATCGGCGGCCTTCCGGACGGCGGCGTAGAGCGTCGCGTAGTCGCTGGCCGGCGCCGCGTCGGCCTCCGGCTCGTCGACCTCGTCCGCGTGGCTCTCGTCCGCTCCGGCCGCGGCGACCCCGGTCTGCGGTGGATCGGCGACTTCTATGGCGGGAGTGCTGAACAGCCCAGGCCCCAGCGCCATGCCGGCGACCACCGCGACCGCGGCGGCGGCCGCCACCCAGCCGAGCATCGGCCACCGCCGGGCGGGGGGGAGAACGGTCGCGGGGATCTCGGCGTCCGGCCCTGGGGCGCCGGCCTCCTCGGCGGCGATCACCCGAAGCAGATCGTCGCGGATCTCGTCCTCGGGACGCAGCTGACCGGCCATCTCGGCGAAGATGTCGTCACTCATCGAAGTACCCTCCCTGGAGTCGTTCGCGCATCAGGCCGCGGCCGCGCGAGAGCCGCATCTTGACCGCTGCCTGCCCGACGTCGAGCAGTTCGGCGATCCGGGCGACCGGCTGGTCGGCGAAGTAGAACAGGTACAGCACCGTCCGGTAGTTCTCGGGCAGCGAGCGCAGCGCACCGAACAGCGCCTCCTGCTCCTCGGTGGCGAACCGGAACTGATCGGTGGGCTCGGCGGTCTCCGGATTGAGCGGCACCACCCGGGTGCGCCAGGAGCTTCGGGTCACCGACCTGGCGCAGTTCAGCGTGGTGGTGATCAGCCAGGCCCTTCGGTGTTCCTCGCTGCGGCATGCCGGCTGGCGACGGTGGTAGGTGAGGAAGACATCCTGGTAGACGTCATCGGCGTCGCCTCGGCAGCGGGTGTGGGCCACGGCGATGCCGTAGACCATGGACTCGTAGCGGGCCACCACCTCACTGGTGCTCAACGGGAGCAGGGGCGCCTCGGCCGGGTCGTCGTCGACTCGCATCACCGACTCCACACCTGCCTCCTCGTCCCGGCTCTACCCCATACTGCTCACAGGAAGCGGAAAGGTAACACCGGATTCTGGTGCGCGGCCTTGTGTCTGGAGAAAGCCCGGTCGGTCGAGCGTGGCCTCAGCTCACCTTCGGCTGCTCGCCGGTGTTCTCTGCGCCGGAGCTGGCGCTCTTGATCCGCAGGTCGTCGAGGAAGCTCACCAGGCCGGGCGGGGGCGGGGCCTCGCCGTTGAGGTGCTTGGCCGTGCGGGCCATGGCCTTGCGCACCTTGGGCTGGCTGGCGCTGGGACGGGGATTCCCCTGCATCCCGATCGCGACGATCGCGATGATCGCCAGCGCGATGCCGAGAATCACCAGCATCATGATGGTTGCGATCGCCATGTCGGGCCTTCCGTGGTCGGGTGAACACCATCCTACGTCGACTCCGGGACGCCCCCCTTCGACGGCCTGGGAACGTCAGCGACCGGACGATCCCCGAGCCTGGCGTCCCTCCCGATGATCTACTCCTCCTCGCGGAGGCGTTGGCTGATCACCGTCGAGATGCCGTCGGAACGCATGGTGATGCCGTAGAGCGCGTCGGCGATCTCCATCGTCCGCTTCTGGTGGGTGATCACGAGAAGCTGGCTGTTGTCGCGCAGTTCGGAATAGATCTCGAGCAGCCGGCCGAGATTGACGTCGTCCAGCGCCGCCTCGACCTCGTCGAGGATGTAGAACGGGCTGGGCCGGGCCTTGAACAGCGCCACGAGGAAGGCCACCGCCACCAGCGAGCGCTCACCGCCCGACAGCAGCGAGAGCCGCTTCACCTTCTTGCCAGCCGGACGGGCCTCGACCTCGACGCCGGTGGTCAGCCACTGCCCCGGCTCGGTCAGCACCAGGCGTCCCTCGCCACCGGGAAAGAGCCGGTTGAAGGACGCGGCGAAGGCCACCTCGACGTCCGCGTAGGCCTCGGCGAAGACCTGCTGGACGCGGGCGTCAACCTCGTCGATGATGCCGGCCAGGTCGGCACGGGTCTTGCGCAGATCCTCCAGTTGTTCGGCGAGGAAGGCGTGCCGCTGCTGCAGCGCGTCGAACTCCTCCAGCGCCAGCGGGTTCACCTTGCCGAGCACGTTCAAGTCGCGTTCGGCCCGGCGCAGCCGCTTCTCCTGCTCGGCGCGCACATAGGGGATCGGGTCGGGGCGTGGATCGTCGGGACCGAGCGGATTGCCGTCGGGGTCGGTCAGCACCTCGACCGGCTGCTCGGGTCCGTAGTCGGCCAGCAGCGACTCGGCCTCCAGGCCGAGTTCGGCCATCGCCTTCTCGGCCAGCGCGTCCACCTTCATCTGCTGCTGGGCACGGGCCAACTCGTCACGGTGGGCGGAGTCGACCAGTTCCTCGAACTGACGGGCGAGTTCGCGGCCGCGGCTCCGGGCGGCGGTGAGTTCGGCCTCGGCCTCGGTGCGCCGGGCCTGGGCAGCCTCCCGGAGTTCCCCGGCCTTGGCCAGGGAGGCGGCGATCTGCTGATCCAGCCAGCCTGCCGCCTGCTGCACGGCGGCGGCCACGGTCGCCTCCCGGCGGAGCTGTTCCCGGCGGGCGGCGGCGCGTTCCCGGGCTTCACGTTCGGCCTGGGCCGAGCGGGTGAGGCTGTCGGCGCGACCGGCGAGGGCGCGGGCACGTTCCTCGACGGTGCGCAGCGCCAACCGGGCTTCCATCTCGGCGGCCGCGGTGGCCCGGGTGGCATCGCTGGCCCGGTCGCGTTCGGCGGGATCGGCCTCGCTGGTGGTGGACTCCTCGCTGGCCAACGCGAGCCGCTCCTCCAGCCCGGCCAGCGCGGTGGTCGCGGAGTCGCGCACCTCCTGAGCACGCAGGATGGCGGCCTCCAGCCGTCCGGTCTCGGCCATTCCGGCCCGGATCGCCTGATTGAGGTCGGCTGCCTCCTCGGCGAGGCCGGCGTGGGCGGCGTCCGATTCGTGCAACCGGGCCAGCGCCGCCTCGGCCCGCTCGGTGGCGGTGTCGAGTTCGGCCTGCTTGGCCGCCAGCGCGAAGCGGAGTCGTTCGGATTCGGCCTGGGCCTGCGCCAGCCGCGCACTCGCCTCGTCCACCGCCGCCTGCACCTCGATCAGCGAGGGCTGCGACGAAGAGCCACCGGCGGCGAACCAGGAGCTGAGCAGGTCGCCGTCGGAGGTCACCGCGGTGACATCCGGCAGGTCCGCCACCAGGGCAGCAGCGGCGTCCATGTCCGGGACGACGGCCACCTTGAACAGCAGCCGGTCGATGGCCGGACGCAGTTCGGCGCCGCAGTCGAGCAGGTCGCGGGCGTACCGCAGGTCGCCCGGCAGGGCGGGCCAGGCGGCCGGATCGACGGCAGCGTTGGGGCCGCCGAGCAGCAGCCCGGCCCGGCCCAGGTCGGCCGACTTGAGGT
>JASGEM010000112.1:0-3767 GCA_049841235.1 Propionicimonas sp. | reverse complement strand
CGGCTCGCTGACGCCATCTCCGGCGGCCTGGAGAAGTCGGGGACCGCCCAGGTGCTGCGGATGGCACACACCCGTCCCCGTCAGCGTCGGCGGTTCCCCGCGGCCCTGCCCCACTGGAGCGAGATCATCGACGGCCTGCCGGGCTTCGTCGTGGTGGCTACGGACACCCAGGAGCCCGACCGGGCCCTCACCGACACCCTGACCCGGACCGGACGAACCCACCTGATCGTCCGGTTGGAGGCCGATCGCGCCGTGGTGGGGCCGTTGGTCCTGCCCGGCCGGACTCCCTGCGTCCGCTGCCACGACCTGCTGCGCTGTCGCTACGACCGGGTCTGGCCACGGCTGGTGGCGCAGCTAAGCCGGGACCGGCCGCCACCGGATCCTGTGCTGCTGGGTTGGGCAGCCAGCACCGCGGTGGTGCAGATCCGCTGCCAGTTGGCCGGCGGCGCGCCGGATGCGACCGGGCGCACCCTCGAACTCGGCCACTCCGACCACGTGCTGCGCGTCCGGGACTGGTCGGTGCACCCCGGGTGCGGGTGCGTGATGGCGGTGGCTTGAACGCCGGTCGGACACGAAGACGCTGCGCGATTCGCCCAGGATCGTGGCCCTCAGGTACTTCAGCAGGAGACCATCCGGGTGGCCGTCTGGACCGGATCGACCCCCTCGGGGCTCATCGGAAGGCCCTGGGTTGAAGGACATGCCCGCCACGTGTGCATGCTGGGCCTGCGGCCAGCATGCTGATCGGTTGCCTCACGCTGGCCTCCTCGGCAGACGTGACCGTCGCCGCCCGGCGCTCACTGGCAAGGACACGGGCTCGAGGGTTCGACCAGCTGCCGTCGATGACAGGCGGTCAGCGGTGAGAACGCTGGCATGTGCAGCTGCACAGGACCCCTGCGGCAGGCCACCGCTCTCCTGGATGGCCTGATGTGTGCGTAATCCCTACCCACTGTTCAAGGCCGGCAGGCGGCGACTGCCACCCTGGTGAACCAGTTTCACGGCAGCGATGCGCCAGCGCGCTTGTCTTGACGCCAGGACCACGGCCAGTCCCTGACTCGTGATGGAGGAGACCCGAACAAAAAGAACCCCAAAGACTCATGCGAAGGGTCGTTGCGACGTCTCGCGGACTCCCGTCGAGCCGCACCCCACGCCAACACGACAGCCACCACCACCCCGACCAGTGCCAGCGGCAACTCCTCCCACACCTTGAAGGGAACGAACAACAAGGTGCAGATCGCCCACACATACCCGACCCAATCAGTGAGATGGGTACGTGCCATCACGAAGAACCACACCCAGTAGGAGGCGAAATACATCATTGGCAGCGACGCGACTGCCCACACGATCACCAGCGGATGGATATCCATGTGCAGCCTCCTCTCTCCTTAGGGTTAATACTTGCCGGTAAAGAAGTCGTAACAGTCGCCAAGACCGACAAGATCCATCGCCACATTCAACCCGCCCCACAGCAAAGTCGCAGCTGCAGCCGCCTTGCCCTTCTTGCTGAGCATAGTCTTCTTCGCCACAGAGATTCCCTTGTCCTTGATCAGCGACGCGGCCGTCCTGAGCTGAGACAGCAGCGTGGACATCCTGGTGCCCGTCGACGTCCCCAGCTTGTTCCAGGTAGCCACCAGAGTCGTCGCGCCCTAGGCCTTTTTCAGGCCGACAAGAAACTTTGCCGCCAACTTGGCGATCCCCGCCGCCGGCAAGATGAAGATGCTGCCCACCGACACGATGCAGGCGCCAAGCTTCAGCGCACCAGCGACAATTCCCGGATCCGCGACCACCGGGAATGCAGTGCTCTCATCAGTCTCAATGACCTGAACAAGCGTGTCGCCCTCCAATTCGTAGCGCGTCTTCAGCGCCCGCCCGTTGGCGTCGACTGCCCAAGGAGCCTCAATCAAGGCAACCTGCGTGGTGACCGCCGCAGTGACGGTCTTCGCGTCGGGAATCTTCGCGAGCAGCCTGATCTGCTCATCGCTCAACTCGTCCAACTCATCATCGACGAGAACCACGTCAATCGCCGCAGCGATCCGCTCTTCCTCGCCCTCAGCCGGTACCTCAGCCTCAACATCCGAGGACACCGCGATCGATCCGTCTGGCCGCTCAACCAGGTCTACGCCCTCCGGGAGCTCCAACGGGAACTCGATCTCGTTTGGCGCGTTCTCGTCGCCCAGAATGGCGATCATTTGCACGCCCTCATCGGTAGCGCGCGTCACGACGTCGGTGGAAGGCGCGACTTCGGTCTGGACCACTGCGCCTTCCACGATCATGAAGCTCTCTGCGTCGCCCCCGACAGAGATGCCGATCTCCGGCAGGCCTTCCACAGACAAGGTGGCTACGCCGTCACGGGAGACCTCGACTACACCGGTTCGTGTCTCAGCGACCATGCCATGCAGCGTTTTCGCGATCTCAACCGCTTCCGTGGTCGAGGCGGCCTCCGCCAGCTCTGCGACCTCGATCGGATCACCAGGCGTGAACTCCTCCGCTGCTTCAGCGACCGCCTCAGCGTCGAAGGCCTCCACCGGACTCTCCCCCGGCACGACTGATCCTGCGACCGATGGCACGAAGTCGGGTTCCGCAGCATGAGCAGGAGCAGCCTGCGCGCCCGAAACAAGAACGGCGCCAGCCGCAACCAGCGCCACAACACGAATCAAAAGAGGAGGAAAATCGAAGGAACGAAGAATATTCTGCACGGCCACAGCCTTTCACTAAACAAGGCCACTCCGATGTAGACCCGTTTTCAATATCGAAAAGCTACTACCCGAAGAGCGCAAACGGTAGCGCCGAAGAAATCCGACTGATGTGATCTCCGAATGCTCGTATCGATTCAGAGCGAACCCAGTAAGTCAGCACACCGCAATGCGTATTTGACTTGCGAGTCTTGCGTAGTCTTCGATGGAGACCGGCGGCACCTTTCGGCGCTGGAGGCCACACCGGGGTCGGCACCCTGGGCGGTTGAGGACCACAACCGCGATGCTGCGCGGCCAACCCGGGGAGTTGGGCTGGTTCAGATTGGCTCCGGTGGAGCGGCCCAACAGGTTCCCTGGCCGGCCGGTCACGTGTTCGTGGTCGCCACCAGCGGGGCGGCGGAGAAGACCGGCACCGCCCAAGAACTCTACAACCAGGCCTCACTGGCCGCCCAGGAAGCCTTGGCCTTGTGGAACGCCGCGACCGGACGCTCCCATCGACCGCCCCGACGACGGCGGGCCAGGAACTGACTTGAAAACGGACCGCGCCGGGACCGGCCACTGCCGGTAGCGTCAGGTTCACAGGACTGCCCGCCCCGACGACCATGTGGAACGGCTCTTTGGGTGGGCAGCCGGCTGGCTTCGGGGGCGCCGTCGGCGAGCGGCACGTGTATCCCGGTTGTGGCTACGCCCCTCGGGCCGGCCTGAACCGCCCGATTTCGGCCTAGTGCAGACTGGAGGGCGTGACTAACCCCGACGACGACCGCGGCCGCTTCCTCTCCGAAGGCACCCTGGGACGCACCGCCCGGCTGCTCAGCATTCCGCTGGGGGCGGCCGGACGCGCCACTATGGGTGCCGGTCGGCGGCTGCTGGGCCAGTCGGCCGCCGACGTTGAGGCCGAGCTCTCGCGGGCTGCCGCCGATCAGCTGTTCGCCGTGCTGGGCGAGCTGAAGGGCGGCGCGATGAAGTTCGGGCAGGTGCTTTCCATGATGGAGGCAATGCTGCCGGAGGAGATCGCGCCGCCCTTCAGCTCGCCCAGCACGGCGAACAGCTGATCGGCGGCAGCCCGCGAGAGCTCGG
>JASGEM010000111.1:0-8692 GCA_049841235.1 Propionicimonas sp. | reverse complement strand
GAACCGGCCGCGCCGCCCGCCAAGCCGGAGGTCGCGACCCCGGCCGCGGTCCTTCCGCCGGCCGCCCCGGCGGCCGAGGCGCCGAGCCAGCCCTGGCAGCCTTCCGACGACGACCTCGACGTCCCCGACTTCCTGAAGTAGTCGGCGGGGGTGTTCTCCCACCGCAACGATCCGGCCGCGGACCGAGTCGGCGTCGCCTTCACCGACCGTGAGGACGGTTACTCCTCCGGCCCGCTCGGGTCGCTCAACCTGGGCCGCACCGACGTCGACGATCTGAGCGCCCTACGCGCCAATCTGGCGGCCGTGCGTGCCACGCTCGGGGTGCGGCAGGTGGTCTCGGTCCGGCAGGTGCACGGCACCGACGTGCTGGAGGTGGATGAGCGGCTGCTGGCCTCCTGGACTGAGGATTCCTGGCTGGGCGCCTCGGTGCCGGGTGCGCCGCCGGCCCTGGTGGCGGATGCGATGGTGACCCGGTTGCGGGGTGTCGCCCTGGCGATCCGGGTGGCCGACTGCCTCCCGGTGCTGTTCGCCGATCCGGCAGCCGGAGTGGTGGCCGCGGCCCATGCCGGAAGAGTCGGGCTGGCGGCGGGCGTCCTGCCCGCCACGCTCGCCAGGATGGCCGGGCTGGGAGCCCGCGAGATCACCGCCTGGATCGGTCCCCACGTGTGCGCTGCCTGCTACGAGGTGCCCGCCTCGATGCGCGACGAGGTGGCGGCCGTCCTGCCCGGTGCCCGGGCCACCACCGGCTGGGGGACGCCATCGCTCGACCTGGGCCAGGCAGCCGCCGTCCAGCTCGAGACGGCCGGCTGCCGGGTCGTCCGGGTGGATCCGTGCACCCGCGAGACCGCCACCCTGCACTCCCACCGTCGCGACGGTGCCGCGGCCGGCCGGCAGGCCGGCATCGTCTGGCTTCCCGCGGTCAAGACCTCGCCCTGATCCGGACCGGACCTGCGCGTGTCGTCCCCGGCGCGCACCGGTTGGACGGTTAGCCTTTTGGCGGAATCCGCGACGAGGAGTGACGAGATGGCTGAACGGTTGAAGAAGGCCGCGGTATGGCTGGGTCTGGTGTCGGATCAGGACTACCGCGACGAGGTCACCGAACAGGTCGACGACGTCACCGAGCAGGTCCGTTCCGCCGACGGCCCCGGCCTGCCCGCGACGGTGACCGAACTGGAATCCCGTCGCCCGGTCGCCTCCGTGCCGAGGACCGCCGATCTGAGCCGGATCGTCACCGTCCACCCGCGCACCTACAACGAGGCCCGCACCATCGGAGAGAATTTCCGCGACGGAATTCCGGTGATCATGAACCTCTCCGACATGGAGGACGCCGACGCCAAGCGGCTGGTCGATTTCGCCGCGGGCCTGATCTTCGGGCTGCAGGGGAGCATCGAGCGGATCACCAGCAAGGTGTTCCTGTTGTCTCCGAACAATGTCAACGTCGCCGCGGAGGACAAGGAACGGATTGCCGGCGGATTCTTCAATCAATCCTGAATCCGGGATTTGCGGTGCTCGCTTACCGGCGACCCTTACAGCGCGGGTCGAGAGTAGGCGCACTCCGGGCGGTGTTCTTCTTGGAAACGCAGGCGACCCTGCATTAGCCTGAGGGCCGAATCGCCCCGCCGGCTACGGCGAGGGTGACCGTAACGACATGAGGTGGACGATGACCCTGACGCTCGAGCAGGTCCGGCAGACCCGCTTTCACCTGGCTCGCCGCAACGGCTACGAGCCAGTCGACGTGGACAACTTCGTCGACAAGGTCGAGGCGACGCTGTCGCAGCTGACCGAGGAGAACGAAACCCTGCGCCAGCAGGTGGATGCGCTCAGCGCGAGCGAACCGTCCAACATCTTCGTGCCGGCGCCCACCGGCGACAACGACGGCCTGCGCCAGGAACTCGATGCCCGCCAGGGCGAGCTGGACGGAGCGCGCGGCGAGGCCGACTCGTTGCGCGGGCTGCTGCAGGAGAAGGACGGCGAAGCCGATTCGCTGCGAGCCCAGTTGCAGGGCAAGGAGGACGAGGCCGAACGGTTGCGCGCCGAGTTGGCCGCCCGGACCCGCGAGCTTGAGGCCGCCCGCTCTGAGCTGTCCCGGCTGCAGCCGGCGGAGGGCGAGGCCCCGAAGGCCAGCGTCGAGAACATCGTCGTGACCAGTGCGGCCGACGCCTCGCCGGCGGTGGCCAGGCTGCTGCAGATGGCCACCGAGCAGTCCGAGCGGCTGGTCGGGGAATCCCAGGTCGAGGCGCAGCGCCTGATCGGCGACGCCCGCGCCGAAGCCGAGACCGTGATCGACAACGCCAACCGCAAGGCTCACGAGACCCTCACCGACGCCCGTACCCGCGCCGACCGGATCGAATCCGAGGCCCGGGTGAACGCCGAGCGGGTGACCTCCGAAGCGCTGAACCGCGCCGAGGCCGTCAATGCCGAAGCAGAGCAGCACCGCACCGCGCTGTTCACGGAGCTCGAGACCGAGCGTGACACGCTGCGGACCCGGGTCGAGAAGCTGCGCGGTTTCGAGGCCAGCTTCCGATCCAATCTCACCCAGCAGTTGCAGAGTCAGATCAAGTCGCTGCAGGAGGCTGTCCTGGAGCCGGGAGACACTCCCGACCTCCTGGACGAGCCCGGTGAAGCCTCCGCCACACCGCGGCTGGACGCCCTGCTGGGCGACTGAGCACCACGTCGGACGACGTGCCCTCGGCGAGTTCGCCGGGGGCACGTCCGCTTCCTTCACCCAGGTGATACTCTCCCTGCTCACGACCATCACGAAGGAGTCAGGCAGCGATGGCAGCTTCCGATTCGGACCGAGCGCAGACGGCTCTGGACAAGGCCCTTGCGTTCCCCGTCGCTGACGGCGAAGATCCCTGGACCACCGAGGAGGTCGAAGAGGTCCGCCAGGAGCTGCTGGCCGACATCAAGCGCATGGAGCGGGCGATCGAGATCGCCGAGGCGGGGCTGGCCGATCTGTTCTCCGACGGGGCCGACGGCGCCGGTCGCGATCCGGCCGACGTCGGATCGTCCAACTTCGAACGCGACCAGGAGATGTCGCTGGCGCAGAACGCCCGCGACATGCTCGAACAGGCGCAGCTGGCCTACCGGCTGTTCGAGTCGGGTCAGTACGGCCGGTGCGAATCCTGCGGGAACCCGATCGGCAAGGACCGGTTGCAGGTCTTCCCGCGCGCGACCATGTGCGTCGCCTGCAAGCAGCGGGAGGAGCGGCGATAGCCATCCAGGAGGAGCCGGTCGAGACCGGCTCGAAGCGTCGTCTCCGGCTGCTGGCGGTCGGCATCGCGCTCGCCGGTGTCGTGCTGGACCAGACCACCAAGACGCTGGCGATCGCGCACCTCGATCCCGCCGCGCCGGTCCAGTTGCTCGGTGGTCTGCTGACCCTGCAGCTGATCCGCAATCCCGGTGCCGCGTTCTCGCTGGGCGAGCAGTTCACCGTGGTCTTCACCTTCATCGCGATCGGCGCGCTGATCGGGGTGAGCGGCTGGTTGCTGCCCAGGGTGCGGCATACCGGCTGGGCGGTCGCCACCGGCTGCCTGCTGGCCGGGATCGTCGGCAATCTGATCGACCGGCTTTTCCGTGAGCCGGGCGCCTTCCACGGCCACGTCATCGACTTCCTGCAGCTGCCGTATTTCGCGATCTTCAATGTGGCCGACATGTTCATCACCGCGGCTGCGGTGCTGGTGATCTGGCTGTCGCTGATCACCGGAGTGAGCGTCGCCGGCGTCCGGCTCAAGCAGGCCGAGAAACCGGCCGATGGGTAGCGTCTGGCTGGTTCCCGACGGACTCGACGGTGAGCGGGTGGACGCAGCCGCTGCCCGGATCAGCGGCCTGAGCCGCAGCCGGGTAGAGGCGCTGGTCGCCGAGGGCGCGGTCTGGCTGGGTGGCCGGGCGGTCACCAAGTCCGAGCGGGTTCACGCCGGCGACCTGCTCGAGATCGAGATCCCCGCGGAACCCCGGCTGGCGGTGATCCCACGGGAGGTGGCCGGGATAGCGATCGTCCATGACGATGCCGACATCGTGGTGGTCGACAAGCCGGCCGGCGTCGCCGCGCATCCCAGCCTGGGCTGGGACGGCCCGTCGGTGGTGGAGCACCTGGCCGCAGCCGGCTTCCGGATCTCGACCTCCGGCGTGGCGGAGCGGCAGGGCATCGTCCAGCGGCTGGACGTCGGCACCTCGGGGCTGATGGTGGTCGCCAAGAGCGAACCGGCCTACACCGCGCTGAAGCGGGCCTTCAAGGCGCGCACCGTCCGCAAGGTCTACCACACTCTCGTCCAGGGCCATCCCGACCCCTTCGAGGGAACCATCGACGCACCGATCGGACGCCAGCCGGGGGCGGAGTACAAGATGGCGGTGATCGACGGTGGACGCCACTCGATCACCCACTACCGGATGCTGGAGGCATTCCCCGCGGTCACCCTGCTCGAGGTGCACCTGGAGACCGGACGCACCCATCAGATCCGGGTGCACATGCAGGCGATCCGGCACCCCTGCGTGGGCGATCCGACGTACGGGGGCGACCCGGTGCTGGCCGCCCGGCTCGGCCTGGAGCGGCAATGGCTGCACGCCGTCGAACTCGGTTTCACCCACCCCGGCAACGGCGAATGGGTGGACTTCAGTTCGTCCTATCCCGCCGATCTCGACCACGCGCTGGCCCTGGTCCGCGGTTAGGCCCGGGTTCGTCCGCAATGTGACGAGCGTGGAAATTCTCGGGCTCGGTTGGGTGAAACCGATCGGACCGGCAGCCGGTCACTGGACGCCCCGGGTATGGTCTAGGCGTGCGTAGAGCGAAGATCGTGTGCACGATCGGTCCGGCCACAGATTCCCCGGAGAAGATCGTCGAACTGGTGAGAGCGGGTATGAACGTCGCCCGGCTGAATATGAGTCATGGCGATCACGTGCTGCATGCCAAGCGCGTGCAGTGGGTGCGGGACGCCGCCCGTACGGTCGGTCGTCCGGTGGGCATCTTCGCCGACCTGCAGGGGCCGAAGATCCGGCTGGAGAAGTTCCTCGACGGCCAGGCGTTTCTGGAGCCCGGGGCGCAGTTCACCATCACCACCGAGGATGTGCCGGGCACTGCCGAGCGGGCGGGCACCACGCTGAAGACCCTGACCGCCGACGTCACCCCGGGGGATCAGATCCTGATCAACGACGGCGCCATCGTGCTGCGGGCCGTGGAGGTGACCGACGTCGACGTGGTCACCGAGGTGATCGTGGGCGGGGTGGTCTCCGATCACAAGGGGATCAACCTGCCCGGGGTCGCGGTGAGCGTCCCAGCCCTGTCGGACAAGGACGAGCGCGATCTGAGGTTCGCCCTGCGGCACGAGGTCGACATGGTGGCGCTGTCCTTCGTCCGCTCGCCGGACGACATCGAGCCGGTGCGGCGGGTGATGGAAGAGGAGGGGCGCAGGGTCCCGGTGATCGCCAAGCTGGAGAAGCCGCAGGCGATCGAGAACCTGGACGCCCTGATCGACACCTTCGATGCCTTCATGGTCGCCCGCGGTGACCTGGGGGTCGAACTGCCGCTGGAAGACGTCCCGCTGGTGCAGAAGCGGATCATCGACGCCGCCCGGCGCTGGGCCAAGCCCGTCATCGTGGCCACCCAGATGCTGGAGTCGATGATCACCTCCTACCGGCCGACCCGCGCGGAGGCGTCCGATGTCGCCAACGCGGTGCTGGACGGCGCGGACGCAGTGATGCTCTCGGGGGAGACCGCCGTCGGCGCCTACCCGATCGACACCGTGCGGACGATGGCCCGGATCATCACCGAGACCGAGCGCGGCGGCCTGGATCAGATCCGCCGGCTGGACTGGGATCCGCACACCATGTCGGGCGTGATCGCGAAGGCCGCGATCGAGGTGGCCCAGCGGGTGAGGGCGAAGTACCTGGTGGCCTTCACCATCTCGGGCGACACCCCGCACCGGCTGGCCCGGTTGCGCTCCGAGGTGCCGATCATGGCCTTCACCCCGCTGCCCAGGACCGCTCAGGAGCTAACCCTGGTATGGGGCGTCCAGACCTATGTCACCCCGGAATACGTCAGCACCGACGCGATGGTCGAATCCGTGCAGGAAGCGTTGACCGACCTCGGGCTGGTGCAGACCGGTGACACCGTGGTGATCGTGGCCGGCAACCCGGGCCGGATGACCCATCAGACCAATTCCCTGCGGATCTTCGAGGTCGGCGCCATTCCCGCGAACGTGAAAGGTGGCGGACTGTGAAGCTGGTCATCGGTGGCGACCACTCCTCGCTCGAACTGAAGGCAGCGATCCTCGGCCACCTCGAATCCCGCGGGTTCGAGGTGACCGATCTCGGTACCGACTCCACCGCCAGCACCGACTACCCGGTCTGGGGACGGCTGATCGGCGAGGCGGTGGTGCGCGGCGACGCGGAGGCCGGTATCGCGATCTGCGGCACCGGTGTGGGCATCTCGATCTCGGCCAACAAGGTCAAGGGCGTGCGTGCGGCCTGCGTCAGCGAGCCCTACTCGGCCCAGATGGCGAAGCGGCACAACAACGCCAACGTGCTCGCCTTCGGCGCCCGCGTGGTGGGCATCGATCTGGCCAAGATGATCGTGGACGCCTGGCTTGACGCCGAGTTCGAGCAGGGCGGACGCCACACTCACCGGGTCGAACTGATCACCGAGCTGGACGAGTTCTACCGCGCCGACGACTGAAAAACCGGACGGTTGCCACCTGGCTCCGCCGCGCTCGCGCCGCTGGTCGCTACGCTCCTCGCGTGCCCGAGGGGGGAGTCGAACCCCCACGTCCTTTCGGACTGACGATTTTGAGTCGCCCGCGTCTGCCATTCCGCCACTCGGGCCGGGTCAGATCTCACCGGCTCGTAACCGCCCACGATTGTGTCACACTTGCGAACCCGTTGTGCGCAGGCGGTAACCTCGACCATGCTCCGGGCCCTGGATGGGTCCGCTATCCACAAGGACGACACCGATGACCAGTACGCCGAAATCTTCCCGTTCCGAGTCGACCCCCGAGCCGCTGCGCGTGCTCGTGGCCGAGGACGAGGCGCTGATCCGCCTCGACCTGGTCGACATGCTGCGTGAGGAGGGCTACGACGTGGTCGGGGAGGCCTCCGACGGCGAAGAGGCGCTGGCGATGGCCCGCGACCTCGACCCCGACCTGGTCGTGATGGACGTCAAGATGCCCAAGATGGACGGCATCACCGCTGCCGCCACCATCGCGGAGGAGCGGATCGCGGCCGTCGTCATGCTGACCGCCTTCAGCCAGCGCGAGTTGATCGAACGGGCCCGCGAGGCCGGCGCGATGGCCTACGTGGTGAAGCCCTTCGACGCCTCGGACGTGGTGCCGGCGATCGAGATCGCGATGGCCCGGTTCGCCGAGATCCGCGCGGTCGAGGCCGAGGTGGCCGATCTGGAGGAGCGGTTCGCCTCCCGCAAGGCCGTCGACCAGGCCAAGGGCCTGTTGCAGGAGGGTCTGGGCCTGAGCGAGCCCGAGGCCTTCCGGTGGATTCAGAAGACCGCGATGGATCTGCGCAAGTCGATGCGCGAGGTCGCCGAGGGTGTCATCGACCACTCCAAGTCCGGCGGCAAGGGCAAGCTCCCCGGCTGAGGCTGACGGGGGCGGGTCGCCGCCTGGTCAGTCGTCGTCGGCGCGCCGCAGCGCGACGGTGATCCGGGCGGCACACACCTGCCGCCGCTGGTCGTCGGTGAGCGTCACGTCGTAGGTGGCCAGGGTCTTGCCGATCCGGAGCGCCGTGGCGGTGCCGGTGATCCAGCCGGAGCGGACGGCCAGCAGGTGGGTGGCGTTGATGTCCACCCCCGCGATCATGCCCTCCGGCCCGACCTCGGCGGCCGCGGCCAGCGAAGCCAGCGTCTCGGCCACCACGCAGGAGGCGCCGCCGTGCCACAACCCGAAGGGCTGGGTGTTGCCTTCCACCGGATAGCGTCCGACCGCCCGGGTGGGGGTCACCTCGTCCAGGATCATTCCCATCTTGACGTCGAGAGCGCTGGCGAGGCCGTGGAACCAGTCGGGCACGTTCATGGCGTCAACCCTGACACAATCCGTCCGGCCGGACCGACAGGTTCGATTGTCGGCCAGTCCCGGTAGGGTTCGTCAGGTGACGACCAGTGCCGATACCGAACGCGCCAGCGACGAGGGCGTGCTGCTGCTGATAGACGGCCATTCGGTGGCCTACCGGGCCTTCTTCGCGCTGCCGGTGGAGAACTTCTCGACCACGACCGGCCAGCACACCAATGCGGTCTACGGGTTCACCTCGATGCTGATCAACGTGCTGCGCGACGAACAGCCGACCCACCTGGCGGTGGCCTTCGATGTCTCCCGGCAGACCTTCCGCAGCGAGGAGTACGCCGACTACAAGGCCAATCGCTCGGCCTCGCCGGCCGAGTTCAAAGGCCAGGTCGACCTGATCAAAGAGGTGCTGGACGCGCTCAACATCGTCCACGTCGAGCTGGACGGCTTCGAGGCCGACGACATCATCGCCACGCTCGCCCGCCGGGCGACCGAGTCGGGGCTGAAGGTGCTGGTCTGCACCGGCGACCGCGACACCCGGCAGCTGGTGAACGACTCGGTCACCGTGCTGTACCCCCGCAAGGGCGTCTCCGACCTGGCCCGGCTGACCCCCGAGGCCGTCGAGGAGAAGTACCTGGTGCCGCCGCAGCGCTACCCCGAGCTGGCCGCCCTGGTGGGGGAGACCAGCG
>JASGEM010000110.1:0-28276 GCA_049841235.1 Propionicimonas sp. | reverse complement strand
GTTCGCCGTGCTGGGCGAGCTGAAGGGCGGCGCGATGAAGTTCGGGCAGGTGCTTTCCATGATGGAGGCAATGCTGCCGGAGGAGATCGCAGCGCCCTTTCGCGCCAAGCTCGCCCAACTGCAGGATTCCGCACCACCGATGCCGACCTCCCGGGTGCACGGGGTGCTGCGCGCCGAGCTCGGCACCGACTGGCGCTCGCATTTCTCGGAGTTCGAGCCGCGGCCGGCGGCCGCCGCCTCGATCGGGCAGGTGCACCGCGCCCGATTGGCCGGCTCCGGGGAGCCGGTCGCGGTCAAGGTGCAGTACCCGGGCGCGGACGCCGCCCTGCGCAGCGACCTCAAGCAGATCCAGCGGCTCGCGGCGGCAGCCTCCGCGGTGACCGGCGGGCTGGACGTGGTGGCCCTCACCCGGGAGGTGGCCGCCCGGATCGCCGAGGAGGTCGACTATCTGCACGAATCCCAGGCGCAGAACCAGATGTCCGAGGCGGTCGCCGGCCATCCGCGGTTCATCGTCCCCCGGGCGCGGATCGCGACTTCGCGGGTGCTGGTCTCCGACTGGGTGGACGGTGTCAAGCTGGGCCGGCTGTCCGGCGCTCCCCAGCAGGCTCGCAACACGGCCGCCCTCGACTACGTCACCTTTCTGTTCGCCGGACCGGCGCTGGGCGGGCTGCTGCACGGCGATCCCCACCCGGGCAACTTCCTGGTCACCGGCGACGGACGGCTGGGCGTGGTCGACTTCGGGCTCACCGCGCGGTTCCCCGACGGATTACCGCGCCCGATGGGTGAACTCATCCGCCGGGCGGTGGCCGGTGACGCGGCCGGGATGCTCGACGGTCTGCGGGAGCACGGCTTCATCGCCGGCGAGGTGGAGGCCGGCGAACTGCTGGACTACCTGAACCCCTTCGTCGAGCCGGCCAGCGTCGAGGAGTTCCACTTCGACCGGGAGTGGACCCGCTCGCAGTTCAGCCGGGTACATCGCAGCATGGGCGCCGACCAGATCCCGCTGAAGCTGAACATTCCCCCCGAGTACGGCCTGATCTACCGGGTCTGGCTGGGCGGGATCGCGGTACTCGCACAGCTGGACGTGAGGGCGAACTTCGCCGCCGTGCTGCGCCGCTACCTGCCCGGCTTCGCCGATTGAGGAACCCACGCGGACTGCCGCCATCTGAGTCGGCTACGCTTCGACGGTGCCAGAGAACCTCACCCGCAGCCAGCGGCTTGCTCAGATCCTGGAGCACAACCGGGTGATCGCCAGCGTCAAGGACGATGCTGGGCTGAAGAAGATGCTCTCGTCCCGCTGCCGGGTCGGTTTCCTGCTCTACGGATCGATCAACACCCTGCCGGCTCAGCTCGCTGCCATGCAGGCTCACCAGAAGCTGGCCTTCGTGGACATCGACCTCATCGACGGGCTCGCCGCCGATCCGGCCGGGGTCGCCTTCCTGCGGAATCAGTTCGGCGCCCGAGGCGTGCTGAGCAGCAAGGCCCCCGCGGTGAAGGCGGCCACCGGCCTCGGAATGGTGGGCGTGCATCGCCACTTCATGATCGATTCCATGGCCTTCCACAACCTGGAACGTCAACTCAAGGCGGCACCGGACGCGGTCGAGATCTTGCCCGGGTGCATCCCGAAGGTGATCGGCTGGCTCCGCGAGACCATCACCGTGCCGCTGATCGCCGGGGGCCTGATCCACGACGAGGTCGATGTCGACGAGGCGCTGGCCGCCGGGGCCACGGCGATTGCTACGTCCAACACCGATCTCTGGAACTATCAGCCCGGCTGAACCACTGGGTCCGGGCAGGTTGACGGCCCGGTCACGAGCCGGAACCCGCCTCTGCCAGCGCTCCCGACACCCGGGCGCAGGCATCCCTGAGCAGCGGCGCGACGGCCCGCATCCTTTCCAGGGAGAGACGGGTGCTGGGGCCGGAGACATTCAGCAGCCCCACCACGTGGCCCTGCACGGTGATCGCGGCGGCGATACCGCTCTCGCCCGGTGCGAGATCCTCCACGACGGTCGCGTAGCCGTCCCGGCGTGCCTGGGCGATCTCCGCGGTGAACGCCGCCAGATCGGCCTGCGTGGCTCCCTCGGGCAGGGCTGCGGTTGTCAGCACCGTCGTAAGGTCCTCCGGTGGGTAGGACGCCAGCAGCGCCCTGCCCGGCGAGGAGAAGGCCAGCGGCGAGACCTCGTAGAGGTAGTTGCGCAACCTGACGGTCTGCGGCGAATCGAGTTGCTCCACGGTCATGACGCCGCCGCCGTAGGGGACCGACAGGATGACGGTCTCCTCGGTCTGCTCACGAAGCAGCTCCATGGCCGGCAGGGCGACGCGCACCAGCGGGTCGAACCGGCGGGTGGCCGTGAGACCGAGCAGCATCGCGGTCGGGCCGAGCACGAAGCCGCCGTCCCGCAGCCGGACCACGAAGCCGTGGCTCTCGAGTTCGGCGAGCAGCCGCCAGGTCGTGGTGCGGTTCAAGCCGCGGGCAGCGACCAGCCCGGCCAGGGTGACCGGATCACGACTGTCGGCGACCAGGCGCAGCAGGGTCAGCGCTCGTCCGACGGACTGCGCACCGCCGGTCGAGCCCTCTCGTGGTGTTGCAGTCATCGCCACCCCTGTTGCGCTCAGGCGAACCAACCATCCCTCACTCGAAAGCCACCACGTAACGACCGAGATTGCGGCCGGCCGGGTCACCGAAGGCATCGAAGGCGCGCTGGATGTCATCAAGTTCGATCGTCTCGATCACCAACGAGTCCAGATCGTAGCGACCCTCAAGGTAGAGCCCTGCGATCAGCCGGAAGTCACGCATCGGATTGACGTCCCCGTAGAAGGTCCCCTTGATGGCCTTGCCGACCCGATGGAACCCGCCCGAGGGGAGCTTGAGCTCGCCGTCGGCCGGGTAGGCGCCGACGACCACGGTTGTGGAGCCCTTCCGGGCGCTCTGCCAGGCGATCGACCCGACCGTGGTGCTGCCGGTGCAGTCGATCGCGTAGTCGACGCCGAGCCCGTCGGTCAGCTCCCGGATCGCCGCCGGCACGTCGCCCGAGCCGGTGTTGAGCACGTGGGTGGCCCCGAACCTGGAGGCCTGGCGCAGGTTGTCGTCCTTGAGGTCGCAGCCGATGATCGTGCGGGCCCCCGCCAATCTGGCGGCCTGGACGGCGTTCAGGCCCACGCCTCCGAGACCGAAGACCGCCACCGACGACCCCGGCTCCACCCGTGCGGCACGGATGGCCGCACCGAACCCCGTGGCGACGCCGCAGCCGATCATGCTGGCCTGGGCGAGTGGCATCTCACGCGGCAGCGGGACGCAACTCATCTGCGGCACCACCGCGTACTCGGCGAAGGTCGACAGCAGCGATGAATGACAGCAGGTCCGCCCGTCCAGGTTCAGGCGAGTGGTGCCGTCCAGCAGGGTGCCTGCGAACATGGGGCCGAACGCGCCCTCGCACAGGTGCACCTTGCCGGCGGCGCAGTAGGCACAGGTTCCGCAGGCGGGTACCCAGCTCAATGCCACCCTGTCGCCCACCGCGCAGGTGGTGACGTTGTCGCCAACAGCCACCACGGTGCCGGCGCCCTCGTGCCCGAGCACCTGGGGAACCGGAGAGGTGGGATCCAGCAGGGTGTTGAGATCGCTGTGGCAGACCGCGGTCGCGCCGATCCGCACCAGCACCTCGGTGGGACGCGGGTCGGCAAGCTCGACCTCACGAACCTCCAGCGTGCCGACGGAGGTCATCACGGCCGCCCTCATGGTCAACGACATCGGTCGTCCTCTCTCAGTGCGCGTACCAGATGGCCTTGGGCTTGGTGTAGAGCGACAGCGACGCCCGGGCCAGATCCTGCCCCCAGCCGGATTCCTTCCAGCCGCCGAACGGGCTGGCGTGGTCGTAGCAGCCATAGCGGTTGATGAACACCTGGCCCGCCTGCAGAGCGTTGGCGACCCGCTGGGACTTGGCGATGTCTGAAGTCCAGAATCCGGCCGCCAGACCGTAAGGGCTGTCGTTGGCGATCCGGATGGCCTCCTCCTCGCCATCGAACGGGATGACGGTGAGCACTGGGCCGAAGATCTCCTCCTGCGCGATCCGCATGTCGTTGGTGCAGTCAACGAACACGGTTGGGTTGAGGTAGAAGCCGTTCTCGTTGCCGGCCTCGACGTTCCGGCCGCCGCCGACCAGCAGGCGGGCACCCTCGTCCAGCCCGATCCGGATGTAGTTCATGATGCTGTTGAAGTGTTCTTCGGAGACCTGCGGGCCCTGGTTGGACCACTCCGAGAACGGGTCGCCGACCCGCCAGTTCGCGTAGTGCTCGGCGAGCCCGGCGAGTACCCGGTCGTAGACCGGCCGCTCGACCAGCAGCCGAGTGGGTTCGGAGCACTTCTCGCCCTTGCCACTGAAGGTGAGCAGCCAGGAGCGGGCGATCGCCTCATCGAGGTCGACGGCGTCGGCGAAGATGATGTTCGGCGACTTGCCGCCGAGCTCGAGCGAGACCGTCTTGAGGTTCGAATCCGCCGCGTCGTGGACGAGCTGGCGTCCGACGCCGGTGCTGCCGGTGAAGGCGATCTTGTCGACGTCCGGGTGCCGGGTGAGAGGGGACGCGCTCGACCCCGGCCCGAGGATCAGGTTGAGCACCCCCGGGGGCAGCAGGCGGGCCTCGTGGATCAGCTCCACCAGCCGGATCAGCGAGAAGGAGGTGGTGGAGGAGGGCTTGATGACGACCGAGTTGCCCATTGCCAGGGCTGGGGTGAGCTTGTAGCCGGCCATATCGATCGGGAAGTTCCACGGCACGATCTGGCCGACCACGCCCACCGGCTCATGCACGGTGTAGGAGAGGAAGTCGGCGGCCACCGGGTTGACATCGCCGTAGAGCTTGTCGACCCAGCCGGAGTAGTAGTCGAACAGGTCGGCGACGTCCTCCACGTCGCCCCAGGATTCGCTGTAGAGCTTGCCGTTGTCGAGAGTCTCCAGGGTGCTGAGTTCGTCCTGGTGCTCACGGATCAGGTCGGCGATCCGGCGCATCGCCGCGCCACGGGCCTTGATGTGGCTGCGCTTCGACCACGGACCCTGCTCGAAGGCGGTCCGCGCGGCCTGCACCGCCAGGTCGATGTCCTCCGGGGAGGCACCGGTGAAGCTGCCGATCACCTGGTTGTCCGCCGGGTTGCGCGATTCGACCAGCCGGCCGTTGCCCGAACGCCAGGTGCCACCGAGATAGAGGCCCTTGGTGTCGTTCAGCCAAGCGCGGGCCCAGTTGAGTTTCGCTGGTTTCATGATCGCTCCTTGATTGGGTGCTTGTGATGTCGGACGAACACGGCCGCACCGTGTTCCTTGATGCCATCGCTGACCGCCTGGTAGCCCAGTTCGTCCTTGAGCCGGACCAGGCTGGGCATGGTCGCCCGGGCGTAGTCTTCGCAGACCTGCGCGTCGATCTGGATTCCCTGGACGCAGTGCGTCGCGAACAGCGTCACCGCCCGGGTGAGCATCCGCAGGTTGTCGAGCAGCAGGAAGCCCATCGTCGAATCCCATAGGTTGAGGTGCAGCTCTCCTAGACCCAGGCAGCGCTGGATGGTGGCGTCGTTGCCGGTGACCAACAGATCGCATTGGATCACCATCTCGGGAATCACCGGGTTCACCTTGCCCGGGAAGAAGGATGAGCCGGCCTGCGTGGCCGGCAGGCTGATCTCGCCCAGCCCGCATTCCGGCCCGGATGAGAGCAGCCGCAGATCTCCGGCGAACTTGGCGAGCAGGTGGCTGGCGATCGCCAGTCCCCCGCTCAGCCGGGCCAGGTCGTCGGGGTACTGGGTCGCGTCGTACAGATCGCGCGCCGGGGTGACGTTCAGGCCGGTCGACTCGCCGAGCGCGCCGACGATGCGGTCGCGGTACTGCGGCTGCGCACCGGCACCCGAACCGATCACGGTGCCGCCCAGGGTGACCTGCAGCAGATCGTCCACCGAGTCGGCAAGGCGTCGCTGCTGCCGACGCAACGCATGAGCCAGGGCGGAGTACAGCACACCCGCCGCTACCGGCAGCCCGTCCTGCAGGCAGGTGCGCGCGATCGTCGACGTGCCCTCGGCGCGCCGCGTCACCTCATCCAGCTCGCCGATCAGGGCCTCCAGCGCATCCCGGAACTCCGCGACCGCGCCGTGAACAGCCAGTCGTAGCGCGGTATGGCAGATATCGGTGGTCGACTGCGAGAGGTTCACGTCGTCGGCGGGGTCGACCCACGGGCCCGCGAGGGAGGCGATCACCTCGTTGAGATTCATGTTCAGGCCGATGCCGCCACCGCCGTGGAAGACGTCCACCGGAAACTGGTCGAGGTGTTCGCCCGCGGCCAGCGAGTCGCAGGCCGTCGCGATCCGGGCGGCCTTGCCGGCGTCGAGCAGCCCAGCCGCAGCGTTCGCCGCTGCCGCGGCGGCCTTGACCTGCGCCGCGGCGCGGACGAATTCGGGGTAGTCGGCCAGCCGTCGTCCAGAGAAGGACATGGTCGCCACGGTCAGTCGGGTCTGCTCGCCGTAGAGCGGTGTGTCGGTGATCGCAGGCATTCTCTCTCGCTCACAATATGAACGATCTGTGCATATAACGAACAGAACAAACCTTAGCGCTGGACAGGCGTCCATGCCAGTCCGCTGCTGCACCTGGCAGCAGCGCACGACCTGCCCCGGCAGTCGCGATCCCTGAGAAGCACTGTTGGCGCCCGCCGTCGTCCCAGCTGGCCCGGTCAGGACTCTTGACTTGGGTGCGCAACTCCTCCTAAGATCCCGGCCACAACCACATACGCGGTACAGCCGCACTTGCTAGAGCCCAGAGAACAGCAATCGAGGACGACCCTGACGGGGGCCCTCCGGCTGTTCTCTTTTTGTTTGCCCAATGGAGGGACAAAACGTGGAACTGAGCAATTTCGGCCTCGGATGTTTCGATCTGTCCGGGAAGGCCGCCATCATCACCGGCGGCAATACCGGGCTTGGCCAGGCCTACGCCATCGCGCTCGCCCGGGTCGGCGCCGACATCTTCGTCCCCAGCCTCGGCGAGGACCTCGGCGACACCGCCGATCTGATCGCGGCGGCAGGACGTGAGTACGCCTACTTCGAGACCAACCTGACCGAATCAGGCGCCGCCCAGCGCATCGTCGAGGCTTGTCTTGAGCGCTTCGGCCGGATCGACATCCTGATCAACAATGCCGGTATCTGCCTGCTGGACGAGGTGGAGAACTTCGACCGATCGAAGTGGGATCCGATGCTGGCAGTCAATGTGACCGCCGCTTTCGAGCTCAGCCATGCGGTGATCCCGACGATGCGCGCTCAGCGCTCCGGGAAGATCGTCAACATCTGCTCGCTGTTCTCGTTCCTCGGTGGTCAATGGTCGCCCGCCTATGCCGCGTCCAAGCACGCCATGGCCGGTCTGACCAAGGCCTACTGCGACGAGTTGGCGGCCGACGGCATCCAGGTCAACGGGCTGGCACCGGGGTACTACGCCACGGCAATCACCGAGACGACCCGCTCCAACGAGCAGGCCAATCAGCGGGTGCTCGACCACATTCCTGCCGGACGCTGGGGTGAGCCCTACGACCTGATGGGTCCGATGGTCTTCCTGTGCAGCGATGCCTCCAACTACGTGAACGGGCAGGTCCTGGTCGTCGACGGCGGGTACCTCGTTCGATGAGCGAGGACAGGCGGCTGCTGATCGGGATCGACGGCGGCACCCAGAGCACGAAGGTCATCGTCTACGACACTGCCGGCCGGATCGTCGCCGAGGCGTCGCAGCCGTTGCGCCCGATGGACATGCCGGTCCGCGGTGTCGCCGAGCATCCCGAGGACGACCTGTGGGAGTCGCTCAAGGCAGCGGCCCGCGCCGCCATGTCGCAGTTGGCCGAGCGCAGATCCGACGTGGTCGGCATCGGCCTGTGCAGCATTCGATTCTGCCGGGCGCTGGTGCGCACCGACGGCACGCTGGCCCACCCCATCCTCAGCTGGATGGACGAGCGGGTGGGACGGCCGCACCAGCCCGATCCCGAGGTGGCCTACGTGACGGCGGCGTCGGCCTACCTGACCATGCGGCTGACCGGCCGGGTGGCCGATTCGGTGGCCAACTACGCCGGCATCTGGCCGGTCGACCACGAGCGATGGGATTGGTCGCTCGACGACGACGACCTCGCGGCGATGGGCTTGAACCGTTCCCAGCTGCCCGAACTGCTGCTGCCCGGGGCCGTGCTGGGCACCGTCACCGGCGAGGCGGCCGAAGCGACCGGCCTGCCCGCCGGGGTACCCGTGGCCGCGACCGGCAATGACAAGGCGGTCGAGGCGCTGGGCAACGGCTTGCTGGACTCGGATCAGCTGTTGCTCTCGCTGGGCACCTATATCACCGCCATGCGGCCCTGCGCCGTCCGCCGTCCGGATGCCGAGCACCACTGGACGAACTTCGCCTGCCGTCCGTTCGGCTATCTCGACGAGAGCAACGGCATCCGCCGCGGCATGTCGACGATCTCCTGGATCCGCGACCTGGTTCGCGCCGAGCTCGACGAGCGGGCTGCCGCGCAGGGCTGCCGCGTGGAGGACGTGATGAACGCCGAGGCCGTGAAGGTCGCCCCCGGGTCGGACGGCCTGCTCACCGTGCTGGACTGGCTGGCCCCGGCCGACGCCCCGCATCGCCGGGGCGCGATGGTCGGCTTCGACGCCAGGCACGGCTGGCCGCACATGTACCGCTCGATGCTGGAAGGCATCGCGATGACCATGCGGCTACGCACCGACGCCATGGTCACCGCGCTCGGTCAGCAGGTGACTTCGATCATCGTCTCCGGCGGCGGCTCGGCGAGCGATCCGATGATGCAGATCGTGGCCGACGTCTTTGGCGTCCCCTCTCAGCGGGCCCACGTGGCCAGCGGAGCCAGCCTCGGCGCGGCCATCTGCGCCGCGGTGGCCACCGGCGTCCACGCCGACATCCCGGCCGCCGCCCAGGCCATGACCCGGGTGGCCGAGACCTTCGCCCCCACGCAGGACGGAACCCGCACCTACGCCGGACTGCTCGCCACCTACGCCGAACTGCCTACCCAACTCGACGCCACCTTCCGCCGAATCCACCAACAAGGACTGTGAGGAACATGCCTGACCGTACTGAAATCGTCGCCCGGCTGACCGCGCTGCTCGGTCCGGACAATGTCGTCACCGACGAGACCGAGCTTCAGCTCAGCAGCATCGATCGCTACCGCAAGTACCAGGACATCCACAAGGTCTTCGTGCTGCCGACACCGGCGGCCATCGCCTACGCCACCAGCACCGCCGAGGTTGCCGAGGTCCTGCGGTACGCCAATGACAAAGGCATCAACATCGTCCCCCGCACCGGACGCAGCGCCACCGAGGGCGGCCTGGAGACCGCTCGCACCGACAGCATCGTGCTGGACGGGTCGCGGATGAACCGCATCATCGAGGTCGACGCCTACAACCTGCAGGCGACCGTCGAATGTGGTGTGTGCCTGCAGGATCTCGAGGACCATCTCCGCACCCTCGGGCTGACCACGGGCCACTCCCCCCAGTCGAAGCCGCTGGCCCAGCTCGGCGGGCTCACCGCCACCCGCAGCATCGGGCAGCTGTCGACCCTTTACGGGGGGATCGAGGACATGGTGGTGGGCCTTGAGGCGGTGCTGCCGGACGGTGAGATCGTCCGGATCAAGAACGTGCCCAGGCGAGCCGCCGGTCCGGATATCCGGCACATCGTGATCGGCAACGAGGGCGCTCTGTGCTTCATCACCGAGGTGACCGTCAAGCTCTTCAAGTTCACTCCCGAGACCACCCGCTTCCTCGGCTACCGGGTGCCAGACATGGCCACCGGGTTCCCGATCCTGCGTGAGGTGATGGCCGAGGGGCTCCGGCCCGCCGTCATGCGGCTTTACGATCCGGACGACGCCGCCGGGCATTTCGCTCCGGTCGCCGACGGCCAGTGCGTGATGATCTACTCGGCCGAGGGAAATCCGCGGATCGTCGATGCGACCATCGCCGCCATCGAGGAGATCGTCGCCAGACATCCGGGCGTGGTCGGCCTCGACCCTGCCTTCTTCGAGAACTGGTTCGCCCACCTGAACTGGGGCGTGGAACAGATCAAGCAGGAGCGCCAGGAGATTCGTGAGACCTCCGAGATCGGCTTCACCACCGAGGTTTCCGGCTCGTGGTCCGTCATCAACGACATTTACGCCACGACCGTTGCCCGGGTGAGGGCGGAGATCCCCAACCTCATCTGGATCGGAGGGCACTCCTCACACAGCTATCAGACCGGCACGAACATGTATTTCGTCTATTACTACCGGGTCGATTGTGATCCGGCCGATGAGGTTGAGACCTACCACGTGCCGATCAACCGGATCATCTGCGAACAGGCCCTGGCCCTCGGCGGATCGATCGTTCATCACCATGGCATCGGGAAGGCCCGGTCGCCGTGGACCCAGGCCGAGCACGGCTCGGCCTACCGCCTGTTGCACACCTTGAAGACCGCTTTCGATCCCAACCAGATCATGAATGCCGGAACCATCTTCCCGATTACAGAGGGGAACTAATTTCAATGTCGAAAAGGATCCGCCCGATCGCCTTCTGGCCGCCGGTGATTCTGTTCGTAGCCGCGTGCGTCTACAACTTCGTCAGCCCCGAGGGCTTCACCGCCATGATCAACGCTGCCAACAACTGGCTGATCGGCAACCTGGCCTGGGCGTTCAGCCTGGGCGTGCTGGCGATGCTGGCAGTCATCATCTGGTTGATGATCTCCAAGTTCGGCAATGTCCGCATCGGCGGCCGCGACGCCGCTCCGATGCTGGACAACTTCCGCTACTTCTCGATCACGCTGACCTCCATCATCGCGATCGGCCTACTGCTGTGGGGAACCGCGGAGCCGCTCTACCACTACACCGCTCCCCCGGAATCCCTCGGTCTCGAGCCGGGCGCGCCGGAGACGGTCGTGTTCTCCGTGGCGACCATGTTCACCCACTGGGGCTTCCTACCGCTGGCGATCTACGCGGTGCCCTCGATCATGTTCGCCTTCGCCTTCTACAACATGCGCAAGCCCTACTCGATCGCCTCGACGCTCACCCCGGTCTTCGGGGATCGGCTGCTGGGCAAGTGGGGACAAGGGCTGGACGCGATCGTGATGTACTCGCTCATCGCCGGCATGTCGGCCTCGCTGGCCAGTGGCATCCTCACGATCTCCGGCGGTGTGAACTACCTCACCGGATTCCAGACCGGCCTGTTCATGTGGGCCGTGGTGGACATCGTCGTCGTCGCCGCCTTCGTCATCAGCTCGATCACCGGCCTGTTCAACGGCATCCGCCGGCTCTCCGAGATCAACACCCTCTTCTTCGTGTTCCTCATCGGCTTCATCCTCATCTTCGGTCCGACCTTCTTCATGCTGAACCTAGGCACCGAGGCACTGGCCAACCACCTGGCGACCTTCTTCCCGAAGGCCATGTTCACCGGCGCTGCCGCCGATGATCCCTGGGCCGGCTGGTGGACCATGTTCTACTGGTGCAACTGGCTCTCCTGGGCGCCGATCTCCGGCATGTTCCTCGGGCGTATCTCCTACGGCCACACCGTGCGCAAGGCGCTGACCGTTCAGTTCGTGCTGCCGGCCGTGTTCAACATCGTCTGGATCGGCTTCTTCTCCACCGCGGCGATCAAGCTCGACAAGGACACCGGTGGTGCGCTGGCCGCGAAACTGGCCGAAGGCCCGGAATTCGTGGTCTACGAGTTCCTCAGCCACTACCCGCTGGCGCTGCTGTTGATACCCATCTTCCTGCTGGTGGTGTTCCTCTCCTACGTCACCGGATCGGATGCCTACACCACCACGCTGGGCGGTATATCCTCCACCGGCATCTCCCCCTCGTCGCCGGAGCCACGCAGGCTGATGAAGATCTTCTGGGGTGTCCTGATCGGCTTGGTGGCCTGGATCATGCTGGCTTCGGCCGGCATCGACGGCGTCAAGATCCTGTCGAATCTCGGCGGTCTGCCTGCCCTGATCCTGCAACTCATCATGGTGGTGGCGTTGATCAAGGTGGCCAACAATCCGTCGAAGTACGACACCCGCAAGCAGGACTACGATCCGGACGGCGTCCCGCTCAAGTCGGTCACCAGGCCGGCCACCATGTCCGAGGCCGAATTGATGGCCCAGTATGCCGACGACAAGGCGGTCGACGAGGTGGGCGACAAGGTGGCAGAAGAGGTCTAGCTGGTCTGCGCCACCAGCCGCAGGACGGCCTCGCCGTACTCCCCCGCTTTCAGCGCCCCGACGCCCGGGATCCGCTGCAGCGCGGCGAGGTCGTCCGGTGCGGTCTCGGCGATCGCCATCAAGGTGGCGTCGGTGAAGACCACGAAGGCCGGCACGCTGCGTTCTCCGGCCTGCTGGGCACGCCAGGCCTTCAGCCGGGTGAGCAGCTGCTCGTCATAGGCCGGGGTGCACTCCAGATGGCGTCCCAGCTTGCGCTCGGCACCGGAACTCAGCGGACGTTCGCAGACCCGGCAGTTGGCGGTCTGTGCGGTACCGAGACGCTGCCGGGGACCCGGCCGCGGCGGCGGCGCCGGGGCCGGCATGCTGAGACCATCGAGAAACCGGGAATGCTGACGGGAGCCGCCGGCGCGCCGTCCCCGCGACCAGGTCAGCATCAGATAGGTCCTGGCGCGGGTGATGCCGACGTAGAACAGCCTGCCCTCCTCGGCCACCTGCTCGTCGCTGGCGGCCAGCGAGAGCGGCAGCGTGCCCTCCTGAACCCCGACCACCGCCACCGCCTCCCACTCCAGGCCCTTGGCAGCGTGCAGGGTCGAGAGCACCACCCCGTCGCCGACCGGGGCATGCTCGACGCTGGCTCGTTGCCGCAGTTCGGTGGCCAGCGCGGCCAGGTCGGCGTCCGGCCGGGCAGCCACCAGATCCTCCGCCAGCCCGAACACCGCCGCCAGGGATTCCCAGCGTTCCCGCAGCCGGCCCTGGCCCTGGGGAGCCGAGGCCGTCCAGCCCAACCGCTCCAGCGCCGCACGGGCACCGTCCAGCGCCGGGACCGAGGAGTCGCGCCCCGCCGCCTCCGCCACCGCGCTGATCGCCTGGCGTACCTCGGGACGATCGAAGAAGCCGTCGCCGCTGCGGACAGTGAAACTGATGCCGGCCTCGGTCAGTGCGGTCTCGAAGGCGGGCGACTGGGCATGGACGCGGTACAGCACCGCCATCTCCCGCCAGGGCACGCCACCCGCGTGACGCTGCCGGAGCCAGGCCACCACGGTCCTGGCCTCCTCGGCCTCCGAATCGCAGCCCAGCACGCTCGGCTGCGGCCCCTCCGGGCACTGCGACTCCAGCCGGACGGTGCCGGCGATCCGGGCGCGCAGCGACACCGCGTTGGCCAGCGCCACGATCTGGGGCGTCGACCGGTAATCCCGCACCAGGCGGACGATCCGGGCGTCGGGGAACCGGGTGGCGAAGCCGGTGAGGTAGTCGGGGCGGGCGCCGGCGAAGGAATGGATGGTCTGGGCAGGGTCCCCCACCACGCACAGATCCTCGGAACCGCCCCGCCACAACTCCAGCAGCGCCTGCTGCACCGGGCTGACATCCTGGTACTCGTCCACCACCAGGTGGCGGTAGGTCGACCTGACCTCGTCGGCGATCCCTGGGTGGTCGCCGAGCAGCGCGCAGGCGCAGAGCAGGATGTCGTCGAAGTCGATCACGCCCTGGTCGGCCTTCACCTGCTCGTAGCGGCCGAGCACGCGTCCCACCGAACCCGGATCCAGACCGGAGGCCTCACGGCCGGACGCGGTCGCCAGCTCGGCGTAGTCGGCCGGCGCGACATTGCTCACCTTCGCCCAGGAGATCTCGGTGAGCAGATCGCGCAGCATGGCCGGATCGGGGCTGAGCCGCAGTCGCCGGGCGGCCTCGGCCACCAGCGGCAGCCGAGCCTCGCTGACCGGCGGCAGCTGGGATCGGTAGGCCTGGGGCCAGAAGTACTGGGCCTGCCGCAGCGCCGCGGAATGGAAGGTGCGCGCCGCCACCCCGTGGGCGCCCAAGGCCCGCAGCCGCGACCGGAGTTCACCGGCGGCGCGGGTGGTGAAGGTGACCGCCAGCACCGCACGGGCCTGGTAGGCGCCGGTGTGGACGCCATAGGCGATCCGGTGCGTGATCGCGCGGGTCTTGCCGGTCCCCGCGCCGGCGATCACCCCGACCGGGACGCCGAAGCTGGTCGCGACCTCGGCCTGCTCGGGGTCGAGGCCCGCCAGCAGCGTCTCGGGATCGGTCAGCACGAACGACACTGTAGGAGCCCGCGCCGACAAATGTCGGAGCCCGCCTCTAGGGTGGGACCACCATGACAGCCGCGCCGCACGACACCGCACGCACCACCGGCCTGCGCGTCCATCGTCCGGCGACCTCCGAGGCGTTGGTGGCCACCCTGCGGCGGTGCTGGTCGGCGCCGCATGCCGATCTCTTCGATTTCGATCTCGCGGTGGTGCCCGGCCCGGGCTTCCAGCGCTGGCTCTCCCAGCAGTGGGCAGCCAGCGACGGCATCTGCGCCGGAATCGTCTTCGAGTCCCTGGCCGGTCTGCGCCGCCGGCTGGACGCCGATGATCCGTGGCGCCCCGACCGGCTGGTGTGGCCGCTGCAACGGCTCGCCCTGGCCAGCGAAGACCCTGCGCTGGCCGATCTGCAGCGGCACCTGGCGGCTTCGCGGGAGCCCTATTCGGCCTGTCTGCGGATCGCACGGCAGTTCGCCGGCTACTCCAGCTATCGTCCCGCGATGCTGGCCGCCTGGGCCGGCGGGGAGGATGCGGGCCCTCAGGGGCTCCCACTGGCCGAGAACACCTGGCAGGCCCACCTCTGGCGGTCGCTGGCGGCCGAACTCGGCGAGACGCCTGGCGAGCGTCGGGCCCGGCTGGTGACCATGTTGCAGACCGCCCCGGCAGACTCGGTGCCACCGCGGGTGGCGATCGTCGCTCCCGAACTCCTCGATCAGCCGACGCTGGAGTTGTTCGGAGCCCTCGCCCAGCACCATCAGGTCGACCTGCTGGCCTTGACCCCGAGCCCACGCCGGCAGCCGACGGTTCGCGGGCCGCAACCACGTCGCGACTTCCACCGTCCGATCGGCCACCCGCTGAACGACGCCCTGGGAGCGGTCGCCGACGAACGCGCCCTGCTGCTGCCCGCCACCGAGCATCCCGACCTCAGCCTCCGTCACCCCGGCGAAGGTGCCGATCTCCCCGCATCCACCTGGGAGATCCCGGATCAGGTCCGGGATGACGAAGCCCAGGAGAACCTGCTCGGCTGGCTGCAGGCGGACCTCGCCGCCGATGCCTTGCCGGCCCGGTCACGCCGGCTCGCTCCCGGGGATCGGTCGATCCAGCTGCACCTCTCGCACGGGCTGCATCGCCAGGTCGAGGTGCTACGGGAGGTACTGGCGCAGGAGCTGGCCTCCGATCCCAGCCTGGAACCACGGGAGATCGTGGTCGTCACTCCCGATGTGGACGCCGTGGCACCACTGGTCACCGCCGCCTTCATGCTGCCCAGCCGGGATGGTGACCATCCCGGGCACGGCTTCCGGGTGCGGCTGGCCGATCGCTCGATCGCCGAGACCAACCCGCTGGTCGGGCTGCTGCTGCAGTTGCTGCAGCTTCCCGACAGCCGGTTCGAGGCCTCGACCGTGCTCGACCTCTGTGCCCAGCCGGCGGTCGCGGCCCGCTTCGGCTTCACCGAGGATCGGCACGACCGGCTGGTCGAATTGGTCGAACGCGCCGGCATCCGCTGGGGCCTCTCCGCCGCCCAACGCGGCAGCTTCGGGCTCGGGCAGTATCCGCAGAACACCTGGCTCGCCGGGGTGCAGCGGATGCTCCTGGGCGTCGCGCTGGACGAGACCGATCTGGTCTTCGCCAAGACGGTGCTGCCGCTGGACGACATCGGCTCCTCGGACATCGACCTGGTCGGTGGGCTTGCCGAGCTGATCGGACGCCTGTCGCGGTTGCTTGCCGGCTTCGTCCAGCCCGCGACGATCGCGGAATGGTCGGCCCGCTGCCGAGCGGCGGTCGACTCCCTGGTGAGCCTGCCGCCCGATCAGCAGTGGCAGCTGGCCGACCTGTGGGCAGGCCTGGCGCAGGTCGCCGGACGCGGGGACGAAGGACTGCTGGAACGCCACGGTGCATTGCGGGTGTTCCAGGCCGAGTTCGGCGACCGGCCGGCACGCGGCTCCTTCGGGGCGGGCTCGCTGCTGGTCTGCGGTCCGGCTTCGCTTCGCCAGGTTCCGCATCGGGTGACAGTGCTGCTCGGCTGGGATGCCGAACGGTACCCCCGCTCCAGCGCCCGGCACGGCGACGACCTGCTCGGCCTGGAACCGGTCATCGGCGATCCCTCCGCTGGTCTGCTGGATCGCCAGTTGCTGCTCGACGCCATCCACGCCACCCGGGAGCGGCTGATCGTGATCGCCCGCAGCCGTAGCGACGCCAGCAACGAGGAGATCCCGCTGGCCGCTCCGCTCCAGGAGTTGCTGGATGCGCTGGAGCAGACCGCCTCCGGCGACCACACCGGTGCCTGCGCACAGCTGACCGTGATCCACCCCCTGCAGCCCTTCGATCCGGGCTACTTCGACCCCGGCCGTCCGGAGCTGTCCAGTGTCGATCCGCTCGCCTTCCGCGGCGCCGGCGCCATGTCGAGAACGGAGCCGGCCCGCGACCGCTACCGGCTGGAGACGCTTCCGGCGCCCGATCTGGGCGCAGGGGTCTCGCTCGACGACCTGACGGTCTTCTTCGGCCACCCGGTGAGGCAGTTGCTGAAGTACCGGGCCGGCTTCACCCTGGCCGAGCCGCGCGAGTTCAGTGATTCCCTGCCGCTGGAACTCGATCCGCTGTCGCGCTGGAAGATCGGCGACCGCGTGCTGCGGCAGCTCCGCACCGGGGCCCGTCCCGAGGCGGTCGCGCAGGCCGAGTGGCTGCGCGGCGAGGTGCCGCCGGCCCAGCTGGGACGGCGGGAACTCGACCAGATCTTCGACCAGGCCCGGAGCACCTTGCACCGCATTCCGCCCGATCCGGGCCCCACCATGGCCCGGGACGTCAGCCTGACCATCGACGTCCCTGGAGCCGCTCCGACCGTCTTGCACGGACGGGTGGTCACCAGCGGGGCCGAGGTGTTGCAGATCGAGTTCTCCGGGCTGCAGCCGAAACACCGGATCGCCGCCTGGTTGCGGTTGCTGGCGCTGTCGCTCGCCGAGGGTGACCGGCCGCAGGCCGTCGTGGTGGGCAAGAACCGCTCGGTGGCGATCTCCGCTCCCCCACCGGACCGGGCCCGCAGCCTGCTCGGGCGCTACCTGGCGCTCTACCGGCTGGGGCTGAGCCGTCCGTTGCCGGCGCCACCGCGAGCCGGCGAGCGGCTGGCTATGCTGCGGCGGCGCGGTTTCGACGGGCACGGCCCCGAGGAGATCGCGGGCGCGGTGAGGAAGAGCTGGGGGTGGGACGACGACGAGCACTGGCGGGCCTTCTTCCGGTTCCCGGAGATGCTGGCGATTCCGGCCGCGACGGTGGCGCTACCGGCCCCTGACACCGGCGAAGCCGGCCTGTTCGCGGCGCTGGCCCGGCTGATCTGGGAGCCGCTGCTGGAGTGGGAGGTGGCCCGATGATCGCCTTCGACCCGGCCGGGCCGCTGCCCACGGGGACGGTGCTGCTGGAGGCCAGCGCCGGCACCGGCAAGACCCACGCGATCGCCGCGCTGGCCGCTCGCTACCTCGCCGAAGGACGGGTCGAGGCCGATCGGCTGGCCGTGATCAGCTTCAGCCGGATCGCGTCCGTCGAACTGCGTTCCCGGGTACGGCAACGGCTGCTGGCGACCCGCGACCTGCTGTCCGCCGCGCAACGAGGGCAGCTTCCGTCCGAGCTCGACGAGACCGACGCACTGCTGGTCGAGGGAGAGCACGAGGTGCTGCTGGATCGGCACAGCCGGCTGGTGAAGGCGCTGGCCACGCTGGACGGTGCGGCCATCATGACGATCCACGAGTTCTGCCAGGCCATGATGGCCGAGCTCGGGGTGCTCGCCGAGGCGGATCCACAGGCCACCCTGGTGGAGGATGTCGGCATCCTCCTGGATCAGCTCACCGACGATCTCTACCTGCAACGATACGGGGCGGCGGAGGACGGCCCGCCCTTCGACCTGCCGACCGCCCGCGCGCTGGCCCGGGAGGCGATCGAGTTGGTCGAGGCCAGGCTGGTACCCGCCGACGCCCGGGGAGCGGCTGCGGAACGGTTGCGATTCGCCCACGAGATCCGGCTCGGGCTCGCCGAGCGCAAGCGGCGGCTCGGCGTCTACAGCTTCGACGATCAGCTGCTGCGGCTGCGCGACTCCCTCGGCCACGCCACCAGCCAGGCCGCGGTGGAGCGGTTGCGCCGGCGCTGCCAGGTGGTGCTGGTGGACGAGTTCCAGGACACCGATCCGGTGCAGTGGTCGATCCTGCGGCAGGCTTTCGACGGATACCGTCCGCTGGTGTTGATCGGCGATCCGAAGCAGGCCATCTACGGTTTCCGCGGCGCCGACGTCACCGCCTATCAGCAGGCGGTCGCCACCGCCGCCGAACGCTACTCGCTGACCGTGAACCACCGGGCGGATCCGGCCGTGGTAACCGCGACCAACGCGCTCTTCAGCGGCGTCACGCTCGGCGAGGGAATCGAGGTGCCTCAGGTCGAGGCGGCGCGCAACTCCTCCCGCCTGCTCGGGGAGGCGGCGGCCCCCGCGAGGATCCGCTGCATCGCACCTCAGGATCCGCTGGACGCCGCCAGCGCCCGGGCCTGGATCACCGCCGACCTGGTGGCCGAGGTGGTGCGGCTGCTTTCCGGAGGCACCCGGCTGGACGCCTCCGAAGGACTGCGCGACCTGCGGGCGGCCGACATCGCCGTTCTGGTGAGCACCAACCGACGCGGGCGCGAACTGGCCGAGGCCCTGACCGCGGCCGGGGTGGCGGTCGCCTTCTCCGGTTCGGATTCGGTGTTCAGTTCCGCCGCCGCGGACGACTGGCTGACCCTGCTACGAGCACTGGTCGAGCCACGCCGCCAGCACGTCCGGGCGGCGCTCCTGACCGACTTCCTGGGTGGCGATCTCGGCCAGGTGGCCACCGCCACCGATGCTCAGCTGGCCGACTGGGGAGCGGTGCTGCAGAACTGGTCACGACTGCTGGAACGCGACGGCGTGGCCGGGCTGTTCGCCGCGGTGCAGCAGCAGAGCAACCTGGTGGAACGGGTGCTCGCCCAGCCCTTCGGCGAGCGGCGGGTCACCGACTACCGCCATCTGGCCGAACTGTTGCACGCCCGCTACTCGGCCGGGCAACGCGGGCAGGCGCTGGTCGGCTGGCTCGCCGAGACCATCGCGGCGGTCGAACAGGCCGCCGATCGCACCCGCCGGCTGGAGACCGACCGTCGGGCGGTGCAGATCATGACGGTGCACAAGGCGAAGGGCCTGCAGTTCCCGATCGTGCTGGTGCCGCAGGCGGCCGACCTGCACCTCGGTGACGACGAGGGGGGCAAGCTGGTCTACCACGCCGACGACGGCGAGCGGGTGCTCGATCTGGGCGGCGTGGGGACCTCCGGACGGGCCGAGCGGCTGCGGAAGCACGATCTCGAGGCGGCTGCCGATCGGCTCCGTTCGCTGTACGTGGCCGTGACCCGGGCCCAGAGCCAGGTCACCCTGTGGTGGGCCCGCACCAAACGCAACACCGAAGCGTCCCCGTTGCACCGGCTGCTGTTCTGCGATCACCGCGGAACACCGGCACCCGCCTACCCGACCGACCGGCATCCGGGGGAGCTGGACTGGCTCGGCCGGGCCGGAGTCGCCGTGGAGGACTGCCCGCCGTCCTCGGTGGCCCGGCTTCGGTCCGCTCCCGATACAGCGACCCGCCTGATGGCACCGCGTTGGGAGCGTCAGATCGACCAGCTGTGGCGGCGGACCTCGTACTCCGGCCTGACCGCGGCCGTGCACGCCCGCGGCCCGGTCGGGCTGGCAGAGGCCCCGCTGCTGGATGACGAACCGACCCAGGAAGCACCCGCTGCCGCGGTCGCCGCCGGGCCACCGTCGCCGATGGCCGACCTGCCGGGCGGCACCGCCTTCGGCAGCCTGGTTCACCACATCCTGGAGAGTCTGAACTGGTACGCCCCACGCCCCTTCGACGAGCCGGCGCTACGGGAGCGACTGCACTCCGCCACGGCCTCGGCGCTGACGCGCTATCCGTTGGCCGGCGTCGACACCGAGCAGTTGAGCGCAGCGCTGTTGCCCAGCCTGCTCACCGGATTGGGGTGGCTCACCGACGGACGTTCGCTGGCCCAGCTGCCTATCACCGACCGGCTGAGCGAACTCGACTTCGAATACCCCCTGGGACATGCCACCTCGACCACCACGCTCGGAGAGGTGGCCCGGTTGCTGCGAGGCTGGCTGCCGCCAAAGGACCCCCTGGCCGGGTATCCCGACGAACTCCAGCGGCCCGGCCTGGCGGAACAGGTGCTGCGCGGCTACCTCACCGGCAGCATCGACTCCGTGCTGCGGGTGCCGGCCGAGGCCGGGCCCCGCTTCCTGGTCGTCGACTACAAGACCAACCGGCTCGGCGGTCAGCCCGAGTTGCTGCTGGAGCACTACCGGCCCGAAGCGATGGCGCAGGAGATGATCCGCAGCCACTACCCGCTGCAGGCACTGGTGTACTGCGTGGCACTCCACCGCTTCCTGAGCGGGCGGCTGCCCGGCTACGAGCCGGAGCGCCACCTGGGTGGAGTCGGTTACCTCTTCGTCCGGGGCATGGCAGGACGACCGCCGGCAGGCAGCAGTTCCGCCGAACCGGAGACTGGAGTGTTCAGTTGGCGCCCACCGGCCGGCCTGGTCGTGGAGCTGTCGGAACTGATCGCGGATCGGAGCGCGCGATGAACCCGGATCTGGCGTTCAGTCTGCCGCCCGGCCTGCTCCGTGACATGCACGCCACCGGCCTGCTGGGCTGGGGAGACGTGCACGTCGCGCAGAAGGTCGCCTATCTGTACGACGAGGCCGACCAGCAGGTGCAGCTGGCGCTGGCACTGGCGGTCCGCGCGCTGCGCTCCGGGTTGGTCTGTCTCGACCTGACCGAGGTCACCCGGCAGACCTTCTCCGCAGACGAGGAGGCGGTCTCGGTGCCACCCGAGCTGTGGCCGCCCCTGGCGAACTGGCGGGCCGCGCTCGAAGCGAGTCCGCTGGTGTCGTCCGGAGCCGAAGCGGCCGGCGAGCGTCCGCTACGACTGGTGGGCGACCTGCTCTATCTGGAGCGCTACTGGGCCGACGAGACCACGGTGGCCCGCGAGCTGCGCACCCGCTGGCAGCGTCCGGTGCAGATCGTCGACCTGGGGGCGCTCCAGGCCACCCGGGCCGAACTGTTCGCCGGCCCGGGATCAGAACCCGATCCCGACCAGGAGCTGGCCGCGGTGGTCGGCGCCCTCTCACCGGTCGTGGTCATCGCCGGCGGACCCGGGACCGGAAAGACCACCACGCTGGCCCGGCTGCTCGGGATGGTGTTGCGCAGCACCGGCGCGCTGCCGGTGATCGGCCTGGCCGCCCCCACCGGTAAGGCGGCCGTGCGGATGGACGAGGCACTGGCCGACGCCCTGGCGACCATGCCGGCCGATCTCGTCGCTCCCCTGCGACCGTTGCGAGCCAGCACCATCCATCGCCTGCTCGGCTGGGTGCCCGGATCCCGCAACCGTTTCGCCCATCACGCCGGCAATCCACTGCCCCACGATCTGGTGGTGATCGACGAGGCGTCGATGGTGCCGGTCACCCTGCTGGCCCGGCTGCTGGAGAGCCTGCGTCCGGCCGCCCGGCTGATCCTGATCGGCGATCCCGACCAGCTCGCGCCGGTCGACGCCGGCCCGGTGCTCCGCGACATCGTCGCCGCCGCACCACCGGCGGCACCGATGCTGGCTCAGTCGCTGAGCACGGTCGGCCTGCCGCCGTCCGGCTCGGTGGTGCGGCTGAGGCGCAATCACCGTTCCACCGAGGCGCTGGCCGAACTCGCGCGGCTGGTGCTGGCGGGTGAGGTCGATGCCGCGGTCGCGCTGGCGAGCTCGGGCGCCGAAGGCATCCTGCTGGCCGAATCCGCCGCCGGCACGTCGTTGCAGACCGACGTCGTCGGGCACGGCACCCGGATGGTCACCGCCGCGCGCGAAGGGGACTACGAGACGGCGCTGCTGGCGCTGGAGCGGCATCGGCTGCTGTGCGCCCATCGCCGCGGGCCCTACGGCGTCGCGCTATGGTCCCGCCAGGTCGAGGAATGGCTGACCTCGGCGATCCCCGGGTTCGATCCCGGTCAGGACTGGTATCCCGGGCGACCGCTGCTGGTCACCCAGAACTCGGCCGACCTCGGTCTCTACAACGGCGACACCGGCGTCGTCGTCTCCGAGGAAGGCGGGTTGCGGGCCTACTTCGCTCGCGGCAGGCAGCAGTACTCGATCTCGCCCTTCCTGCTGGACGCCGTACAGACCGTCCACGCGATGACCGTCCACAAGGCGCAGGGAAGCCAGTTCGACCAGGTGACCGTCGTCCTGCCGCCCCCGGATTCGCCGCTGCTCACCCGCGAGCTGCTCTACACCGCCATCACCCGGGCCCGCTCCAAGGTGACCCTGATCGGCAGCGTCGCCTCCCTCGCCAAGGCGATCACCAGCCAATCGCTGGGTGCGACCGGATTACGTCACCGGTTGTAGCTCCGTCTCGCCGACCCTGGTCAGCCTCCGGGCAACTCGTGGTTCCGCCAGGCTGTGATCATCCGGTGGGCGATCGCGGACCGCATCGGCAGGCTCACGGAGCCGCTGGCCACTGCAGCATCCAGTTCGGCGCGCGTGAACCACCGGGCGTCCTCGATCTCGTTGGCGTCCAGGGTCAGCGAAGTGTCCAGCGCGCGGGCGGTGAAGCCGAGCATGATCGAGCGGGGGAACGGCCAGGGCTGCGAGCCCAGGTAGCGCGGCGTGGAAAGCCGCAGCCCCACCTCTTCGAATACCTCGCGATGGACGGCCTGCTCCAGCGACTCCCCTGCCTCCACGAAACCCGCAAAGACCGAGACCCGCCCCTTCACCCATACCGGCTGGCGACCCAGCAGGATCCGGTCCTCGGCGTCGGTGACCGCGACGATCACCGCCGGATCCACCCGCGGGAAGTGTTCCACCGCACACTGCGGACACAGCCGGCCTCCGCCGGCGCGGGTCACCTCGGTCACGGCGCCACATTCCCCGCAGAACCCCGATCGGCGGTGCCAGTTGGCCAGCGTGGCGGCCGTGAACGCCACCTCCACGTCCACTCCGTCCAGACCGTCCATTACGGCACGCAGGATGGGCGACTCGCCCAGGTCGGCACCGGTTTCGATGAAGACCGGCCCGGCGTCGGTCAGGCCGGCGAAGAGGTGGCGCCCGTCCCTCGCTCCACTGACCGGCCGCAGGTCCAGCCCTCCGTCCGACCAGGCCACCTGGCCGTCATCGCTCACCGCCAGTACGCGGGCCTGGGGAGAAGCCCACAGTCCGGCCACCCAGGCGTCGTCGCCGCGGCGATCCTCGACGCGATCCAACCGGCTCGGGCTCTCCCAGATCGTCACTCGGGTCAGGCTAGCGTCCTTCCGAGCAGCGCTTTGAGTTGGCCGCGATCCGGCAGGGCGGGACGAACGATCCGGCCGGAGCGCACCTCATAGAACACCGCGTCGACCTGCTCCGGCGGGACCCCCGAGAGTTCCGCCCACGCCCATCGGTACCAGGCCAGCTGCAGTGGATCCGCCCGCCCGGCCCACCCGGTTTTCCAGTCCACCACCTGGTAGCGGAAGCCCTCAGTCCCGGCGAAGACCGCGTCGATCCGGCCCCGCACCAGCCGTCCCTCGCGCGCCAGGGTGAACGGCACCTCGACCGCCACCGGGGTGGCATCGGCATAGGGACCGGCCAGGAATGCCGCACGCATCTCGTCGTCGACCTGTGCCAGTTCGATCTCCAGATCGTCGGCGAGCGCCGACTGACCGGCGAAGCGCCGCTCCAGCCAGCGGTGGAAGCCGGTGCCGCTGCGCTGCTCCTCGCCGACCAGCCGGGGCATCGGCCGCAGCAGATCGGCATGGTAGCCCTCCGGGTCGTGCAGCAGCCGGGCGAGCCCGGTCACCGACAGGTAGGGCGGCGCCGCCGCCTGCCGCCGTCCGACCGCGTCCGCGCGCGCCTGGAGGGTCAGTGCCCGGCGCCACTGCTGCCAGGTCGCCACCTCGGCGGCGAGATCGAGATCCTCCAAGGGCGGGACGGCCGGCCCGGCGGCGACCAGCTCGGCCGCCAGTCTGCGCTGTCGCCAGCTCTGGGATCCGTCCACCACCGGCCAGCCGGTCGCCGCCTGGCCCAGGGTCAGCGGGTTGCTGGCGGAGATCTCCTCGGGAGCCTCGACGGTGTCGGCGTGCGCGGCCAGCGCGAGCAGGTAGTCCGAGGCCCGGCGCGGCCGGGCGAGCTGGGCATCCCAGGCATGGCTGCTGGCATAGAGCCGCCGCTTCGCACGGGTGACCGCGACGTAGGCCAGACGATCCTCCGAGAGCCGCTGATCCGCGGTCAGCGCAGCCGCGAACTGCCTGAAGCCCTCGTTGCTGGTCTGGCGCAACTGGGGAACGGCGTCGGCGTCGCCGCGCAGTGGATGAGGCAGCGAGGCGGCATTGCGCAGCCAGTTGCCGCTGACCCGGTCGGTGGGGAATACGTCGGTGGCCAGCGCGGGCAAGAAGACGGTCTCCCATTCGAGTCCTTTCGCCCGGTGCACGGTCAGCAGCTTCACGGAATCGTCGTCGGAGATCACCGCCTGTTCCAACCCGACGCCGTACTCCCGTTCGGCTTCGAACCAGGCAAGCAGTCCACCCAGGGATGCCTCGCCGTCGATCTCGCTGTACCCGGCCACCGCCTGGACGAAGGCCGCCAGCTGCCCCGGGTCGGCGCCCTCGGCCAGCAGTTCGACCTCCAGGCCAAGGGTGTCGATCACCCGGCGCACCAGGTCGACCACCGCTTCGGCAGCCCAGCGGCGCAGGCCGGCGAACTCGGCAGCGAACCCGGCCAGACGTTCCAGCGCGGCCTCGCTGAACCCCAGGTCACCAGGTGAGCCGAGCGCCTCCAGCAGGCTCGGGACGGCCGTCTGGTCGCTCCCGGCCAACACGACCACCAGCGCCTCGTCCAAGCTCGGATCGCTGTCGCGAGCAGTACGTCCGGCGAGCTGGACCGCCCGGCGTCCGAGCAGTTCGAGGTCGGCCAGGCCGATCGCCCAGCGTGGGGAGGTGAGCAACCGGACCAGCGCCGGGTTGTCCGCCGGATCCGCCAGCAGGCGCAGCGTGGCCACGACCTCGGCGATCGCGGGCAGCTCCAGCAACCCGCCGAGCCCGACGATCTCGGCCGGCACGCCGCGAGCGGTCAACTCGGTGTAGAGCGCGGCCACGGTCGCGTTGCGCCGGGCCAGCACCGCGATCTGCGACCAGGCAGTCACCTGACCGGAGTCGTGTTCGGCCACCACCCGGTCGGCGATCCAGCTGCGTTCGTCCGGCCAGGTGCCGAACTCCGCGGTGACCAGCCGCGCCGGCGGCGTCTCCGGCGGGCAACTCAGCGCGAGGTCGAGCCCGGCCAGCGACGGGTCACTGCGGATCGGCTCCGCCAACTGGTTGGCTGCGTCAAGGATCCGCTGCCCGCTGCGGCGGTTCACCGTCAGTGCGAACACCGGGGCAGGCCCTCCGTCCGCCGCCGGGAACTCCTCGGCGAAGCGCAGGATGTTGCTGGCGGCGGCACCACGCCAGGTGTAGATCGCCTGGCAGGGATCGCCCACAGCGGTCACCGGATGACCACGACCGTGCTCGGCGTCCGGTCCCGAGAACAGCCCGGCCAGCAGCCGCGCCTGGGCTGCAGAGGTGTCCTGGTACTCGTCCAGCAGCACCACCGCGAACTCTTCGCGCAGCGCCTGCGGCACCGCAGGAACCTCGGTGGCCAGGCGCGCGGCCTGCGCCATCTGGTCGGCGAACTCGACGTAACCGTAGCGCTGCTTGAGCTCCTCGTAGCCGGCGACCAGGCCGGCCAGTTCGACCCGTTCGTCGGCGGTGGCGCGCGCCCGGGCCAGGTCGGCGTACATCTGGCCGCGCCAGGTGGGCGCCGCCAGGAGTTCAGCCCGGAACCGTTCGGCGTGCGCCAGGAGATCGGCCGGCTCCACCAGGTGGGAGCGCAGTTCGCCAGCCAGGTCGACCACCCGCTGGGTGACCGAGTCGGGGCGCAGCCGCGACAACTCCCGCAACGGCGCCGGCGGATCGGCCACCACCCGGGCGGCCAGCCGGAACCGGGCCGCTCCGGTGATCAGCCGGGCGCCGGGCTCGATGCCGAGCAGCAGGCCGTGCTCGTTCACCAACCGGGCCGCGAAGGCGTCGTAGGTGAGCACCAGTTCCTCGCCCTCGGCGTCCGCCAGCCCCGCCGAGACCAATGCCCGGCGCACCCGTCCGGAGAGTTCGCCGGCCGCCTTGCGGGTGAAGGTCAGGCCGAGCACCTGTTCGGCACGCACCGCGCCGGAGCCGACCAGCCACACCACCCGGGCCGCCATCACGGTGGTCTTGCCCGAGCCGGCGCCGGCGATGATCACCCCGGGGGTCAGCGGTGCGGCGATCGCAGCGAGCTGTTGCTCGGAGAACGGAATTCCCAGCAGGCCCACCAGTTCGGCGGGATCTCGCAGTGTCATCGCAGCACCTGCTCTCCGCGCCCGGAGGCCGGGCAGCTGTCGGCGAACGGGCACGGGCGGCAGTGCGTGCCCGGAGTGGCGCCGAAGCTGCCCTCCGCGACGATCGCCGCTGCCCGGGCGATCCGATGATGTACCCAGGTGGGATAGCCCGCCTCCTCCGGGTCGTCGGTGAGGTGCGGGCGCTGCGCCAGCGGATCCTGGCCGAACTCCCGCGGCAGCGACTCCGGCTTGCCCGGGTGTCGCAGGTACACCACCCTCGCCCCGGCGGAGTCGGCCCCCGGGCCGGCGATCTCGTCGAAGCCCCCCTCATCGACGGCCAGCTGGTAGATGCCGAGCTGATCCATGCCCGCCACCTCGGCACGAGTCGGGGTGATCCGTCCGGACTTGAAATCGATCACCTGCAGGCGTCCATCGGGCAGCTGCTCCAGCCGGTCGACCGCACCCACCAGGCTCACCTGCCGTCCGTCCACTTCGAGATCGAGTTCGAACGGTGCCTCCACCGCCAGCGGCTCGACGCTCCGGCCGGATCGCCAGGCCAGGAACCTGCCCAGTGAGAGTTCGGCCTCCACCCGCTCGACCGCGGAGAGCCAGCCGGTGTCGAAGCGAAGATGCTGCCAGGCGGTGTCCAGATAGTCGCCGACCGCGGCGTCATCCAGCGCACCAGTGCTGGCGTGCTGCACCAACAGATGGATCACCGAGCCGAGAGAGGCCCCGACCGCCGGCGGCGGGTCGGCGTGCGCCTGACGGCTCAGGAAGTAGTGCCGCGGGCAAGTGAGCAGGGCACTGACCTGGCTGGGGCTGAGCCGGATCGGCCCCACCGTGGGACGGCTGCCGCTGGAGGGCTCCCGCACCCCCCACCAGCTCGCCGGATCGGCGGCCGGTACCAGGGGCCGATCGTCGTCGAACCGTTCGGCAGCGAGCGCGGCCAGCTCGGCCGCGGCGGCCAGCCGGCGCGGCGGGGCGCTGTCGGGCGAGACCAGAACGCGGCGGAGCATCCCGACGAGGCCCTCCGGCGTCACCGGAGGGCCGGCGACGGCCGGCTCCGGCTCGATCCCCAGTTCGGCCAGGAACCGGGAGGGCTGATCGGCCTCCCCTTCGGTGCCGGCCGCAGCCACCACGATCAGCTCACTGCGCGCCCGGGTGCAGGCCAGCCGGAACAGCCGACGCTCCTCGGCCAGTCGCTGCCGCGCCCCGGGACGCGGGCCGATCGACTGGCTCAACAGCCGCTCCGGCTCCAGCACGGCGCTCAGCTGGCGCAGCGCGGGCCAGCTGCCCTCCTGCACGCCTGTCACGATCACCAGTTCCCATTCCCGGCCCTTGGCGCGGTGCGCGGTGAGCAGGGCGACACCGCCGGAGCCGATCCGCGATTCACGTTCCCGGTCGGCGGGGATCTGCTGGGCGGCGATCTGTTCCAGCAGCGCGCGAACCCCCGCGGCGCCGGAGGCCTGCGACTCCCCCGCCACCTCGAAGAAGGCCGTCACCGCATCCAGGTCGCGGTCGGCCTGCCGGCCCGACGCACCGCCGGCCAGCGCCTCCGCACGCAGGCGCTCCGGCCAGCGGGTGCCCTGCCACAGCCGCCAGGCGATCGCGTCCGGACGTTCCCCCGCCTCCACGGCGGCGCGCGC
>JASGEM010000109.1:0-36103 GCA_049841235.1 Propionicimonas sp. | reverse complement strand
TAACTGATCAACACCGCAATACAGACGGCCACGGCTAGCGGCTGACCACTCCATCGCAGTGACCCCGGCTTCGCAGGGTGGCAGCCCCTCCCTGCGACGCCGTGGTCACTGCGATGGAGTCGTCAGCCGAGAGCCTTGGCCGTCTGGATGGCGGTGTTGAGCAGTTCCTCGTACTTCGACGCGCCGGCCGCCTCGTACTCCTTGACGTAGTTCGGCCATTCCTTGTCGATGTCCAGCTGCCCGCCGATCATGCCTGCCAGGTAGCGGTTGGAGATCTCGCGCATCTGGGTGCGCATCGCCTGGGCGTCCTCACCGAGCACGATCAGGTTGTAGTAGTCGGGCAGCTTGACGATGACCTGATCGACGAAGGTGTCGATCTGGGACTGGGCCGCGTTCAGCAACTCGTTGTCCAGGTCGGTGGACCAGGCGGCTGAGAAGTCGACCGGGTTGGTCACGGTCTCGATCCAGGGCTTGGCCTCCAGCTCGGTCTTGAACGAGGTGCCACTGAACATGTACTCGAACCAGACGTACTTGCCGCGACCGTCGGAGGTGCCGTAGGCCTTGTTGATCGAGTCCCAGGCGCCTTCGATGTACTGCGGGACGCCGTCGGGCCCGGGGTTGAAGGTGAGACCCTCGATGCCCTTGAACACCAGATCCTGGCCCTTGGCCGAAGCGATGAACTCGACCAGATCCAGCACCCGGTCAGGGTTCTTGGCACTCGCCGGGATGAACCAGTGGGCAGCCATCCAGCCGCTGGTCTGGTAGATCTGCGGGTAGTTGCCGTCGGGCCCGCGGAGCGACCGGCCGGGAGCCAGGTCGGAGACCTTCGCGGTATCCGGATGCGCCTGTTCCCAGGCGGTCTTCCAGAAGTCGCGGAACTGCGGGGCGTAGCCGAAGTTGAAGTTCGCCGAGGCGAGTTCGCCCAGGCCGAAGGCGGCGTAGGCGTCGTCGAAGTCCCCCTTGACACCCACACCGCTGGAGAGGGCGTTGTCGGAGTACATCTGGCGGAGTTGCCTGACGACCTCCTTGCTCTTGTCGGAGGTTGTCATCAGCTTCCACTGATCCTCGCCGACTCGAACGAAGCCGGTCCACGCCTGGTCGGCCGGCGGGTTGATCGAGGTCCCCTGTGGCACCGCGATGGTGCGGTCGATCTCGCCCCAGTTGGTCAGCTTGTCGTTGCGGGGCCACCAGCCGGCGCGCCCGGTCTTGCCGACCGCGGTGGTGAAGGCGATGAACTCGTCGACCGTCTCGGGAACCTTGCCACCGTTGAGTTCGTCGAGAATCGCCTGGTTGTAGACCGGGACGCCACCGAAGGCCGGCGTGGGGAGCGCGCCGATCGCGTAGATGCCGTACGCCTTGCTGGCGTCGCCGGAGTAGAGCTCGTTGTAGGCCTGGTACTCGGGCGAATCGAACATCTTCTTCAGCACCGGGTAGCGGTCCGGCTCAGCGTTCACGATCGCCGCCATGTCGACGATCGCGCCATCCTTGAGCCAGGACTGGATCTTCTCGCTCTCACCCCAGGTGGAGAACAGGTCCGGGCCGGAGCCGGTGGCCAACTCGGTGATCATCCGGTCGTCGAAGCCCTCGGTACCACTGTCGTACTGGATGGTGAGGTTGGTGGCCTCCTCGATCGCCTTCTTGATCGGATCGTTCGCCATCCCGGTGGGGTCGTCGATGCTGTTGCCGTAGGAGGCGAACCGGATCTCGGCGTGCTCCTTCTGATTCTGGCCCTGCCCTTCCGGGCTCTGACCGCCGGTCGGCTCGGGAGCAGCCGTGCAGGCTGCCAGCCCCACGACGAGCAGTCCAACCGCGCCAAGGGCGCCGACTCTCAGCGTGCTACGCATTCCGTCTTCCTCTCTGAAGGTACTTGTGGCTGGGTCACGCGGATCGATGACTGGATGTAGGTCCCACTAGACGGATTCTGATTGATCCGACTGGGTTTAGATCACTTTCTATCATGAATCGGGAGACTCTGTCACTCTTTCAGGGCTCCCAGCATCATCCCTTTGGCGAAAAACGGCTGCAGGAAGGGGTAGAGCATCAGGATCGGCAGCATCGCGATGATGATCGTGGCCATCCGCAGCCCGATCGGCGGCAGGATCGGCCCACCGTTGGCGGTCGCCTCGTTCCGGATCTGGTTCATCAGCGACGGATCCACCAGCGTGCGCCGCAGGATCCAGGCGAACGGCTGCAGGTCGGGCTGGTTCGAGACGAACATCATGTACGTGTAGAAGTCGTTCCAGTGGTTGACCGCGATGAACAGCGCCACCGCGGCCAGCATGGGCTTGGCGGTGGGCAGGATCACCTGGAAGAAGATCCGCACCTCGCTGGCGCCGTCGATCATGGCAGCCTCCTCCAGTTCCTTCGGGGCTGCGTAGGAGAAGTAGTTCCGCATGATGATGAAGTAGAAGACGCTCAGCGTGGCGGGCAGCACCATGACCCAGAAGGTCCGTAGCAGGCCAAGGCTGTGATACAGCATGTACTCCGGGATCAGCCCGCCTGCGAAGAGCATTGTGAAGACGACCAGCGCGTTGATCACCGACATGCCCTTGATGTGGGTCTTGGACACGCCGTAGGCCATCATCGAGGTGACCAGGACGGACAGGAAGGTGCCCAGCACGGTCTTGGTGACCGAGATGAACAGGGCGTTGGCGAAGACCTCGGTGGAGAACACCGCGATGTAGTACTGGAAGTCGATGGTGTTCGGGAACCAGAGCATCAGCCGTTGCTGGATGAACTCGCTGTAGGGAGTGATCGACGCCAGGAACACGTACCACATCGGATAGAAGCAGATCAGCGCGAATCCGACGGTGAACAGCACGACGAAGACGTCGAGGAAGCCGAACCGCAGCCACTTGCGGCGACGGCCGAGGATTGCTTTCGAAGCGGTGGAACTCACAATGCCTCCTAGAAGATGCCCATGACGTCGAGCCGCTTCACGATCCGGTTGGTGAAGATGATGATGATCAGGCCGGCGAGATTGAACAGCAGGTTCACCGCGGTGGAGAGCTCGAAGTTGCCGCCACCGCCCAGGCTGATCCGGTAGATGTAGGTCGACAACACGTCTCCGGTGCTGAGCACGAAGCTGGAGTAGAGGTTGTAGACCTGATCGAAGTTGGACTGGAAGACGGTCGCCAGCTGCAGGATGAGCAGCACCACGATGCTGGGCATGATCCGCGGCAGCGTGATGTACCACATCATGTGGATCCGATTGCAGCCGTCGATCGCCGCGCTCTCGTAGAGCGCCGGGTCGGCGCTGGCGATCGCCGCGAGGTAGATGATCGAACTGTAGCCCGCGGTCTTGATGATGTTGGTCACCACCAGCACCGGCTGGAAGAGCTCTGGAGAACGCAGGAAGTCGACTTCCTGGAACCCGAAGCTCACCAGCAGGGTGTTGACCACACCGCCGTCGCTGGAGAGCGACAGGATCGCGCCGACCAGGCCCGCGAAGACCACCCAGGACAGGAAGTACGGCAGGTAGACCAGCGTCTGCACCGACGACTTCAGCCACCGCAGCCGCAGTTCGTTGATCATCAGCGCGAGCAGGATGTTGAAGGTGAAGCCGAACAGGATGTTGAGCAGGTTGATCTGGATGGTGTTGCCCAGCGCGTTCCAGAACACCGGGTCGTTGGCCATGCGGACGAAGTGATCGAAGCCCACCCACGGGCTGCCCCAGATGCCCTTGGAGACGCTGAAGTCCTTGAAGGCCAGCTGGATCCCGTACATCGGCCCGTAGTTGAACACCAGCAGGAAGGTCAGGCCGGGCAGTACCAGCAGGTAGGTGAACCAGTGCTTCCTGACATAGCGGTAGGCCCGCTCCAGCCGGCCTCGCTGTCTTCGTTCGACCGGCGCTCTCCGGGGCATCCCGGGATCGGCACCTGAGGTGCCGAGTGTCTCACCTTGCATCGTCATTGATCCTCGACTTCCGTCGCGCACATCGGGCTCGTTGTGATGTTTCTTGACAAGTTACTCCGCATTTTGGTCGATTATCATCACTTTCGCTCACTTTCGCGTATGGTGGACCCTAGCCCTCTTGGCCGCTCGGTGCCACCGGCACAGTCCGTTGATCGACGATTGGATCAGCCAATGACCCTCAACCTTCCTTCCGTCCGTCCCCGTCACGCCCAGCGGGTCGAGGTCTACGCACCTCGGATCCGGCCCGGCTTCACCGCCTGGGTAACCGCCTTCGACTACGGCGACGGCTCGATCGGCGTTTCCTTCAAGGAGACCACCCAGGCGTCGAACCAGCACTACGAGAAGCCGACCCTGGAGATGGGTGAGGCGGGCGGCTCACCGGTCTCCTACGGAGCGGTCGACTTCGCCAGCCCGACCCTGATCTCCGAACGGGTGTACCTGCGGACCACCGACGGCATCAACTACACCGAGACCGGCCGCTGCCGGATCGAGGACGGCGCCTTCACCAATGTCGGCTTCCCCGACGGCCGGATCATCGGCCTCGAGGTGCGGCGGGTCAACGAGACCCGGACCGGATGGTGCGACTACATCGACGTTCGCGAGAGCACCGACGGCGGCACGACCTGGGAGACCCTTCCCCCGCTGCTGGCCGGCACCAGCTGCTATGTCTGGCGCACCCGGCGCCTGAAGGACGGCACCATCATCGTGCTGGCCTCGCTCTACGGCACCCCGTGGGGCGCCGACCAGGAACGTCCGACCCGCAACACGATGTTTCCCGGCGAGACCTACCTGTCGAAGATCCAGACCTTCTTCCTCACCTCCAGCGACGGCCGGGAGTACAGCGGGCCGCACTACGTCCTCCCCGGCATCGGAGCGCACGAGTACGACGTCGTGGAGCGACCCGACGGCTCGCTGCTGTTCATCGCGGGCGATGTCCAGGCCACGCCGGTGGCCCGCCAGGCGGTGGAGTACCGGGACGGCCGCTGGATCAACGGCTCCATGCTCTCCATCGAGATCGGCGCACCGCCGGCGCCGGCCGCCAACCCACAGGGCGGCTGGGTGCCGGAGACCGTGGTCGCCCAGGCGGACGGCCTGCTGGTCGGCGCCCGCCGGAACAAGCACTACTCGGTCTCGAACGACGACGGCCGCAACTGGCTGCCGGTCGAGGGGCTGCCGGTCAGCCTCTACCAGCCCTTCATGATCGAACTGCCCGACGGCCGGGTCGCCAACTACGGCCATGTCGGCAGCGATTCTCCGTTCGGGCATGAGGACATGACGATCGGCGTGGACATCCTCGAGATCGACAACACGCTGCCACCGTCGCCGAGGCTGACGTTGAAGCGGTTGTTCGACGAGACCGGGGACCAGTACGTCAACCGGTTCGCCGCTCGGCTCACCGTCGGCGGACGCCCGCTGGCCGGGGCGGAACTCACCTTCCGCTTCGTCGAGGTCTGGAATCCGGATGGCAGCTACACGACCGTGGCGCAGGACGACGCACCCCACCAGCTGACCGCCACCACCGATGCCGACGGTGTCGCATCGGTCCACGTCGCCGCCTTCGATACCCGGGCAGACATCCACCTCTACTACAACGTCGACGTGGTGTACCGGCCGCGGCCCGGTGAGCCTGGCATCCCGGTGGCCGGGCCGATGATGGTCACCAGTGCGCTGACCCCGCGGCGGGGCGATCCGCAGCCGCACGAGGCCTACTTCGTCGAGGGGACGCTCTACATCGCCGAGCGACTGGAGGCCGCCATCCCCGGGCTGACCGCGGCGCTGGACGCCCTGGCGCCCGCCGACTCGCCGGTCGTCGATCCGGGCGCCCTGCCGGCGCACGCCCTGGACCGGCTGGTCGCGGCCCACGTGATCGAGCCCGACGGCGACGGATGGCGCTGGATCCGCACGGTGCACGCGCCACATCCCCTGGTGGCGGTTCGCCCGATGCCGCACGATGATCAGTACGTCTAGCCGCCGGAAGGACAATCGATGACGCTCCGTGTCGGGCTGGTGGGGTTCGGCAATCGCGCCCTGCTCGGCCAGCTGGTGGATGCCCATCCGGAAGCGCAGGTGACCGCGATCTGCGACCCGGATCCGGCCGCGCTGGCGCAGGCCAAGTCGGTTCATCCGGACGCCGTGCTGACCACCGAGCTGGACGAGTTGCTCTCCGCGCCGGTGGACGCGGTGATGGTCCTCAGCCCGGACCATACCCACGCCGAGATCGCCGTGGCGGCGCTCCGTCGCGGGATCACGGTCTTCTGCGAGAAGCCGCTGGCGGTCACCGCCTCGGATGCCGACCGGATCCTCCAAGCGGCCGTGGACCATCGTGCCCGGCTCTACGTCGGCCACAACATGCGCCACTTCCCGATGGTGCGCACCATGCGCGGACTGGTGGAGCGGGGCGCGATCGGCGACGTGATGGCGGTGTGGTGCCGCCACTTCGTCGGCAACGGCGGCGACTACTACTTCAAGGACTGGCATGCCGATCGGCGCAACACCACCGGGCTGCTGCTCCAGAAGGGCGCGCACGATCTGGACGTGATCCACTGGATCGCCGGTGGCGTCACCCGGCGCGTGACGGCGTTCGGCAAACTGGCGCTGTACGGTGACGGCTCCCGCTCGTTGCTCAGCGACCAGCGCGCCGACCAGGTCGCCGAGCCGGATCTCTGGCCGCCGCAGCAGCTCTCCCGGCTCCACCCGGTGATCGATGTCGAGGACATCTCGATGATGCTGATGGAACTGGACAACGGCGTGATGGCGAGCTACCAGCAGTGCCACTTCACTCCCGACTACTGGCGCAACTACACCGTCATCGGCACGCATGGACGGCTGGAGAACGTCGGCGACACCGAGGCCGGCGAGGTGCTGCTGTGGAACCGGCGGCACGCCGGCTACGCACCGCCGGACGAGGTTCATCGGTTCGATGGCGAGAGCGGGGGCCACGGCGGCGCCGACTCACCGCTGATCGAGGAGTTCGTCCGCTACGCCCTGCACGGCGACCGGACCGAGACCTCGCCGTTGGCCGCCAGGGAGGCGGTCGCCGCCGGCGAGGCCGCCACCCGCTCGCTGCGGTCCGGGGGTGTCCCGGTGGAGGTGGCGCCCCCGGCTCCGGCCGTGACGGCTGCCTTCTCCGCAGAATTCTCACCGCAGTGAGCGATTCCGCACGGAAACGAGCTGAACTGATCGCATTCCGCGAGCCAATGGCTCTATTCTTTTGACGCCTGCCCGCACACGGCCGTCGCGGTCCAGCACTCTCGGAGAGGACTCTCGTGAACCGCTCGCTTCGCTTGGCATCACTGCTCGAACTGCTCGCCGAGCGCGGGCAACTCCAGGTCGACGAGATCGTCGACGCCATGTCGATCTCGCCCGCCACCGCCCGAAGGGATCTCGACACGCTGGCCGAGCGGCGGCTCCTGGCACGGACCCGGGGGGGTGCGCTCTCCCTGGAGGTGGCCTACGATCTCCCGATCCGCTACAAGAGCGAGCAGCATGCCGACCAGAAGGAGCGGATCGCCAGCGCTGCCAGCGCGATGGTGAACAAGGAGGACGTGGTCGGATTGAGCGGGGGCACGACCACGACTGCTGTGGCCTCGGCGCTGGGAGCCCGTGCCGATCTCGGCGAGCACACCGGCGGCAACACCCTGACGATCGTCACCAATGCCGTCAACATCGCCTCACAACTGGCGATGCGTCCGCAGATCAAGACGGTGCTCACCGGCGGCGTGCTCAATCCGAGGTCGTACGAGTTGGTCGGCCCGTTCGCCGAAGCCACCATGCACGAACTGACCATCGACATCGCCTTCGTCGGCGCCAACGGTGTCGACCCGGCGATCGGACCGACACTGCACGACGAACTGGAGGCCAAGGTGAACTCGCTGATGGCGCGCCGAGCGGGCAAGGTGGTGATCGTGGCCGACTCCAGCAAGATCGGACGCCGCGCCTTCGCCTCGATGAACCTGCCGCGCACCACCACGACGTTCCTGACCGACTCCGGGATCACCGACGAGCAGCGCCGGGCCTTTGCCGAGGCCGGCATCGAGGTCACCATCGCCAGCTGAGCGATCGGATTCCGAGGAGCGGCACCGCTTTCGGACCGCGCCGGGCGCACCGCTGCGCCCGGCATTGCTGTTCACCGCTAGATGCAGGGCTCCACGCGCGACTTTGATTGGACGAGCGTCGTTCCAATCATTTATAATCATAAATATCGCGCAATAGATCGCACAGGCAGGAGCAGTGCCATGACGGCAACACCCCATCTGGATTCAACGCTCGGGCGTCGTATGCAGGAGGAGTTGTTCAGCCAGCCCGACTGCTGGCAAGCCACAGCGGGTATGAGTGACGCCCAGGCACTGCTGCGCAGCCCCGGCCTCCGGATGGCGATCGTCGGCTGCGGCACCTCGTGGTTCGTGGCCCAGAGCGTCGCCGCGCTGCGGGAGCGCTCCGGTCTCGGGGTGACCGACCCGTTCGCCGCGTCCGAGGCCCGGCTGGCCGGACGTGACTACGACGTGATCCTGGCGCTCAGCCGTTCCGGCACCACCACGGAGATCGTGACATTGCTGCAGGAGGCTCCTCCCGCAGCCCGTAAGATCGCTCTCGTGGCCGACCTCGCTTCACCGGTCGCGGCACTCGCCGACGATGTGATCCCGCTGCCCTTCGCCGACGAGTCCTCCGTGGTCCAGACCCGCTTCGCGAGTACCACCGTTGCGCTCGCCCGCGCCGCCTACGGCACGGATCTCGCTGCTTCCATCGCTGATGCCCGCTCCGTCCTCGCCGGTGAGGTACCCCAGGCACTGGTGGAGACCGAACAGCTGACCTGCCTGGGCCAGGACTGGACCGTCGGGATCGCGCACGAAGCCGCCCTGAAGATGCGGGAAGCCTCCCAGTCGTGGACCGAGTCCTACCCGGCGATGGAGTACCGCCACGGCCCGATGAGCATCTCCACCGGAGGCCGCGCCGTGTGGATGTTCGGCGAGGCGCCGGAGCGCCTGGCCGGAGACGTCCGGAGCACCGGCGCGACCTTCATCCAGCACAATCGGGATCCCCTCGCGGAACTCGTCCTGGCTCACCGCGTGGCGCTGGCTCGAGCACGCGCCCGCGGCCTGGATGCGGACGCCCCCCGCCACCTCACCCGTTCGGTGATTCTCTCGGCATGACCGCGGTCGCGCAGCCCGGTGCCGGGGCCGGAGCGCCGGTCCTGGCCGTCGATGTCGGCGGCACCCAGCTGAAGTCGGCCGTCCTGGATCAGGCAGGAGCACTCGGGACGATCCACCGGACGCCCACTCCACGATCGGTCACCGATCCCGGCGGTGCCGTGGTGGAAGCGGTCGCGGACCTCGTCGCCGAGGCCCGCCGCCGGGGTGGGATCGAGGCCATCGGCGTCACCGTCCCCGGGCTCGTGAACGAGGAGGCGGGAATCGGCATCCTCTCGACGAACCTCGGCTGGCGGGACTTCCCCTTCACCGCCGTACTGCGCCGGGCCACCGGGCTGCCGGTGGCGCTGGCCCACGACGTCCGCGCAGCGGGCGAGGCGGAACACCGCATCGGTGCCGCTGCCGGCTTCAGCGACGTCGCCGTGGTGATCATCGGAACGGGCATCGCCGCCGCCCTGCGGCTGAACGGGCAGTCCTACACCGGCCGCGGCCTGGCCGGCGAACTCGGACACTCCGTGGTCGACCCGGACGGACCGGTCTGCCGCTGCGGCAACCGTGGTTGCCTGGAGGCGATCGCCTCGGCCGGCGCGCTCGCCCGCCGGTTCGCCGAGGCCGGCGGGTCCACGAGCAAGGCCGCCGAGGTGCTGCGACTGGCCGCGGCCGGGGATCCTCTCGCCCGCCGGATCTGGGATGAGGCACTCCATGCCCTCACCATCGGGCTGGCGCAGCTGTGCGCGCTGGTCGCCCCGGAGGTGATCCTGCTGGGGGGCGGCCTGACGGAGGCCGGCGATCAGCTGTTCGGCCCACTGCCGGGCTTGTTGCGAGCGGCCCGGGGGTCCGCGCCGACACCACCCATTCTGCCGGCCAGGTTGGGGCAGGACGCCGGCACCTGGGGAGCTGCCCTGGCAGCCCGAGATCTGCTGCAACGGCCATGATCCTCACCGTCACCCTCAACCCGGCGATCGATCTCACGGTCACCGTCACCGGGCTCGAGCTGGGCCACTCCCACCGCGTCGGCCCCTCCCAACGACGGGCGGGGGGCAAGGGCGTCAACGTTGCCCGGGTGCTGACCCGCGAGGGCATCCGGGCCGCGGTGATCGCACCGGTCGGTGGTGACAGCGGCGCCGAGTTCGCCCGGGATCTCGAGCGCGCCTCGATCCCGGCGGAACTGGTCGCCAGCGACTCCCCGACCCGGTTGAGCACGGCCGTGCACGAGTCGGATACCGGTAGGGCGACGCTCTTCAACGAGCACGGCTCCCCGCTGTCCGCCGGCACCCGCTACGCCCTGCTGGCAGCGATCCGCAATTGCGCGGCGGGCTGCGTCGTGGTCGCGGGAAGCCTCCCGCTCGGCACCCCTGCCGCACTGGTCGGCGACATCGTGGCCGCCGCTCGGGAGCGCGGCGTCCCGACTGTCGTGGATGTGAGCGGAGAGGCCCTCTTGACCGCCGCGTCCGCCGGGGCGACCGTAGCGAAGGCCAATCTGTCAGAGATCTCGGCAGCGACCGGCCTCCCCGATCCCCGGCAGGCCGCCCGGCAGCTGCTGCGAGCGGGAGCCCGCTGGGTGGTCGTCACCTCCGGGAGCAGCGGCCTGCTGGCCACCGATGGCGACATCCTGCACCAGGCTGCGCCCCCCGTCACGCTGGCCGGCAACCCGACCGGCGCCGGAGACGCTGCCACGGCGGCGATCGCGGCCTCCATCCTCGATTCCGGCGCCGACGCCCTCGCCGACCCGGCGGCGATCGCGCGTGCGGTCGCCTGGTCCGCCTCAGCGGTGCTCGCTCCGGTCGCCGGTGAACTGAACCCACGATGGCGGGAGTTCCTCGCCGACACCCGGGTCACCACCGAGAAGTGCGGAGCCGCTCCATGACCCTGGTGACAACAGCCGAGTTGGTCGCCGAGGCCGGTGCCGAGCGCCGCGGGATCGGTGCCTTCAACGTGCTCCATCTCGAGACCGCCGAGGGTCTGGCCGCCGGCGCGGAGTCAGCCGGACAGCCGCTGATTCTTCAGATCTCCGAGAACTGCGTCCGGTTCCACGGTTCGCTGCGCCCGATCACGGCGGCCGCGCTGGCCGTGGCCGACGCCAGCGAAGCCCGGCTGTCGCTCCACCTCGACCATGCCGAGTCGGAGGATCTGGTGCGCGAGGCGATCGACCTCGGCTTCAGCAGCGTGATGTTCGACGCCTCGAAGCTCGATTTCGCCGAGAATGTGGCGCGCACCACCGCCGTGGCGGCGCTGGCCCATGAGCACGGTCTGTTCATCGAAGCCGAGTTGGGCGAAGTGGGCGGCAAGGACGGGGTCCACGCCCCCGGTGCGCGTACCGATCCGCAGGAGGCCCGCACGTTCGTGGCGGCCACCGGCGTGGACGCGCTGGCGGTCGCGGTCGGCACCTCGCACGCGATGACCACCCGCGATGCCGTGCTGGATCTCGGCCTGGTGTCCCGGCTGCGCGACGAGGTGGGCCTTCCGCTGGTGCTGCACGGCTCCTCCGGAGTCGCCGATCCGGATCTCCGGCGGGTCATCACCGCCGGAATCACCAAGGTGAACGTCTCGACCCACCTGAACGCCAGCTTCACCGGCGGTGTCCGCCGCCATCTCGCGGATCACCCCGCGACGGTGGACTCCCGTCGCTACATCGGTGCGGGCCGCGACTCACTCGCCCGCGAGACCACGCGCCTGTTGCATCTGCTCGCCGGCGGAAGGACATCATGACTGACCAGGTTCTGATTCACAATGCCCGGCTGGTCGACCACGGCCAGGTCACCGAGGACGGCTGGCTGCTGCTGTCGGGGGGAAGGATCCGGCGGCGCGGCAGCGGAACTGCCCGGCCGCCGGCCGCGGTCACCCACGACGCCGCGGGCAGCTACCTCTGCCCGGGGTTCGTCGACATTCACTGCCACGGCGGCGGCGGCCATTCCAGCGAGGAGGGCATCGATCACGTCCACGGCCTGGCGGCCTTCCACCGACGCCGGGGCACCACCAGCGTCGTGGTGTCCCTGGCGACCGCCCCCTTCGACGAGCTGCTGGCCCGCCTTGACACCATCCGGTTGGCCGGACTGGCCGACCCCCGGATCCTCGGAGCGCACCTGGAGGGCCCGTTCCTGGACGCCGGGCACCGCGGCGCGCACGACGAGCGGCTGCTGCTGGTGCCGACACCGGCGCACATCGGGGAGTTGCTGCGCACGGCCGACGGCTGCCTGCGCCAGATCACCTTGGCGCCCGAACACGCCTCGCCGGAAGTGCTGGATCTGCTGCTGGACGCTGGCGTGCGGGTGGCGGTCGGCCATACCTCGGCAACCGCCGAGATCGCGGCGGCTGCCTTCCGCCGTGGGGCAAGCCTGCTCACGCACGCCTTCAACGGCATGCCTGGAATCCACCATCGCGACCCCGGCCCGGTCGTGGCAGCGCTGCACTCCGCAGCGACCCTCGAACTCATCGCCGACGGCGTTCACGTGGATCCGGCGGTCATCCGGATGCTGTTCCAGCTCGCCCCCGGTCGGGTGGCGCTGGTCACCGACGCGATGGCCGCCGCTGGCGCCGCCGACGGCGAGTACCGCCTGGGCGCACATATCGTGCGGGTTCGCAACGGCATCGCCCGGCTGGGCGAGAACGGCTCGCTGGCCGGCTCGACCCTCACGCTGGAGCGCGCGGTGCAGGTGGCCCACCGGAGCGGCGTGTCCGTACCGGTGGCGGTCCAGGCGGCGACCGCCACCCCTGCGCGGGCAATCGGGTCGCCCGAGATCGGCGACCTCTCGATCGGCAGCTACGCCGACCTCGTCGAACTCGACGCCGATCTCGCCGTGACGACGGTCTGGTCGCGCGGCATCCGCCCATGACCACGCTGCTGCCAGCGCTCACCTCCCCATCGAAACCTCCGTCGCCAACCATCCCGAAGGAGCACACATGATCATCGGCGTGCCGCGCGAGATCAAGAACAACGAACGTCGCGTCGGGGTCACCCCCGGCGGGTGAGCAAGCTGGTGTCGCATGGGCACCGCGTGCTGGTCGAAACCCGGGCAGGGAAGGGATCGGGCTTCGCCGATCAGGACTACCGCGATGCCGGGGCCCGCGTCGTCGGCCTCGACGAGGTGTGGCAGGCCGAACTCGTGGTCAAGGTCAAGGAGCCGATCGAACCCGAGTTCGCGAGAATGCGGAAGGACCAGGTCCTGTTCACCTACCTCCACCTCGCGGCGTCACCGGAATGCACCAAGGCGCTGTGCGACGCCGGAGTCGTCGCGATCGGGTACGAGACCGTGCGGGCGGCCGACGGGTCGCTTCCCCTGCTGACCCCGATGAGCGAGGTGGCCGGCCGGCTGGCCACCATGGTCGGGGCCTACCACCTGATGAGCCCGTACGGCGGTGGCGGTGCGCTGATGGGAGGAGTGGCCGGCGTGCCCCGGGCCAACGTCGTCATCCTGGGTGGCGGCGTCGCCGGGACGCAAGCCGCGGCCAACGCCCTCGGCCTCGGCGCCGAGGTGACTGTCATCGACCTGTCCGTGGCACGGCTCAGGCAACTCGAGACGGAGTTCGGCGGCAGGATCCGCACCCGGACCTCCACGGAGTTCGAGATCGCCGACTGCGTGAGCCGGGCAGATCTTGTGATCGGCGCCGTGTTGGTGCCCGGCGCCGCGGCCCCCAAGCTGGTCACCGACGAGATGATCCGCCGGATGCGGCCGGGCAGCGTGCTGGTCGACATCGCGATCGATCAGGGCGGCTGCTTCGAGGGCTCCCGTCCGACCACCCACGACAAGCCGACCTACCCGGTACACGGCAGCCTGTTCTACTGCGTGGCGAACATGCCGGGAGCGGTACCGGCGACTTCGACCAGGGCGCTGACCAATGTCACCCTGCCCTACGTGCTCAGCCTGGCCGATCAGGGCTGGCGGGCCGCCGTCGAGCGAGACCCCGCGCTCGCCGCAGGGCTGAATGTGGCGGACGGGCGGGTGGTTCTGGCGAGCATCGCGAACTGACCCGCACCGTGCTGACTCAGCGGTGCTGACTCTCCTCACGCCGTGAGGCGAAGACGGCCGCGACCGCGAGGCCGGTCGTACCAAGCCATGCGAGCACCGCAACCAGTCCGAACCCGAAGGACATCAGGCGATGCGGCGGGCCGCCGGCGGGGATGCCCGTCCAGAAGCTCACCAGGCTGGTGGGCGGCTCGCCGTCCGCCACCGTGATCACCACGCCGACCAGGGCCAGCCACAGGGTCATCGCGAGGATGCCGTATGGCCTCCCTGTTCGCCGGCGGCGTACCGCGATCGGATCGGCGAAGACCAGGACGGCCGGCACCGCCAGCACGACGAACAGCGGGGGTGCCAGCAAGAACAATCCCGGCCCGGAGAGCCACCCGTCGCAGCCGCACAACGAACCGCGGACGACGAAGAGCAGCAGTGGCGCAAGGAATGGCGCCACCCACTGGCCCACGAAGGCGATCCGGCCAGCCCTGCTCGCCGACTCCATGTCCGTGCTTGCCCGTTGGTCCTAGGCGGACTTCTTCTTCGCGGGATCCTCGCCGCAGACCACCGGGGTCAGGCTGTTGTACGCCCAGAAGAACGGCTCCTTCTTGACGACCTTCTTGCCCTGATAGAAGTGGCGCTCGTAGCGCACATCGAAGCCGCTCATCGCCGACTGGGGGACGCAGTCCTTCGACTTGTTGTAGATGGTCTTTCCGGGAGCGCGCCAGTTGCTCTGCTTCGGCTTGGTCGCCACCACCTTGGTGTAGGTCTTTGTCGACCAGACCCGGATGGTGACCGAGCCCTGGGAGCCGGTCTTGCCGGTGGTCCAGCCCTGCAGCAGGACGCCGTACTCCGAGTCGTTCTTGAACTTCAGGTCGACCGAGCGCCAGTCCAGCGTCGCCTCACGGCCCATCGGGTAGCGGCTGAAGTACAGCGAGTGCGGCTTGTGGTAGACATCCTCCAGGCCGGCGAAGAAGATCGCGTTGAACAGGGTGGTGGTGGCCTGCGAGATGCCGCCGCCGTAGATGTTCGGATCGATCCGCCCGTTCGCGATCCCGCCGCCCCTCATCCAGCCGTTGGCAGCGGTGCGCTCGCCCAGCCTGGCGTTCAGCGAGAAGGTCTCACCCGGCGCCACATAGGTGCCGTTGATCAGCCGGGCGGCCTTGCCGATGTTGTTGTACCGGTAGGCGCTCCCCGGGAAGTAGGTGGTGAACTCGCCGGTCACCTCCTTGATGCCGGCAGCCTTGGCGTCGTCCGTGGTGAAGCCGGCCGGCCGCTTGGTGACCTCGACGCCGGCGGTGCGATCGCCGGATTCGCTCAGCACCGGCAGCACCGCCTGGGCCAGCTGCTCCGGATCGACGCCTTCGCCGTCCACCGACTTGACCAGTTTCGGCTTGCCGCCCCGCTTGATGGTGAACCGGGCGTCCTTTGCCTTGGCCAGCTTCAGCTTGGCCAGGTCGTCCTTCACGCCGGCGGCCAGCTTCTTGGCGTCCAGGTTGGGTGCGAGGTCTCCGTTCTGGCTGACGAAGCTGAGCGACTCGACGATCGTCTCCGGCTCGATGGTGATGGTGCCCCGGTCGCCCACCTCGACCTTGACCGGCTTGGAGATGGCCGGCTTGCCGATGGATGCCACCGCCGCCTCGGCTTCAGCCGTGGTGACCTCCGGTTCCGTGGTCAGCACCACCGCCTCGACCGTGGTGGCGTGCAGGTAGGCGGCGCGGACGGCTTCGCCGGTCTCGGCGATCTGAAGCGCCTGGCCGTCCACCCCGGGGGTGATCTTCGGCTCGCCCTTGGCATAGGCCAGGGCGGCGTCGGCCGGCTCGACATCCACCTTCTCGGCGAGGGCCGCGACCTGAGCGTCCAGCTTCGCCTGGTCGACCGACACCACCGCCGGCAGCTCAGCGCCACCGAACAGGACGTGGACGATCTCGACCGGGTTGGGGCTGCGCCCACCCCCGGCTGCGGCGATCGAGGCGGCATGGTCGACGCTCAAGCCCAACTCGGCCGGCTTCGCCTTGACCGACTGCTCGCCGGCGGTGATCGTCAGCGGCGCGTCCGCGCGTTCGGCCAGGCCCTCACGAAGCTTCGCCTGGGCGGTGTCGGCGGTCAGCCCACCGACTTTGACGCCCTCGATGACGGTGTTGCGGGGCAGGTTGTCGCCGGCCAGGGCGTAGCCCGCCGCGTAGGCCCCACCGAGTACGACGACCAAGCCACCGCCGGTCCACAGAGCGACGCGGGCGGTGGTGGATAGTTTCTTGCGAGGCTTGGTCGGGGCCACGGTCTTCCTCTCTCGGCCGAACTGCCGACGACCATGCTACGTGAGGGATCGAAGCGGCTTCTGCTTCGCCACCGGTGGTGGGTGTACGGAATCCATCCGCCACTGGGTCAGCGCGATCCCGGCGGCCATGAGCGCGGCGCCGAAGTAGCCCCGCACGCCCATGTTCTCCCCCAGTAGCAGGGCGCCACCGAGCGCGCCGAACACCGATTCGGCCGACATGATGAGCGCGGCGTGGCTGGCCAGTGCATCCCGCTGGGCGATCACCTGGAGGGTGTAGGCGATGCCGACCGAGATCACGCCGCCGTACAGCAGTGGGACGATGCCCGCATCGATACCGGTGAAGGGGTGCGGATCCAGCAGCAGCGCGGCGACCGCGCTGATCACCGCGCACCAGGTGAACTGCGCCACCGAGAACCGCAGTGCGGAGAGCCGCCTGCTGTAGTGCTCGATGACCAGGATCTGAGCCGTCCATACGAAGGTGGAGGCGAGGACGATCGCGTCGCCCTGATTGATGCTGAGGTCGTCACCGACCGCCAGGAAGTACAGGCCGATCAGCGCCAGGCCGATCCCTGCGGTCGTGGTCCAGTTCGAGCGATGGCCGCGGAACGCGGCGACGATCGGGACGAAGACCATGTACAGCCCGGTGATGAAGGCCGCGTTGCCGGCGGTGGTGTGGCTCATCGCGAGCTGCTGCATGCCGATCGCGGCGGCCAGCAGCGCACCGGTGATCAGCCCGGGCACCAACACCGCCCGGGTCGCCTGCACCCGGATCGGCCGCGGGACGCGGCGGCGCCGATCCAGCCACCACACCACCGGCACCAGCACCGCCGCACCGAGCGCGAACCGGATGGCGTTGAAGCTGAACGCATCGATCGATTCGGCACCGACGCGCTGCGCGACGAAGGCGAATCCCCAGATCGCCGCCGCCAGGAGCAGCAGCGCGTTGGCACGCAGCCGGCGGGAGGCGGTGGGGTTCACCGGACGAGGCTATCTGCGTCCGCTCCGCCCATCGGACCATCGCCGCCCGGCGGACGCCGGTTGCCATCCACTCCGCAGTTCTCAGCGTTCGGCGTAGCAGTTGATCGGGTTCTCGGGTTCTTGCCGGCCAAGGACCACGCGGACGGGCCCACCCCGAGCCAGATCTACCGGTCTGTGGCACCCCCGAGGGAGTCGATCGACTCGATCAGGCCGGATCGAGGTAGATCAGGCTCAGCAGGGCTCATCCGACCGGTGAAGACCCCGTGATCCAGAGCGGCTCGGACGACGAATCATCAGCCCTGGCGGGAGAGGGCGAGCCTGGCTTTGGCGGCGACGTTCTCGGCGGTGAAGCCGTACTTGGCCAGCAGCAGCCCGCCGGCGGCAGACTCCCCGAAGTGCTCGATCGAGACGATCTCGCCGGCATCGCCGACCAGTTCGCGCCAGCCCATCGCGATGCCCGCTTCCACCGACACCTTGGCCGCGCTCGCCGGGATGACCTCGGCGCGGTAGTCGGCCGGCTGGGCGGCGAACCACTCCAGGCAGGGCAGCGAGACCACCCGGGTCGCGATGCCCTCGGCCTCCAGGAGTTCCCGCGCGGCCACCGCCACCGACACCTCGGAGCCGGTGGCCAGCAGCACCACCGCAGGTTCACCGGTGGAGGCGTCCAGCAGGGTGTAGCCGCCCTTGGCCAGCAGTTCGGCCGGCGCCGCAGCGCCCTCGCCACGCTCGATGGTGGGCACGTCCTGCCGGGTGAGGATCAGCGCGGTCGGCCGGTCGGTGTGGCGCAGCGCCTGCGCCCAGGCCTGCGCGGTCTCGTTGGCGTCGGCCGGACGCACGACGTCCAGCCCCGGGATGGCCCGCAGCGAGGCGAGATGCTCGATCGGCTGGTGGGTGGGGCCGTCCTCGCCGACGCCGACCGAGTCGTGCGTCCACACGAAGATGCTGGGGATCTTCGACAGCGCCGCGAGGCGGACCGAGGCCCGCATGTAGTCGGCGAACACCAGGAAGGTGCCACCGTAGGCGCGGGTCAGCCCCAGGGTGATGCCGTTGACGATATTGCCCATGGCGTGCTCGCGGATGCCGAAGTGCAGCGTCCGGCCGTTGTAGTCACCGGCGAAGTCGTGGCTTGACTGCTCCGGCGGCAGGAAGGAGGGCTGGCCCTTCATGGTGGTGTTGTTCGAGCCCGCCAGGTCGGCCGAGCCGCCCCACAGCTCCGGCACGGCGTCGGCCAGCGCGCTCAGCACCTCACCGGAGGCCGCACGGGTCGCCTTCTTGCCGGCCGGGAACACCGGCAGCGCGGCCTCGAAGCCCTCCGGCAGCGCGCGGGCCCGCAGCCGCCGGTACAGCGCCGCGCCTTCGGGGCTGGCCGCCTGCCAGGCCTCGAACCGGGCGCCCCAGGCTGCCTTGACCTCGGCGGCGCGGGTGGCGGCATTGGCCCGGGTGTACTCCAGCACGGCCGGATCGACCGCGAAGTTCACCGCTGGGTCGAAACCCAGTTCGCTCTTCAGCGCGGCGATCTCCTCGCCGCCCAGCTTGGCGCCGTGGACGCTGTGGTGGCCGGCCTTGGTCGGCAGCGGCCAGCCGATGATGGTGGTCAGCTTGATGAAGGACGGCTTGTCGGTGACCGCCTTCGCTGCCTCGATCGCGTCGTACAGGGCCTGGACGTCCTCTTCGTAGCGGGTGCCGCCGTGGGTCCAGTCGACATGCTGGACGTGCCAGCCGTAGGCCTCGTAGCGGGCGGCGACGTCCTCGGTGAAGGCGATCTGGGTCTCGCCCTCGATCGAGATCCGGTTGTCGTCGTAGATCAGCACCAGGTTGCCCAGCTTCTGGGCCCCGGCCAGCGAGGAGGCCTCGCTGGCGACGCCCTCCTGCATGCAGCCGTCGCCCGCGATGGTGTACACGAAGTGGTCGAACAACGAGGTGCCGGGCTCGGCCTCCGGCTCCAGCAGTGCGCGCTCGCGGCGGGCGGCCATGGCGAACCCGACCGCGTTGGCGATCCCGGCGCCCAGCGGACCGGTGGTGCACTCCACTCCCGCGGTGTGGCCGACCTCGGGATGACCCGGGGTGAGCGAACCCTCGGTACGCAACGAGGCGATGTCGTCGATCTCCAGCCCGTAGCCGGCCAGGAACAGCTGGGTGTACTGGGTGAGCGAGGAGTGGCCCGCGGACATCACGAACCGGTCGCGACCGGTCCAGGCCGGGTCGGCCGGATCGCCGTTCATCACCTTCTGGTACAGCAGGTACGCCGCCGGCGCCAGCGAGATCGCGGTACCCGGGTGGCCGTTGCCCACCTTCTCCACCGCGTCCGCCGCCAGCACCCGGGCGGTATCCACAGCGCGCTGATCGAGTTCGGTCCAGTTCAGCGGGTTGGTCAGGGTCATCATCGGCCTTTCACACGGCGAGGAGGGATCCCGTTCACCCTATCGCGATCGTGGTGGCCGGAAGCCCTCTTCCCACTCGACGAAGACCGCCACGGTCAGGGCGGGGACAGCGAAATCGGAGGCGCCCGCGCGCGCTTCGCGCACCACCTGGTCCGTGCCCTCGGCCTGGACGGGGTGCAGCACGAAGCCGGTGGCGTCGAAGGGCACCTCCTGCCGCACCGGCCGGGGCGTGGGGTTGAACACCGTCACCAGACTGCGCCAGCGCGGCTCCACCTCGCTGTCGGCGATCCGCATCACGATCACCCCGGGAATCTGCTGCCAGCTGCCCGAAACCGGGAAGCTCACCGCCCGGTCGATCGCCGCGGCGGCGCGCAGCCGGAACAGCCGGGTGGAGGCGCGCAGCCGCAGCAGGTCGAGCGCCATCCGGTGCGCCAGCCTGATGTCGGACGGACGCGGCTTCAGCGCCGGGTCGGCGAGCAGCGGAGCCAGGATCGCCCAGACCGGGCCGTTGTCCTGCTCGGGGGGCAGCCCGGCTCCGAACCCGTTGTCCTTCATCGAGAAGTCCAGGTAGTTGAACCAGTCGCCGGAGACGTAGGAGTTCCGGTCCAGGCTCTTCGACCGCAGGATGTCGGTGCCGGCATGCCACATCACCGGCGACTGGCCGAGTGTCGCGCAGGCCAGGCACAGCGTGTTGAGCCGCACCCGGTCGGCCATCGGGGTGGCCTGCGGCAGCTTCAGGGTGAGGGCGTCGAACAGGGTCTCGTTGTCATGGGCATCGACGTAGCTGATCACCTCGTCCGGCTGATCCGCGTAACCGGCCACCCACCCGCCGTAGGGCACCTGGTCGCCGCGGGTCGGCTCGCCGGAACGGGCAGACCGGAAGCCGAACCCGCGCAGCGTCCCGGCCAGGCCGACCTGGACCACGTCGACGGTGTCGAGCAGGCGATCCTGGTCGTCGCCGCCGGCCAGGCCGGTGCCGTAGCCCGGGGATCGCGGATCGTCGAACGCTCCCCCGCCGCGCACCGCGTCCCGCAGCCGGTCGGAGAAGGTGGCGATCGAGGTGCCACCGAGCTGGCCCTGGCTGGCCTGGACGAAGCGGGCGTTGAAGGCTACCTCGCCGAAGTTCCAGCCCTCGCCGTAGAGGGTGATCGAGCGGCCGTCGACCCCGTCGATCTCCAGGGTGAGGGCATCCAGCGCCGCCCGGACCGCCAGCAGGTTGTCGCGGCTGTGGTGGCCCATCAGGTCGAAGCGATAGCCGTCCACCCGGTAGTGGCGAGCCCACGAGACGCAGGCGTCCACCATCAGCTTCTGGGCCATCAGGTGTTCGGTGGCCACGTTCGGGCAGCAGGTGGAGGTCTCGACCTGACCGCACGGGGTGAGCCGGTGGTAGTAGCCGGGGACGATCCGGTCCAGCACCGACTTGGTGTCCTGGCCGGCGCCGGCGGTGTGGTTGAACACCATGTCGAGGACGACCCGTAGGCCGGCGGCGTGCAGCGCGCCCACCGCCGTCCGGAATTCGAGGGTGCGGCCGCCGCCGTCCGCCGCTTCGAGGCTGGAGGCGTAGGAGCCCTCCGGAGCGAAGAAGTGCCACGGCTCGTAGCCCCAGTTGTAGCCGTTCGCAGCCGTCGCGATGTAGCGCTGCTGCTCGGGCGAATCCGGCGGCAGGGATTTCAGCATCTCCGCGGGCGGCGGCGCCCACTGCCCGGGATGCTCCTCGACCGCCGCGTTGTCGAACACCGGCAGGAGTTGTACCGAGGTCATCCCCGCCTCCGCCAGGCGTCGCAGATGGGCCATACCGGCCGAATCCCGCCCGAAGGCGAGGAAGCTGCCCCGCAACCGGTGGGGCACGGTCTTGTCGCTGACCGAGAAGTCGCGGACGTGCAGTTCGTAGATCACCTGGTCGACCGGATGTGCCAGGGGCGGGCTCGGCGTGGTTGCCCAGGTGCCGGGAGTCAGAGCCGGGTCGTCGAGATCGACCAGCACCGAATGGGTCGAGTTGACGGTGAGGGCGACCGAGTAGGGGTCGGTGACCTGGTTGGAGACGATCCGACCGTGATCGGGAGCGAAGACCGTCACCTCGTAGCGGTAGCGCAGCCCGGCCCAATGCCGTTCGCCCTCGACCTCCCAGACCCCGTCGGCGCGCCGGGTCATGGACAGCGGCCGGGCCGGGCCGTGGAGCTCATCGGCCTCCCAGAGCAGCAACCGGACGCGTTGCGCGGTCGGCGCCCAGACCCGCAGCGTCGGCACGCCCTCTCGCCACTGCGTGCCCAGCACGGCCCCGGCCGCCGCCGCGTAGAGCTGGTCGATCACGCCCGGGGTCTGCATCCCACCCGCCACCACGAGCTGACCTGAGGGCAGGTAGGCGCTCACCACCAGTTCGCCGCACAGGGCTTCGGCCACCGGAACCTGCTCGGGAACCCGCAGCGCCAGGTAGCCGGCCAGGTGCGGGACGGTGGCGGCGACTTCCGCCGGAAGCCCCTCCGGATCCAGCCGCAGCACCGCCGTCCCCCAGGGTTGGGGAGCCGGCGCACGCGGATCGATCGGCTCCGTGATCGACCAGCGCTCTGTGCCGGGCCGGTCGGATGCGGCCCTCGGGATCCCTCGACCGCCCAGGGCCGAGCCCGCCGGGTCGTCAACGGTCGCAACCACCGACCGCCGCCGCCTGGCCATGGGTTTCGACTCTTCGGCGAACTCCGGGTGAACCAGGCTCAGCCAGCGTTGCGGTGCGCTCATTCCTTCCCTGGCCCCGGCGCTGAAGGGCTCCTCGCCCACGCCGGCCCCCGCATTGAAGTGGAGCACCCAGTCGAGGTCGGCGGGATTCAGCTCCGGTGGCAGGGGCGGCCACGCGATCAGGTCGCGACGCAGCCAGTGCCCGCGCGCCTGTGCCTCATCCGTCACCGTCACCCGCCCGATTCTGTCAGCCGGGACGGCCGCGCCGGGGAGGCTGGCCGCCGTAGCCCGAAGCCCGGACGAATCGGCCCGGATACCGACGCTTCAGCCGACCAGTGACCACAGCGCCGCGGCGCCCTCCCGCAGATAGCTCGAAGGCCAGACGTACCAGCGGGTGGCCGAGTGCAGGTGAGCGGCCTCCAGCCCGGCGACCTCGGCCAGCCGGGCGGCCCGCCACACGTGGTACTCGTTGGTGACGAAGGCCACGCGATAGTCACCGCTCAGCCGCTCATCGAGCAGCAGCTTGGCGAACCCGAAGTTCTCCTCGGTCGTGGTCGAACGGTCCTCGACCACGATGACGTCGTCCGGGACACCCTGGGCCAGTAGATGGTCGCGGGCGGCGACGGCCTCGGCGATGTCCTCCTGCGGCCCCTGTCCCCCGGTGACGACGATCAGCGCCTCCGGATTGCGCTGGTGGTAGCCGACCGCCACCTCCAGACGTTGCGCCAGCGACGGCGACACGACGCGTCCGTGGACCGCCGCTCCCAGCACGATCAGGGCGTCCTCATCGTCGGTGGCGGTGTCATTCAGCCCGTAACCGGCGAGAAACCCTGAGATCAGACCGAAGAGGATCGCCAGCGCCAGCGCTGGCATGATCAGCCACCGCGCCCCGGAGGCCCGCCGCCAAACCCCGAAGACGATCAGCCCGACGGCCACCGCGAGCTGAAGCAGCACCCCGGTGTTCAGATTCGCCGTCGTCAGCAGCCAGACGCCGTTCGCCACCAGCCCAAGCCCCAGCACGATGAGTACACCACGCCACACCATCTCCGTCTGCGTCACGGTCCGAGACTAGGCGGAAACCTGAGTTCACATGCGTCAACGACCGCGGTCTCGCTCGTTGCCGTGCTTGTAGTGACCCGTCGCCCTCGCCAGGAGTTGCTGATCGCGAACAGGATCGCGCCCCAGACGCGTCAGCAGCTTCTGGGCGGCCGTTCCTCGTACCACTGTGACAACGCGACCGCCACGAGCGATCCGCACCTCGCCGGACTTCGTGACGAGGTAGTCGAAAGGATCGTCCGAGAGCCCTCTGGGAAGTCGGTCATCGGCATCGCCCGCCCCCGACCTGGGATTCGATCTCAAGGGTGATCACTCAACCCGCGGTGGGCCGATGAGCCATGGCGCCGCCCGCCGCGAGGTGGGTGCGAAGCACGTCACGTTGGCTCTGATCGAATTGTTTGCAGAACTGGGCCAGTGCTTCCATCTCCCAGTCCAGCCGCTCCAGCCGCTCAAGATCAACCGCCATGTACTCGATGCTAGAGAATCGTCCGGCACCCGGCCCACCAGCCGACCCGGGAGTCTCCAGGCACACCGCTCCCGACTCCGCTCCGACCGATCCGAGAGGTAGCGAGGTTGCGATTCGGCGGGAGTCTGCGGCCACGGTCGAACCAGGCGTCTACCGTGGCCGTATGGACTTCTCCGATCCCCAGGCGATCCTCTTCGTTGCCGACTGCGAGCGAGCGGCGGCCTTCTACGCGGCCTTCGGCTTCCAGGAGACCTTCCGCGGCCCGGCGACCGATCCGGTCAAGATCGAGCTGACGTTGGGGGGCTTCTGCCTCGGGCTGGCGCTCGCCGGCCCGGCTGCCGAGAGCCACGGGTTGACGCCGGTGATCTCGGGCCATCGGGCGTGCATCACGCTGTGGACCGACGATGTCGACGCCGCCCACGCCCTGGCCCTTGAGGCCGGCGCAGTCGACCTGAGGAGACCACACCCATTCCTGGACGGGCGCCTGCAGGTGGCCTTCGTCGAGGACCCGGACGGCCACCCCGTCCAGCTCGTCCAGAAGGCCGCCTGAGGTAAGGCACGAACATCGCTCGGGGATTCGTCGAGTGCGAACGCTTCACGGAGCTGACCTGGTGTGATCGCGGCGGGTCGCCGTCCTCCGACACCCCAGGGGTGTCTCTGCCGTCACCGACGATGCGAGGCAGTACCGTCAGGCCATGGCAACTCGCACCCGGTCAGCGGTCCATGCCCGGCGACGGAAGCGCCGGATGGCCCAGCAGATCCACGACCTGACGGCTGACCAATGGTCCGCCCTGATCGAGGCGTGGGAAGGCTGCGCCTACTGCGGCGAGCCTCATTCGTCCTACACCAAGGACTGCATGCTGCCGATCTCGCGCGGCGGCCGCTACACGCTGACCAATGTGGTGCCCGCCTGCACGTCCTGCAACGCCAGCAAATGGAACACCGAGGTGACCAGTTGGATGCGCCGCAAGAAGCTTGACGAACGGTCGTTCCTGGTCAGACAGATCCAGATCGCGCGGTCGATCGATGCTGCCCTGCCGAGCGCCATCCCGTCGCGTTCGGCCGCCGAAGGACTCGCATGACCCCCCTCCTGATCCAGCCGCCCGCCCCGGACGAGGCACCGGAGTGGTTCGACTTCGTCATCGACCAGCAGGCACGCACCTACCGGGGGATCGTCCGGCCTGACTTCGCCGAGGTGCAGCGGGAGTTCCGCGACAGCTGGGTTCCCGGTCTGGCCGAGGCTTTCGCCAACCCCGGCACCGCTCGCCGGTTGATCGCCCGGCAGGACGGCCGGGTGGTCGGCGTGGCCTCCATCGTCGATGCGCCCGCCTCTTGGGAGGTCGAGGAGGGCTACGTCCCCGCTCCGGCTTCACGCTGCCTCGATCGGCTCTACCTCCATCCTGACGTCCGCGGCCAAGGCCTGGGCTCAACACTGTTGCGGCGCATCGACGACGGCGCAGACCTCTACCTCTGGCTGATTGACGCCAATACCTCCGCCCACCAGTTCTACCGCCGCCGCGGCTTCCTCGACGAGCCGGCGCAGTTCAACACCGGTGACTCCTGGGGCAATGTCGCCATGCACCGCATGGTCCGCCGTTCCGAGCCCACCAGGGCTCTCGCTCCTCATCGCACCTGACACGCCCGGTCGCGAAGCAAGGTCATGCCAAGGCGTGCCCGGGAGCGAGGGTTCGGCCGCGATGCTACTGCCGGATCTGAGTCTGGATCTCTCGGATGACCGAACCCAGGATTCCTCGGGACAGAAGTCCGGGGCCGAGAGGCCCGGAGGAGTCCTGCCCCAGTGGCGGGAGGAGCCGGAGCACAGAACGCTCCTGGTCGGTGAGGTGTCCGAGTTGCCAGTGGATCTCCTCGTCGACGGCGTCGGGGCGCACGGGGTCTGCGAGCGAGACGGCCTTGACCGCGTACGCTGCCGCGCCCAAGGCGTGCGCCCCCATGTGAGCGACGGCGGCGGCCTGTCCGGCCGCCCTGGCGGCTGCCGAACCGGCCGGAGTGGTGGCGGCACTCGCGGCCTTCACCGCGACGAGTCGCCTGCGTATCTCTTCGGAGGCGGTGCTTTCCCCGGCGCCGTAGGCACGGGCGCGAGCGATAGCGTCTCGCACCTGCGCGGTCGCCGCCGCGTCGGCTTCGAACAGCGGAAACACACGTTCGGCGCAGTCCGCGGCCCAGCGCGCGATGGCGCGCCGGTCGGCGTCGCTGAGAGCCTGGATCGAGGCCATGGCCGGATTGTGTCACGCCTGACGATGCCGCAGGCCCATGACGGCCACACCCGCCGACGTTCTCCGCAAGCCCCGTTGCGTCACCATCGCCATGCGCCGAATCCAGCCCAGCGGGCGTGGGCCTGCCCGACCGCGATCCACCAGCAGTTCCACTCGGCTCAAGGGGTCAGTCCGTCGGTGTCCAGACCTCCCGGTGATCCCGGACGAATCGTCGCAGGCTGGTCGCCGGGCGGCCGGTGAGCCGGCGGACGGCGCGGTTCGGGAGCGCGCTCAGGTTGAGCCGGACCACCCGGTAGATCATCTTCTGCACGTCGATGTAGTCCTGCGGCCTGCCCTGGGCGGCAAGGTGGGCGAGGTAGTCGCCTTCCCAGGGCCGGGCGTAGCGGATCGGCCGCCCCAACTCCTCGGTCATGATCCGGGCGACGTCGACGTAGCTCAGCGAGTGCTCGCCGGAAAGGGTGTAGGCCCTGCGGACGTGGCCGGGCTCGGTCAGCGTGACGGCCGCGACCCGTCCGATGTCGCGAGCATCGATCAGCGCCGTCCGGGAGCCGCCGGCCGGCAGGTAGATCTCACCCCGCTCCCTGATCTCCGCCGCGTAGACGGTCGACAGGTTCTGCATGAAGAAGTTGGGACGCAGGAAGGTGTAGGGCGCATCGGTCCGCCGCAGGTACTGCTCCACCGCGTGGTGCGGGGTGGCCCGGTTGTGCTGCACGCCCTGCAGGGACAGGAATACGATCTGGGAGAGCCCGCGCCGCCGGGCGGCATCGATCACCGGGAGAAGCTGGTTCTGTACATCCGCGATCTGTGGCGGTCGCAGCAGGAACAGCCGGTCGGTGCCGGCGAGTGCCCCGTCCAGCTCGCCGGCGGAAGCGCCGAACCGGAACGGACGCGGTTCCACCCCGGCGGGGAGGCGCTCGGCCTCTGCCGGCTCGACGATGCCGGCGACCACCGGCACCCCGCGAGCCAGCAGGGCGTCCACCACGCCCGAGCCGACGTTGCCGGTCGGTCCGGTCACGAATACCGCGCTCATGCTGTCGTCCTTGTCCTGGCCAGCAGCTGGGCCAGTTCGGCCAGTTCGGTGTCGGTGAGATCGCCGAAGCGCGGTGACAGGCTGGCGATCACCTCGTTCTCGAAGGTCGCCAGCTGCGCGGCGGCCCGGTCGGTGAGCGTGAGCACCCGGGAGCGGGCATCGTCCGGGTTCGTCCCGGTGGTGACCAGCCCCTGCTGGCGAAGGCCGTCCACCAGTTGCGTCACGGCGCCCGCAGTGAGGCCGAGCGCATCGGCCACCGACCCGGGGGTGGTCGGGTGACGACCGTGGGCGATCAGGAACAGCGCCTCGGTCTGCGAGCGGCTCAGGCGGTGGTCGGCGAACGGCCCGGACCGCGCCTGGGCGAGGGGCCGCGACCAGGCCACGATCGATTCCAGCACCTGGCCGATCAGCACGGCCCGCGAGCGGGTCATCGGATCACCAGGAGACGAACGGCAGTTGGCGCACGAAGCTGCGATCCTCGACCTGGCTGAGGACGAAGTCGGCCAGGTCGTCGCGGCTGATCTGCGTGCTGGCGTTCACGCCCACCCACCCCACCCGGTAGGCACCTTTCCCGGGCTGGTCGGTCAGGCGGGGGCCGCGGACGACCGTCCAGTCCAGCCCGGAGGACTCCAACTCCTTCAGGTGCCCCTGGGCATCGGCCAGGACGTGCCCGGCCATCAGCTTCAGCAGGGACGTGATCACGGCGTCGGCGATGCCGGGCTTGTCCTGCGGGGCGCGCAGCCCGCCCCCCGACAGCGTCACGATCCGGGTCACGCCGTGCCGCTTCATCGCCCGGACGATGTTGCGGGTGCCGTCGGTCTGCAGAGTCGCGGGCGAGCCCTTGACCTGCCCGAACAGGCTCAGCACGGCCGTCGCCCCGTCGACCGGCTGGTCGACGACATCGGCGTCCAGCACATCGCCGGTGATCACCGTGAGGTTGTCGTGGGTAAGCGCGAGCTTCGCCGGGTCGCGGACGAGCGCCCGCACCTCGTGGCCCGCGGCCAGCGCCTTCTCCAGAGCCCTTCGCCCGGTCTTGCCGGTTCCGCCGAACAGCGCGATCGTTGCCATGGACTTACTTTAGCAACTAAACCACTTGGTCAGGTCAGGCCCGTGCGGCGTCACCACCAGCCCTGGCGCTTGGCCCATCGCAGCAACACCAGCGACAAGCCGAGCATGACCAGGATCAGGCCGCCGAGCCACCACCAGCGCGTGACGTCGTTGCTGATCACGTTCATTCCGACGACCGAGCTGATCGCCGTGATCGGCAGAGTCACCGCCGCGATCACGGCGAGCCGCTCGGCCGCGATCGTCATCTTCGTGTCGGTGCGGGCGCGGTGGTACTCGGTCACTCCGGCGAGGAATGCCAACTGGCTCGCCGTGATCCTGCTGAGCCGGTCGTAGGCGTCCTTGTTGTCCGCCAGCGCGGCGTCGACCGCCTGGTCGCGGCCACCCAGCAGGCCGATCGCCCGTCCGTAGATCTCGGCGGCCTGGCTGGTCATGGTCTGCACTGTCAGCAGGGCATGGCGGGCGCGGAACAGCTCCTCCAGGAAGCCCTGCGGATTGGTCTCCGCGGAGCGGTCCATCACCTTCTGCTCCAGCTTGCCGACCTGGCGGGCCAGCTTGTTGACGAAGCGCTCCTCGGCGATCGCGGTGGCGGTGACGATCCGGTGCGAGGCCTGCCACGGAGCCGTGGGCCGGAACCGGCCCGCCAGCATCCGGTCGGCCACCTCGTCGGTCTGCTCGAGCATCCATTCCAGCGGCACCTTCGGATTGCGCGGGCCGTGGCTGGTGACCAGGTAGTTCGGTCCGATCAGCTGGTCGAGTTCGAGGTAGTGCATGTGGCCGCCCTCACCCACCGCCGGGCGGTGCAGCACGAGCAACAACGTCTGGCCGTAGACGTGAAGCCGGGGCAGGTGGTTGCGTTCGATGATGTCTGACACGGCGGCGGGATGGGCCTCGAACACCTCCCGGAGGATGGTCGCAGCCTCGTCGTCGGGCTCGGGGATATCGAGCCAGAGCCAGCCGGAATCGTCGGTTATCAGTGCCGGAAGCTCGGACAGTTCGCGCCGCGTCACCGCCGACGTCGCGCGATCGATCCACAGCAGCCGTCCCACCAGCATGGGGTCATGCTGCCACCGCGAACCGGTCCTGACCAGGGGGTGGGCAAAGCAACCTCTTTCACGCACGGAGTCTCTCTGATCGGCGAGGATCGATGCATGAGAGTCTCCTTCACGGGTATCCGGGCTTTCGGAGAGGGCAGGGATGCGCCCTGCTTCCACATGCGGACGAACGACGGCCTCGACGCCTTCGAGCGTGAGGTCGAGGCCGTCGCCGTCGAGCAGGGATGGTCCCGATGACGATGTCGCCCGAGCCGGTTGTCGAACTGGTCGACGCGATCACCGAGGCCGCCGGCGAAGCGATCCAGACACTGCGCGCCGGGCACCCCGAGGACTTCTGCGTCTACGCGCTCGTCACCTCGGGCGAGGCGTACCGGCCGTATCTTGCGGCGACGGTGCACGGCGAGACTCGATGGGATCTCGCCGACAGCCGCTACGCGATCGTCGAGGACGAACTCCTCGCGCGGGCAGAACCAGCGTTCTCGGCGCGCGGATACCTGCACGAGATGAATGCCGAAGACGCCGAGGCCGAGTACGGGCGGAGGCTGGCATCGATGGAAGCCTCCCTGCGCCGACTCGACGACAAAGGGCTCTTCGGCGGCGGTGACGAACGCGCCCGCGTGCTCTTGCTCGTGGCGACGATGCCACCGGATGAGACCGACGCAGAGTTCGCCAGGCGGCTGAACCCGCCCGGCCCACTGCTGGACGCTTGGCTCGCCGAAGCCGCCGAGGGAGCATGAGGCTGACTGGGCACACCTTGTCGCATCGGTGGAGGCGGTTCTTGGCGGTCAGGGTGCATCATCTGCGTCGTCTGAGCCGGACCACAAGCCGAAGCGGAGGTTGCGAGATCGTCGGAGGTGCGGCGGATCGATCGCGGGGATGAGCAGGGCGCCGATGGATGCCTCTCATGAGCCCTTCCGAGGTCACTCCCGGTTTGTCGCGGCAACCCACGCCGACGATTCGTATCGAGGCAACGCGCATCGTTGGGCCTCACTCGATACGGTCGGAGGATGGAGAACTACGAGGTGTGCTTCCTGCTGGCCGAGGCGGCGCCATCCGAGTTGATCCTCGAGGCTGCGGCACCTTCGATGGCCGACTGAACCGGCTCGTCATCACGGATGCGCACCTGCGATCGACGCAGTCCGCTTTCGCGCCCGACCGGGTCATCTCGGCGTTGAACGCCGACCTCCCGGTGCAATTTCCTGCAGCTGTTCGAGAAGACCGAAGGAAACAACAACCACCCTGCACGTTCGCTCGCGCTGAGCCGCCTGACCCTCGTCGATGATCCACAACAGCTCTGGTCGCTCGCGTTCACGGTTCCCGCTGTCGAAGCGAGCCAGGCGTCTCACCGGTGGTGGACGTTCGGGGCGCAGGCAGGGTTCGTCGCCGGGAACGGTACACGCAGCGCCGTCCGGCCACGGAAATCGGCTACCCGACATTCTTCGCATCCGTTCCTCTGCACAGCTCCCCAACCTGGGAAGGCGTGGAACGCCTCGCAGAACCGCGCCGCTCACGAGCTGCTCCGCCGCACGAGCCTGCACCCCACCCCGAGAGGACTGCAATCATGGGTATCCTCCGGCGTCGGTCCATCGATCCTGCTCCGCCGCCCACGCCGCCGCCGTTTGTCGCAGAGGTCCTGAGCCGGATCGGAGAGGAGTACGGCGGCTTCGACACGACCGCGCCGCTCACGTCCGGCGGGGGCGGCGCAGGCATTGAGGTCGTGATGCACATCGTGGGCGCGGCCCTCCCTTCACGCGAGCCGTTCCTGCGCGGCACGGGCATCGTGCGCACCGCACGGGTCTTCGCCGACCGCACGGAGGTCTATGACGGCGACCGGCTGATCGCGCGTTTCGACGACCTCACGACGACTGACGTGTTCGGCGCGCGAGGCTAGGGACTCACGACTGTGATGAGCGGGCAGCGACACAGGAGCTGGACATTGAACCTGAACTCGACCGAGTTCAGGCACGGACAACCATCTGCGCCAGCTGCCCCGCCCCGAACCTCGTCAGCGGTCGTCCGCCAACCCGCGAAGCCCACCGAGATCGTGGCTGCCGGCCCCGGTCGCCTCGATCGGGCAGCAGAACGAGTACTGTGAAATCACCGCCCTCCACGAGGCCGGGGGCGATTCGGTCCTTGGAGTCGTCATGCGCCCATTAGTCCTCCGGCACAGCCTGTCCCTCGACGGGTACGCCGCAGCACCCGCGGGCGTACGCGACGACTTCTTCCAGGAGTACGACGAGGACGAGGAGTTCGTCGCGCACATGGCCACCGTGCTCGGCTCGGCCGGTGTCCACGCGATGGGCGCTCGCACCTACCGGGACATGGCCGGGTACTGGCCATCCCAGAGAGGACCCGAGGCCGACGCGATGAACGCCATCCCCAAGGTCGTCTTCTCTCGTTCGCCGATCGACACCCCGTGGGCGACCACGACCGTCTGTTCCGGTGACCTGGCCACTGAGGTTGCCAGGTTGAAAGCCCAGGCCGGCGGCCCGATCCTCGCGCACGGCGGCGTGCGATTCGCCCAGGCGCTCGTCCGCGCGGACCTCGTCGACGAGTACCACCTGCTGGTCAGCCCCTTCGCCCACGGCGGCGGCAGCCCGCTGTTCACCGAGTTCACCAGGTTGCAGCTGATCGACGTCAAGTCATTCCCGAGGGGCAATCTCGCCTTGACCTACTCGCGTCCGGACGCAGCCTCTTCCTGAGGTGCAGCGCAGAGCGACTATCCGGGTGAGATGCACGAGAGGGCGGCTGGTCTGCCATAGGCCCCTGCTCCTTCGACTCGCGACCTAGAGGGCCTCCGCTGACGGCGTGCCACTCGGCGAGGTACGTCGTCAGGGCGAGGCTGGATCTCGCGCCACCGGGAGAGGTGCGGAACCGCGCCCACCACGCCCGATCTCACCGAGCCTTCGCCAGCTCGCCGCGTATCCGGGGGACACAAACCGGACCTTCTCGGCCACCTGCCACATCGCCTGGCCTCCGACGACGTCGGCCGGCCACCGAACATCGACGCGTAGAAGGAAGTCGCCCGGTCGAGTTCGCGGACGGTGAGCCCGGCGAGGATCCGAACCTCGGTCGGCACGCCGCGATCCTACTCGCCCCATGACCGTGCACCACGTCCATCCGCACCACGTAGCCATCGGCAAACATCGATGCTCGGGTCGCACTCGAAGGACCGTTGCCCCTGGCTGGGACTACGAACTGAAGCGGAACTCGACCACGTCGCCGTCGGCCATGACGTAGTCCTTGCCCTCCATGCGGACCTTGCCGGCGGCGCGGGCGGCGACCATGGAGCCGGCGGCGACCAGGTCGTCGAAGCTGACGATCTCGGCCTTGATGAAGCCCTTCTGGAAGTCGGTGTGGATCACTCCGGCCGCCTGGGGTGCGGTCCAGCCCTTGTGGATCGTCCAGCCACGGGCCTCCTTGGGGCCGGCGGTGAGGTAGCTCTGCAGGCCGAGAGTGTCGTAGCCGACCCGGGCGAGGGTGTCCAGACCGGGTTCACCTATCCCCATCTCGACCAGGAACTCGCGGGCCTCGTCCGGCTCCATCTCGATCAGCTCGGATTCGATCTTGGCATCCAGGAAGATCGCCTCGGCCGGGGCGACAAGCTCCCGCATCTGGGCGATCAGTGCCTCGTCCGTCAGTTCGTCGGAATCGCAGTTGAAGACGTACAGGTAGGGCTTGGCGGTGAGCAGGAAGAGCTCGCGCAGCGGTTCGAGGTCGAGTCCGGCGGCATGGACGCCCTGTCCCGCGTCCAGCACCTGCTGGGCCTCCTGGACGGCCGCCAGCACCGGCTGGCGTTCCTTGCGCAGCCGGGCCTCCTTCTCCAGCCTGGGCAGCGCCTTCTCGATGGTCTGCAGGTCGGCCAGGATCAACTCGGTGCGGATCGTCTCGATGTCGTTGCCGGGGTTGACGTCGCCGTCGACGTGGGTGACATCGGGGTCGCGGAACACCCGGGTGACCTGGCAGATCGCGTCCGCCTCCCGGATGTTGGCCAGGAAGGCATTGCCCATCCCCTCGCCGGCCGAGGCGCCCTTCACGATGCCTGCGATGTCGACGAAGCTCACGGTCGCGGGAATGATCCGCTCGGAACTGAACAGGTCGGCCAGCACCGGCAACCGGGGATCGGGGACGCCCACCACCCCCACGTTCGGCTCGATGGTGGCGAACGGGTAGTTCGCCGCGAGCACGTTGTTGCGGGTCAGCGCGTTGAACAGGGTGGACTTGCCAGCATTGGGCAGTCCGACGATTCCGATGGTGAGAGCCACGTCGGGCAAGCCTACCGAGCCCACCGGGACCGCGACCAACCGGGTGGCTCCGGCAGACGCTGCACGGGTCGCCGGTTCGCTCCGGAGACGGATCTCCGACATCCTTGGTTGATGGACACGGTGATCTTCGATGTCGGCGGGGTGATCATCCCCTGGGTTCCTCAGCGGGCGTTCGAGCAGGTCATGCCTGCAGAACAGGTACCGGCTTTCATGGAACGCATCGGTTTCGACGCCTGGAACCGGGCCAACGACCAACTGCCCGGCCTCGCCGAGTCGACGCAGGCGTTGGTGCGCCAGTTCCCCGACGACGAGATCGGGATCCGCGCGTACGCACGACACTTCGAGCTGACCATCACCTCGATGGTGCCGGGAACCGCGGCGATCATCGCCGAGCTGCAGCGGGATGGCGTCAGGATCGGCGGGCTGACCAACTGGTCGGCCGAGCCCTTCGCGATCGCCCAGCAGCGGTTCGGCATCCTGGGACGCTTCCGCGACATCGTGATCTCCGGGGTGGAGGGCATCGTGAAGCCTGACCCGGCTATCTACCGGCTCGCCTGCGAGCGCTTGGGAGTCAGCCCGGACCAGGCGGTCTTCATCGATGACTCCGCCGCCAACGCCGCCGCGGCGAGCGAGGTGGGCCTGACCGGTCTGCATTTCACCTCCGCCGAGCGCCTGCGCGCCGACCTGGTCGATCTCGGCCTGCTCGGACCACGTCCGGCTCTCACCGAGCCGGTCTATCACTGGGCGCTGCGCTCACAGTGGGAGTCCGCGCTCACCGACGGCCACTACCCCTACTCGGGCCGTGGGCTGGACTATCTCGCGGAAGGATTCGTCCACGCGTCCTTCGACCATCAGGTCGACGGGATCCGTCAGCGGGTGCACTCCGATCTCGCCGACGACGAGCTGGTGCTATTGCGGATCGATCCCGCACCGGAGCTGCCGATCGTGGTCGAGGGGGGCTACCCGCACCTCTTCGCGCCGCTTCCGCTCGACGCGGTGGTGGTCGATCCTGCGGCTGTCGCCGGCTGAGCTGGGCGGTTACCGCTCCGCGCCGCTGTAGAACGCGGTCAGCGCGGCGGACAGGTAGCCGGGGTCGGCCACCCCGCACAGTTCCCGGGCCGAGTGCATGCTCAGCAAGGGGATCCCGACATCCACCGAGGTGATGCCGAGCCGGGCGGCGGTGATCGGCCCGATCGTGGAGCCGCAGGGGACGGCGTTGTTCGAGACGAACGGCTGGGTCGGGACGCCGGCCGCCCGGCAGATCCGCAGCCACAGCGCCGAGGACGGGCCTTCGGTGGTGTAGCGCTGGTTGGCGTTCACCTTCAGCAGCGGGCCGGAATTCGGCAGCGGGCGGTGGTCCGGATCGTGCAACTGCGGGTAGTTGGGGTGGATGCCGTGCCCGGCATCGGCCGAGATCACGAGGGACCCGGCGAGCGCACGCTGCTGTTCATCCAGTCCCCAGCCCAGCGCGTGGCCGATCCGGGTCAGGACGGATTCCAGCAGCGGCCCGGCGGCGCCCGAGCGCGAGGCGGAGCCGATCTCCTCGTGGTCGAAGCAGGCCAGCACCGAGATCTGGCCGGACTGCTCGGCCGCCAGCAGCGCGGCCAGCCCGGCGTGGACGCTGGAGAGGTTGTCGAGCCGCGCCGAGGCCAGGAATTCCCCCGCCACGCCGATCACCTCGGGGGGCTGAGTGACGAAGGCGAACAGGTCATGGCCGTCGATCGCGTCGCGATGCAGGTCGAGCGACCCGGCCAGCGCAGACAGGATGTCGACCGAACCCAGACCGGCGACCGGCTTGAGGTGAACCTGGCGGTCGAGGCTGAGCTGGTCGCTCACGCTGCGGTCCAGGTGCGGGGCCACCTGCGGGATCCTCAGCCAGGCCGGGGTGGCGACCAGGTGGGTGGTGCCGTCGCGGTCGATCACCCGGCCGGCCAGCCCGAACTCGCGATCCAGCCAGGAGCTGGCCAAGGACCCGCCGTAGACCTCCATCGCCGCCTGCGACCAGCCGAACGCGTAGGACGACGGATCCGGCTTGAGCTTGAAGCCGGGCGAGTCGGTGTGGGCTCCGACGATCCGGAAACCCACTGGCCCGGCGACATCCGCGGGAACGGACCAGGCGACGATCGCGCCATCGCGCACCAGGTAGTGCCCGCCGGGAGCAGCGTCCCAGAGGTCCGTCTCGGACTGCTCGACATACCCGGCCGCAGCCAGCCGCCGAGCCACCTCGGCGGCCGCGTGGTAGGACGACGGCGAGGCGGTAACGAAGCCGGCGAGATCGGTGATGTGTTCGAGAGAGCCCATGGACGACAGTCTGCCGCACTGACAGCGGGCCGAAGAACGATCCCTGCGCCTGTCGGAGGGTCCTCGGACAGCCGAAACTGGCCCGGCTGGAGAGTCGCTTCGCAAAACTGTCGGAGGGTCGCGCAACGATGGGGGCATGGAGCAGATCGGGTTGTTGATCACCGGCATCGTGCTGGGCCTGGCGGTCGGGGCCATCGCCGGCTGGCTGGTGATGCGGACGCAGCAGCAGGCAGCGGACGCGACCGGCGCGGCGACGTCCACCGCCGAGGCGGCGCAGGCTCGATCGGAACTCGCCGCTGCGAAGGCCGAG
>JASGEM010000108.1:0-75857 GCA_049841235.1 Propionicimonas sp. | reverse complement strand
CTGGCCGCCTCGGGCGGGCCCGCCCCGCGAACAGTCGCCGCCACGTACGCCGCCGCGTAGGCATCGCCGGCGCCGGTGCTGTTGACCACCGCCACCTGATGGGCCGGGATGTGCACCGAGCCGGCGTCGGTCACCACGGTGCTTCCGGCCGCGCCGGCCTTGCGCACCAGCACCTGTCCGGGTCGCCGGGCGAGGCCCAGCATCTCGAGTTCGTCGTCTCCTGCCAGCAGGACGTCCGCCCGTGTGGCGACAGCCTGATAGCGCTCGCGGATCTCGTCGGTGACGTCCTGCGGTTGCAGCCTCGGATTGGGGTCGAAGTAGAGCGTGGTGCCGGCGGGAAGCGCGGCCGCCAGGGCGACCAGCGTCCGCCCCGTGGTCTCCGCCGACATCATCAGCCCGCTCAGCAGCAGGTGATCCGGTGGTGCCGCGACCGTGGCGGCCAGGTCCTCGACCAACAGGTAGTCGCCCGCCGCGCCGTCGGCACATCCGATGATCGTCCGCTCGGCCGCCCGATCGATGAGCAGGATCGCCGCCGAGGTCGGCACTCCCTCGCGGACCGCGATCCGACCGCAGTCGATGCCCACCGCACGGTACTCCTCGACCGCCAGCCGTCCGTAGTCGTCATCGCCGACCGCCGTCACGAAGACGACATCGAGCCCCAGCAGCGCTGCGGTGACGGCCATATTGCCTCCCGCCCCACCGCCGGTCGGGCTCAGCGTCGAGCCGAGCACCGCACCGCCGGCCGCGGGAACCCGCGGAACCCGGCAGATCAGGTCGACAAAGGTGTCGCCGACGACGACGATCGACTCGCCTGCGGTCATCGCTACGCGATCCTCTCCAGCGAGACGTGGCGCGTGACGTGCGCCACCAGATCGTCCAGGGCGACCGGCAGTTCCCGTGGGTCGAGCCCCGCCTGGCGCGCAATCCCAGCTGCGATCACGCTCAGCGCCGGAGGCTCGACATCGCTGTCCCTCATCGCCTCCGGTTGGAGGAAGAACGCCGTCGGCTGGCCGTCGAAGATGATCGAGCCCTCCGACATCGCGATCACGCGGGAGGCACGTTCCCGGACCAGGCGCATGTCGTGCGTGATGGCGACCACCGTCGTCCCGGCCGCCCGGAAGCCGTCGATGATGTCGAGGATCTGCTGGCACTCGGTCCAGTCGAGTCCCGTGGTCGGCTCGTCGATCACCAGGATGCGGGGCTCCAGCACCAGGATCGAGGCCAGCGCCACCTTCTGCCGCTCGCCCTTTCCCAGGCTGTGCGGATTGACATCGGCCAGAGCCAGGATTCCGAATCTCTCCAGCATCGCCGTGGCGCGATCTCTGGCCACCTCGTCGCTGACCCCTTGGCACTGCGGTCCGAACATGACCTCCTCGACCACTGTCCTGGAAAAGATCTGGTGATCGGGATTCTGGAAGCAGTAGCCCACCTCGAGCGCGATCTGCGCGGTATCGACGCCCGCGATGTCGCGACCGTTGATGGACACGGTGCCCTCGGTAGGACGCCGGAGACCATTGAGATGCTTCGACAGCGTGGTCTTTCCGGCGCCGTTGGAGCCCACGATCGCCACGTACTCACCCTCGCGGATGCGGGCTGATGCCCGATCCAGCACCTTCGTCCGGCCGTCGTAGGTGAACGAGAGGTCGTTGAACTCGATCACGATCGGCGCCTGCTCGACGGCCGCCGCCCCGGACGGCGGGTGGGTCACGGTGGGCAGTCCGCTCGCGGGGCCCACCTTCAGCCGGGCGAGCAGTTCCTCGGCGGTCAGTGCCGCTCCGCCGGTCAGTTCGCCCAGCAGCCGCTGCTCCATGATCGCCGATTCGGGGACGTAGACCCCGAGATCCAGGCACGCCGCGGGATCGGCGAAGACCTCCGCCGGCGTGCCCAGCCGCGCGATGCGTCCCTGGGCCATGATCGCCACCCGGTCGCAGAACTGGGCCACGATCTCGGGCTCCTGTTCGATCAGGATCACGGTCGCTCCGCCGGCGCGCAATTCGGTCAGGATCTCGGCGATCTGGCGCCGTCCGACGGGATCGAGTTCCGCCACGGGCTCGTCCAGCACCAGAACCCGCGGCTCCATGGCCAGGACGCCGGCGATCGCCAGCCGCTGCTGCTGACCGCCCGAGAGAGCGGACGAGGCGCGCTCCTCCAGGCCGGCGAGTCTCACCCGCGACAGGTAGGTGCGGGCCCGCTCCAGCACCACATCCCGATCCAGCCCCAGGTTGGCCGGACCGAAGGTGGCGTCCTGCAGCACGGTCGTCCCGACGATCTGCGAGCCCGCATCCTGGAAGACCATCCCGATGTCGTCCGCCGTCCGCTGGGCTTCGGACTTGGAGACGTCAATGCTGCCCATCACGACATCGCCGCTGAACCGACCCTCCTCGTGAAACCCGGGAATGATGCCCCGGATCACCTCCGCAAGACTGGTCTTTCCGGCGCCGGTCGCACCCATGATGCCGATGAACTCGCCCTCATCGACGGCCAGACTCACGTCGTGGAGGACATCCTCCGATTCCTCTGTGTATCGCCACGTCACGTGGGCGACATCGACAAGTGCCATGGATCTCTCCTCAGACGGGCCAGCGCTACTTCCGGTCGAGGAAGGGCTCGGGACGATTGCGGGTGTAGAGCAGGTAGGCGCCGGTCGGGGCGAGGCAGATGGCGACGATGATGAGCAATGCGATCACGATTTCCATGATGATTCCTTCCCTGCACTACTTGGCGAGATTGGTGGACTGGATGGAACGCGCCGCGACCGCGCCGATCGAGGCCGCGAGCGCCGAGGCAAGAGATGCCCCGAGGACGGAGGCGACGCCCACGGCGATGGCTGCCCCGGCTCCACCGGCACCACCGACGAGCAGCACCGAGGCCGGGATGACCAGCAAGGCGAAGACGACGCCGTTCCAGAGTGTGGCGGCCACCACACCGGCGACGTAGCCGAAGCGGAGCCGCGAGAGCCGTGCGACCACGCCCATCGAGCCACCGAGGAAGATGCCCCAGGCGATCTGAACCGGGATGCCGAAGGGGAAGCCGACCACACCGGCGGCGATCAGCCGGGCGGCGATGCCGATGATCTGGGCCTCCTTCCAGTCCCACTTCTTGATCATGCCGGCGAAGTAGCCCGGCGCCGAGTCGATCCCGAGGTCGCCGCCAGGCGAGGGGATCTTGACGAAGGCACCCACCCCGGACAGGGCGATCAGGACCGCCATGCGCGCGATGCGGCGCGGTGTGAAGAATGTCTTTGAGGCCTTCACCTCGGGTGAGACGGAATGCGTCATTGCGTGGCCTTTCTCAGTTGGATGGAACTACCTGCGATGGGGCTAGAGAACCCCGACGCCCCAGGCGAAGCGGGCGACGAGCACGGCGATGATGCCGGCGATGAGCGTGGCCGTGACCGCGATATCCAGCGCGGTCAGCCGGAGTTCGACCAGTTGGGTCGGTCGTTTGGTGAAGCCGAAGCCCCGCGAGACCATCGACATCGCGAGGGTGTCCGAACGCCTCATCGATGACACGATCATCGGAACGAACAACGGAATGGTGCCCTGGACCGCCTTCGACTTCTTCTTTCCGCCATTCTCCGTGGCCAGCCGCGCCCCGGCACCCCGTGCGCGCTGCGCGTCCTTGATGGTGTCGACCTCGTCGAGCATCGTCGGCATGAAGCGGAACACGATCATCGCCATCAGCCCGATGGCCGACGGGGCGCCGAGGAAGTTCAGCCCGGCGAGGATCTCCTCCATCGGCGTCGATGCGATCACGTAGACCGAGCTGAACATCATGAGCAGGATCTTCATGATGAACACGGCCCCGAAGACGATCCCGCCTGTGGTCAGCTGCACGACGACCGGTCCGATCGTGGCCAGGTGGACGATCACGTGGCGGGCGTACTCGTTGCTGGCGGCATCCGGATTGTAGGTGAGCGCCGTGAAGACGAAGAGTAATGCCATGATCAGCATCAGCGGCTTCAGCGAAGAGATCAGGCGTTCGGTGTGGATGCCGGCGGTGAGCGTCACGGTGACCGTCAGGACGAGTGTTGCGAGCAGGAAGATCGGCTCGGTGACCACCATCGCGACCACGATGATCCCCAGCAGGAACACCACCTTGGGGAGCAGCGCGATCCGCCGGGTCAGGCTCGAGCCCGCTGGCGGAGCCTGGGTCAACTGCCGGTTATCGGTCATCACTGACACCGGGCATCCCCCTTACACGCATTCATTATATTGATATAACAGTTGAAGTCTGGCAGCGCGGACGACGGGTGTCAATGGCCTCAGGAGAGTTCGCTGTAGAACTTGTAGGAGTCGCCGCGGAAGTAGGCGCGGACGTACTCGACCGGACGATCCCCGCGCACGTAGACGACGCGCTCGAACAGCAGAACCGGTGATCCGACGGGGAGCTCGAATGCCTCTCTTGCCAGCGGCGGCGCCGCCGTGGCGCTGAGGAGCTGGGTCATCCGTTCGGCCTCCAGCCCCAGCACCCGGCGGTAGGTGTCGAGCAGCGACAGCGAGTCGGAGGCGTAGTCCTGGGTCGCCAACTCCGGGAAGGCGACGATGTTCAGATAGGAACGCGCGGCGTAGAACGGACGACCATCGGCGGTCCGGACCCGGTCGAGCCGCAGGATCTCGCTCCCCTCCGGCACCTCCAGCTGCGCGGCGATGTCGGCCGCCGCGGGCAGGATCTCGCGGGCCAGCAATCTGGATCCCGGGGTCATGCCGAGTTGGACGATCTCGTCGGTCAGGGAGTGCACACCCGTGATCCGCGCTGCCAGCGAGGGTTCTGCGACGAAGGTGCCCAGTGCCGGCTTTCGTTCGACCAGGCCGGAGCGGCGAAGCTCGTCGAGCGCCCGCCGGACGGTCATCCGGCTCACACCGTAGAGTTCGCCCAGCTCGGCCTCGGTGGGCAGCCGGTGACCGGGCTGGTAGGTGCCGTTGCGTATCTGCTGGAGCAGTGCGTCGTAGAGCTGGGCGTACAGCGTTCCCGTCATGGACCGGGTGAGGCCACCAGCCGGAACCCCGTTCGTCATCGAAAGCCCTCCTGCCCCAGTAGCTCGTCCCAGACTACCCACGATCGTCCTGCCCGGCTGCGTTGCGCGTGGTCAGTCTGGTGTCGCCATAGGACTCCACCATCGGCGCGGGACGGATCGCGGTGGTGTTTGGTGATCCTCCCACGGGGTACCCCTCCAGCGTCAGGTTCCGCAGACCGGTGGATCTCCTCCGCAGCGGAACTGCTACTCAACCAGGAGGAACGATGTCGAACATGACGAACGATCCCGCCCAGCCGCTCTTCCCTCCGGGGGTACCGCCGCTCGAGCCGATCTATCCCGACCCGAACGTCGATCCGGTCCACCCTCCGGACGATCCCACGAACGAGCCGGTCACGATTCCCTCCAGCGAGCCCGTGGACGATCCGCTGACCACACCGGTGACGCTCCCTGGGGAAGAGCCGGTGTACCCCGAAGAGCGCTCCGACGACCCGGAGACTCTCGCTCACGCGACCGGGGAAGAGGTGCTCACCGACCCGGCCGAGGAGTACGACCGGGAACGCGCGATCGGCAACCCGGGCTCGACGCCCAACCCAGCCGACGAATACGACCGGGAACGCGCGATCGGCAACCCGGGCTCGACCCCCCACCCAGCCGACGAATACGGCCAGGAACGCGCGATCGGCAACCCGGGCTCGACCCCCCACCCAGCCGATGAGTACGACCAGCCGCGAGCCAGCGGCAACCTCGGGCCGCACGAATAGCCCTCAGCGGCGAAGGCCGGCGATCATGCCGTCGAGCTGCTGCACCATCGGGGTCAGCCCATACTGGGCGGCGGTCTGACGGGCCCAGCGCAGGGCTTCGAGCGCCTCGGGGATCCGGCCGAGCAGGCCGAGCACCTCGCCCCGGTTCGCGGTGGCCATCAACACGCCCTGCGCGTCGCCGGACTCGTGGGCGAGACGGAGTTGCTCGTCCAGGCTGGCCATCGCACCGGGCAGGTCGCCGGCGTAGCGCTGGACGATCGCGCGGTTGCCCACCGCCTGGGCCAGGCCGGCCCGGTTCCCGGTCGCCCGGCAGACCGCCTCCTGCTCGGCCAGCAGCCCTCCCGCTTCGGCCAGCGCATCCTGGTCCGTGCCGCTGTCCGAGCGGTTGATCAGCAGCAGCGCTCGTTCGCCCAGCGCCCGCTGCAGGCCGGTCTGGTCGCCGCTCGCGCGGGCGGCTCCGGCCAGCACCGCCCAGAGCCGCTCGGCCCGGGCGAAATCCTGCAACTGGTAGGCGAGCTGGATGCCCGGATCGCCCCACTGCTTGACGGCGGCCCAGTTGCCGGCGCGGCCCGCCACCTCGGCCGCGTCGGCGTAGTCGCCCAGCGCCTGCGGCAGCCGTTGCTGCAGGTGGTGGAGTTGCGCACGGTTGGCCAGCACCGGCAGCAGCAGCCCGGTCGAGCCCAGGGCCCGCAATTGCGGTTCGGCCGCGTCGTAGTGCTGCAGCGCCACCTCCCACTGGTGCGCGGCCGCGGCGACATTGCCCAGGTTGGCCTGCGCGGTGGCCGCCTCGATCCGGTCCCCGGCGCGCGCGGCCAGAGCGGCCTCCTCGGTGTGGGCGGCGTGGGCACCGGCCAGATCACCCTGCTCCCGGCGGGCCGTGCCGAGGAAGCCGAGCGCCACCGCCGCGATGGAGAGCTGGTTGGCCGCCCGGGCGAGTTGCTCGGCCTCGCGGGCATGCCGTTCGGCGCCGGGCCAGTCGCCCAGACCGGCGGACGCGCTGGCGCGGGCCACCAGAACGCGGGTGAGCAGCGCCGGATCCCCCAGTGATCGGGCGAGCTGCTCGGCCTCGGCCGCAGCGGACCCGCCCTGCTCAGCGTCACCGGTTCCGAAGCGGGCGGAAGCCTCGTTCAGCCGGGCCTCGGCCAGCCCGCGCAGGTCTCCCTCTGAGCGGCAGATCGCGGCGTACTCCTCCAGCAGCGGAAGCGCCTCGGATGGACGTCCCTGGTCGGCCAGGAGCACCGCCTGCCCGGCCAGCGCCCGTCCGACCGCGACCGGGTCGGCCAGCTCGCGGCAGATCCGCTCCTGCTCGCGCAGCAGCGCCAAGGCACCCTCGAAGTCGGCCTGGCCACGGCGCAGTTCGACCCAGCCGGCCAGGTTTCCCTGGACGTCGTACAGCGCGCCCTGGTCTCGGTGGAGTTCGTCGGCCTGCCGGAACAGGGTCTCCGCGTCCGGCCAGCGCCGTTGCTCGCGGCGGACGATGGCCAGGTTGCCGAGCGCGGCCGCGCGCAGTTCTCCGACCTCGGCCGCCTGCTCGAAGGCCGCCGCGGCCGCGTCCAGCTCTCCCCGGCCCAGGTGGTTCGCCCCCAGGTTCACCAGCGCAGCGGCCCAGCGTCGCCGCTGTCGCTGCGGCTCCAGCCCGGTATCGGCACGCGCCGCCTCCACCAGATAGCGCTGCAGGCTCAACGCGGCGTCGCCGGCCCCTGCATCGGCGAGCAACCGGGAGACTCCCCAGACCAGCTGCCCCGCGTCGTGGGCGGCCGGCGAGGCCAGCACCGGGGCATAGGCCGTGACGAGTTCGCCGGCGACGTCCGGGGTGAGCCGGTGCCAGAATCGGCGTAGGTCGAACGGATTGCGCGCATAGGCCAGTTCGGCCCAGCGCAGATCCGACAGTGTCGCCCGTAGCGCCGCCATGTCACCGGCCTCGGCCCACTGCCAGCCCAGTTCGTCGGCCACCCTGGCGCTCAGCGGCTCGGCCGCGAAGTACCTGGCCAGGCTCTGGTGCGACGCGACCCTCCACTCCGGCGTGGCCAGGTAGCGCTGCTCGACCGCCCGCCGGAGGTCGGCGTGCGCGAAGCCCAGCAGCCCGCCCCGGCTGACCAGGTGACGCTCGGCCGCCAGGTGCAGCGGTGCCCAGGTGCGCTGCGGCAGATGCTCAGGGCCAGGGGTCAGCAGATCGAGCAGTTCTGCCTCGGCCAGGCCGTACCGCGCCCCCCACAGCGCCCGCATCGCGTCCGCCACCAGACCCGGACGGTCCCGCTCGAAGTCATGTTCGTAGCGGTCGAGCACCAGCCCGAGCAGTGCCTCCACCGACGGCGCGGCGACCAGCCAGTCGATCAGCGGGCGAAGGGTGAAGTGGTCTCCGTGCTGCCGCAACTCGTCCAGCACCGTGACCAGGAACCGCGGGTTCCCGGTGGCGGGCGCGGTCACCAGCGCCGCCAGGTTCTCCTCGTCCAGCTGCTTGGCGCCCGCCGCCAGCACGGTCGCGGCGATCGCCCGCCGCTCCGCCTCCGTCAGCAGCGGCACCTCCAGCACCGGCCAGCCGCGATGCGCGAACGCTGCCCGAACCCGCTCCCCCGAGCCGGTGAGCACGAACCGCACCGGGAAGTCCCCGAGATCGGACGGCAGCCACCGCAGATCGGGCGCCCGGTCCCCCAGGTCGCCCTCCGCCAGCTGATCGACCCCGTCCAGCACCACCAATGCCGCGGCCGTCCCCGTGAGCGCCTGCCTGATCGCGCTCGCCACCGCGGCCGGCGATGCCTCCGCCAGTCGCCCCACCGCCTCGTCGTGGTCCCCACCCAGCGCGGCGATCACCCGAGCCGCCAGCAACCGGAAGTCGCTCGCGGCGGCGTCCGCGTCGCAGTGGTGGACGAGCACCGTCGCGTCCGGGTTGGCCGCCGCCCACTCGTCCGCCCAGGTGGTGACCAAGCAGGATGCCCCGGAACCCGGCTCCCCGGTGACCAGCAGCGGCGAGCCTGCCTCCGACAACGCCGCCGCGACCCGCGGACGAGGCACGTGCAGCCCGAACCGGGCACGCCCGAAGGCGGCGTGCACGGCTGCCGCTCGCGCAGCCGCGTCCGGCACCTGCGAGGCCGGGTAGAGCCGGTCGATCAGTTGTTCGAAGTCGGCCAGCACCCGCTCACCGAGTTCCTCCGGCGAACCGTAGTCCGTCACCCGGATGCGCGGCTGACCGCTCCCCTCGCCCGCTGGCCCCGCCGGAGGGCCGGAACCCTGAGCCCTTCCCTCCCCAGCGGTTTCCCCGGCTTCGCGCACTCGTTCCCGCAAAGCATCGAGCCGGGCAGCGCCATCGGGATCGGCCTCGACGTACAGCGCCCGTTCCGGCTCGGGAAGCGAGGCCACCCACGCCGGGTCGCGCAGGTAGAAGTAGGCGTGCCCATCCGAGCTTGGGTTGTTGAGCACGCCGTGCAGGATCTCCAGTTCGGTGACCGAGCGGCGCGGATCCTCGGTGAGCCAGCCCAGCCGGGCGGTCAGCTCGGGGGCCATCCCGTCCGGCACCCAGCCGTAGCGCTGCCCCAGCAACCCGATGAAGTAGGGACGGGTGCGTTCGATCTCGGCCAGGCAGATCGGCAGCACCGCGCCCTCGGCCGCCTGCTCATCGGTGACGCCCCACCGCAGGTCGACCTCGCTCCACGCGACGCCCCGGTCCTCGCAGCGCCGCCGCAGCAGCGGGAAGACACGCTTGACCAGTTCGTCCCGCTCGGCCTGCATGTCGCGGAAGGTCGATGACACGAACACGCGGATCGCGCGGTCGTCACTCATCTCCGCAGGGTATCGGGACGCTCCGCGCGTCCGTCCTGAGCAATTCGACCACCCGCCCCGGGGCCGCGCATCGTCGTAGCGTGGCCCAGCAGGGAGGTGTCTCGTGGAAGCAGTGGCACCCTGGGTCTTCGGGTCGGCCGGTCTGATCACCCTCTCGATGCTGCGGGCCGTGGTGGCGCCGCAGGCTGTGCTGCGCGACCACTTCGGCGAGCGGGCCGAATCTCCCGGCCTGCTGGCGATCGTCCGCAACTGGGGCGCCGGGATCGCGGCCTGCGGTGGTCTGCTGCTCGCCGCCGCCTTCGTCCCGGATCTCCGGGTGGCCGCCGCGGTCTTCGCGATCGCCACCAAGCTGGCTTTCGTCGCGCTGGTGCTCGGTCCGGGACGCGCCGCGGCCCGGCGCCAGGCCAGGCTGGCGGTGGTCTTCGACATCGCTGTGATCATCGCCCTGACTGCCTGGCTGGTCCTCCGCTAGGCAAAGACGCCGATCATCGCCGGTCGAGCTGGCCTGTCCTGAGCTTGTCGAGGGGTCGAGACCCCACAACCGGCCGGTGCCCGGCAAGCCAACCAGCCTTGCAGCGACTTGAACAGTGCTTCCCAGAGAGAACCGCTGATCATCGCCGGTCGAGCCTGTCGAGACCCCCACGACCGGCCCGCGACAACAGGGTCTCGACCCTTCGACAAGCTCAACTGCCTCGCAGCTATCGAAGGTCCGCCAGCTCCACCGCGCGGCCGAGGACGTCGTCGAGCATCTGGGGGGTGAGACGTCCGGTGAAGGTGTTCTGCTGGGAGACGTGGAAGCATCCCAGCAGGGTGGTCTCGCGCCCTTCCGGGTCGTGCAGGATCACTTCGGCGCCGTGGCCGAATACCGGGCGCGGGCGGGGCACCCGCCAGCCGAGTTCGCCGAGGGTCTCCAACAGCGACTGCCAGCCGAAGCCGCCCAGGGTGATCAGCACCCGCACCGACGGCCCCACCAACTGCAGCTCCCGCGCCAGCCAGGGCGCGCAGGTGCGACGCTCCTGCGGGGTCGGCTTGTTGGCCGGCGGCGCGCACCGCACCGGGGCCGTCACCCGGACGCCGTTGAGCTTCAGCCCGTCGTGCCGGCTCACCGCGTCCGGCTGGCTCGCCAGCCCCGCGCGGTAGAGCCCGGCGTAGAGGAAGTCGCCGGAGCGATCGCCGGTGAACATCCGCCCGGTGCGGTTGGCGCCGTGCGCCGCGGGCGCCAGCCCGACGATGACGATCCGCGCCCGCGGGTCGCCGAAGCCGGGCACCGGCCGTCCCCAGTACTCCTGATCGCGAAAGGCCGCCCGCTTCTCCACCGCGACCAGTTCCCGCCAGGCGACCAGCCGCGGACAGGCGCGGCACTCGATCACCCGGGTGGCGAGTTCCTTCAGCGTCGCCGCGCTCACCGCTGCGACCGCCGGATAAGCCGCCTGGTCGGGTGGGCTCCCGTCATCAGACACCACGGCCACAATCTAGCCGCATACATCGCCTGGCCAGGCGTGGACGCCACCTGGCCCCAGATCACGGGCTGCCGTTCCCGACGGCGAGCAGGGCGAGCCGCTTCAGGTCGCCCGCGGAGTAGCCGGGCCAGCCGTGCACCAGCGCCAGCCAGTCGGACGGCAGCCGGGAGGCGCCCCAGACCGCACCCGCCAGCGATCCGGCGATCGCCGCGACCGTGTCAGTGTCGTTGCCGCCGCGGACCGCCCGGTATAGCGCTTCGGGCAGATCGGACGCTCCCGCGATCGCTGCCAGGGCCGCCTGGAAGGCCTTCACCACCCAGCCGTTCTGCGCGGCGAAGTCGCGTGGGTGGCGTCCGGGCGCGGTCGCCTCGTCGATCAGCCCGGACCACCGCGGACGCGCCTCCGCCGGCAACCAGGACAGACCGATCCGAGGCTCGAACTGCCCGGTGCGAATAGCGTGCCGAATCGCCAGGCACCACAACACCACGGCATGGACGTTGTCCGGCTCGACGTGGGTGAGCTGCGCGATCCGCCCGGCCGCTTCGGCAAGCTGTTCCTCCCGTTCGTCCGCGAGATGGGCCAGCGCCACCGGCCCGGTGCGCATCAGCGAGCCGTTGCCGCCGCTGCGTCCGGTCTCGTCATGGACAGCCTGCGCCGCCTGCCGGGCACCCGCCTCGGTCGCCGGGCGGACGATGCGCGAGAACACCCGCTGGGTCTGGATCCCGACGTCCCTGGCGGTGGCCGCCCAACCCAGCCAGCGGTCGACGATCCCGGCGAGCACGGCCGTGTCGCAGAGCGATTCCTGTCGCGACGCCGCCTCCAGGATCGCGATCGCCATCGACGTGTCGTCCGTCCACTCGCCCACGGCGTGCCCGAAGTACCCCACCCCGAACACCGGCACCTGGCCGTCCGGCAGCCCCGGACCGAACTCGTAGGCCGACCCCAGCGCGTCCCCTGCCGCCGAGGCGACGACTGCGCCGGCCGCGCGGTCCAGCTGCTCGTCCGATAGTTCGTCCCTCACCGGCCCATTCCCTTCGTCACCCTCTCAGCATGACCGATGTCGGCGTCCCTGCGTGCGCTCCGACGCGCGGCGTCAAAGCTGACTCGGACACGTCGAAGCCGAACCCGCTGGCCCGGACGAACACTCCGAGACACCTCGACACGAGGGCACGGGTCGGCCTGTCAACCGGGTGCCGGTGCGAACGCAGGCTCGAGTTCGGGTTCGAGCGGGTTGGGTTCGAAGTGCAGCCAGCGGGTTTGGAGCGGTTCCCCGGTCGGACCTCGCCATGGCGGCGGCGGTGCTGTCGGTGGGGGTGGCGGTTCAGGTCGGGCGGAGTTGAGTTCGTAGCCGTGGTGACTGCGGAAGATCAGCCCATTGACATGCTGCGGGTCTCCCTCGATGGCGAAGGCGCCCTTGTGGTGCTCATCGTGGTGGAACCCGCACAGGCACAGCAGGTTGGACGGATCGGTCACGCCACCGACGCGCCAGTGGGTCTTGTGATGCACCTCGAGGTAGGCGGTCGAATGGCAACCGGGGTATCGGCAGCCCTTGTCACGATCCTCGATCAGCGCCCGGACCCGCTTCGGCACGATCCGCTTGCTGCGTCCCACAGCAACCGGCTTCCCTTCGGTCTCCCACACCGGCAGCAACTCGCCTTCACAGGTGTACCGGTCGGCGATGTGCCGTGGCAGGGCACCCCTCTTGTGCAGCCAGGTCTGTCCCTCGGTGTCCAGGTGCAGCAGCACCCGGTACCGGTCCTGACGGGAGGACGAGGTCACCGAGTCCAACGAACGGGTCGCGACGTCGAGGAGTCCATCGGCAAGGGTCGCTTCCGCATTCCCGGCCTTGAACAGAGCGTCCTTGGCTTCCCGGATCGCCTGCTCGACCAAGGCACCGGCCGCTTGGTCGCTGGTGGTGTACTTCAGCAGGAACTGGCCGTCGAAGTGACTCACCTGGAGCGTCGCCGGACGATCCTTCACCGACTCTTCGCTGGCGGGGTCCGGGTCGTGGAACCAGCCGGCCAGGGCTCTCCGCAACTGGGTGACGGTCGCGTTCTCCGCGAACCGCGCCACGTCCACCGAATGGGGGGCCGGAGCGTGCTGCGCAACCACCGCAGCCTGATCCAGCGTCAGCCTGCCGGCAGACAGCAGTTCGATCGTTTCGGGTACCTCGTCGACCCGGCGCGCGACCTCCACGATCTTGCGGACGGTGGAACGGTCGAGCCCGGTCTTGAACTCAAGGAAGTGCTCAACCGACCGGATCCCGTCCCCCACCCACGCCTCGTCGGCGATCACCTGCGCGGTGGTCGCGACCAGTTCGGCGTGCAACTGCGCGATCTGGCCGGACAGCTGCCCGACCCTGTCGGACGCCGCCCACCAATCGAGCCGTTCGCCCATCTGGAGATTCCTTGCCTTGTCACACGCTGATTCACTGTCCTGCTGGCCAACCGGCCCCACACTGCTCTCGGGGTCGACTACCACTGAGAAAACCAGGCTAATCGGAGGCTCTGACAGAAATGATGGGAGTCGAAACCCCCGTGCAACCAGGCACCAGCCGACCTGTGGAGAGTGACAAAGGCAACCGCGATGGCGGTCGAGTGGCGGGGCGGACCTCGTCCGGCGGGCCGAACCGCTCAACCGGACGAAGCCCGCCCCGCGTGGTTGATGTGGGTGCCAGCAACTCCGTGGAAATCGCCGGCACCCACGGCACGTCAGCCTCCCTAGTGCTTGAACACCGAGTGTCGCGAGGCCTTGCCGTTGACGATCTTCACGATCGTCCCCGGCACCGGCGGCAGGCTCGGATCGAGGTTCACCGTCGTCCCGGCCCACAGCGTCTTGCCCGCGGATTCGAGGGCGACCACGTTGTGCAGAGTCAGGTAGGGCTTCACCTTGCCCCGCTTGACCACCGAGATCCTGCCGGCGAAGTACTCAGCCACGTAGATCCTGCCGTCGCTGCCGATCGCCAGGTTGGTGGCACCGGCAAACCCGCTGGCAATCTCGCGGGCCGCCCCGGTGCGCGGATTCACCCGCCAGAGCTTCCCACGCGCACCGAGCGCCAGGGTCTCTGGCCCGCCCGGCAGGGTGGTCACATACAGGTAGCCGTCCTTGCCGACCTCGACATCGGTCGGTACCGCCTCGAACCGGTAGCTGACGCCGACGGTGCAGTCGGGCAGGCCGAGCGCGGCCGCCGCCTCGGCGGTGATCTTGTAGGGATGGGCAGGTAGCACGGCGAGGGTCTTCACCTTGCCGCGCTTGTCCACCTTGAACAGCGCGTTCGCGCCCGCGTCCGCGACGATCCAGGCGCCGCGATAGGAGACGACCGAATACGCATGGGAATCGACCAGCCCCTTATAGGCCGGGCCGAGGGCGCCGACCACGCAGGCGTCGGTCGACTTCGGTCCGTAGGTGAGCTTGCGGTCGGGGTTCTTCGCGGTCTCGTAGGCGAGGGTGTCGGCCACCAGCCGCTTGCCACGGGGCCCGACGATCGTCAGGCCGCTGGCCGTGATCGCCTCGGGACCGCCTTCGGTGTAGGTGTAGGCGAAGGAGCGTCCGTCCTTGGAATGGGCGATCCCGGCGGCGCCGACGGCATCGGGAATGACGGTCTTGACCGAGCCGTCGCCCTTCAGCACGCCGATGGTGTTGGCGAAGCCGTCGGCGACGTACAGCTTGCCGCGGAAGGCCTCGAGATTGAACGGCGCGACGACCGCGGTCGACTTGACCACCGGGTCTCGCGGCTTGGCGTCGGCGGTGGCCGCCGAGGTGAGGATCAGGCCGGCGGTGGCAACGGCCACGCCGAACCGGAGGAGGATTGTGCGCATAGGTCTCCCTGGACATGTCGGGGTGGGAGGAATGGGTGAACGCGCCTCAGCCGGCGCGTCCTTGATGTGCGCTGGGCCGCTTCGGGCCCGCAGCACATGTTCCTCGCAACCGGACTCTCAGGGAATACTCACCTTTGAGTAAGGCGGATGGTCCCAGCGACATCACCCCTCCACAACCGACGGCGACTCCCGCCATGCGCCACCGGTGCCGCCGGGTCCCAGGGCTAGGCTGGACGACACTCAGCGCCGACAACGACCAGGGAGACTCCCGCATGACGGAACCCACCACCCTCCGCGGTCGCACGATCGTGATGTCCGGAGGCAGCCGCGGGATCGGACTGGCCATCGCGCGGCGGGCGGCGGCGGACGGGGCGAACCTCGTCCTGCTGGCCAAGACCGATCAGCCGCATCCCACGCTGGAGGGCACCGTCCACACCGCGGTCGAGCAGATCGAAGCGGCCGGCGGACGCGGGCTCGCGGTGGTCGGCGACGTCCGCAACGACGAGGACATCGCCCGCGCGGTCTCGGCGGCCGTCGAGACCTTCGGCGGCATCGACATCGTGGTCAACAACGCCAGCGTGCTGGCGCCGGTCGGCACCCTGGAGCTGACACCCGGCCGCTACGACCTGATGCAGGACGTCAACGTCCGCGGCGCCTTCATGCTCACCAAGGCCTGCCTGCCGCATCTGCTGGCGTCCGGCGATCCGCGGGTGCTCACGCTCAGCCCGCCGCTCAACCTCAGCCCGCACTGGCTGGGACGGTTCCCCGGCTACCTGCTGGCCAAGTACGGCATGACGCTGGCCACCCTCGGCTTCGCCGCCGAGTTCCCGCAGGTCGCCGCGAACACCCTGTGGCCGCGCACCCTGATCGCGACCGCCGCGATCGCCAACACCCTCGGCGAGCCGGCGCTGGTCCGATCCCGCTCTCCCCGGATCGTTGCCGACGCCGCCCACCTGATCCTCACTGGCGCACGGCGCACAGGCCAGACCCTGATCGACGACGAGGTGCTGGCCGAGGCGGGTGCCATCGACCTCTCCGGCTACTCCCATCTCCCCGGAGCCACCGACCTGCAACCCGACGTCTTCCTCGACTGAAACGGAGTCCATCATGACGTGGTTTGGATCGATCGCCGTCTCCACCGTGATCCTGCCCGGACGCGAGCGCTCTTCGGCGCTGCTGCGGTTGGGCGCGGCCGAGCCACGCCGCCCGGTGCTGTGGACGCTGCAGGGCCTGGACGACCTGACCGACGCACTGCACCACGTCCGCGACCTCGGCGTCGAGGCCGTCCTGCTGACCGGCAACGAGCACTCCTTCGGTTCGGGCGCCGACCTCAACGTGCTGAACTCCTCGACGTCCGTAGAGGAGGCCACCGAGGCCGCCCGTCGCGGCTGGCGGGCGTTCCGGACCCTGGCCGACCTGCCGATCCCCAGCTTCGCCCTGATCACCGGCTTCGCCCTGGGCGGCGGGCTGGAGCTGGCGCTGTTCGCCGACCACCGCGTCGCCCGCTCCGACACCTTGGGCATCGGCCTGCCCGAGGTCGGCCTCGGCATCCTTCCCGGCTGGGGCGGCGCCTGGCAGGTCGCCCGCCTGGCCGGTGCCGAGGCCGCCATCGCCACCGCGATCGACGACTCCCTGCGTGGGCACCCTCAACGTGCGGCTCAGGCCCTGGGACGCGGCATCATTGACGCCGTACTCCCCGCCGAGGACTGGGACGCCGCCTGGCCCACCTGGGTGGCCAACCGGATCGATGCCGGCAAGCGCCCCGCCCCCACTCCCCCGCCGTCAACGATCCCTGGGCCTGTCGAAGGGGCGTCTCCGTCATCCCCACCCTCCACCCCGTCATCCCCGCGAAGGCGAGGATCTCTCAGCCCCGCCCCCGCCGCCACGCTCCACCTGATCGAGCGTGCCTGGCAACAGGACATCGACACCGCAGAGGACGAAACCAGCACCGAGTTCGGCAAGCTGCTCTACTCCGACATCGCCCGCGCCTGCATCTATGCCCAGGGCCTCACCCGCCGCAAGCCCGTCATCCCGGACGCACTGACTGGCGGCACCGCCCGTCCGATCACCCGGGTCGCGATCATCGGCGCCGGCCTGATGGCCTCCCAGTTGGCCGCCCTGATCGCCCGCCAGGCCCGAATCCCCGTGGTCCTGACCGACCTCGACAACGACCGCGCCCGACGCGGCATCGAGTTCGCCCGTGGGCGTCTGGAGCGCCTGGTGAAACGCGGCACCCTCACCTCGGACACAGCAGAGCAGGTAGCCGCCCTGATCACCGCCACCGCCGACCCGGCCGGGGTGGCCGGCGCCGGCCTGGTCATCGAAGCGATCTTCGAAGACCCGGACGCCAAGCGCGCCGCCTTCGCCGCCGCCGAACCCCACCTGGCCGATGACGCCGTCCTGGCCACCAACACCAGTTCGCTGTCGATCACCGCCCTGGCCGAGGGCCTGACCCACCCCGAGCGGGTGATCGGCTTCCACGTCTTCAACCCGGTGGACGTGGTCCCGCTGCTGGAGATCATCCCCGGCGCCCAGACCGGCCCGGACGCCGTCGCCACCGCACTCGACTTCGGCGCCAGACTGCGTCGCTCGGCGGTCTTCTCCGCCGATGCTCCCGGCTTCATCGTCAACCGGGTCCTGACCAGGATGTTCGACGTGTCGCTGGCCGCCCTCGACGCCGGCCAGGACCCGGCCACCGTCGACGCCGCCCTCGACCCCCTCGGCCTGCCGATGACCCCGCTGCAGCTGCTCGACTTCGTCGGCACCGCCGTCCAGTTGCACGTCAGCGAGACCATGCACGCCGCCTTCCCCGACCGCTACAGCCTCCCGGATTGGCTCGCCAGGGTGGTGGCGGAGGGCCACCGCCACGTCCTCACCGAGGAAGGTCAGCTGACCGAGGCCGCCGAAGCGCTCCTGCCCCGGCGCGCCGCCGTCCAGGAATCCGCCGAAGCACTGCTCGACCGAGCCCTCGACGCCATGGCCGAAGAGATCCGCCTCATGCTCGACGATGGCGTGGTCACCGACCCCGCCGAGGTCGACCGAGCCCTCCTGCTCGGCGCCAATTGGCCCCGCGAACTCGGCGGCATCACGCCCTACCTCGACCGCACCGGAGCCTCCGTCCGCGCCACCGGACGCCGCTTCCACCCACCCGGCACTGTCACCCTGAACTGATCCCCGCTGGCCCGGCTCGTCGCGACCCACATCCCGACGGTCGAGCTTGTCGAGACCAAGGGAGAAGAGCAGACTGCCTGCGAACTGATCCAACGCGACCTCTCCCGCGGCAGGTTCGTCAATCGAAACTGTTGACGCCTCAGACGGACGCACTTATCATCGTGCCAAGACGTTTTGCCAAAACGTATTGGCAAACTCTGATCCAACCCGATCACCTACGAATGGAGCCGAAGTGAAGATGCTTCGCACACACACGTCAGGTCGCGTCCGTCCCGTTGGAGTCGTCGTGGCCGCGCTCACCGCCGCCGCGATCACGCTCACCGGATGCGGTGCCGGAGGCACCCCCACCACCGCCCCTTCCGGCGAGCCCGGGGGCAGCACCGAGCCCGGCGCGACCGCACTCACCATCGTCGTGGAAGGCGGCGGCAAGGCCGAGCTGCAGCCGATCGCCGACCTCTACAAGTCCGAGAAGGGCGTCGACGTCACCCTGGTCGAACTCCCCTACGCCGGCCTCTACGACCGGATCTCCTCCGAACTCCAGGCGGGCAGTCCGTCCTTCGACATCGCCGCCCTCGACGCGATCTGGCTGAGCGCGTTCGCCCCCGCCCTGACACCGCTGGACGATCTGTTCACCGCCGACGTGCAGGGTGATCTCTTCGGCGGCCTGGTCAGCGAGGCGAAGATCGGCGACCACTTCATCGGCATGCCGGTCTGGACGAACTCCGAGATCCTCTTCTACCGCACCGACCTCTTCGAGGACGAGACCAACAAGAAGGACTTCGAGGCGAAGTACGGCTACGCGCTCGCGGCGCCGACCACCTGGGAGCAGTACCGCGACATGGCCGAGTTCTTCACCCGCGACACCGACGGCGACGGCAAGGTCGACCTCTACGGCACCGACGTCAAGGGTGCGGTCGAGACCGAGTGGCTCGCGACCGTGTCGCAGGCCGGCGAGAAGCAGATGGTGCTCGACCCCGCGACCGGCACGGTCACCATCGACAATGCCGCTCACAAGGCAGCGCTGGACTTCTACGTCAGCCTGCTCCCGTACGCGCCCTCCGGCGCTGCCCAGCTCGACTGGGCGAGTGCGCAGAACCTCTTCTACCAGGGCAACCTCGCCATGATGCGGTTCTGGGGCCACGCCTACCGCCAGACCCCGGCCGACTCGCCCGTCAAGGATTCGATCGGTGCCGCTCCGATGATCGGTGGCCCCGGTGGCGTCGCGGGCGTGCCCGGCGCCTGGTACCTCTCGGTTCCCTCGACCGGCAAGAACCAGGACGCCGCGAAGGACTTCATCACCTTCGCCTACGAGCACAACGACCTCTCGGCCGACACCTCGCTCGGGCTGGTGGCGCGCAAGAGCGCCTTCGAGAGCAAGGCCGGCCAGCCCGGCTACGAGCACTTCGCGGCTCTGGTGACCACGCTCGAGGCGCCGCAGACCCTGCCCCGGCCGAAGACCGAGAAGTGGCAGGAGATCACCGACTCGGTGCTGATCCCCACCCTGCAGAAAGCTGTCGAGCCGGGAGCCGACACCGCGGCGCTGCTCGCCGACGCCAGGACTCAGATCGAGTCGATCATCAAGTAGGAGTCCGTCCCGTGTCCGCGACACCCTCCGAGACCGTGGCCGGGGTGGCTTCAACCACCCCGGCTCCGGCCGGCAAGGCCTCCCGCATGGGACGCAGCGAGCGCGGCGATCGCCGCTTCGCGCTGTTGCTGATGCTCCCCGCCGCGCTGTTCCTTGCCGCCTTCGTGCTCTGGCCGCTGGCCAGCTTCGTCTACAACAGCTTCTTCGAGATCTCCCCCTTCGCCGGGGTCGCGCCCACCTTCGTCGGCTTCGACAACTACCTGGCGGCGTTCTCGTCCGAAGCGTTCACCTCGGCGTCGGTCCGGACGCTCGTCTACACCCTCTTCGTCGTGGCGATGGAGTTCGTCCTGGGCCTCGCCGTCGCCCTGCTTTTCACCGCGCTGGGACGTCGGTCCACCGTCTTCCGCACCCTGTTCATGTACCCGCTGATGATCGCGCCGGTGGTCGCGGGCCTGCTGTGGCGGTTCCTGCTGATCGACAATTTCGGGATCATCAACGAGTTGCTGTTCCGGGCCGGCATCCTCGCCAGCCCGGACCAGATCCAGTGGCTGAGCAATCCGAACATCGCCCTCTTCTCGGTGGCGATCCCGGACATCTGGCTGACCACCTCGTTCATCACGCTGGTGCTGTTCGCCGGGCTGCAGAACATCCCCGGCGAGATCATCGAAGCCGCCCGGATCGACGGAGCCCGTTACCCGCGGGTGCTGTTCAACATCATCATCCCGTTGCTGCGTCCGGTGATCGCGGTCGCGCTGATCGTCCGCGGTATCGATGCCGCCCGGGCGTTCGACGTGATCCTGATCCAGACCGACGGCGGCCCGCAGGGCAGCACGACGACGCTCAGCCTGCTGATCTACCGGACGATGACCCGGTTCGGCGATCCCGGCCTCGCCAGCGCGATGGGCACGCTCTACCTGCTCGCGATGCTGGCGGTGTCGATCGCGGCGATCCTGCTGATCTGGCGACCGGGGGCTGATGAACGATGAATCCCCTCGAAGCCCGCGGCGCCGGCCGCATCCTGCTCTGGGCACTGCTCGCCCTCGCGCTGGTGTCGTACGGATTCCCGTTCCTCTACCTGCTGCTGACCTCGTTCAAGACGCCGTTGGAGGCCATCTCGGTGCCGCCGAGCGTCATGCCCAGCGTCTGGACGCTGGAGAACTACGTCTCCGCGCTGACCCGCGAGGGTGTGCCCGCCGCGCTGATCAACAGCGTGGTCACCGCGCTCATCTCCACCGTGCTGAGCCTGGTGCTCGCGGTGCCGGCGGCCTATGCCATCACGCGGTTCCGCACCCCGTCCGGCCGGGTCTTCATCCTGGCCGCCCTGGTCACCCGGATGGTGCCGACCATCGCGGTCGGCGCGCCGCTGGTGGGGATCATGCGCACCATCGGGCTGACCGACACCTCGATCGGGCTGGCCCTCGCCCACACCACCATCTCGCTGCCGCTGTCGATCTGGCTGATGGCGAGCTTCTTCGAGGCGGTGCCGGACGAGCTCAGCGAGGCCGCTCAGGTGGACGGCTGCAACCGGCTGCAGGCGATGATCCGGGTGGTGCTGCCGGTGGTCTCCGGCGGACTCGCGGTGACCGCGATCTTCGCCTTCCTGGCCTCGTGGAACGAGTTCCTCTTCTCGCTGCTGCTCACCTCGGTTCGCGCGCAGACCACGCCGGTGGTGATCGCGAACTTCCAGAGCCAGTTCGGGCTCGACTGGGGTGGGATGACGGCGCTGGCCGCCGTCTACTCGGTGCCGGTGATCGTCCTTACCCTGTTCCTGCAGCGGCATATCGTCGCCGGCCTCACCATGGGTGCGGTGAAGGGCTGAGCCATGCCAGACAAGGAGGAGCTGATGTCGAGCAGCAACCGCTACGACGTGACGGCGTGGCCCCACGGCGACCCGTACGACGACCTCGGCGCGGTGATCAACAGCATCATCGCCGACATCAAGGAGCGTCAGTCGGCCGCCAGTACCAGGGACGGCGGGAAGCCCGGCGCGGTGATCTACCTCCCCCCGGGGGACTACCGGCTGCGCACTCCGGTGCTGATTGATGTCAGCTTCCTGCGCATCGAAGGCTCGGGGCACGGGTTCACCTCGTCCAGCATTCGGTTCAACGTGCCGGAAGACGAATGGCCCGGGCTGCACGAGCTGTGGCCGGGCGGCAGCCGGGTGCTGGTCGACGTCCAGGACGCCGCCTTCCGGGTCGCCCGGTCGGGTAGCCCGAGGATCAGCTCGGTCGAGTTCGCCAACTTCTGCATCGACGGGTTGCACTTCACCGGGGACGGTCCCGCCGGCAATCCGGAGAACTCCTACGCCAACGGCAAGACCGGCATTCAGGTCGTGGACGCCAACGACTCGTTCCGCATCACCGGGATGGGCCTGGTGTACCTGGAGCATGGGCTGGAGCTCTGGAACGCCGACGCGCTCTCCGTCCACGACAACTTCATCGCGGAGTGCGGGAGCTGCATCGAACTGCGCGGCTGGGGCCAGGCCTCGAAGATCACCGACAACCTGGTCGGCGCCGGCCCGCGGGGGCACTCGATCTACGCCGAGAACCACGGCGGGCTGCTGATCACGGCGAACAACGTGTTCCCCCGAGGTGCCAGCAGCGTCCACCTGCACGGTGTGACGCGGTCGAGCGTGACGGCCAACCGGCTCCACTCCTTCTATCCGGGCATGGTGCGGCTCGATGCGGCGAGCTCGGAGAACCTGGTGGCGTCCAACCACCTGCTGCGCGACCACGAGCCGTGGACCCCGTTCTTCGGGGTCGACAACGGGCTGGACGACGACTACGGGCTGCTCCGGATCGACGGCAGCGACAACTCGGTGATCGGCAACCACTTCTCGGAGATCGTCGACGCCCAGCACCTGCGGCCGAGCGCTCCCCCGGTGATCATCCGGATCGCCTCCGGTAGCGGCAATTACGTCGGCACCAACCACGTGGTGGCCAAGGACGTGAACGCCACCGCGAGCGACTCCTGCTTCACCGCCCAGGTGGACGCGCTGCTGACGACCGGGAACACCCAGGGCCTCGCCGTCACGACGGTGAGGGTCGATTCCGGGGCGGCCGGCAACACCGTCCTCGACTCCGGAACCAACGCCCAGGTCGTCCTCGATCCCGCGGTGAACGCGTTCCGTCCCACCCCGTCGGCCGGGGCGTAGCGGTCCATGGCTGCCGTCCGGCCATACTGACCCGGAGAGGTCACGAGGTGAAACACAGAAGAGTCACGATCAAGCAGGTCGCCGAAGAGGCCGGGGTGTCGATCACCACGGTCTCGCACGTCCTCAACGACGTACCCGGGTTGCGGGTGAACCCGGGCACCCGGCAACGCATCCAGGACGTGTCGGCGCGCCTGGGCTATGTGCCCAACCGGCTCGCCCAGTCGCTGCGCACCCGGCGGTCGAACACGATCGGGCTGATCGGCGACGAGATCGTCACCACGCCGTTCGCGGGCAAGCTTGTCCTGGGCGCGCAGGAGGTGGCGCTGACCCGGGACACCGTCATGTTCGTGGTGTCGACGGGATATGAGCGGGACGTGGAGAACCGGCAGATCGAGGAGCTGCTGCGCCGTCAGGTGGACGGCATCCTCTATGCGTCCATGTTCCACCGGAAGCTCGACCTGCCCTCGCAGCTGGAGTCGGTGCCCACGGTGTTCCTCAATGCCGAGTGCACCACCCCCGGCGTGCCCTGGGTAGCCCCCGACGAGATCGCCGGCGGCCGCGACGCCGCGGAGGTTCTCATCGAGGCGGGACATCGCCGGCTGGGCTTCATCAACAACATCGACGACATCCCCGCCTCCACCGGACGGCTCGAGGGGTTCCGTGCCCGCATGCTCGAGGCCGGTCTCGCCGCCGACGCCCTGACCGTCCTGGCCGTCGAATCCGACGCGCCGGGTGGTTACGCGGCAGCCCTGCGGCTGCTCGGTGGGCCGGATCGGCCGACCGGCATCTTCTGCTTCAACGACCGGGTGGCGATGGGCGCCTACCGCGCGGCGGCCGAACTCGGGCTGCGCATCCCCCAGGACGTGTCCATCGTCGGCTTCGACGACCAGGAGTACGTCGCCGACAGCGCCTATCCGGGCCTCACCACGATCGCCCTGCCGCACTACGAGATGGGCGCATGGGCGGCGCAGAAGCTCTTCAAGAAGATCAACAGCACCACCGGTGACACCCCCACCGCCCTGCTCCGGGGCCCGGTGGTCCACCGCGGCTCCGTCGCCCCGCCGAGCGTGCACTGACTCCCACCGAGAGGCCCGAATACCGATGTCATATGTACTTCCCGATGCGTGGACCTGGGACATGTGGTTCGTCGACGACGGCGAGCACTACCACGTGTTCTACCTGAAGGCCTCGCGCGCACTCGGGAACCCCGATCGACGGCACTTCCACGTCACCGTCGGTCACGCGATCTCGACGGACCTGCGGAACTGGCAGGAGGTCGCCGACGCCCTGATCGCATCCGACGAGCCTGCCTTCGACGACTACACCACCTGGACGGGTTCGATCGTCCGCGACCCGGCCGGGGTTTGGCGGATGTTCTACACCGGGACGACCCGCGCCGAGAAGGCGACCGTGCAGCGCGTCGGCGTCGCGACCTCGCCGGACCTGTACACCTGGACCAAGGCCGGCGACACCGCCCTGACCGAGGCGGACCCCCGCTGGTATGAGAAGTACGACGGCACCAGTTGGCCCGACGAGGCCTGGCGCGACCCTTGGGTGTTCGCTCATGGGGGGCAGTGGCACATGCTGATCACCGCCCGATCGTCTGAAGGCGCCGTCGACGACCGCGGGGTGATCGGCTACGCCACCTCCCCCGACCTCAAGGCATGGACGGTGCAACCGCCGCTCTCCGCGCCGGGAGCCGGCTTCGGACACCTCGAGGTGCCGCAGCTCGCCACCGTGGACGGACGGAACGTGCTGATCTTCTCGTCCCTGCACGGCGAACTCACCGCAGAGCGGCGGGCAGCCGGGGAACGCGGTGGCGTGTGGTCGGTGCCCGTCGACTCGGCTGTCGGCCCCTACGACATCACCAGGGCCACCCGCCTGACCGACGAGACCCTGTACGCCGGTCGCCTCCTGCAGGACCGGGAGGGCGCGTGGTGGCTCTTCGCCTTCAACCACGTCGACGAGCGCGGAGACTTCGTCGGATCGCTCTCTGAGCCGATCCCGGTCGGCTGGGACGACACCGGGCGCCTGCGGGTCTCCGACGGCCGGTTCGACAAGCTCGCATAGCAGCGATGGGCGACTGAGCCCCCGTCCGGCCCGGCACCGCCGATTCCGCGAAGGCGGGGTCGCGCAGTACTGGGTTTCGCCAAATCGAGCGGGCCACTTCACCAACTCGTACGTTCCGGCACCCCAACCGCAGTCCAGCCGATAACGTGCAGGCATCGGCGTCCGAAGGAGCGCGCACATGGACTGGTGGACGTTCGCCTCGACGGTGCTCGGTGGGTTCGTCCCCGTCCTCCCCCACTTCGCTGGGATCATCGCCTTCCTGATCGTCCTTCAGGCACCCATGCCCGGTCGGGGTCCCCGATGGTCCCAGGGACGCGACCCCTGGCGGCGTTTCAAGTACGAGTCACGACGCGTCGTGATGGAACGCGCCGGCAACCGGTGCGAAGGCGCCGTGTTCCTGGCTTGGGGACGCTGTCGCGAGCCCGCCGCCGAAGCCGATCACGTCTACCCGTGGTCCCGTTGCGGAGCAACGATCGCCAGCAACGGGCAGGCCCTGTGCCGCGGCCACAATCGCCACAAGGGTGCGATGAAGCCGCCCTGGTGGTACCTGCTGTCGCTGGAACGGCGTCGTCGCTCCTACTTCCCGCCGGGCGTGGACGTTCGGGTCACCGCGACGATGACGCCCGACGACCTAGCGCTACGCACCAGAGCGCGGCCGAGGCCGTGATACCCACGGAGCGGTCGAGCGTTCAACGCTGTTTTCGACCCAACCGCTCCCACACCTCACGTCCACCAATCCGCTGCACCACCTCAGGGTCTCCCACCACCACCAGCCGATCGGTTGCTCGGGAGAGCCCGACGTACAACCGCTCCCGGCTGCGATCCCGGGTGCCGTCCTCGTTCAGGCACAGCACCACCGCCCGGCGCTCCATCCCCTTGAAGCCCAGGACGTGCCCGTAGAACACGTCGTCGTTGGACCAGAACTCGTTCCAGTAGCGATCGAAACCCAGGATTCCTGCCGTTCCTTCTGCACCGGATGCCGCGCACCCATGGTCAGCAGCGCCACGTCCTTGGGTTTCCCACCCCTCGTCCAGCAGCCGCTCGATCTGGTCATCGGCCACCCCCAGTTCCTCTCCAACCGCAGCCGGGACCAACTCCACCTCTGGACCGTCCCCGCCGCGTAGCACCATCGACGTCGGCGCCAGCGGCACGAAGCTGGACGCGATCTGCCGGGTATTGCGCAGGTTGTGATCCAGTACCAACGGCACCAGTACCAGCGGCGGACGTCCGAACCGGGCGAACACCCGCTGCCGCTCGTCGCTGTAGGCGAAGATCCCGCCGGTCAGCTCATCACGCAGCGCACGGACCAGCGGCGTCCACCAGTCGTCGGCGAAGTCCTGCGCCTCGTCCACGATCACCGCATCGAACCGGTCGTCCTCCGGGAGCTCCGTAGCCCGGGCAGCCATCAGCGACGGCAGCCTGACCTCCCAGTACTCCGAGTCGTCCCGGGAGCCGGCGACGTCGATCCCCCAGCTACGCGCCAGATCCTCGAACGTCCCGACAAACGCCGGACGCTTCGCCCGCGACCCGGTCAGCAGTTCCCGCCGCAGGTGATTCGCCAGCCCGTAGCTGTAGCAGACCACCGCCACCCGCTGCCGCTCACCGGTCGACCGTCCGCTGGCCAGATCGGACCCCTGCCGGATCGCCAGCACGGTCTTGCCACTGCCCGCCCCGCCCCGGATCTCCACCCGGTTCAGCAGCCTGGTCACGCTCAGCAGGTTCGCCTGTTCCATGGTGAGCCGATCGGCCAGCTCGGCGCGGTCCTCCGCGATCGCCACCAGATCGCGGACCGGCAGACTGCGTCCGGTCAGAATCTCCCGGATCAAAGCGACGTCGTCAGCGTCCGGCGGACGGGCGTCGTTGCGGTGCAGCGAGGTGGTGTCCCACACCCGGCCAGTGAGCTCAGGAAGATCGTTCTTGCCCGAGATCTGCCACCGCGGACAGTCCGGGGTGGCGAAGTCGTCGGCCAACGCCGTGCGAGCCAGCACCACATGGTGGCTCCACCGAACACGGGTCCGCCCGGCCCACCGGGGATCGGACTCGACGTAGCGCCGCAGTGCGTAGAGCGCGTCCCGCGCCTGATCCACCGGATGGATCCGGGTCGGCCCCTGCTGGCGGGTGATCATCCAGCGCCCGTCCGGCTCCACCCAGACCGAGCTACCCTTCACCTCGATCACGACGATCCCCAGCCGAAGAAGCGCGCCCCCGTCACCGACGAGCGGCGTACGGAGGTTGAACAGGACCTCGCGCTCGGCCAGCTCATCTACGACCTGCGCACCGAGGCCGGCCTCAGCCAGCGCGAACTGGCTGCCGCATGGGCACGACCCAGTCAGTCATCTCCCGCCTTGAGGAGGGCGGCGGCGCCCACAACCGGATCGATACCCTCGCGCGCGTCGCGACAGCCCTCGGACGCCACCTGGTCGTGTCCTCCCCAGCACAGGTTCCGACCGACCTAGAGGACGCCGTTCAGGTCGCCTGAGCAGTAGAACGGCGCCTACGACCCCAGTCCGTCCTCGCCCGCAGCACGGACGATGGCTCGCAACTCGTCCAGATGCTCGTCCGAGATCCAGCCGAACCAGTGGCCCTGACGGACCTCCTCGGCAGCCTCCCGACATTGGTCGTAGAACCTCACCGCCTGCTCGCGAACTCATCGTTGATGACGTCAACAGGCAGCAGCGAGAGACCGTAGTTGAGCACCTCCTGCTCGGTGATCTCGCCTTCCCAGTTAAGCAGGGGCGCCTGCTTCGCCATGCGCCGGTCGTCCACTATCCACGGCTGGTCCGCGTTACCCGACTGACCAACGAAGTACCCGGACCGCTGCCCACCCGGGTCACCATGGCGGCAGCATCCGATCCGTGCCCGTAGTAGGTGACCCGCTGGTCCAGCCGGGTCACTATCCGCAGCAGTTCCTTGACCAGGCGGGCCAACAGTGCGGCCATCCACTTGGTGTATCCGAATCAGGCCGGCCTCCGCAGCTCGGGCGGCCTCTGGCTCGCCCTGGGAGCCGAACCCCGCCACTGACGCCGACCGCGCCGAATGGGCTCCGATCTACGACGACTTGACCTGGGGACTTGGCCTTCGACCACGCCCAGATCCTGCGGGAAAGGAGTCGAGCAAGCCCGCGCGAACTGGAGTACACCACCATGGCCACCGCGTTCTGCGAAGCCACCTTCACCCTGCCCGACCTGCGGCGGGTCTACCAGGCGGTGTGAGACACCGAGATCGACTCCCGCAACTTCCAACACAAGGTGCTGAGCGCCGCGGGTTTCGTGGAGGAGACCGGCGAGATCATTCGCGGACGGGGAAGGCCGGCGAAGGTCCATCGAGCTGGGGAGGCGACGACGCTGCACACGACGATCATGCGGCGATGAGCGACCACACAACCTCAGGCACGCGAAGGATCGACAGTCGCTTAACGACACCATCAGATGGCTGGGTTGATGGCTTTGACCTGGGTGATGTAGTCCCTTCTCGTCAGCTACCGTGTCACCTGCACTCTGGCAAGAAGGACACTCAGCGATGACTGGACCTAAAGCGCCACCCGCTGGCTGGTATCCGGATCTGACTGGCCAACTACGCTGGTGGGACGGCGCCGCGTGGGGCCCCCCAGCGCCTCCAGCATCAGCCGCTCGCCCCACTGGCGTTTCTCAGCCAGCCGCTCCTCAGCCTCGCCCGGCCCACCCCCGCCTCCACCGCCGACCACGACCCGCCCAGTCAATCCCCCACCCCGTCCGGTGAACCATGTGCCCAGCGTGAGTCCCGCCTTGGATCGGCAGAGCCCATTTCAAGCTGATGGCGCTCGGATCATTGCCACATCAAGCTTGGCACTGAGGGTCGGCAGCGAGAGCTTCCAGCATCTCCATCAACAGTTGATGGGGTTGTACCAGCACCGTGTCCACCTCCGTGGCGAGCTGAAGAAGGCACAGCGCGACTACCGGACAACCTGGTTGTTCAGCAACTCGACTAAAAGAGCCGAGAAGAAGAACGCCATAGACGCGCTGGAAGCCGCCACAATGCGCACATACCTGGAGCTCTATTTCAGGGACAGCCTCCGAGACCCCTCGGCATGGGACGCAGTCGCTTACCACTTTGGCGGCATAATAAACTCCTCGAGAATCTGGGACATAACCAGCGAGGATCGAGTCAACCAGGTCGCCGAGCGCTCGATCGCTGATCACTCAATCGACCGAAAGCCGATCACTGACCGCAGTCCGCGCGTGCTCGACTTCATCCGTGCCGACGTGGATTGCCTGTTCCTTCAGAACATGAACGGCCCTGACCTTTACCTCTTCCCGACCTTCATTGTGTTGTTCAAGAGTTACCAGCAGTTCAGCATCCATGACCTCAACACAGTGGAGACCATCTTCTCCTCGATCCGCTTCACCGAGGAGGAGGGGGTTCCAAATGATTCCCAGATCGTAGGCGAGACATACAAGTACACAAACAGAAACGGGACGCCAGACCGTCGATTTGCGAACAACTACCGGATACCCCAAGTCAGATACGGCGGGCTGCACTTGCGCTCCCCTTCGGGCATAAATGATTCGTACATGTTCAGCAACTACGGCGCGTTCGAGGCGTTCGAAGATGCCTTCCGTGCGCACTCAAAGGCCAACCTCAGGAGCCCACGCTCTCGATGACATGCTGACTAGCGCCACCGACCAGGCTCACTCGCTCAACAACGCCTGGCACCCAAACTGCTCAAGAATGGACGCGATCGGCCCTCCTCTCGGACCGGGGAGCATGTCCTCACCATCCGAGTGCGGAATCAGGAGCCACATGCGGACTGGCGGGTGGTTCTCCGATCATTGGCACTAGCGGCGAGAAGCCCCAGGTGACGCAACACTGCCCCGCGAGCCGCCCGGCTCTGCCCACACTTGATGTCATGCTGGTGAACCGTCATCGGCCGAACCGGCGCCCGGCCTGCTGGAACCAGAAATATGAGTCTGGCTCGAGTTGCCTGCGCTCAGTCTCGTGTTCACCTATCGTATGGTGCGTGACCGGCTCGACCGTGCCTCCATTGCCGGAGGCATACGCCCACTGGCAGGAGCGGCTCGCGCAGGAGTTCTTCGACGGACGAAGCGGCCAGCCAATCGTTATGTTCGTCGATCAAAGCGAACTCGACCACATTGCAGGACCTGGAGTAGATGGCGCTAGGTCACTTGCCTCAGCAGTCCGGACTCTCGCGGACCCAGCGGCCGGGCGGACGATGTTCAACGGGATCCGCGCTCTCAATCGGCACTGGGCAAGCAGCGGGAAAGTCGGGCCTCCGCCCACGCTGCCTCTATTAGCACTCACGGTCCTCGCAGCGTCCGAGATGCGTCGCGACGCCGCCGGCGCGGCGCACAACTACTACATCCGCCTCGCTGGCACGCTTCTCCCCGACGCCGATGAACAGACACTTGAGGATCTCCGCTTCGACCTCGGCCAAGGCGGCGCATTCCTTGATGCAGTCGAGATCTGGCAGGAGATAGACCGATGGCTCACCCAACAAGGGGGCACCTTCGGTGTCTCGACGATCCCACATGACCTGGGACGCTACTCCCGGATCGGCTACCCACTCTCCCAGACACTCGTGCGCCGCAGCGACCGAGCAACTCTGACAAGGTTCTTTGATCGGATGGATTTCAAGCGGCACGGAGTACCCCAGCCGACACCGCTGCTTGACCTCCTCAGACTATGGGTCAGGCGCAGACCGCAAGGATTCAGCGACAGATTCGTGCAGTCCCTTGAGGACCCGAATCTAGGGGGGATGATTGCACGGCTCATACACAGCCTGGCCGAGACATGGGACGGGATCGTGGTTACGGCGGAAGGGCTGCGCCGCCTCGACCTTCGCCTCACCATCGACATAGACCGTCGCGAGGCTTGGTGGGTTATCCCGATGGTTCCGAGTGCACCGGACGACATCCTCAGCATCGATGGCCGCGAGATCTTGATAACAGCCAGTCGCAGCACACCGCTCTACGACGCCGAAGGCCTGCCCCCTGTCACCGCCGATGACCTGCGCGATGGTGTCGTCGCTCGAGGCTCGATGTCTGTGGCCGAGTACCGGCCCGCCGATATCCTCGTGTTCACCGACAACGCGCACGCCGGCGGCTGGCTCCTAACGGATGCCGCCCAAGCCTATGAGCAGCACATCTTTGCGGTCCGGCCATCGCTGACGGGTGATGTCAAGGCCGTCCTGGACCTGGGAGCCGACCGGGGCTGGCAACAGCTGCGGAGTGACTATGCGAGCCAGATACTCCCTGGCTACGCGGTCTACTACGGAATCACGTTCTCGGATAAGGAACGGTTCAGGGAGGCACTCGGCCTGCTCAGAGGAGTTGTCGCCACGAACCTTCAGCTCGGCACAACCGTGCGTCCGCGCCTGATCAACGGGCTTCCCCTTCTGCGGAACCTCAGCCGCAACACATTCCTCAAAGGCGGCGAGCCGGATCTAGACCTGCCCGTTGGAGAAGGCGAAAGACACGTGCCGGTGACACTCGATGGAGAGGCGCGCCACACATTCATCGCCGCCGGCTTCCCCATTCCTCTGAGCATTCGCGGCGGCTTCAGCCCGGGTGAACACACGATCGAGGCCGACGGCGAGCGCCTCACCTTCGAAGTGACTCAAGGCGTCAGCAGTGGCTGGGAGCCACCAGGGGTTGGCAGCATCGGATGGATCGATGGCCGCCTGACGAATGCGTCGCCGAACGCGATCCGGGGGGCGCTCGCCGCGGGCGATGCGGGCTCGGTGCACGTTCTGATCCGCCGAGGGGCTCAACGCAACTGGATCATCGACCGAGCCGGGCATGCCACGCCGATCAACGAGCCCGTCGAGCCGACCTTCCTAAACGACGGCGACGTCAAGGATGCGAACTTCCAGTACTTCGAGATCGCCCGAACCCGGGGCTGCTGGTTGCTTCAGCAGCGGATCCGGGGCTGGCAAGTGACACGGCTTCGCGCGGAGGGCCCTCAGTTCTATGCCCTCACCGCGCGAGATCAGGATGTCTGGTCACAGGCCGCACCCGGGGTGAGGACGGACGACGTCCTGTGGAAGCGCTATGTCGAATCGTGGGAGCAGCTTCGTGGACACTGACCTGCTCCTGACATGGATGAGCGAAACCGGAGCTGGTGCCGTTCGCGGGCTAAGTGACCGGCTGGCTTGGTACATGCGTTCCCGCAACTTCACGCCTGAGAGGCGCTCGACTGGGCGGTGGCTTCGCGACATCTCGGCTCTGGGCCACGCAGAGATCGACTGGGGCAACGACAGATGGGCTATCGCTCCGGCGGCCGCAGCCCTCCTTCCGGCAGCTGGCGGAACGGCAGTGCTAGCAGGCCGTCGACGCGTCGGGCTGCGCGACGCTCTTGCGGACTCCAATGATCTCGCTACCTTCGAACGGCCCCACGCGGCCAGGAGTAGCGACCTCCCCGCCCCAACCTCGATCTTCGTTCAGTCGGACTCCATCGATCAGCTCTCCTCGGTACTCGCCGACATCGGTATCCAGTTCGTGGGCGAAGCCGCCACGAACATCGCCGCGGCGCTCGCACCGATCTCCCTCGGCGCGCTGGCCGCACCACCACAGCGTGGGGCTGACATTGAGCATCTAGACCAGCAGTCCATGGATGTGAGCTTCGTGCCCGGGCCCCCGCCAAGCAACGGACTCGCCCGGTTCAAGGATCTCGGACGTCTGCACTACGTCTACCGCCAGAACGACGAGTGGTACCACACGGGCCATGCCGAAGGCGTCTTGCTCGACCTCGCAGCACGCGAGGCGGGAGTGATCCGCTGGCGGGAGGAGCGAGTCGTCGATGGTCGTGGGGTAGGACGCCTCTTCGTCGACCAAGGTTCGCCTCTGCCCCCACTTCAGACCCGCGCGCTCGTGCTATGCAGCGGCCTGCCCGTGAGGTTCTCTACCTTCGCGGGAACTGCGATCTACCGCAACGTCCCCAAGGACGTAGCCGTCCTAGTGGCACAGTCAGTGCATCAGACGGTCGAGTAAGACAACTGAGACAGCCGGAGGGATCTATGAGCGTAGACACCCGCGCGAGTCGGCGTGGACTCGATGTGATGGGAACCTTCGATCGACTACGTGAAGCGTACTTCCGGTACTACGACACCCCGTTCCGGCTGAGCGACCCCCGGCTTCTCAACGAGCGCCGTGAGCTGTTCGACAGGGACAATGGGGCATACCGTTTGCCCCTCGTCGAATTGCGTCCCGAGTACGTCTCGGCTCAGCGGACACTGGCACAGTCTGCCGAAGCATCGGGGGCCTCGCCTGAACTCGCGGCGTTCTCCGAGTGCGGGCTGATCCCGTCCGGCAGGTCGCTCTATCTGCATCAGGAGGAGGCGCTTGCCGCTGGGATGACCCCGGGTCGCAACATGATCGTCACGGCCGGGACCGGGTCAGGCAAGACGGAGTCTTTCCTCCTGCCTGTGCTCGGCTCACTGCTGGAGGAATCGCGGACTTGGGCGGGACATCCCGCTCCTTACCGGCCTTGGTGGCAGACAGGCGGCGCATTCGTGTCCCAGCGGGACGGCGAGTCTGGGCGTGCCAAGGCTGTCCGGGCAATCGTTCTGTACCCGATGAACGCCCTCGTGGACGACCAACTCATGCGCATGCGCCGAGCATTGGACAGCGATGCCGCACGCGGGTGGCTCGATGCGAACCGGCGTGGCCATCGCTTCTACTTTGGCCGCTACACCAGCGCCACTCCAGGGACCGGCAGCCGTGACAATCAACGAGCGGTCGACCAACTGCGGGAGGAACTCGCTCGAACCGACGCCCGCGTGCAACGGGCTGCTGAGGTAGCCGCTGAGACCGGCAACGACGATGTTCGTTACTTCGCGCCCCGCCTCGACGGTTCCGAGATGCGTTCGCGCTGGGACATGGTTGATGCACCGCCAGACATCCTCGTGACCAACTACTCGATGCTCAACGTGATGCTGCTGCGAGAGCGGGACGGCCACTTCTTTGATTCGACCCGCGACTGGCTGGGTGATCCAACCCACCGATTCACGCTCGTTGTCGACGAGCTGCATATGTATCGCGGCACGGCCGGCACCGAGGTGGCGTACCTCCTGCGCAATCTCAAGCGCAGGCTCGGGCTTGATGAGCGGCCCGAGCAGTTGCGGGTGCTCGCCGCCTCTGCCTCCATCGACGCGACACGCGACCAGCGCTACCTGGAGGAGTTCTTCGGCGTGAATGCGGAGACCTTCGCGTTCATCCCGGGCCAGCTGTCCATGCCGTCGTCGGCACGCCCTGGGACGCCTGACGATGTGGCAGCCCTGGGTGCTGCCAGCCCCACGGATGTGGCCGGTGTCGCCCGCGAACGAGGACTGCTGGACAGCCTTCGGCGGTCGTTCCTTGGCACGACAGAAGACGGTGCCGAACAGCTTCAGGCAAAGCGAGTCGACCAACTCGCAGCAGAGGTCTTCCCGGACTCTCCATCGGATCAGCGATCGCGCGCTCTGACGTCGTTGCTCACCGGTCTTGCGTCGTCACCGGAGGAGGCGGACCCGAAGCTCCGCGCTCACTACTTCTTCCGCAATATCCCGGGTGTCTGGGCCTGCACGAACCCAGTCTGCCCAGGCGTCGACCATGCTGAAGGACAGCAGCGACGGATCGGGAAGCTGTTCAGCGAACCTGTGACCCGCTGCGACCATCCAGGGTGCGGGGCGCGAGTCCTCGAGCTGCTCTACTGCCAGAACTGCGGCGATGTCATGCTCGGAGGATTCACGCCGGACGGCGCCCCACAGAACAACCGAGTCGACACACTGCTGCTCGCCGACGTCCCCGAGCTGGCGAAGCTGCCGGATCAAGTCAGCCTCAACCGCACGGCCGCGAACTACCTCGTATACTGGCCCTCTGCGCAACGTGAACTGGACGCGCTGGACTCGAACGACTGGACGCGGGACAACGGGCGTGTCCTTTACGAGTTCCGCCCCAGCGAGCTGACACCGGCCAGGGGCGGGATCCGCAATGTGCAGCTTGGATCCCACACTGGGTGGACCTTCCACGCGGTGGTGCCGGCAAGGCACCGCGAGCAGCGCCCTCCAGATACGATCCTCCCATTCCCCACACAGTGTCCGGCCTGCGGCGACGACTGGGAGATTCAGGTCGGTCAGGGCGGCCAGCGTGTTCCACACACCGACCAGCAGCGCGCCCAGCGGTCACCGATTCGCCTGATGCGAACGGGCTTCGAGAAGATCAATCAGGTTCTCACTACCGAGCTTGCATCGGATCTCGAGCCCGCAGATCGCAAGATCATCCTGTTTACGGACAGCCGTCAGGACGCCGCCAAGCTATCGTCCGGGCTTGCCTTGCGCCACTACCAGGATCTCCTTCGGTTGCTCGTCCATGAACAAGTCAACGGATTGGGCAACCCTGCGGCTGATGTTGCGCTCGCCAAGGAACACTTCCTCGACCGAAGCAGACGGAGCCCCGAGTCATGGGCAGCGGTTGCTCGTCTGGAGCAGCGCGACGCTGGCCTGCTCAGGCAACTGCAGGACATCTGGGACGAGCGGCCCGACACAAGCCCAGACGACGAACCTTCGCTTGTCGCGCGGCTCAACCAAGGGCAGTCGATCTCCGCCTCGTCGGCCGCTGTTGCGACCCAACTGTTGACCATGGGCCTCAACCCAGGCGGGCCTCTCGCCAGCCTGGAATTCACTTCCGACGATGTCAGCTGGACCAGCCTCTACGATTGGCAAGCCGTGCCGCCGTCGCCACGCGCGAACCTCACAGAAGAGCAACGCGCTCTACAAGCCAATATCAACCACTCCCTGCGTGAAGAAGTGCTCGACAGCGTCTTCTCCGGCGCCGGTCGCGACTTCGAGTCGCTCGGCCTGGGGTGGGTGGCGCTGGACAGCGACACCGAGCCAACTGAGATCACACCGACCAGTGATCTCGCCTATGCCCGCGCCAGCTTGCGGGTGCTTGCCGACCTGCGGCGATTCTTCGACATGCGAACGTGGCGATCGGATCCCCCTCGGCAGCTTCGAAGCTTCTGGCGGGCGATCGAGCAGGACGGCGGGCCCTCTCTGGGCGATCTCCAGCGGATCTTCCAGGAGCAGTGCGGCACCAGTGTTCGTGACTTCCTGATCGATCCCGATCGGGTCGTGCTCCGCCAGCCGTCTGGGCTGGCATGGGTCTGTGGCACATGTGGACGGCGTCACCTGACCAGAGGATGCGCCATCTGCACCCATTGCGGCCGCGCGCTCCCCGCGGAAGGCACCCCAGTCGAGCGGGAGGCGGACTACTACGGGTGGAAGGCGCTTCAAGGCGCGGGACGCTTCCGCCTCAACTGCGAAGAACTCACGGGCCAGACTGGCCGAGCCGAAGCGCAGGCGCGCCAGGCAAGATTCCAGGGCGTCTTTCTCAGAGCGGGTGACCATCCCGAGATCGCAGATGCTGACGGGATCGACCTCCTCAGCGTCACAACGACGATGGAGGCGGGAGTCGATATTGGGTCGCTTTCAGCTGTCGTGCTAGGAAACATGCCGCCGACGCGCTTCAACTACCAGCAGCGAGTGGGGCGCGCGGGCCGCCGCGGCAACCCTGTCGCAGTAGCGCTCACGGTCTGCAGGGGCCGCAGCCATGACGAGTACTACTTCGATCAGCCGCACAGGATCACCAACGACCCAACGCCGAAGCCATACCTCGCCGTCAGCCGACCGGAGATCCTGGCCCGGTCTTTGCGTGCCGAGGTGCTGCGTCTCGCCCTCCCCGAGGTCGCCGAGGACATCGTGAACGCGGGTGGCAGCTTCACGCCTACCGTCAACGTTCATGGCGCATTTGGCCTCGTCGCCGACTGGCAAGCTGCCCGCCCCGGCCTTGAGGCGTGGCTGGCCCGCAATGGGGGGACCGTGCGGCAGATCGCCGCATCATTGGCTGACCACACCCCGCTCGCGGATCAGGCTCACCAGCTTGCTGCCCGGTGCCTGGCGACCCTCGCCGATGACGTCAACCTCGCGGTCGACGCGCGAGCGGCCGGTCACCCTGAGCTGAGCCAGCGGCTCGCGGAACACGGCGTGCTTCCCATGTTCGGGTTCCCGACGAGCGTTCGGTACCTGTACCTGAAGAGACCCTCCCGGTCCTATCCGTGGCCGCCGCCGGACGTCATTGATCGCGACCTTGCCATCGCCGTGGGCGCCTTCTCCCCGATGAGCGAACTAGTCCGCGACGGACGCGTCCACACTGCGGTCGGCGTCGTTGCCTACGAGCCCGCTGGCCAGTACGCACGCCCTTCCACCGGGGATCCTCTTGGAGTCGAGCGCATGATCTACCTGTGCCGTTCGTGTTCGTTCCTTTCGGACGAAGGCCTCGGCGACCTCTCGACATGTCCCCGGTGTGGGCACGGGCCGGACGGATTCACTCGGATGTCGTTGCGCGAACCCCTTGGCTTCCGAGCAGCAGGCAAGCGCGACTTCGACGGCAACTTCTCGTGGTCACCTCGGGCGATGGCCGCGCGGGCTCACGCTGACTTCGAGGTGCTGCGCCGGTCCTCGTTACCACTGCCCTCGGTGTACTCGGGTCCCGCGCGCAGGTTCACAGTCAACGACAACGGGGGCCACTTGTTCCGCTTCCGGCAGGCGGCACCCGGTCGTCCACCAGACTGGGGTGGGTATGTCTCGGTCGATGCGGTGGACCGGGTCTCGGGAGTCACACCATTTGACGTGACCGGAGATCCATTCGATGTCGCCCTCGGATCTGTTCAGCCAACCGACTTCCTATTCCTCGGGCCTCGCCACGCGACTTTGCCATCCGAAGGTTTGCGCCTCAATCTCTCGACGACCATCCAGCCCTATGGCGCACCGGACGACACTGCAGGTCGCCGAGCCGCGTGGTACTCGCTCGCATTCCTCCTGCGAAAGGTGGCTGCCGCAAGACTCGACATCGAACCGTTGGAGTTGGACGCAGGGGTGTACTCCGGCTTGGTGGACGGCGAGTCGGCAGCGTATGCGTTCATCGCGGACACGCTTGAGAACGGTGCCGGATTCTCGACACACCTCGGCTCCGACGAGATCCTGCCAGAACTGCTCGACGACATCGACGCCTACCTCGAACGACTGTCTGAAGCCGATCACGCCAGCAACTGCTCGGCGTCCTGCTACCGGTGTCTGCGCGACTACCGAAACATGTCCTACCACGCGCTCCTCGACTGGCGGCTTGCCCGCGACCTGCTGTCGGTACTCCGAACTGGGCAACTGCAGGTCGACACGGCAAGGCTCCAGCAGACCCTCTCTGTCTGGGCGACCGGGTACAGCGCTCAGCTCATGCCCGGCATTCCAGGCGCCGCGAGATTCCAGCACCCGCGGCTCGGGGACCATGTCGTCATCGTGAAGCACCCACTCGAAGCGTCGGAGGATGACCTGATCCCCGATCAGCTCGCCGAGACGCTGGCGGAAGCTGAAGGCCACGCCCCCGATGTCGAGGGCTTCGTGTTCGTCGACAACGTCACACTGGATCGGGACCCTGGACGGGTGCTCGAACTCTGCGAATCGATGGCCTCCAGGCCATGAGCACCGCCGAGGCAGGACAGGCACGTTGGTACTCACCGACGCGGCTGTGGAGTCTGCTCAACTGCCCAGCATCAGCCGGTCAAGCGCCCGTGGACACGGCCTGGACGGCATCCATCGATCCCGAGACGAATGCTGGAACCCTCGCCCACAACGCATTGGAGATCTGGATGAAGTCCGGCAGCTTCAGGTCGAGTGACCCACGGGCGGCCTTCGCTGAAGTGGTTGATTCCCTGCTGCCGGGTGACGCCGGGAAACCGCCGCCTCGATGGCCGATTACCCGCGCCCGCCTAATCGCGCGCGCGTCCTTGCTTGTGGAACTCATCGGGTCACGCACAGCCGATCAGATCCTCTCCGAGGTGGAACTGCGCGATCAGGCGCTGCGTCTACGCGGCAGACCTGACCTCGTACTGCTCGGCGAAAAGGCTATCCTGCTCGACCTCAAGACGCAGACCTTGAAGCGCGGCGAACCGCCCGAGTGGGTCGACTTTCAACTCAATCTGTACGCACACCTGGTCAACGTGAACCACGGGGTCCGGCTGGACAGCGCCAAAGTCTTCAGTCTCAACCGCGGTCTGATCCCTGTGCCTATATCCCAATCAACCATCCGGGCGGCTCTCTGCGCAGCCCGCGCAGCTAGCGAGAGTTCGCTCGACGACGCGCGCCCCGCCCCAGACGTCTGCCGCTTCTGCACCCGTCGCCTCGGCTGCCAACCTCATTGGGACATCGCTCCTTCGTGGAGCCCGACCGATTGTGTGGAAGGGACAGTGGATCGGGTTGAGGTTGCCGCGAACGGTCTTGCGGCGATCCGAATCGCACAGAAGCAGTCCAGCACCTGGGTTAGCGGTATCCCCGCCGCTCTGGTCACAGTGGTCACTCGGGGCGACCACATCCGCCTTGTCCGGGTGTGGCAGGATGCCACAGCGCTCGGAAGTGAGAGCCCGGCGTGGAGATGGGGAGGCTCATCCGCGGTTCAAACCCACGTCTCCAACTAGGGCGGGCGAGGGCGCTGCCAGCGCCTACACGCTGTGTCTCTACGTCCGGCCACGCCCCTTCACAGCGGTGCAGCCCGGTCGACATCCTGCAACCTATTGGGGCACGTAGAACTCCAACTCCACCGCATAGCAGGAACTCAAGACCGGGGTGCTCAAGAGGATGGGCCGCAACCACAGTGCACGGTAGCCAACTCCACCAAGGACACCGGCACCAATGGGGCAAGGGGCAGATCGCGCCACCACCCGGGGCTGGGCGCGTTTCGGCCCTACACTTCTGAACATGGAGGCTGAGCTGTTCGGCGAGCAGGCAAGCGACGCAGAAGAGGCTTTGCTGCGCGTACTTGAGTCCTGGAACAATGCTGATCCCGATGGTGGTCGCAGCGCGGGTGTCTTCCGATCGACCTTCGATCAGCTATACGATGGAGTCCACACTGGCAGGTTTAGGTGGGACCAGTTGTACAAGACCGAAAAGACCCACTTCGGGACTCTGCTTGAGATCAACCTTCGTCGCGAATTCTCCGACATCATCGTCGACGGGGAGGTTCTCGACTACCGCATCGAAGGCGAGGAAATCGACTGCAAGTATTCGCAGTCCGACGGCGGCTGGATGATACCCCCGGAAGCACTCGGACGTCTCCTCCTCGTTGCCCACGCCAATGACGCTGAGGGCTGGTGGAGTGTCGGGGTTGTCCGCGCGGACCCCATCAACCTCAGGCAAAGCACCAATCGGGATCGGAAGACACAGCTCAGCCGGGCGGGCCGCGCAGCTATCCGCTGGATTGCCCGTCGCGCCCCACTCGCCCCAAACGTACTTCTGTCCCTTGCGCAGCCAGATCTCGAGCGAATCATGGCACCGAGGACAGGGCAAGCACGCGTGAACGAACTCTGCCGAGTAGTAACTAATCGACGCATTGGCCGCAACACCATCGCGACAGTGGCCCAGCAGGACGACTATATGAAGCGCGTCCGCTACAGCGGTGGTGCACGAAGCTACCTCGCTTCAGAGGGATACATCATCCCCGGTGACTACGACGCCCACCGAGCGGTCGCCGCTGAGTTGGGCGCAGCCGTGCCAGAGCACGGCGAAGTCGTCAGCCTTCGCGTGGTGCCGGCCCAGGCGGGCGACCTCAACACAACCCACCTCGACGGAAAGGACTGGCGCCTTGCATACCCAGGCGAACCCGTGACCACTCCTGCACCGAAGCTCCCGGACACCCGTCGCGGCGGTGGGCTGAGTTGACCGATCTCGCTAGACTCCCGACGGGCAGCGACCATCTGCCGGAGCCCGAGAGCGAAGAACTCGCCTTGCTTCTAAGCTCCGAAGTGCAGCGCATGCTCTACGGGTTGCTCTATCGACGGCGCACAAACCCTCCCACCATGGCGGAGCTAGGGGCGTTCGCGGCTGACGCCTTCGGGGAGGGCCCGTCGGAAGTCGAACATCGACTCAGCGAACTCACTCGTTTTTTCGATGTCCGCCCGATGCGTGTCCAGACTGACTACCGCTACGTTCTCAGCGGTTGGGCACAGGGCGTCTTCTCCAACCTCACAGGCATCAGCCTTCGCCGCCGTGCGCAGGTTCTAGCATCCGCGCGGTGTGCGATGTGTGGGAGAACACCCCTTGATGACCAAGTAAAACTCACTGTGGACTTCAAGGTACCGCCGTCCTGGGGTGGCTCAAGCGAACCCGAAAACCTCCAGCCATTGTGCGAGGATTGCGCAATCGGCAAGCGCGATTACTTCCAGACATACGACCCGTATGCCGACAAGATTCGCCGTGCGATCAGCTATGACGAGCCACAGAAGCGGATTGGTGAACTGCTCCGAGCCTTCGATCGCGAATGGGTGAGAACCGATCTGCTGTCTATCGTTGCGAGCGCAAAAGAATACCAGGAAGACTGGCAACGCCGCTTGCGGGATCTGCGATTCCTCGGTTGGGAGTATGAAGTCCAGAAGCGACACAACGAGGGCGCCAGAGTCTGGACCTATTACCGACTGTGCCGAGCGGCCCCCTGGCCCGACAACATCCACGCCGCGATCGTTGCAGAGGAACGGCGACGACGACAGGCCAGCCGGGCTGCTACCCAACCAGCCGAAGCTGAACCTGAGTCGTGACCGCCCCTTCGCCAGCGGCAGCTAATGCGGCGGCAATCTGCTTTCCAACCGCTTCCGCGACCGGAGGCGGAAAAGCATTGCCTACCTGGCGGTAGCTGGCTGTCTTCCTCCCGTGGAACTGCCAGGCAGGATCGAAGCCTTGGATTGCCGCCGCCATCTGCACCGTAAGCTTGGGCTGCAAGTCAGCGGGATCGTCGGCAGTGGGGGGTGCATCCGCTACACCCTTGCCGTTGACACCAAGCTTGGCCCATCCTTCGCGGGCACGACTCGGTCCGAGGTCAGGACCACCGTGCTTGCGTGACCCACCAACCAAAGTCGGCGCGATCCCGTCCGCTTTGCTCGCCCAGGCTTCCGCGCCGCTCCATCCCGCGGCGGCCATCTGATCACCCAGGACTTCACCAACGGTGGGAGGCGTGCCCTGAGGCGCTGGCCATTCAAAGTACTTGTGTGCGTCTGGGCGGAGCGCAACCAGTATGAACCGGGGCCGAAGCTGCGGCACCCCATACTCGCTGGAGTTGAGAACCTGCCATTCAGTCTCGTACCCCAGTTCGAACAGTCGGTCCCGTATCTGCTTGCGATAGCCCGCAAATCGAGCGGTGGCAAGGCCCCGGACATTCTCAAGCATGACTGCCGCAGGCTCGATCTCCTCAACCAGCCTTAGCGCCTGCGGGAACAGATCACGCTCGTCGTCTGCGCCAAGCTGCTTCCCCGCGATTGAAAACGGCGGGCATGGCACCCCTCCCGCAATTAGGTCGACCTGGCCGCGCAGCGGACTGCCGTCATAGTGATGAACATCCATCTCGACGACGTCCCAGCTTGGGCGGTTCAGCCGGAGAGTCTCGCACGCGTCGGGATCGATCTCAAGCGCAACAAGGTGGCGGAAACCCGCCTTCTCTAGGCCGATGGACTGACCTCCAGCTCCAGCACAAATCTCAACGCAGGTCAGTTCACTCATCAAATCCCCTGCCTAGTTTCGAACGTTTGTTCGATGCATATGCTGCCACAGCACGCCCTAGAATAGGGGGCGGCACGCCGAGGAGGACCGAAATGAGTGCTTCTGCTCGCGACGCGGACGGCCGAACCACCGCCGGACAGGCAAGCTCATACCCCAAGGCCGCAACCGAGGCCCGAAGCGCCAACATGCGCGCCATCCGCAGACGTGACACCAAACCGGAGGTGGCTCTGGCGTCAGCACTCCACCGGTCTGGGTTCCGGTTCCGTCGCGATTACCCAATCAAGCTCGACGGCATCACGATACGTCCAGACATCGTGTTCACGAAGCGCCGGGTCGCGGTGTTCGTTGACGGGTGCTTCTGGCATCTATGCCCGGAGCACGGCCACGTCCCTGCAGTGAATGAGTGGTACTGGGAACCAAAGCTCAGCCGAACTCAGGAACGCGACGGGCGCAACAACTCGCTCCTAGATGACCACGGTTGGTCGGTCGTACGAATCTGGGAGCACGAACCGCTCGACGAAGCCATCACCAAGGCAACTCAGGCCCTGAAACCGTCCCTCGATCAGCAATCTCGCTGATCAGCGAGTGTTAGCGGCTCACGGACACGCCAATACGGTGATCCATGACCGACGTCTAGCGCGGCGACCTCACCGTCGGGCCCTGACCAACGAAATATCGTGGCCGGTGGTGGTAAGCGGCGTCCATGGCATCGCGATCGCGGGCACAGACGACCACGACGAGATGGGCGTTCTACATCGAGCTGCCCGAGTACGTCCTAGGCACCGACCGGCACCGCGACGACTACGTCTGGCGCAGCCAGCCCGAGGGCGTCCGCAGCGGACACGGCGACACCGACCTGGTGCTTTACTCGCTCGCCAAGTACCTGCGGCTGGCGATCAAGGGCAACCCGACCGTCATGCTGCCGCTGTTCGCGCCCGAGGAGTCGCTGATCATCGTCACCCCGCTCGGCGAGGAACTGCGCGGGTTGCGCTCCAGCTTCCTCTCCCAGCAGGCGGTGGAGCGGTTCCTCGGCTACATGCATTCCCAGCACGAGCGGATGCTGGGACAGTCCAAGCGCAACGTCCCCAACCGTCCCGAACTGATCGAGAAGTACGGCTGGGACACCGAGTACGGCAGCCACGCACTCCGACTCGCCCACCAGGGGTACGAGATCGCCAGCACCGGACACCTCACCCTTCCCATGCCACCCAACGAACGCGAACGCGTCCTGGCGGTGAAGCGGGGCGAGGTTCCTCGGGACGAGGTGTCGGCGGAGATCGCGCAGCTGGAAGCCGAGGTCCGCGACCTCCTCGATACCGGACGCACTCCCCTGCCGCCGGTCGCCGACCACGTCACCATCACCACCTGGTCAGTAAGTACGCATCGTCGTCACTGGGGGTGGTGAACCTCGGTGAACGACCCTTCCACAGACCCAGGGATCGTTAGGCAGTCCCAAGGGAGCGACAGCAGCGCAGCGGTAGATTTGCGCCATGATTTCCCGCGTCACGGCGTGTCCCTCGTGCGGCACGAAGAATCGCGTTCCGGCCGTCGCGAAGGGACGGCCGCAGTGCGCGTCCTGTCACGCTCCGCTGCCCTGGTTGGTGGACGCCGGCGACGCTGACTTCGCTGCCGCGACGAACACCGACCAGCTCGTCCTGGTCGATCTGTGGGCGCCGTGGTGCGGGCCCTGCCGCATGGTCGCGCCCATCCTGGAACGCCTCGCCGCGCGGTACGCCGGGCAGGTGAAGGTTGTGAAGGTGAACGTCGACGACAACCCCGGCACCGCGGCCAGGTTCGACGCCAGCAGCATCCCGACCCTGGTCATGCTTCGCGACGGAACGACCGTCGCGCGGATGGTCGGAGCCCAGCCGGAGCCTGTCCTCCGCACCCGGATCGACGCGCTGCTGGCCGGCCGGCCTCGCTGAGTGCGGGTCAGAGCCGGGTCAGCCGGCCACCCACCACGGGGCCTTGTCGTTCTGCGGGCTCATCGGGACGAGCGGCACCGTCACGATCTCAACGGCAACTCCGCGCTCTGCGGCTGCGGCCGTCAACGCGGTCACGACCTTGTTCCACGCGCGGTCCCCGACCGGCTCGTTGACCATCTCCCGCGCGCGGGTGACCGCGAGGACGCCGCCCGCGGCATCCGCCGTCCAGGCCAGCGAGACGTCGTCGGCGGCGGCGAACTTCAGGTTCCAGCTGTCCGCGGCGGCTGGGGTCACGCTCTTGGCCGCGCCGAGCACGGCGTCCACCACGGAACGTCCGGCGACCGCATCGGCGAAGGTGACCCGCTTACCGAGATCGGCCGCCACCCGGTTGAGCCGCTTCGCGTTGGAGGCCTTCACCTTCTCCTCCAGGTTCAGCCCCTTCTCGGTGCCCCACTCGGCGGCCTTCGCCTGAACCTTCTTCTTGAAGAAGAGCGAGTAGACGATCGGGACGATGACCACGAACGCCAACAGCAGGTAGATCCAGACAGCGTCAAGCACGAACAACTCCATCACAAGCTCGGAAAGGACACGGAAGTCCGGACCCTACCAGCCGCCGGGTTCGGCGCCGGTCGTCAACCAGGACGGCTCCTCCCCAGCGGACGCCCGAGGCGGGGGGAGCCGGAACGCCGCGCACGCCACACAGACAAAACCGTCGGTGGCAAGGCCTAACCTGGGCCCATGACAACAGCAAGAATGGCGATGTTCACCATCGACTGCGCCGATCCGCGGGCACTGGGCGCGTTCTACTCCGAGCTGCTGGGCTGGGAGAGGACGTACGACTCCGACGAGGCGGTGATGCTGAGCGACGGGCAGGGCGCGGCGCTCGGGTTCGGGCGGATCGACGACTACCAGCCACCGCAGTGGCCCGACTCGGGGGCGAAGCAGTTCCACCTCGATCTCGACACCACGGACATTCCGGCGGCGGAAGCGCGAGCGGTCGAGCTCGGCGCCACCGTCGCGGAGTTCCAGCCGGGCGAGACCTGGCGGGTGCTGCTCGACCCGGCGGGGCATCCGTTCTGCCTGGCGAACTGGTCTGCGTCCCAGGGCGGCTGAGCGGCGACAGACAACGCGCCGGCAGCCGGGCCAGGAACCGGGCGACTCCTGCTTCTCCTGATCGGTATCGGCGACGAAGGCGGTGCTCTGACGCGCGATCTCGCCGTCCGGCGCACCGCGGTCCCCGTCCAACAGCTTCCCGGGACGCCACCGAGGTTGCCCAGTCGGAGTTCACGAAGCGGGCGGGAACCGGTTGCTGTCCTTGCGATCAGGACAGAGAGACATCCACCGGACCGCGAGACGCGGGTCGTCCTGTGCGAGGGCGCAGAGGTCGAGGGCCGCACCGCCGGCTACGTTCTCGGCCCGCCGGGTTGAGCCGCCTGGTCGAACTGGCCCCGCTCCAGGCCCACGGTCAGAACCGTGCCCGCCACTGCAGCCGTCACTGACCCACCTGCACGATGCGCAAAGGCACCACCGCCGGGCCCATGGTCACCGACCGGCGATCGCGAGAGGATTCCCGCACCGGGCACGAGGCCGGCCCGCGGCGTGAAGGAGCACTCATGACCGAAACCATCTCGCCGGAGGCTCTCGGCGAGCTCGCCGAGAAGCTGGGGAACGCGGCGAAGTCCTTCGCGGACGCCGACAAGGTGCGCACCGAAACCGACCAGCTGCGCATCACCATCGAGAAGGACCGTCAGCTCATCCAGAACGCGCTGGACAAGGCGGCTGCCGAACTGGAGACGACCCGGATCGCGCAGGAGGGCTCCCGGATCGCCAACGAAGGCACCCGGATCGCCAACGAGAAGACCCGCATCGAGGCCGAAGGCGCCCGCGTCGACAAGCTGATCACGCAGCTGACCGGAGCCGTGCCCGATCTCTCCTCCCTGCAGAAGAACACCGTGACCTTCAGCGAGGGCAAGGTGCTGCGCCAGTCCGAAGCCATCGCGGGGGCACTCCACGCCGTGGCCGCCCGGATCGCCGGTCAGGTCAAGGAGGCACTGTCCGGCCAGGCCAGGGCGACCATCTTCGTCACCTCGGAGCCGCGGCTGGTGATGGCGATCGCCGGGTACCGGCAGTTGGTCGCCGAAGCAGGCCTGCTCAAGGACAAGCTGATGGAGGCGCGCGGCGCCAAGAAAGGTCGCCTCGAAGGCGCCCGGACGCTGGACGATCTCAGCCATCGCGACCTGGTTCCCGGTGCCGGGATCGTGGCCAGCGCGGTGGCCGGCAAGGTCCTCACCGAGGTGGCCTCACTGTTCGAGATGGATGTCGCGGTGACCTCTAGTTCCGCCGACATCCCCGCGGCCACGGTGCAGGCCTCGGTCATCCAGAAGCTGCTGGTGCCGGACAAGGACGGGCAGTCGCTCCCCAACCTCACCATTCAGCACCAATGGGCCCGCATTCCCGACTCGGACTCGGAACTCCACCAGGCCCTCGTCGCACTCACCTCGGAGTATCTGGACGCCGTCGGCGCCGACGCCGCCCTGGAGACGCAGCTCGCTGAGCTCGCCACACTGGAGGAGACGCTGGCCGCCGCCCGCAAGATCGCCGGCGACAAGTCCAAGTCGGAGACCGAGCGCGCGCAGGCCGAAGCCACGATCAAGGACGCCGAAGAGAAGCTCGAGGTACTCCCGGCGCGCAAGCGGGCGAAGAGCGTGCTGGAGTCGGCGATCGAGCAAGCCAAGGCCTTCACCGAGCGGATCACCGCCGTCGATTCCGGGACGGGCGAGAGCCCGCTGATGTCAGCCCATGCCGTGGAACCCCTGGCTCAGACCGGCAACAACCCATCGTCGCCAGCCAATGCCGGGGAACCCGAGGACCAGACCGGCAACAACCCACCGACGCCAGCCGATGCCGCGAAGCCCGTGACCGAGACGAAGTCGACACCCCACGTGCTGCTCCTGGGCGGAGCCAAGGCCGAGGCAAACCAGGTGGTGGTGACGCGCAGGATCCTCGCCCCGCGCGTCCACGTCAGCACCTCGGTCGAGGCGCAGTACCTGCTCGTGCAGGGCACCAGCGTGCTCGCCGCCGGCCACCTCACCGATTCGGCGGCCTACACGACCAAGCTCGCCTACGAGCAGCAGGCGTGGTTGAAGATCCCGGCACTGCGTCCCGACGAGCGCACAGTGGCGGGCTGACCCGCCCCTCGACCGGCGGGCAGCGCCGGAGCACTCGGCACCTTCCGCCAGCCGGCCGCTTTGGACGACAAGCGCGTCGGCCGGAGCGAGCATCCGGCAGGAGCTGCTGGAGCCCGGCTTTGGGAACTGGTCAGGCAGCCCGTCGGGTGCCGCCACGGCGGTGCGCCTGGCGGGAGAACGCCGCGGCGCCACCAACCGAAGAGGTTCCGGGGCGACCAGCGCGGGGCTGTCCCTGCCAGCTCCGCGACCTGGCCGGTTGCGCAGCGGCCGTCGTGGAACCACCGTTGCGACGCGGTGAGCCGCCCTTCCTGACGGCCGGCCCGGATTCGCCGCGACGGGCGGCCGCAGCCGGAGCCGACCCCGGGGCGACCAGCGCCACGGCCGGCCCCGCGAGATCGCGCAGCGCCTCATCCCCCGGACGGACCGGGAGCGGCGCGACGGTGATCTTCGCCGCGCGGGAGAGCGACTGGAAGTCCTTGCGCTGCTCGGGGAGCACGAGGGTGACCACGTCTCCGGCGTTCCCGGCGCGGGCGGTGCGTCCGGAGCGGTGCAGGTAGGCCTTGTGCTCGGCCGGCGGATCGACGTGGACAACCAGGTCGACGCCGTCTACGTGGATGCCGCGGGCGGCGATGTCGGTGGCCACCATCACCCGCACCTGGCCGTCGGCGAAGGCCTTCAGGCCGCGTTCGCGGGCGTTCTGGGAGAGGTTTCCGTGCAGTTCGACGGCCGGGATGCCGTCCGCGGTCAGTTCGCGGGCGAGCTTGCGGGCCTGGTGCTTCGTGCGGGTGAACAGCAGCCGCCGCTCGGCGCCGGACGCCAGCTCGCGGACCACCTGACGCTTCTGGCCCGGGTCGGAGACCAGCAGCACGTGGTGGCTCATCGCGGTCACCGGGGAGGAGGCGGCGTCCACGCTGTGCTCCAGCGGACGGTTCAGGAAGCGCTTCACCAGCTTGTCGATACCGCCGTCCAGGGTGGCGGAGAAGAGCATCCGCTGTCCGCCGGCCGGGGTGGCGGTGAGGATCCGGGTGACCCCGGGCAGGAAGCCGAGGTCGGCCATGTGGTCGGCCTCGTCGAGGACGGTGATCGCGACCGTGTCCAAGCGCACCTCGCCCTGGGACATCAGGTCCTCCAGGCGTCCGGGCGTGGCCACCACGATGTCGACGCCGCGCCGCAGCTGGCGGACCTGGCCGGCCTGGCTGACGCCGCCGAAGATGGTCATCACGCGCAGCCCGGCGGCACCGGCCAGGGGTGTGATGGTGGCGAGGATCTGGTTGGCCAGTTCGCGGGTCGGCGCGAGCACCAGCCCGCGGGGTGCGCCGGGACGGCTCGGCTTGGCGGCGACCCCCGGCACCAGCCCGGCCAGCCGGGCGACCAGCGGCAGGGCGAAGGCGAGGGTCTTGCCCGAGCCGGTGCGGCCGCGTCCCAGGACGTCCCGGCCTTCGAGGGTGTCGGGCAGGGTTGCGGTCTGAATCGGGAAGGGAGCGCCGATGCCCTGCTGGGTGAGCGGGCGGATCAGCGCGGAGGGAACGCCCAGGGACGCGAACGACGCGGGCGCAGAATCACTACGTGACAAGGAAACACTGCTTTCAGCAACGATGGTTCACCACGGTCCAAGTCGGCTCGCGTCTGCGCTGACGAAGCCAGCGGCGCGGTGCACGAAAGTGGTGCGATGTCGGGTCGCGACGTCCGCGCCCTGTCCCCCATTCTCTCACATCCCGCTGTGACCACCCGAATCGCCGGCTTTCCTGCCCGCCGATCAGGTCCTGCTAGACGATGCAGAACTCGTTGCCCTCAGGATCCTGCATGACGATCCAGTGGCCGCTCAGCTCATCGTCGAAGACCTCGAGCTGGGTCGCTCCGGCGGCGACGAGCTGGTCGGCCTTCGCCTGCATCGCAGCCTTGTCCTTGTTCTGCCGCGAGGTGGAGACGCGGACGTCGAGATGGACGCGGTTCTTGGCCACCTTCGGCTCGGGAACCTTCTGGATGAAGATCCGGGGTCCCAGGCCGTCGGGGTCGACGATGGCGTTGGCGTCGTTCCAGCGCTCGGGCGGCAGCCCCCAGCCGACCAGTGCCTCGTCCCAGGTCTGGTACGGCGGAGGCGGCGGCTCGCGGACGTAGCCCAGCGCGACCGCCCAGAACTCGCCGAGCGCCAGCGGATCCGCGGCGTCCATGGTGACGGAGAATTTCGGGTTCACAGGGCAACCCTCACCCCTGCGCGGCACCGTATGCAAGACCCACCTGCCACTCCGGACGGGTCAGCGCTCGGTCCGGCTGCAATCGATCGGACCGGGGGCATCGGCGAAGCGGTCCTTCGTCCACGCGATCAGGTCGGGCACCAGGGCCGAGTGGGGCTCCACCAGCGGGACGTGGCCCAGCCCGGCGTAACGCCGGTAGTCGACCGGCACTCCGGCCGCGCAGAGAACCTGGACGAACGCGTCCTGAGCGGCCGGCCGCACGAGATCGTCCGCGGCGCCCTGGGCCAGCAGCAGCGGTGCGCCGATGCTGGCGGGCGGGATGTTCTCCCGCAGCCGGGCGCCGAGTGCTCCGGTGCTGGGGTCGGCGGCCAGGATGTCGGGGTCGGCGGACAGGCTGAGCGCGGTCAGCACGGAGGCGAAGATGCCCGGTCCGGAGAGGCAGCGGGTGGCCATCTGCCGCACCACCACCTCGGCGCCCGGACGGACGTACTCCCGCCAGGTGACGTCGGGGTAGAACGCGGCGTAGGCGGCGATCACGAAGCTGCCGAAGACCGACCCTCCGGTGATCTCGGGCAGGTCGGCGGTGAGCTCGGGCAAGTTGGCCGCCGGGGCCAGTGCCGCCACTCCGGAAAGGGGCACGTCCGGCGCGTAGCCCTCGGCGATCGCGCCACTCCACAGGGCGGCGCCGCCCCCTTGGGAGTGCCCCCAGGCGACGGTGCGCTCGCCCAGCCTGGCCTCCGGCAGCTGCCGGGCGGCGCGGACGGCGTCCAGCGCGGCCTGGCCGCTCGGCCGTCCGATCAGGTAGGGGTGCGGGCCGGCGGTGCCCAGCCCGAGATAGTCGGTGGCGACCAGCGCCCAGCCCTGCTCGATCACGTCCGGCAGCAGGAAGAGGGCACCGGATTCGAAGGGCTCGGCCAGCAGCGAGGGGGCGCACTGCTGGGCGAAGCCCGTGGTGCCGTGGGTCCACTCGATCACCGGCCAGTCGCCCGCCCCGGAGCGCGGCACCACGACCAATCCGCTGGCCACCACCGGGCTGCCGTCGGCGTTCGCGGTGGTGTAGAGGATCCGCCAGCCGGCGGCCGTCTCGGGCACCCCGCGGGTGAACGGCTCGGAGCGGATCAGTTGGCCGGGCCGGTCGGGAACCCTCCGCGGTGCGGCATAGAACTCGTCGGTGACCTGGGATCCCTCGCGCAGTGCCGCGCTGAGCATGCCGGCGGCCACCGCCAGCGCGAGGGCCACGACGGCCGCGATCGTCCGCAGCCAGCGCCGGCCCAGGGACGGCGGAGCGTCCTCCGCCGCGGTTCCACCGGGACGCAGCGCCCGCCACAGCTCCAGGCCGCCCGAGCTGATCAGCCGGGCACCGAAGACCACCGCGACCACGATCGCCGTGATGTCCGGCCACAGCAGCGCCAGCCCGCCGAACCCGATGCCGGCGAGCCCGAGCAGCATGGTGGCGATCCGGCCGTCCAGGCTCTCGGCGCCGCGTAGCCCGGCCACCACCTGCCCGACGCCGTTGATCAACAGTGCCGCGCCCACCACGACCGCCAGCAACCGGACGGTGAGCCCGGGGAAGCTCAGCACGAACAGGCCGGCAGCCACCCAGCCCGCTGCCGCCACCGCCTGCCAGCCCCGTCCACCGGCGGACGTTCCGCCACCCAGGAATTCCAGGACGCCGTGGACGACACAGGCCGTCCCGATCAGCAGGGCGAGCACGCCCAGCGACGTGGTCGGACGGATGATCAGGATCGCTCCCAGCACCAGCGCGGTGGCTCCGATCAGCCCGCGCAGCCAGCGCGGCAGCCGACCGTACCAAGCCTGCACGCGCCCGGAACCACGGGTGGCTGGGCGGGCTTCGCCGGTCATGGCACTGGCTCCTTCGACGGACAGCTCGGACAACTCGCGCAGACGGAGTTCATCCTTGTCTACCGTAGATTGAGCCGCCCTGACCAGGCCGCGACGCCGGTCAGAACACCGGCTTGCCTCCGGTCACGCCCAGGACGGTGCCGCTGACATAGCTCGCCTCGTCGGAGGCGAGGAAGACGAAGCCGGCGGCCACCTCGACGGGGTGGCCCGCCCGTCCCAGCGGGGTGTCGGCGCCGAAGGACTCGACCTTCTCCGGCGCCATCGTCGAGGGGATCAGCGGCGTCCAGATCGGGCCCGGCGCGACAGCGTTCACCCGGATGCCCCGCTCACCGAGCTCGGCGGCGAGGTTCACCGTCAGGTTGTTCAGCGCCGCCTTGGTCGCGGCGTAGTCCAGCAGGTGGGTGGACGGCGAGTAGGCCTGGATCGAGGTGGTCACGATGATGCTGCCGCCGTGCTCCAGCTCCCGGGCCAGCCGCTGCACGAGCCAGAAGGTCGAGAACACGTTGGTCGCGAAGGTGCGCTGCAACTGCGGAGCCGGGAAGTCCTCGAGCTCGTCGTAGGCCATCTGGAAGCCGGCGTTGCAGATCAGCACGTCGAGACCGCCCAGCTCGCGGACGGCCGCCTCGGCCAGCTCCGTGCAGGATTCCTCATCGCGCAGATCGCCCGGAACCGTGACGCAACGGCGATCCAGCTCCGCGACCATCTCGGCAGTCCGCCTCGCGTCGTCCTCCTCCTCGGGCAGGAAGCCGATGGCCACGTCCGCGCCCTCGTGCGCGAAGGTGATCGCGATCGCCCGGCCGATGCCGGAGTCGCCGCCGGTGATCAGCGCCTTCTTGCCGGTCAGCCGGCCGCGGGGCGTCCAGCTGCGCAGACCGTGGTCGGGCTGGGGATCGAGTTCGGCTTCGGTGCCCGGCCACTCCTGCTGCTGGGCGGGGATTGCGGTGAGGTCGTCCATCTCGGCTCCTCTCGTGACGCCGCAGTGCTACCTGCCGCCCTGGGCGGCCTTCGCGTTCGCCTCGGCCTCTGCGATCTTGGTGAGAAGCTCGTCGGTCCGTGATTCCTCTTCGAGGGTTTCGCTCAGCAGATCGGCGCCGTCGGAGAGGCCGAGCATGGCAGCCCAGCGGCGGAGGGTGCCGTAGCGGGTGATCTCGTAGTGCTCGACGGCCTGCGCCGACGCGATCAGGGACGCATCGGCGGCCGGCGACCCCTGGTACTCCTCCAGGTGCTCGTCGCCCTCGGTGAGGATGCCGTCGATGGCCGGGCACCGCTTGCTCCGTGGCGTCTTGTCGATCATCGAGAACACCTTCTCCAGGCGCTTGACCTGGCCCTCGGTCTCGGTGTGGTGGTGCGCGAAGGCGGCCTTCAACTCATCGGAGACGGCTGCCCTCTGCAGCTTCGGCAGGGTCTTGAGGATGTGACGCTCGGCGTAGTACATGTCGCGCAGGGTGTCGTGGAACAGGCTTTCCAGGTTCTTCTCGGCCATGATCGGCGTCCTTTCTGATTGCTTGGGTTCCCCTGTACCCACCGAGTCGCCACTCGAACACGCGCTGCGGGCATTGCGCCGCGGGCTCCAGGTCGGTCCCTGTTTGAGCACGCTGCTGGGTTACCGATGGAGGAACGGCCGCCACCGCCGCGAGTCCGGCCCCGAAGAGAAAGATCCGTATGCGCGCACTCCCCTGGCAGGGACGCGGGGACGTCCAGCTCAGCGCGGTCCCCGATCCGGGAATCGAGCTTCCCACGGACGTGGTGGGGCGGGTGACGTCCACCGCGATCTGCGGCTCCGATCCCCATCTCTACGGGCCGCTGACGCCGTTCATGACGAGACCACCCGGGTGAGCGAGCACGGTACCGGCGCCGCGCTGTTCGGCGCCCAGACCATCGGTGCCGACCGGCTGAACGCGCTGCAGACGGCGCTCGCCGCGGTGCGTCGCGGCGGGACGGTTTCGGTGGTCGGGGTGTACGGCGGCGCCCTCGACCCGACGAACCTGATGCGGCTCTTCGACCGCCAGATGACGCTCCGGATGGGACAGGCCAACGTCCGCCGTTGGGCGGACGAACTGTTCGCCCCGCTCGAAGCCGACCAGGATCCCTTCGGGGTCGATTCCCTTGCCAGCCACCATCTGCCCTTGTCGCAGGGACCGGAGGCGCACCGGATGTTCCACGAGAAGCGCGATGGCTGCGTCAAGGCGGTGCTGGAACCCTGAGCCTCGCCGGGTCGAGGTTTCCACCGTGAGGGGTCCGGGTACGCGTGAGGGAAATCACGAAGGGAGCAGCACCATGTCCGAGCACGACCATCCCGCCAGCGATCGCCCCGAGGAGCTGATCCGGACGCCCGACGCCGACTCGGAGCAAGCCGATCACGATGAGGATCTCGCGCTCCGCGTCGACACCGAGGAGTGGCAGGAATCCGCGACCGCGGAACCGGCGGCGCCGGATTCGGTCAGGGAGCGCATGACCGGCCCCCGGGACCATGGCTCCGGGACGCCGGACGAGGACGATCGGCGCGATTCCTCGGCGGATGCCCCCGCCGACGAGGCGACGGGCGACTCACGGTCGTGACCCAGACCGACCCGGTCGAACAGCTGGCCGTCGCCGGGCGCCGCGGCGTCCGGATGGCTGTCGCCGAGTCGCTGACCTGCGGACGGCTGACCTCTGCGGTCGGCTGCGGCGAGGAAGCCGGCACCTGGTTCACCGGCGGCGTGGTGGCCTATCACCTCGACACCAAGGTGTCCGTGCTGGGCGTCCGACCCGGCGTCGACCCCTGCTCCGCCGAGTGCGCCACCCAGATGGCCGTCGGCGTCAGTGGCTGCTGAGCGCCGATGTGGCCGTCTCCGCCACCGGCGTGGTCGGCCCGGACTCCGAGGACGGGCACCCTCCCGGCACCGTCTTCCTCGGATGGGCCACCGCCGCCGACTCCGGCTGCGAGCCGCTGTCGCTCAGTGGCGATCCCGATGACGTCCTCGACCAGACCGTGGCCCATGCCCTGGCGATGCTGGCGCGCCGGGCCACCGATCTGGCCCACCCTCATGGGCTTCCGCCTGGCGCTGAGGCTCGGCCGTACGATCCCTGAGCTTGTCGAAGGGTCGTCGACGAACCCCTCCGCTCAAGATCCCGGCTCGTGGAGAGCTATCGGCCCAGTAGCTCGTCGACCGCACTTGCACCGATGCCGACCGTCACCTGCGTCCCCCAGGGATCGGACGTCCGCACCGAACGCCCGTCATCGGCGAACTCGATGCCACGGGCGATCAGGCGCGCGACCAGGGCGTCCAGGTCCTCGCGGCCGGGCACGGTGACCGCGACATCCCCGAGCCCGAGGCTTGCCGCCCGCGGACCGGCTCCGCGACTGTTCCAGGTGTTCATCGCCACGTGGTGGTGATACCCACCGGCCGAGGCGAACAGCGCGCCCGGGTAGCCGGTGAGAGTGGGTTCGAACCCGAGCGCGTCCACGTAGAAGGCCCGCGCCGAAGGGATGTCGCCCACCTGCAGGTGCACGTGCCCGACCTTCCCCGCGAGCGCGGTGGCGTTGGCGACCGTCCCCTCGTCCAGATGGCTGCGCAGGTACGCGTTCGGATCGAGGTAGCGGGTGTCCATCAGCAGCTCGCCGGAGGGCCCGTGCGACCACTGCGAGCGCTCGCGATCGACGTACAGCTCGATGCCGTTGCCTTCGGGATCGGTGAAGTAGAAGGCCTCGCTCACCAGGTGATCGCTCGACCCGACGAAGCGGCTGCGCGCATCCTGCGCGGCCCGGTAGACGGTGGCCGCCAGCGACTTCTGGTCCTCGAACAGGAAGGCGGTGTGGAAGAGCCCGGCCTGGCGCGGATCCACGTCCGGGAGTCCGGGCGTCGCGACGAGCTTGACCATGGGCGTCGCACCTCGTCCGAGAACCCGGTGCACCTCGCGGCCCCGATCGAGCTCTTCCAGCGGCCGGAGCGCGAGCGCGTTCGCGTAGTACGAGGACATCGTCTCGAGATTCCCGACCCGCAGCGTGACCGCGTCCATCCCGGTCTGTGGGCTCAGGCTGGTCTCGGCGACCGGTGTGGCCCGGTTCTGGTCGGCCTGGATCACGACCCTCTCCTCTCGTCGCGGCGGATCGGACCCGCATGCGTTGGTTGAGTTTGAGACCAGCCTAGAACCAAATAGTTGAAGATTCAACTCTTTAGTGTGCCCGCTCCCCTGGCACCGGAGGGATCCCCGGCGGAACCAGGAGGCGATACTGGAGTGCATGCGGTGGCGATGGGTCGGCTGGACGACGCTCCCGGTGCTGGGGCTGCTCGCGGTCGTCGGTGCGCACCGGCTGCGCCTGTGGGTGGTCTCGGGGATGACCGGACCTCAGTGGAGGGGCCTCGACTGGTGGTTCCCGGATGTGGTGCCTGCGGTGATGAGCTACGCGGTCGATCCCTGGCCGCAACAGCTGACGAGATCCGGGGCCCTCGTGCTGGCGCTCCTGCTCACCCTCGCCGCGTTCTTGGCGCTGTCCGCCGTGCCGCCGCAACGCCGCCTGCTTCGGTTCGTCCTGTTGTGGGCCGGGGTCGCGCTCGCCGTGGTGGTCACCGTCGGCGCAGTCGAGGTCGGCCAGATCCTGCTGGAGATCGAGCGCTTCGGTGGTCGCGGCGGCCACCACCTGCGCAACCAGACCGTTCCGTTGCTCCGCGAAGCGCTCCACTGGGCACTGCTGTGGGGCTGGGCGCCCGCGCTCCTCACCACGCTGATCTCGCCGCCGCGGCCGGCGCGGTCCCGCTGGGTCATCCTGGGGGTCACCGCGGTCCTCCTCTCCGGTGCGGTGGCGTCCGGAGTCTGGCTGGCCAGGACCGCCCATGACACGGCGCTCTCCACCGCGACCGAGGTGCGCCAACCGGAACCGCAACCACCCAGCGATCCGCCCGCGCCGGTGAACCCGGACGCCGACCCCGCCTTCGACGGACGCTGCCCCGCCGAATCGCTCGCCCTCGACTTCGGCATCACCGACGGCGCGCTCGGGGTCCGGTTCGCACAGGTCACCGCGGTGAACACCTCGACGAACGCCTGCAGCCTCCGGGGACGGCCCGACCTGGCGCTCGCCGCTGCGGACGGCAACGTCGTCCGCCCCTCGCTGGTACCGGGCCAGGTCATGACCGAAGGCGGCGCGACCGAGGCGTTGGTCGTCCTGGAGCCAGGCCACAGTGCTCGCGCCGAACTCCGCTGGCGGGCCGGCGGCGGCGCGGAAGACCGCACTGCGACCGATGTCTGGGTGGCTCCCTGGGCCGGCGCGAAGCGCCAGGTCGTCGCCCATCCCATCGACGTCGTGGACGGCACGGAGATCACGATCTCCGCCTGGCTGGCGGCCGAGTAGACGGCGGACCGCCCGGCGGACAGCCAGGCGGCTGGAAAGCGGGCCGCGACTACGCTCAAGGTCATGGACTCACTGGGGTATCGCGAGGAACAGCCCGACCGCGCCGAGGTGGACGCCCTGCCCGGCGCCACCTTGCTGGTGTTCGGCACGAACTGGTGCGGCTACTGCCGGGCCGCGCATCGTCCGCTGGAGACCGCGCTCGCGGGGCACCCGGATCTCCGGGTGGTCAAGGTGGAGGACGGCAAGGGCCGTCCGCTGGGACGCTCGTTCGGTGTGAAGCTATGGCCGTCCCTGATCTTCCTTAAGGACGGCGTGGAGGTCAGTCGGCTCGTCCGCCCGTACAAGGCCGGGCCGATCGCCGCCGCGCTGCGAGAGATCGACCCCCAGCCGTAGACCCATGGGAACGACCCACTATGCCGCACTCCTGCGGGGCATCGCCCCGAGCGGGAAGAACATGTCCAACGACAAGCTGCGCGGCGTGTTCGAGAAGCTCGGATTCACGAAGGTGGCATCGGTGCTGGCCAGCGGCAACATCGTCTTCGCCGGCGAGGAGACGCCGGCACCCGAGCTCGAACAGCGCATCCAGACAGCGCTCAACGAGAACCTCGGCATCCCGGGCGGGACGATCATCCGCACCCAGCGGGAACTGCGCGCGCTGCTGGACGCCGACCCCTTCACCGGCCTGACCCACCAACGCGGCACCTACCTGACCGCCACCTTCCTCAAGACCGGCAGCGCACCCACATTCCCCATCCAGAACCCGGACGCCCTCATGCAACTGGTCGGCTACGACGCGGACGCCCGCGCGATCCTCGCGGTGACCGACAACAGCGACCCCGGACGCACCCCGGACTTCATGGTCTGGCTGGAGAAGACCTACGGCAAGGACATCACCACCCGCACCTGGCTCACCGTCCAGCGCATCGTGACGAAGCTGGAGGGCCTGTAGCGGGCCGATGACTCGCGACTGCCGGAACGGGCTCCGTCTACTCACTCTTCCCACTCACCATGTACTGATCCTGAGTTGCCGGGTTAGCCTTCCCGGGTGGACGCGACCCGCGGTCGTCGGCCAGCCTCGGAAGGAGGCTTGTCCTTCCGGATCGGCTGGTGGACGATCACCGTCTCGACAACGCTCTTCGCCCTGAACCATCTCGTCGGCGCCTGGGCCTTCGCCTCATCGGACGACGAGCAGATGATGTTCCTCGCGCTTGCCGCCCTGCAGGCGTTGAGCCTGATCGTGCTGATCGTGCCCTACCGACGCTTCGAGCGCTGGGCGTGGCGGGCGCTGTGGATTCAGATCGCGGCGATGGCTGCGACGCTCGTTGTGTTCCGGAGCACGCTGGGGTTGGTCTATGCGGCGGTGGCCGCGCTGATGGCGGCCGCCCAGTTCGCGACCCGGCCCAGCTTCCGGAGGCCCTGACATGGACACTGCAGACTCCACCCGCACGTCGGGCGTCTCGAGTTGGACGGCCGCTGCACTCGGCGGCCTGCTCGGGCTGGCGTGGGCGGCAGCATTGCGTGGCTACATGACTCAGCTCGTGCCCGTCTCCCAGGTAGACTGGTTCGGCACCTTCGTCGGGGTACTCCTGCCCGGGGCGGTCACCGGCACACTGCTCGGCGTCGCCTGGGCGCGCGGGAAGGCCGGACGGAACCGCCGGATCGGCTGGTTCGCCCTCGCTCCGATCTCGTTCGCGGTGTTCCCGCTGCTCGAACCCGGCGCGGTCCAGGCACTGCTCAGCCAGGGTTTCGGCGGAGCGGCAACTGGATTCGCTCTGATCGCGATCATCGGCGGTTTCGCCCTCTCCCGCACCGGCCCACTGTGGGCACGACTGTTGTGCGGCGCACTCGCCCTCGGGTTCCTGGTCGCACTCGTGCTGGCCTCGCCGATGGTCGGCGGCCCGGGCCTCGCTCTCACCGAACCGCGCGGAGTGTGGGTGGCCGTGCTGGTCGGCAGCCTGACGGTGCTGTTGATGCTGGCGACGTCCGTACCGTTCCGATACCGAAACGCGCCTGACAACAGGCGATGACGTCGAACTCGCTCTCTGGCGCGACCTGCTTCCGTGCCGGAAGATGGGTCGGAAGGAGGTGACGACGATGAATGCTGCGGACAGGTACGAGGCACGACGGGCCGAGTTCCGCCGCCTTCACCAGACCGGATGCTTCGTCATGCCCAACCCCTGGGACGTCGGCAGCGCCCGAGCCCTGGAGTCACTCGGATTCCCCGCCTTGGCCACCACCAGCGCCGGCTTCGCGTGGACGAAGGGGAGACCGGACAATGGGGTGAATCTCGAGGAGATGCTGGAGCACTTGGCCGCCATCGCAGAGGCGGTGACGGTGCCGGTGAACGCGGACTTCGAGGGGGGTTTCGCGATCGCTCCGCAGGGAGTGGGCAGCAACGTGCTACGTGCTGCCCGGACCGGGATCGCCGGCCTGTCGATCGAAGACTCCAGCCGTGACCCACATGAGCCGTTGCTCGACTTCGCGCTCTCGGTGGAACGGGTCGCGGCTGCCCGGGCCGCCATCGACGAGAGCGGCAGCGGCGTGGTGCTCACGGCACGGTCGGAGGGATTCGTCGTCGGCCGACCGGACCTTGCTGAGACGGTCAGGAGGCTGCGGGCCTACGCCGAAGCCGGGGCCGATTGTCTCTACGCCCCGCGGATCTCGACCGTCGAGCAGATCGCCGCCGTGGTCGCAGCCGTGGCGCCCAAACCGGTGAATCTCCTGATCAACGCCCCCTTCGTCACGGTCGCCCGGGCCGCGGAACTCGGCGTCCGGCGGATCAGCGTCGGCGGCACGCTGGCTCGCACCGCCTGGGGCGGTTTCCTCACCGCTGCGCAGGAGATCGCCGAGCAAGGGACCTTCACCAGTTTCCAGGGGCTTCCGGACGTGGATGGTCTCCAGCCTCGTTGAAGCCAGCGGAGAGCCGCGGGCCTGAACTCGATGCGGCCAGCGCTCGCCTGCGGAGATGTGGAGCCGGCGGCGTCTGGAGCCTCAGCTGCCAGCGCCGGGATGGCCGAGTTGGCGCCAGGCTTCATAAACGGCGATGGCTGCGGCGTTGGCGAGGTTGAGGGAACGCATCCCGGGCCGCATCGGTATCCGTACCAGCGCGGTGATGCGAGGGTCGGCCAGGATGTCGGGAGCGAGTCCGGTGGGCTCCGGGCCGAACAGCAGGACGTCGCCGGGCTGGTAGTCGACCTCGGTGTGGAGAGCTTCGGCGCGGGCGGTGAAGGCGAACACCCGGGCGGGCAACAGCGCGCGGTACGCGTCCGGCAACGACTCGTGGACGAAGGTGGCGGCCTGGTCGCGATAGTCGACACCCGCCCGGCGCAACTTGGCATCGTCCATGTCGAAGCCGAGGGGCCGCGCCAGGTGCAGTTCGGCGCCGGTCACGGCCGCCAGCCGCATCGTGGCGCCGGTGTTGTTCGGGATCTGAGGCGAATGGAACAGGATGCGTAGCGGACGGGTCACGGAGGTCATCTTGTCACCGCACCACTTCCGGCCACTGCAGGGCGAACCGGCTGGTGTAGTCACGCGGAGTTCCGTCGATCGGGTCGGTGAAGCGCAGCCGGCCGGCGATGAGCTGGAGCGGCGTGGAGAAGTCGCCGGGGGCGACGTCCAGCACCGTTGGGTACAGCGGGTCGCCCAGGATCGGCAGCCCTAGAGCGGCCATGTGCACCCGCAACTGGTGGGTCCTCCCTGTGGCCGGGGTCAGCCGGTAGCGCGCGTACTCGCCGCGGGCTTCGACGAGTTCGATCAGGGTCTCGGCGTTCGGTTCCCCGTCCACCACCTGCGCCTGCAGGCTGCCTCGCCGCTTCTCGATCCGGTTGGTCACCCGGCGCGGGAACTCCAGCGCCGGATCGAACGGCGCCAGCGCCTGATAGGTCTTGCGCACCTCCCGAGTCTGGAAGATCCCGGCATAGGCAGCCCGGTGTTCGCGGTGCGTGGTGAGCACCAGCACGCCAGCAGTGAGACGGTCCAGCCGATGCGCCGCGGCCAGGTCGGGCAGGCCCGAGGAGTCCCGCAATCTCACCAGCACCGACTCGGCGATGTGGGATCCTCGCGGCGTGGTGGCCAGGAAATGCGGCTTGTCGACCACCATCAGGCGGCTGTCGCGGTACAGCGCCTCGACCGCGAAGGGCACTACCGGCTCGGGCGCCAACGGCCGGTGGAACCACACCAACGTGCTGGGACGGTACGGCTCCTCCCCCGTCCAGGGGCGGCCCGCCTGATCGACGAACTCACCGGCCCGCAGCATCTCCTCCACCGGCGCCACCGCCGGCAAACGCGCCACGAGGAACTCCCGCATCGTCGTCCACCGCGGACGGGCGCCTGGCCGGTTGTCCGGGGTGCGCAACCATGCCGCGTCCAGCCCCTGCCGCTGCGGCAGCGGAGAACGCGGAGGCATCGGATCACCAGTCCTGAACGGCAGAGCTCACAACCCGCAGACTACGGGGGAACGGCGTTGAACCCAGTCAGTTCCGCGGCGTCGGCGAAAGCACGGGACACAGACGCGGCGTGCGGCAGGATGGTTCCCATGGAGCGTGATCACCACTACGAGGTTCACACGGTCTGGCGGGGCGATCTGGGGAACGGCACCAGCGGCTATCGCGACTACTCACGCGCCAACGAGATCACCGCGACCGGGAAGCTGCATCCCATCGCCGGATCGAGCGATCGCCCGTTCCACGGCGATCCGGAGCGCTGGAATCCCGAAGAGCTGCTGCTCGCCGCGCTCAGTCAGTGCCACATGCTCAGCTACCTTCACGTGGCGACCCGGCACGGCATCGTGGTGACCGGCTACACCGACGACGCCGTGGCGACGATGCGCCAGGTCGGTGACGGTGGGGCCTTCACCGAGGCCGTCCTGCGTCCGGTGGTGACGATCAGCGCCGGGGACGCGGAACTCGCACGGCGGATCCACGACGAGGCGGCACGGCTGTGCTTCATCGCCTCGTCGGTGGCCTTCCCCGTCCGCCACGAACCGACCATCCGAACCGCCGGGGCCTGATCTGCTTGCGGTCTCGCCGCCCGTCCCGCCACTGCAAAGCGAGCTACCCACCATCTTCAGCCGATCAGCAGGGACTGACCGCCGCCGATCCAGATCTCGGCGCCGGTGATGTGGCTAAGGCCCGGGCCAGCCGGATCGCCCTGGCCCGGCCGATACCCGATCCGGCGCCGGTCACCAATGCGGCGCGTCCCTCAAGATTCATGGTGGCCCGGTGCCCCGGCTGAAGCCGAGCCAACCGGGCCTGAGGCCGGCTCCGCAGCCCGCGAGGGCGGGCTACGGAGCCAGAATCTCAGTATCGGTGGGTGTCCGAGCCCGTGTCGGCCTCGCGCTGAACCTCCCGCACCGACTGTTGCGTCGTCTCGGCGACGTCGCCGGCTGATTCCCGCATGACGTCCTGGACGTCGCTGACGGCGGCGCTGCCTTCCTCCTGAACATGCTGAACCGCGTCGGCGGCGCTCTCCTTGAGCGAGTCGAACGCCTCCTGGGCAGGCTCGGCGAGTTTCCCCACGACCTCCTGGCCGGCGGCCACGATCTGGTCGGTCAAGGGCTTGGCCTGCTCCTTCACAGTCTGCGCCAACTCCCGCTCCTTGCGTGACGGCGGGAAAGCCGCGGCCAGCAACAGACCGACGCCGAACGCGACGACACCGGCAGCGAGAGGGTTGCCCTGGGCCTGCTGACGGGCGGCGGCAGGGGCGTCGGCAACCGTCTCCACGACATCTCGTGCGCGGGTGGCGACGCCTTCGGCCGCTTCCTGCACCCCCTCCACCGCCTGTTGCGCGGTGTCGACGGCGGCGTCGCGGACGTCCTCGGCGGTGCCCAGGATGCGATCCAGGAATCGGCCGGTGGCTGCCTTGGCCTTCGACACCTGGCGCTTCGCCATGCGGGCCGGATTGGCCTGGTCGGCCAGGGCGTCCACGTTGTCGGACAGCCGGCTTCGGGTCTGCTCAATTTCGTCCCGAAGCCGGGACGGATCGGTGTTCATCGGTTCTCCTCTTCATTGCCTTTGAGTGCATTCGGAATCTTTCCCACGGTCTCCGCCGTCTTGGGCAGCCCTTTCACGCGGGCCAATTCGCGGCGCCCGGTCATGGCGAGCACCACCGCCACGATCGCCCACAGCACCGCCACCACGACCGCCGACCACACGTTGCCGATCAGTAGGCCCAGACCCCACCACAGCGCGATCGAACCGAACAACAGAGCAAGAACGGCGGCGACCCCGGCTGAGGACAACAGGCCGGCACCACGTCCGGCCTGGGTGGCCGACTCGCGCAGTTCTGCCTTGGCCAGTTCGAGTTCCTGCCGAAGCAGGGTGGACAGGTCACGGCTGACGTCACCCATCAACTCGCCGATGGATCGCTCCGCAGCCGGCTCCGGTACCACCGCGTGCCTGGGCACCCCTGGTTCCATCGGGCTGCTCATCGCGCGCCTCCCGCGGCACCGTCACCGACCCGGCGCGGCACCGACCCCAACGTCGGGTCAGCCAGCGGATGTGCCTGCGGCTGATCGGTGTCGTCGTCGAAGTCCTGCGTCGCACGAACCGGGCCGCCGGACAGCGCCTGCCCTCCGCCCGCAGCGGACGCCGACACGCGGCCACCGGAGGGCGCCACGCCCTTCGGACGGTGCTCGTCGGCAGCCGCCATCATCCCGCGGCTCAGTCGGCCGACGACCACGCCTGCCAGGGCAGCGCCGGCCAGGAAGACGACCGGACGGCGGCGGGCGAACCGGCGGATCTCGGCCACCACGTCGCTCGGCTCAGCGTTCTGCAGCCAGTGCGACAGCTCGCCGGCCCGGGCTGCCGCCTCCTTGGCGAGCGCGGTCAGCGGGCCGTCCTGCTCCGAGCGGGAGGCCATCTGCCCCAGCTCGTCCGCGAGCGAGTGAAGCAGGTCCGCGGCCTGTTGCTTGCCGTTGACGGCCTGCTCGCGGAGCTGCTCCGAAGCCTGCGACCACAGCGACAGCGCTTGGCTGCGAGCCTCCTCGGTCAGCTGGCTCAGTTCCTCCCTGGCGGCGTGGGCGACGTCGCCGCCCCGCTCCATGGCAATGTCCCTGACCTCGCCGGCCCCGGCCAGCGCGGCTTCCTTCACGTCGTCCGCGCCGGCCAGCGCGGCGTCCTTGACCGAGGAGGAACCGGTGCCGGTGCCGCTGGCCGGTTCGAGGTCCGGGAGAGCGTCACCGGGTTTCGTCTCTGGGGGACGGCCGCCATAGGGCCCGTCCGATGGCGACTCTTCGCCCGGCCGGGGGTCGGCCAAGCCGGCATCCAGGTCGCGTCCGGGCTGGGGTTGTGGGGTATCGGCCGACGAAGGACCCATCGGCCGTTCGTTCTCCGGATCGTGATGGCTGAGATTGGTCATGCTCGCTCCTGTTCAGGATGGAACTCGGATTGCTGGAGACCACGGGGTACCCCGTCGTGCGGCAGAAGTAACGCTCCATCCGACGAAACAACGACCCGGCCGGTGAATGGCGCGACTATCCGCCGAGCGGGGATCCGGAAAGGCAGGTGACCGGTGCGCGTCGGTGGAGCGCCGGGTGGGTATTGAGAACCTGCACCGAGTTCGAGGAGCAGCCCATGACCTCTCTGTGGCTGGACGGCCGCGACGAGCTTCCGCGCGGCATCCCGCTGACCGCCGGCCTGCGCTACGACGTGCTGGTGGCGGGCGCCGGCTTGACCGGGCTGACGACCGCCGTTCTGCTGTGTCGTGCCGGCTACCGGGTGGGAATCCTGGAGGCGCGGACGGTGGGCGCGGTCGCCACCGGCAACACGACAGCGAAGGTCAGCCTGCTGCAGGGCAGGACGCTGTCGGGAATCCGCCGTCAGCACGGCGGGGATGCCGTCGCTGCCTATCTGGCCGCGAATCTCGCCGGGCAGGCCTGGCTGCTCGACTTCCTGGCTGCTCGCGACGTGCCGTACCAGGTCAGGACGGCGATCAGCTACTCCGCCGGCCCGGGCGGGCTGCGCGTCCTGGAGGACGAGCTGGCGGCCGCCACCGCAGCGGGTCTGCCGGCGGCATGGTGCGACGACCCCGGGCTGCCCTTCGCCGTCGAAGGCGGGATCCAGTTGCCCGGGCAGGCCCAGTTCGACCCCGTGGCCGGGTTGGCGGCGTTGCTCGGCGAGTTCCTGCTGCTCGGCGGGGCGCTGCACACCGGGGTGCGGCTGCGAAGCGTGGCGGCCGGCGATCCCTGCCGAGCCGACACCTCTGCCGGTGAGGTCGTCGCCGACCGTGTCGTCCTGGCCACCGGAGCCCCGGTGCTCGACCGGGGCGCGCACTTCGCCCGGCTCCGACCCCAGCGCTCCTACGCCCTCGCGTTCCGGGTGCCCGGAGCGATCCCGTCAGGCATGTACCTCGCCGTGGATTCGCCCACCAGGTCGCTGCGCACCGTCCCCGTCCCCGACGACGAACTCCTGCTGGTCGAGGGAAACGGACATCCGGTGGGTCGCTCCGAATCCCCGCGGAGGCAGGTCGACGACCTTCACCGCTGGGCCAGTCGGCACTTCTCCGGCGCGGTCCTGACCCACTCGTGGTCTGCACAGGACTATGAGCCCGCCGGGGGGCTCCCGCTGGTCGGAACGCTGCCGGGTAGCCGGGAGCGGGTTCTCCTGGCGACTGGCTACAACAAGTGGGGAATGACGAATGGGGTCGCCGCCGGGCTGAGGCTCGCCGGAGAGATCACCGGAGAACCGCCTGAGTGGGCGGAGGCACTGGACGAGGTGAGGCCCGCTGCCGCGGGCCTCGTCCGTGGCCTGCGGTTCAGCGCGGAGGTGGTCGCCGAGATCGGTACGGGGTACTGGCGCGGCCTGCGGAACCTTCCCGAACGCGCTCCGGGAGAGGGCGAGGGCGTCATCGGCCGGCTCGGGATGCGGCCCGCGGCCCGCTCCACCGTCGGCGACAGCACCCGCACGGTCTCCGCGGCCTGCACCCATCTCGGTGGAATTCTCACCTGGAACGACGCCGAGTGCTCCTGGGACTGCCCCTTGCACGGCTCCCGCTTCGATCCGGAAGGGAGGGTGCTGGAGGGTCCGGCCACCACCGGCCTCGCCAGGCTCGACCAGCAGTCCGCGCGGCCACACGGCCGGGACTAGCCCACCTCCTCGACAATGCCACGCGGGAGCCACGGATCGTAGGCCTCAACGTCAGCCGCTTCGGCGACCGCCACCTGGGCGGTACGGGCTGGCTGAGCTGGACTACCGTCGTCGATCGCCGCCCGCGTCCTCGGGAGCGGGCTGCGGGATCGAGTCGGCCTTGACCGCGCCACGCTGGCCCAGTGGCCGGTCCGGCCCCTGGGTGGAATCCTTGATGGTCTGCTCCTCGGCCTCGGCATTGATCTCGGCGCCCAGCAGCACCGCATAGCTGGTGAGCCACAGCCACAGCAGCATCACGACGACGCCGGCCAGCGCGCCGTAGGTGCGGGCGTAGTTGCCGAACCAGGTGACGTACAAGGAGAAGCCGGCCGAGCCGAGCAGGAACAGCACGGTGGCCGCCATCGCGCCGACCGAGACCCAGCGGAACTTGGGGGCATTGCGGTCCGGGGCCACCCGGTAGAGCACGGCGAGCGCAACCATGATCAGCACGGCCAGGACGAGCCACCGCACGATCTCGGCGAGCCAGCGCCAACCGCCGGTCAGCCCCACCCATTCCAGGACGATCGGCAGGCCGGCGATCATGGTCATCATCACGACCATGAAGACCACCGCGCCCACCGTCAGCCCTAGCGCGAGGAGCTTCTCGGCGACGAAGCCGCGACGGCGCTCCTCGTCGTAGGCGATGTTGATCGCCGTCACCAGGTTGCCGATCCCGCCGGAGGCGCTCCACAGCGCGATCACCAGGCTCAACGCCAGTCCCCACCCCAATCCCTGCGCAGGCGCGGAGGTGAGCTGGCGCAACTGATCCTCGAGCAGGACACGGGCTTCCTGCGGCAGTGAGCCGCCCAGCGCGTCCAGTTGGCCGGCGATCGTCGCCGGGTCGGCGACCAGCCCGTACACCAGGGTGAGCGCGATGAGGGCAGGGAACAGCGCCAGGAAGCCGAAGAAGGCCACCCCGGCACTCATCAGCGGCAGTTGGTCGGCCGAAGCCTCCCGCCAGCCGCGCCGCATGATCTGCCACCAGCCGCGTGGCGGGATCTCGGTCGGTGAGTCGGCCGTGGCGCCCGGCACCGGTTGGGTTCGTTCGGAAAGCGAATCGGTCACGCAGCCTCCTTACCCCGAGGAGGGATCCGCCACACCACGATTCCGCAGCCCGCCACGCCGTCCTCGAGAAACGGCAGGGACGACTGGTCCGGGCGCGGATCAGTGAGTTGGGGAGCAGGGCTGCCGAGATTGAGGAGGGACAGGCCCACCCAGGTCGACGCGGTTCAGCCGTCGGTGGAGCGGGTATGTCCCCCGCATGCTCTCGACGTCACCGGGGCTGCGGAGCCTGGGTGAGCAGACAAAGGAGGAACGGATGCTGGAGATCCCCTCGCGCAACTCGATGCGGGCGGCGTTCTGGATCTGGGTGCTCGTGATCGCCGTGGGTCTCGCAGCGATGATCGCGCTGCCGCTTTCCGGCCGCTGAGCATGCGCTCCTCCCTCCGCGACTGCGGTCTGAGTGTCGCCTTCTTCGCCATCTTTGCGCTCGCCCTCGTCGGCCAGTCGCTGGCCGGGCTGGCGCAGACCAATGACGATCTGACGCAGCACGCGATGGCGCCGATGTCGTACCTGGACTACGTCACTTCGTCCGACTTCGTCGTGGACGTGGCGGAGAACTGGCAGTCGGAGTTCCTGCAGTTCTTCCTGTTCATCTTCGCCACCGTCTGGCTGGTCCAGCGGGGCTCGCCCGAGTCGAAGAAGCCGGGAAGCCAGGGGCTCGGCACCGACGACGAGCAACTCGTCGGCGCCCATGCCCTGCCGGATTCTCCGGCGTGGGCCAAGGTCGACGGCCTGCGGCGGTGGGTCTACTCCAACTCGTTGCTGATCGCCATGGGCACGATCTTCCTGCTGAGTTGGCTCGCCCAGTCGCTGGCCGGCCACCTCGTGTCCAACGAGCAGAGGGCGCTCCACGGCGTCCCGCCCCAGACCTGGCTGGGCTATGCCTCCTCGGCCGAGTTCTGGAACCGGACGCTGCAGAACTGGCAGTCGGAGTTCCTCGCGGTCGGCGCCATGGTCGCGTTCTCGATCTACCTACGACAGCGCGGCTCAGCCGAATCCAAACCGGTGGGCGCCCCGCACAAGGTCAGCGCGGTCGAATCCGAGTAGCCCGACCGACCTGCGCGCGTCAGCACGCCAGGACATCTGTCCGGCCATCCGAAGGGGTTATCCGCTCCCCGGGGCCGGTTCCTTGCTGCTTCTTGTGATCTCGCCCGTCTCCGTGAGGCGCCGCGCTATCTCCCGCAATTTCGCGTTCAGCCGTTGTGACGAGCGCCGCAGGATGTCGAAGGCCTCCTCAAGGTGATCCTCGGTCGCTCATCAGGATCCCCTTGGCCTGACCGATCACGTCCCGCGAAGGCCAAGTGGGAAGCACCACCGAAGGCACACAACGGCGCTGGTGGGCCCACTGGGAATCGAACCCAGAACCCGCGGATTAAAAGTCCGTAGCTGGTACGCTGGAGGGGTGATCGCGAACCATGAAACCCCTAGTCAGAGGCTATCGACATCTGTCGACCTATACCCGCATAGGCACTACTATAGGCAATACCTGGGGGGTATGCTGAGGCCATGACGACGACGAAGCGGCGTAGACGCGGCGAGGGGTCGAGCTACCGAGCACATGCGGCGAAGTACGGCTGCCCAGACCCCGTCGAGGTGGTCGCGAAGAACGGCAAGACCGTCCGTCGCCGGCCGCCTCACGACAAGAGCTGCAAGGCGCCGTGGGTCTACTCCCAGAGCAAAGGGATGGTCGGCGGGGGCCGTAAGCGCGAGGTCGTCACCGCCAGGACCAAGACCGAGCGGGACGGGAAGGTCGACAAGGCCCGGGAGGCCAGCGCCCTGGGCGTCTCCCCCACCGGCCAGACCCTCGGCCAGTGGCTCGACTACTGGATCGTGCGCGTCGCCCCAAAGCGCGGCAAAAGCGGCCTGCGCCCGCGGACGCTGCGCGGGTACCAGGGGTACATCGACCTCTACCTGAAGCCCTGCCTAGGAGCCGTGCCACTCCAGGATCTCTCCGCCGACCACATCGAGCAGCTGCACGACTGGATGCAGACGCTCGACAAGTCCCGGCTGGAGGGCCACCACGGCACCGGCCCGCTCTCCGACACCACCATCCGCCAGGCTCACACCATCCTCCGCGCCGCCCTGGGCGATGCGCTGGCCCGGCGGAAGATCGTCTACAACCCGGCCGCGGTGGTCCGGGCGCCGCAGGCCGACGACAATCCCTACGACCACCTCACCCTCGACCAGGCCAAGACCGTTATGAGGGGTGCCACTACCGAGCGCGAGCTATGCCGGCTGGTGACCGCCCTCACGCTCGGCATCCGGCAGGGAGAGGCTCTGGCGCTGCGCTGGGAGGACTACCGCGCCGACGACGCTGACCAGCACTACCTGCTCGTCCTGGAGTCGGTGCAGTGGATCGACGGCAAGCTCACCCGCACCGACGTGAAGAGCCGTGCGTCGAAGCGCCGGGTGCCAATCCCGGACCGGATGGTGCCGATCTGGGAGGCGTGGCGCAAGCTCGCGACGGACAGCTACATCTTCCCGGGTCCAGCCGGCGGACCCTGTGACCCGAAGGACGACTGGGAGGCTTGGCGCGACGCGCTGGTCCGCGTGGGCGTCCCTCACATCCCGCTCCAGGGCGCTCGCGGGTCGGCGGCGTCCCTGCTGGCTGACATGGGTGTGCCTGACTGGCGCATCGCCGAGATCCTCGGGCACGCGCACGTCAAGGTCACCCAGCAGCACTACCTCAGGGGCGAGGACGGGCCGAAGCGGGCCGCGATCGACGGTCTGATCGGGGAGCTTCTGCCGGGCGTCGGGGCGCAGATGAAGATCACTCGGCGTAGCCGCATGACGCCCACCCCGGCCGGGACCTGATCTGGACCTAGGGTTTAGCGCCTCCCCCGGGCTTCGCCCGCTTTAGCCCGGGGGACCCGATCTCATGAGGGGACACGAATCCAGATCATGTGAAGTACAGTGTGAAACATGACGCTCGATGAACACGGCCCGTTTGGGGCGGAGGTCGTGGAGGAGATTCCCCTGAGTCGCGCCCCCCTTGCGCTCGTGTTGGCCCAGATCCGATTCCCCGTGCCCACCGTCCTCGTGTCTCCGACCGCCGCAAGCGAGCTTGCAGGACGATTCGCAGATGATTACCCGGCTTTCGACGAGCAGAGCGAGTTCAGTCTCCTAGTTGGCCCCGGCGGCGTCCAGGAGCGGCCGACGTCACAGCCCATTTGGAAGTTCACATCCGAGGATGACCGATGGAATCTGAGCATCGCGCGCACCCAAGTCACGCTGCTAACCGAGGACTACACCAGCCGCGAAGAGTTCCTGACTCGATTTGAGTCTGCCTGGGCCATCTTTGCTGGATACGCTCGCCCTCACCGGGTCGATCGCTCCGGGTTTCGGTATGTCAACCAGTTGACCGAGTCAAACCGAGTTGCGCCTCTCGATGAACTCATTCGTCCCGCACTGATGGCAGGCGACGCTGTGCCTCGCGCGTCCGGTGCTGAACTCTCCTTCTCAATGAATCAGGCGGAGTTTGCCCTGCCCGGGGAGGGGGGGCTTACAGCAAGATGGGGCAGTGTCCCGACCGGGTTCGTGGTTGACCCTTCCATCCAACCGACAACCGAGCGTTCGTGGATGCTAGATCTGGACGCATTCGGCGGCCCGCGACCGCTGCGTGGCTTCGACGCGAGGACTCAGATTGGCGAACTCGCAGAACGCGCCTACCGCTTCTTCAGGTGGGCAACAACGGATCGGTTCATCAAGGAGTTCGGAGGCGCCTCGTGACCCTTCATGCCACGGCCGGCGTCCAGCCCGCCCACTGGCCCCCGTTCCCGGATGCTGCGATGACGCCACCCTCCGTCACCACTCCCGTGCGTTGGGACGGTCAGATCTCCAGGTCGAGACCCACGCCGAACGCCGCCGCGATCGCGACGGCTGCATCAATAGTCAGCTTCCTTGCGCTCACTCTGGGCACGCCCACTGGGCTCCCGACCGAGGTCGAGATACTGGCGGGGGTCCGGTCGGTTTGGTACCAGGCAGACCCCGAAGCGCTTGGCTCTATCCGGGTCGCCCCCACAGAGAGCGAGTTGGTCTCCAAAGCAAAGGAGCTGTCGGGGCTCACATGGGAGCAACTGGCGACCGCCTTCGGCGTCAGTCGACGCACGGTCCATCTGTGGGCAGCCGGCGGAAAGATGAACTCCCGTCACGCCTCGCTACTCCACCAACTAATGACGGAAATCGAGACGAGCGGTCAGAATGATCCACTCGCGGTTCGCGGCGCCCTTATGTCGAGCAGGCGTGGCGAACCGAGCGTTCTGGAGCAACTCGGGCAACGGGCATCTCCGGATGCTAGCCTGATCACGCGGTCTACCCTGAGCGCGATTGATCTTCTGGGCGAGTAGTCAGGCTGCGGCCGGTGAGTGAAGTTCTCCAACCATGGAAGTCTGCCTGCGGGAGTTGGGTTCAGGGCGATCTATTCCTCACCGTCGAAGGTCTGACAGAGACGTCCGCGGTGGGAGTGGGCCCGTGTTCACCAATCGATGTCGTTCTGCTTACACAGACGTGCGACGCGATCAGGGAGAACCGGGAACTCGTCCAGGTAGCGCCCATTGTGGGGCTTGAGCCCTCAGCGGCCAATGAGGCAAGGCTGCTCAAGCGGCCTCGCTACGTCGAACTACCCAATCGAGAAAGCCCGGATGACTTTGGTGACCTCGATCGCATCATGACCGTCACCAAGGAACACTTGGTTCGGTTCACTCGCGTGCCGGCATCCAAATCCAGCGGTGCAGCTCGTCGGCTCGCCGACCAAATCTCCCGAAAGTGGGGACGATTCCCGTTCCCGGACGAGGTAGACCGAGTACTGAAGCCGATGGCGAGGAATATCTCCAAAGCCGCCAGGAACGAAGGCTCGCACCTCGGGGCTGCGCTCAGAGCGGTGCAGGAGATTCGCGTAGAGGCCGATTGGAGCGCCACTCCCCTTGCCCTCCAGATACTATTCATCGTCAAACCCGCTTCGCTTCCCACGCTGGCCGAGGATCAGATGAAGAAGTCGGTGCAGCTACAACTGAAACTGGAGAGCGAGGTCGGCCGCAACACTGCTGAGTACGCACGGAGACTCCGAGAAGGAAGTGACGATCCGGGCCAAGTGGATGACGCCCGCCTAGCCGCAGAGGAGAAGCACGCCTATTGGGCGCTACTCGCGGCCTCCATCGCTGATTGGTGCGACGTGGGCGCAGCCGCGGAGCACGTGTCCATGGTTGATGCGGAGGCGATCTCCACCGACGTGATCACCTACGCTCGCATCCTCAGGTCCGAGAAGCTTGACCTCGACGCGCTCTGCCCAGATCCGCGCGAAATGACCTCCGGGGGCTTGGCCTAGACCCCCGCCTCTCCCTCAGCCTTCGCCCCTCCGCCTGTCGCGGCAACTCAGTCTCGTCCGGATAGGTGCGGCCCATTTACCGTTCGATGGCAAGACCGAGAGTCAAACGTTGAGACCCATGTGGCTTCAGGCCGCCGCGGCCTTCACCTCGGATGCCTGGGCGACCAACTCGGCCGGCGTGACGGATAGCCCCTCCGCTAACTGGTCCACTTGATGGAGCTTCACAGCCTGTGAGCCGGACACGATCCGATCTACGGTCGCTGGCGACATCCGGGTCTCCTGGGCGAGCCTGCGAGCACTGAGGCCTTCGCGGCGCATTACGCGTCGAAGCACTCGGGAGAAGGCCTGGTTCAGATCCACAGCGTCTAGCCTAGTCAGGCTGTCAATGCCGCCTCAGTTCTGAGGCATTTTGGGCATATCGCTGCGTGGTGAGTTACGGCCCGGCAGGATGTGCGACACGGCCCTCAACGGTGAGGGCTCTGAGGGAGAGCGGGGGCTTCCCGATGGACACGGCTCCACCAGAGTAAACGCAGAACGGCCCCGGGGTTAGCCGGGGCCGTCAGGGTAGGGGGACTATCGACGCCTTGCCGCCTCCGTGACCAATTCAGCCAGGTTGAGTTCCATCCCGGCACAAAGTTGGATCAGGGTCTCTACGGCGAGGGTCATCTCTCCCTTGAGTGCCCGGTCAACGGTCGACCGGTCCACCCCTGTCAATCGCTCGATGTCGTCCAGCGTCCACTTGCGCCTGGACTTCTGCGCCCGTAGCTCGCCAGCGATGTAGCGCGTGCCCGCGCCCGTCAACGGCTTCTGTCCCATATCTGCAATATACCCGATTGGAAACAAACGTGTCCATTCCCTTGCGTCCGTTTCTAAATAGCGATAGCGTGTCTGCCATGACAGCAACCCAGATCCGAGAGGCGGTGGCCGCCGAGGTTCGCGCAGCCCTCGCCCGTGATGGCCGAAAGGCCGCACGTCTCGCCGAGGAGGCCGGGATCTCACCAGCCGCACTCAGCCGGAAGCTTCGCGGCCTCACCCCGTTCTATGTCGAGGAGCTGCTCAATATCGCCGACGCGCTCAACATCGACCCCGCCCCCCTGTTTGTTCCCCGCGAGACCCAGGCAGGTAGAGACGAACGGGCTGCGGAACCCGCAGCCGCCTAAGACACAACAGTGCCCCCGCTCACTCGCCAAAGCCTGCGGGGGCACCGATCCACCAGAGAGGTTACACCGATGGATGCACAGATCATCCCATTCACCTACGCAGAAGCGCAGGAGTTGCGAACGGTCGTCCTGGACGGCGATCCCTGGTTCGTCGCCTCCGACGTGGCCACAATCCTCGGGCTCGGCAACCCCCGCCCGTCACTGGCCCTGCTCGATGACGATGAGAGGGGTGTCCATACTGTTGACACCCTTGGTGGCCCACAGTCACTGACCATCGTCTCCGAACCCGGCCTCTACTCACTCATTCTGCGGAGCCGTCGTCCGGAGGCGAAGGCGTTCAAGCGCTGGCTCACTCACGACGTGATCCCCGCCATCCGCAAGACCGGCGGGTTTGGACTCGCCCACCAACTGCCGCAGAACTACGCCGAGGCGCTGCGTGAACTGGCCTCGACCGTCGAGGCGCACGAACTGGCCAAGGTCCGAATCCGCGAACTCACCCCCGCCGCGTCCGCTTGGGCGTCGCTGGTCGAAGCCACTGGGGACTACGCGGTGGGCGACGCCGCGAAGATGCTCAGCCGTGACCCGTCCATCGCGATCGGCCAGAACACCCTCTTCCGCTGGCTCGGCAAGCACGGTTGGCTCTACCGCCGGGCCGACGAGTGGCACCCCTACCAGGACAAGATCGACTCCGGCCTCCTGACGCTGAAGACAAATCGGCCCTACTGGGACAGCAGGCGGGGCGTGGATGTCCTGCCGGCGCCGACCGTGCGTGTTACCGCGAAGGGCGTCCAGAAACTCTACGTCCTGCTTGGCGGGGCCGAGGCGCTGGAGGTGGCGTCGTGACCAGCCGCCGCACCATCGAATCCGACAATCCCCTCCCCGCCGACATTGACTGGGCGCGGGTGCAGGAAGTGCTCGGGGTGACGATCCTGTCGCCGTCAGGACGGCAGGTCGTTGACTCGGCTGGGGTCCGTGAGCGCAAGCCCGATCTCCTGAGCGCCGTACGACAGGAAGTGGATGGCCTCTGCCAACGCTCGGATGTCGGGGTCTGCGTGGGACTTCAGCGGAACCGCTTTTGCGGTTGCCACCTTCATCTGCTCGATGCCCTCCAGGACCATCTCCCTGCGACTCAGCATTGCGACTCCTCTATTGGTGATGGACGGCCGGAATCCGTCCTCACGGTCAGCGTAGAGGTCCAACGGCGCGGGGGTGGCGACTCCTGCCCCTGCGCTCGCGGAGGTGGCGCGTCATGACGGCCACCACCATCGTCCAGGCCGTCCTCATCACTGCCGGAATCGCCGCGGCCATCGTGGCCGGCGTCGGGATCTGGGCGCTCCGCAAGGCAATGCCGGGGGTGGAGTGATGGCCTACAGCGACTACGAGATCCTCACCCCGCAGCAAGCCGCCGAGTGGGCCAAGTGCGATCGCGGGCGCATCGACGGCGCGTGCACCTCGGGCACTCTGAGGGCTGTCGACAACCGCCCCGAATCCAGCAAGCGCCAGTGGCGGATCCTCTTCGCCGATCTCATCGACTGGCACCGACGCGGCCGACCCGCCGCCTAATCGTCCGCCGGCCTGCGCAGGGGAAGGCCAGGCCGGCGGCACTCACCGGGGAGCCCTGCTGGGGGGTTGGGCTCCCCACCAATCCGCCGGGGTGGCGGCAGTGATCCCCCACGGCCCACCGGGCCACCGCCACCCCGGCACCCCATCTACATCTAGGAGCACATCGTGAGCACGCCTACCAATATCCGGCTGACCAGTCACCGACTCATCGACCACGTCATCTACGACACTCATGAGGCCGTCGAAGCAGCCCTCGCCTACGACTTCGACCCGTGCGACATCGGGGAGGTGGAGAGCGCCACCTATGTCCGCATTGAGCGCGACGCGCTTCACCCCGACCGGCCACTGAGTGTCTTCGTCAGCAGCCACGATCGCAGCGGCGGCGACTTCCTCGATGCCCTGCCTGACTGGCTGCCTCCGCTGCCCGAGGGCTGGGATCAGGTCGCACTGGACTATGCGGCACGGCTGAAGGCACCCAGCCCTGACGACCAGCGCGAGGACGAGCTGCGGGCGGGCTTCGAGGCTGGGGTTGAGGCGCTGGCTGATCGGATCGAGGGGGTGCGGGCATGAGCACGCGCACCGTCGTCAATCAGGCCGCACTCGACGCCACCCTGGCCGAGGGCATCGACACCATCTACATCGAGTCGCCAGCGGGTATCCGGCTGATCGTCATCGACAGCAAGTCGTCCCGCGTCGAGGCCCGGGGGTCGTCCCGCGTCGAGGCCTGGGGGTCGTCCCGCGTCGAGGCCCGGGGGTCGTCCCGCGTCGAGGCCTGGGGGTCGTCCCG
>JASGEM010000107.1:0-138066 GCA_049841235.1 Propionicimonas sp. | reverse complement strand
GCGGGGCGGTGCTGGCCGGCCTCGCCGGGCTGGTCACCGCGCTGCAGTTGCCGGAGATCCTGTTGCTCACGCGGGGGCTGGCGGTGTCGGGGGCGTCTGTGCTCACCAGCGAGGCGGTGCTGAACCTGGGCGGCTATCTTGCGGGCATCGGGCTGGCGGTCGCGATTGCCTGGACGATGTCCGGTGCGGCTCGAAGCGCCGACGCCCAGGCGGTCAGGATCACCCTCACGGCTGTGCTCGGCGTCACCATGCTCAGCCAGGTGAGCATGCTGGCCCGGATACTCCTGGCCCGACGGTTGATCGGACTACCGCGCTGGAGCTTTCAGGCCCTGGCCTGGACGGCGACCCACGAGTGGGTGTTCACCGTCGCCCTGGTTGTCGCGTGCCTGCTCCCTGTGGGCGCCGCCTGGCTCGCGCAGCGTCGCCCGCTTCCGCCACCGTCCACACCTGCCGAGGGACGGCTGCGCCGGGCCGCGGTACTGAGTCGGCGCCGGTTCTTCGTGGCTGCGGGAACGAGCCTGGCAGCTGCGACCGTGGCGATGACACTGGGACGTTCGATCGCTGATGCCGAGCCCGAGCTCTCGCCTCCAGAACCGGTCGGCAGCGACGCCGCGGAGGTTTGGGTGGAACTGGCCAGCATCGACGACGGGCACCTGCACCGGCACTCCTACCGCGCTGCGGATGGCACCGAGATTCGGTTCATCACGATCCGGAAGGGCCCCAGCGCCTTCGTCGCCTGCCTGGACGCCTGTGAGATCTGCGGGCCGTCCGGCTACTTCGAACGCGACGGCCATGTGATCTGCAAGCTGTGCGATGTCGCGATGAACATCGCCACGATTGGGTTCAAGGGTGGCTGCAACCCGATTCCGATCGACTTCACCGTCACCGGTGGCAGGTTGGTCATCGCCCGCCAGGTGCTGGAGGACAGCACGCAGGTTTTCGCCTAGAGGAGCGAGATGAAGCTGACATTGGTGACCCCGGGGCCGACCGCTGGCACCCGCGACGCGGTCTTCGGCCCTGCCGGAGACCTGCTTGACGCGACGCCGGTGGCGGTTCGGCCCGGAACGGCCCTGTACTTCGCTCCCGAGCCGGCCTGCCGTCAGACCGCGGCCGTCCCCGATGCCGAAGCGACCGTGCTGGACGATCTGCGCGGGCCCGGATTTGGCAGCTGGCAGGGCCTTTCGCTGCACCAGGTGGTCGAGTGCGACCCGGTCGGGCTGCAAGCGTGGTTGTCGGATCCGGCGGCCGTCCCGCACGGCGGTGAGTCCCTCGCCGTCCACCTGGCCAGGGTGGCGGCCCTGCTCGATGCCGTCGAGTGGCCCGAGCGCGGCGCGATCGTGGTGGCGCCAGCCCTCACCGTTCGTGCCGCCTGCATCCACGCCCTGGCTGCCGGGGAACGCTCCCTGCTGCACCTTGACATCGCCCCCGGCACCACCGCCCGGATCAGCCGCACCCGCGGCACCTGGCGGCTGCAGTCGTTGATGCCGAACCTCCGCTGAAACCCGACGGGCCCTGAGCTCCGCCGAGCTTGTCGAGGGGTCGTGTCGGGAGCGCTCAAGCCGCAAGCCCCAACAGAAGTTCCACGTCCACGTGTTCGGCCATGGCGTCGGCCAGGGCGTCGAGCATGAGTTCCCGGCGAGCGGCGAAACCCGGTGCGTCCGGATGGGGAGTCCAGGAGGAGCCGACGGTGCCGGCCAGTTCGGTCAGCCAGGCGCGGCGGAAGGCATCATTCTCGAAAGCGCCGTGCCAGATCGTGCCCCAGGTGTTGCCCTGCCGGACACCGTCGAGGAAGGGCTCGCCGGCGTCGGCGGTCACCACCCCGTGATGGATCTCGTAGCCGGTCACCGGGTGGCCGTGCCAGCTGCCGGTGGGGCGGGCCAATACCTTGTCCGCCCCGAAACGCACCGTAGCGGGCAGCAACCCCAGACCCTCCTCTACACCTATAGTGGACTCCACCGGATCGTCGATGTTGCGGGCGAGCATCTGGTAGCCGCCACAGATCCCGAGGATGGGCTGGCCGGCCGCGGCCCGGATCGTTAACGCATCGGCCAGGCCTCGTTCTCGCAGCCAGGCCAGGTCGCCGAGCGTCGAGCGGCTGCCGGGAAGCACCACCAGATCGGCCTCGGCCACCTCGGCGGGACGGGCGGTGGCCACCACATCCACCCCCGGCTCGGCCGCCAGGGCATCCAGATCGGTGGCGTTGGAGATCCGCGGGAACTGGATCGCCGCGACCCGCAGGGTCCCGGTGCGGCCGGGGATGCGGGGCCACTTCGCGAACGCGAGCGCGTCCTCGCCGTCCAGCCACACCTCGGGCAGCCAGGGCACCACCCCCAGGCAGGGCAGCCTGGTGCGCCGGGTCAGTTCGTCCAGTCCCGGATCGAGGACAAGTTGGTCGCCGCGGAATTTGTTGATCAGGTAGCCCGCCAGCAGCGCACGGTCGGCCTCGTCGACGATCGCCCAATGGCCGTAGATCGAGGCGAGCACGCCACCGCGGTCGATGTCGCCGCACAACACCACAGGCAGCCCGAACCGACGGGCCAGCCCGAAGTTCACGTAGTCCCCGGCCCGCAGGTTGATCTCGGCGGGGGAGCCGGCACCCTCGCAGAGCACCAGGTCGTATTGCCCGGCGAGTTCGGCGTAGCCGGCGTAGGCGGCCTCGGCCAAGTGTTCGCGGCCGGTGGCGTACTGCCCGGCCTCAAGGGTGCCGGCCGGCTCGCCGCGCAGCACGATGAACGAACGACGATCGGTGCCGGGCTTGAGCAGGACGGGGTTCATCGCCGACGTCGGCTCCACTCCCGCGGCGATCGCCTGCAGGTACTGCGCCCGGCCGATCTCGGAGCCGTCGGCGCAGACCATCGAATTGTTCGACATGTTCTGCGCCTTGAACGGCGCTACCTTCACCCCGCGGCGGCGCAGCAGCCGGCACAGCCCGGCGGTGAGCAGGGACTTGCCGGCGTCCGAGCTGGTGCCGGCGATCAGCAGCCCGGTCACGACCGCTGCCCGGCGGTCAGGTCGGGTCCGAAGACCGTGGCCAAGGCGTGCCGGTAGTCCTCCAGTTCGCCGGCCCGCGCCCAAGCGGCCGCGCGGGTGCTGGGTTGATGGAGCATCGCCTGGGCGAGCCGGCGCAGCGAGCGTTCGATCGCCTGCTGGGTCTCGGCGGAGTGGCGTCCAGCGGCCCAGGCGAGTTCCGCTTGGACCAATTCGTCCACCCGCCCGCGTAGGGCGGTGATGGTGCCGGCCGCTTCGCGTCCGCGCTGATCGGCGAGGAAGTCGGCCACCGACTGCTCCACCAGAGCGTGGGCCTCCGCCAGGGCGGCACCGTCGAGGGTGGGCACCTGCTCGGCGAGCTGGTCCATCGTGAGCAGTTCGACGCCGAGGTCACGCACCGCCGGGTCGACATCGGTTCCGCCGCTGAGATCGACGATCGCCGGACGGAGCCCGGCCAGGGTCCTGGCGTCGATCAGCCGACGGTTGCCGCTGCAGGCGACGACGAGATCGCTGTCGGCCAGGGCGGCGGCCAGGTCGGTCACGATGGCGACCGGGTGGGTGGCCGCGAACCGTTCCGCGCGCCGGCTGCTGGCCGAACTGACCATGATCCGGGCACAACCGCGGCGGTGCAGATCCGCCACCACGACGCGGGCGTAGCTGCCCGTGCCCAGCACCAGCACGCTGGCGCGATCCCAGTCCGCGATCCCGCTCCGGTCCAGTCCGACGGTCGCGATCGAACGGCCGACAGCTCCCAGCCCGGTGCGTCCGGCCACTGCCTTCGCGGTGCCCAGCGCAGCCTCGCCCAGCCGTCGCAGCGCGGGGGTGAGGGTCGGCTCGGCCACTCGCAGCCCGTGCCGTACCTGGCCGGAGATCTGATCCTCGCCGACCACCATCGAATCCAGCCCAGCGGCGACGCCGAACAGGTGCCGGACGGCGTCGCCGCCCGAGCGGATGGTCAGGACGTCGGACACGTCGGGCTCGACGGCGGCGAAGGCGGCGGTGGCGGTGTGGATGGCGAGCGGACCGTCGGTGGCCTCGATGTGAAACTCGACCCGGTTGCAGGTTGCCACCGGTAACACCCCCGCGATCCCGGTCTCAGGTCCGACCAGGCGGCCGAGAATCTCGTCCGCCCGTCCGGAGAGAGCGGCTATCGTCTCCGCTCGCACCCGATGGTGACTGACTCCGACCGCTAACCACAGCACCTTTCGATCCTAACAACGACCGCCCCCGCGCACCTGGCTCTTCCCGACTTGCCTCCGGCGATCTCGCTGCGGTGACCCCGCACGGCGAGGGCCAGCCCTAGTGTTCGAGCGCCTGCCAAGTGGGCTGGCTCTCGGTCGGGAGAGCTGGCCCTCGCCGCATGGCCGGAATGGGAGAATGGGCAGGACCGGAATCCCTGCAGAAGGAGTGAGCCGATGGACGCGGCGGCGGCGTTCGAGCGAGCCCGCGCGGTGATGCCCGGCGGGGTGTCGTCCCCGGTGAGGGCCTACCGCGCGGTGGGCGGCACGCCGGTCTTCCTGGAGCGGGCCGAGGGGGCGTATGTCTTCGACACCGCAGGGCGGCGCTACATCGACCTGGTCGGCTCCTGGGGACCTGCGCTGTTGGGACATGCCCACCCCGAGGTGATCGCCGCGGTGGTCGAAGCCGCTCGGCAAGGACTCTCCTTCGGCGCGCCGACGCCGGGCGAGATCTCCCTCGCCGAAGAGATCTGCGCGCGTGTCGGCCCGGTCGAGAAGGTACGGTTCGTCTCCACTGGCACCGAAGCCACCATGACCGCGCTCCGGCTGGCCCGGGCGACCACCGGCCGCGATCTGGTGGTGAAGTTCGCCGGCTGCTACCACGGTCACAGCGACGGCTTGCTCGCTGCTGCCGGTTCGGGTGTGGCCACCGCGGGTCTGCCCGGTTCGGCCGGTGTGACTGCCGCCACGGCCGCCCAGACCATCGTGCTGCCCTACAACGATCTGGACGCGGTCGCGACGGCCTTCGCGGCCCATCCGGGAGAGATCGCCGCGGTGATCACCGAGCCGGCCGCCGCCAATATGGGCGTCGTCCCGCCCGAGCCGGGCTTCAACGTGGGGCTGCGCGAGCTGTGCTCCCGGGCCGGCGCTCTCCTGATCCTCGACGAGGTGCTGACCGGCTTCCGCGTCGGTCCAGCCGGCTGGTGGGGACTTGAGGCGGCTGAATGGCCCCCCGATCTGTTCGCCTTCGGCAAAGTCGTGGGTGGCGGAATGCCTCTGGCGGCACTGGCCGGACCGGCCGCGGTGATGGATCAACTCGCCCCGCTCGGCCCGGTCTATCAGGCCGGGACGCTCTCGGGGAACCCGCTGGCCACCGCCGCCGGTCTCGCCACCCTGCAGCGGGCCGACGAGGACGTGTACGCCCGGGTGAACACAGCAGCCGCCCGGCTGGCGGACGCGGTGGGCGCGGCCCTCCTCGTCGCCGGGGTACCGCACCGCATCCAGCGGGCGGGTTCGCTGTTCTCCGTGTTCTTCGGCGAGGCGCCGGCCGCGGCGCCGATCCGGGACTACCCGGCCGCTCAGGCTCAGGACACCGCTGCTTTCGCCGCCTTCTTCCACCAGTTGCGGGCCGATGGCGTGCTGCTGCCGCCCTCCGGCTTCGAAGCCTGGTTCGTCTCCGCCGCCCACGATGACCGGGTGCTGAGCGAGATCGAAGCCGCATTGCCCCGCGCTGCGATCGCCGCGGCGATGGGTGTCACTGACGGGATGGGTGATCCGGCGCCGGCCAGTCCCGCGATTCCCGCGTAGGTGGGACCACGCGCGGGCCGGGGAGATCCCGTCCCGGCGGGGATGACGGGGTCGCAGCGGTGAGGGTTCCGCATCCCGGCCTGCCGGCCCGGTCCTCAGGTGGTGGGACGGGGAACCACTCCTGACCCACGTCCTCAAGTGGTCCTGAACTCGTCGCGGGTCCCGGCTCAGCGCGAGTGACTCAGTAGGCCCGCGGCGACCGCCAGGCCGAGAGCCTCCGCTTGGCCGAGATTGCCGACCGTGGCCGTCTCGTCGACGCGACGGTAGTCGACGCCGGCGTGGCCGGTCAGCTCAGCCGAAAGGGTGAGCCTTCCGTCGGTGAAGGACGCGAGGGCGCCGATGGCGGTGTCGCAGGTGGCGGTGATCCCTCGGAGTACGGCGCGTTCGGTCGTGACCGCGAGCCGGCTGGGCAGGTCGTCCAGTCCCGCCAGCACCGGGTGCAGGGGGTCGTCGCGGCGGCACTCCACTGCCAGCGCCCCCTGCGCCGGCGCGGGCAGCATGACGGCGGGCTCCAGAACCTCGACGGCCGCATCCAGCCGGCCGAGCCGCTCCAGGCCGGCGGCGGCCAGCACCAGAGCCTCGACCTCGCCGGTTTCGACCTTGCGCAGGCGGGTGTCGATGTTGCCCCGGACCGGGACGATCGCCAGGTCGGGCCGGGCGCGCAGCAGGGCAGCCGCGCGCCGTGGTGAGGAGGTGCCAACCCGCGCACCGGCGGGCAGATCGGCCAGCGGACGGGCGGCGACCAACACGTCGAACGGCGTCGCCCTGGGCGGCACGGCCGCCACCACCAGCGCGGGATCGGGTTCGGAGGGCAGATCCTTGAACGAATGGACGGCGATGTCGACCCGTCCTTCCGCCAGCGCCTCCCGCAGCGCGCTGGTGAAGATGCCCGGGCCTCCGGTCAACGACCGGGTGACGTCGTCGCCGGCCACCGCGATGGCGACCAGCGTGCATGGCTGGCCGGTCAGCGCGGTGAGGGCGTCGGCGACGAGTTGGGACTGGGTGCGGGCCAGCTCACTGCGCCGGGTAGCGATCCGGATCACGCGCGCACCTCGATCGCCGACAAGAACACACCTGATCCTAACAATCTCGTCGCGCCGCGGGCGGGCGGGGCAGGATGGAACCATGCCAGACCGACCGTTGGCCCGACGCCGCATCCTGCTGCCCGGACGGTCGTCGGACGTCATGCGTGCTGCGCTCGTCGACGCCGGCGCCGAGGTGGACGAGGTGCAGCTGCTGGATCGCCGGCCGCTGGCCAACCCGGCGCTGGAGGGACTGCCAGAACGGATCCTCGCCGGCGAGGTCGACTGGCTGGTGATCACCTCCGCCTTCGCGACAGTCGCGCTGCGCGAGTTGGGCCACCCGCTGGGCGTGCTGTGCCCGGCCGGGCTCGCCCTCGCCGCGGTCGGGCCCACCTCCGCAGCGGCGGTGCTGGGCGAGACCGGACGTGTTCCGCTCCAGCCGACCCACGGAACCGGCGGCGCCGCTTTGGCCGCCACGCTGCCGGGCGGCCCTGGACTCGTGGTGGTGCCCGGTGCGTGGCATCCGGCACCGGCCCTGCGCACGGCGCTCATCGGCAAGGGCTGGAAGGTCGAGGAGATCGGCATCTACCAGACGCTCCCGGTCGCGCCATCCTCGATCGACGCCGCGCTGCGGCAGGACTGGCAGACGGGTCGCTACGACGCTCTGGTGGTGACGGCAACCTCCGTGGCGTCGGCCGCCGCCACCCTGCTCGGTGTGACCGGGCCGGTGGTCGCGATCGGCGAGGCCAGTGCCCGCGCGGCAGCGCAGGCCGGCTTTCCCCGGGTCGCGACCGCGCCGTCGGCCGCCGCCTCCGATCTGGTAGCCACGCTGGCCGGTTTGCTCAACTAGTCCCTGATCGCGGGGAGCCGTCGCGAGCCGCATCGGACAGGTGCGATGGCGGCACGGTCACGCAGGGCGCGGACCGGGTCGTCCGCGAGCAGGAGCCGGCGAAGCCAGCGCGCCCGGTTGGGGTCGCGCGGCAGGCGGACACCGGTGGATCCGGGCTAGCATCGATCAGGTCCCCTCAGCCACTCCATCTCCGCAAGAAGGCTCCCAAGATGTCGCTCACCGACCGTCCGCGACGGCTGCGCCGCACACCGGCGCTGCGGCGCCTCGTCCGCCAGACCCGGATCAGCCCTGCCCAGCTGATCTGGCCGTTGTTCGTCGGCGAGGGGCTCACAGAGCCCTTTCCGCTGGAAACCATGCCGGGCCAGTTCCGGCACACCCTGGACAGCCTGGCCGCGGCCGCCGAAACCGCCGCCGGACTCGGCCTGGGTGGGGTGATGTTGTTCGGGGTGCCGGACGCGGGACGTCGGGACGCCACGGGCAGCCAGGCGATCGACCCCCGCGGCATTCTGAACCGGGGCATCGCCCGGGTTCGGCAGGTGGCCGGCGACGATCTGGTGGTGCTGGCCGACACCTGCCTGGACGAGTTCACCGACCACGGGCACTGCGGAGTGCTCTCCGACGGCGTGGTGGACAACGACGCCACGGTCGAGCTGTACGTCGCCGAGGCGATCGCGCAGGCCTCCGCCGGCGCCCACTTCGTGAGCCCTTCGGGAATGATGGACGGCCAGGTCGCCGCTATCCGCCGGGGACTTGACGCCGCCGGACTGACCGACACCGGCATCCTCGCCTACGGCGCCAAGTACGCCTCCGCCTTCTACGGACCGTTCCGGGAGGCAGTGGCTTCGGCCCTGGTCGGCGATCGTCGTACCTATCAGCAGGATCCGGCCAACCGCGGCGAGGGTCTGCGCGAGGCGATGCTCGACGTGGCGCAGGGTGCCGACATGGTGATGGTGAAGCCTGCCGGCTACTACCTGGACGTACTCGCGGACGTGGCCGCCGCTTCGCCGGTTCCCGTGGCTGCCTACCAGGTCTCCGGTGAGTATGCGATGATCCAGGCCGCCGGCCAACGTGGCTGGATCGACGCCACCGCCGCGCTGACCGAATCGGTGACCGCCATCGTCCGCGCAGGCGCGGACATCGTCCTGACCTATGCCGCGCCCGAACTCGTGAGCCGGCTGGAGCGATGACCATGGCTCTGAACGAACGAGGACTGCCGTCCGGGGCATCCGTCGAACTGGCTCCGGGCACCGTGACACTGGTCGGTGGCGGCCCTGGCGATCCCGGGCTGATCACGCTGGCCGGACTGAGCGCGCTGCGCGCCGCCGATGTGGTGCTCTACGACCACCTGGCGCCCCTGGAGTTGCTGGCGGAGACCCGGGCGGACGCCGAGCTGATCGATGTCGGCAAGCTGCCCAGGGGAGCCTTCACCCCCCAGGAGGAGATCAACCGGCTGCTCATCGAGTACGCCCGTGCCGACCGGAAGGTGGTGCGGTTCAAGGGCGGGGACTCCTTCGTCTTCGGCCGCGGTGGCGAGGAAGTGCAGGCCTGCGCCGAGGCCGGTGTCCCCGTCCGGGTCATCCCGGGGGTCAGTTCGGCGATCGCCGCTCCTGAACTCGCCGGAATCCCAGTCACCCACCGCGGGCTCAGCCAGGGATTCGCCGTGGTCTCCGCCCACGTCGGCCCATCCTCGCCCGCCTCCACGGTGAACTGGCCGGCGCTGGCCGCCACCGGCACCACCCTGGTGGTCCTGATGGGCGTCCACACCCTGCCCGAGGTTTGCCGAACCCTGCTCTCCCACGGTCTCCCGCCGGATACCCCGGCAGCGGTGATCGAGAACGCCGGACGTCCGAATGCTCGCGTCGTCCGAGGCGTCCTCGGTGCCCTGACCGACCTTGTGGCCCAAGCCGGCGTGGCCAGCCCGGCGGTCACCGTGATCGGTCAGGTGGCCGGCTTCAATCAGCCCATCCACGGTCATCCCCACGAGAGCGGGCATCTCCCAACCGAAGGCTGAGCGTCACCCACTTCCCGGTCATCCCAGGATGACCAGGATCTGCGCGAGCAGGATCTTGCCGATCATGGCCGACGGGTAGACCAGCGCGTAGCCGAGTGAGACCCGGGTGTCGAAGCCGGTGCGGGTGTTGGCGAATGCCAGTATCGCGGGTTGGGTCTGGGCGCCGCCGAGCTGTCCGCCGAGTTGTACCCAGTCGGTCCTGTGGATGATCCGGCCGGTCACGATCAGCACGACGGCCGCGACCGTGGTGATGAGGAAGCCGAGTGCCATGATTCGCCAGCCCATGGCGGAGGTGATGGCGTCGGTGAAGAGCACGCCGGCCCGGGTGCCGGCGTAGGCGAGGAACACCAACATGCCGAGGGAGGAGAGCGAATGAGCCGCTGAGGTCGGCATCGAGACCGGCAGCGGACCGATCCGGCCGAACCGGCCGAAGACCAGACCCGCGATCAGGGTTCCGGCGGCGCTGCCCAGGGTGAAGCTGCCACTGGGCAGCGGAATCTGGATCATTCCCAGGCCCACCCCGATCATCAGGCCGATCGCCAGGCCAGGCGGGTTGATGTCCGAGAAACCCCGTTCGGAATCACCAAGGTAACCACGGACGGCCTTGATCTGCTCGCGTGGGGCCACCACCCGCAGCCGATCGCCCAACTGGACGACGAAGTCGGTTCCAGGGATCATGTCGACGTCGCCGCGGCGCACCCGGGAGACGTGCGCGCCGAACCGGTCCATCAGTTCCAGTTCGCCTATCCGGCGGCCCACCAGCGTGGCAGCCGAGAGCGTCACCCGGTTTGAATCCAGATGGCTCCGGTCACCGATGATGTCGACCGACGAGACATGGCCGAGTTCGGCGGTGAGGGTCTCGAGGGTGCCCTTTGGGCCCACCAGGCTGACCAGATCTCCCTGAGACAGCTGCTCAGTCGGCGCTCCGACCACCATCGGCTCCTCCCCGCGCTGAATGCGGGTGAAGGAGACGTCGGGGTGTTGGGCGAGGAGGTCGGCCACCACGACGTCCGCACCACGGTCCACCCGGACCGTGCGTTGCTCGAGCTTCGGAGACGTGGCCGCGCCGTCTCGCACGTTGCGGTGCAGTGTCCAGGCGGTGGCCAGCATCATGCCGATCACACCCCACAGGTAGCTGATCGAGTAGCCGACGGCAGGCAACTCGGTGTCGCCGGCTGCCTGGCCGGCGGCGGCCAGCGCCGGGGTGTTGGTCAGGGCACCGGCAAAGGTACCGGCGATCACCGGATTGGGCAGGCCGAGAGCAGCTCCGGCGAAGCCTGCCACCGCCGCTGCCACACCCAATCCGGCGATGGTGGTCAGCATGACCTGCCACCCGCGTCTCAGTGAGCCGAAGAAGTTGGGTCCGGAGATGATGCCGATGGTGTAGGTGAACAGGATCAACCCGAAGCTGCCCAGGATCTCGGGCACGGTCAGCTCGACGCCTGCGGCCATCGCCCAGGCGGTGATCCCGATCGCGGCGAACAGGACTGCGGCCGGACCGAGGTAGGCGCCGGCGATCCGGATCTGTCCGAGCAGGGAACCCAGCAACAGCAACAGGGCGAGGAGCAACAACGGGTGCTGCTCCAGTAGCGCGAACATCGGGTCCCGTTTCCTGGTCAGTGGGTGGATGCCGCTGCCGATGCGGCGAGTCCGTTGTCGAGGCTGAGCAGCGCCCTGCCGTCGTGACCGGAGCCCCACGCCCAGGTCTCGCCGCTGTCGCGGAATCGAACCAAGCAGCTGTCGTCCTCCCGGATGCCTTTCCGGCAGTGGACGATGGGCCGCCAAGGTTCTCGGGCCGAGATCCGGGCCAAGGGCTGATCGCCGACGGTCGCGACAGCGGCAACCGAACGTACAAGCTCGGGGCTGTCGGTCGCGAGGATGCCCAGGTGTCCGGCCACCGCGAAGCCGACCATATGCAGGGTGTGTCCGTGCATCACGCCGGCGAGTTCGCGGCGCAGTCGTCGGCGCATCCGGGTCGGGTCGGCCCAGTACTCGGGCCAGTTGACGTCGCCGGGGTTCCCCGAACAGGCCAGTATGACCGGTGGCCGGCTCACGGGGGCGTCGATCGTCCGAGCCTGCTCGGCCACGGCGTCGACGCACCAGGAGACCTCAGACGGCTCGGTGAGTGCCACCACCTGCGCCAGATAGCTGCGGACGCTGAAGGCCAGTTGCCGGGGGATGTTGAGGGGGCGGTCAGGATGTCCGATGTAGACGCAGTTGAGGGTGGGAAAGACGCTGAGTACCGACACGTTCGCTCCTGCTCGAGAACGGGCAAGGATCAGCGAGTGCTACCGATCGGCACATGATCTGGCTCCTTGCGCGAGGATCATCGACGCAGCAGGCGGTCTGACTTAGCGTTCTCGAACGCATCACAGTTGCGGCACAGTGTGGATTTCCACCACATTTCCCTGCTCGAGCCGGGATCCGATCCCCGGTGCCTCGAGTGCCCGGCATCCAACCAGGCACAACATCAGCCTAGGGCAATCGGGCCGTCGTTGACCGCGAGACACCAAGACCGAGGTGCGACCAGGTCCGTGCCGACCGGTAATGCACTTCTTGCCAGACAGGCGTTCCCCGCGACGGATCTGTCGCACAGGGCAGGATCTGGCAAGAAGCGCATCCGACCGCTCATTGTGGGGCGGCCGGTCCCGTCAGGCGGGTGCGGGCCCGGGCTGCGGCCGCCACCAATTCGGTCAGTGCGGTCTCCACCTCGGGCCAACTGCGGGTCTTCAGGCCGCAGTCAGGATTGACCCACAGCCGATCGGCGCCCAGCGTCGCGATCGCGGTGCCGAGCAGCCGGTCGATCTCATCCGCTTCCGGAACTCGGGGTGAGTGGATGTCCCAGACGCCTGGGCCGACCTCATTGGGGTAGCCGGCGGCCTTCAGTTCGGACAGCAGGTCCATCCCCGACCTGGATGCTTCCATCGAGATGACATCGGCGTCCAGGGTGATGATCGCGTCCATGATGTCGCCGAACTCGGCGTAGCACATGTGGGTGTGGATCTGGGTGTCGTCGGCCGCCCCGCCAACCGCCAGCCGGAAAGCCTCGGTCGCCCAGGCCAGGTACTCCGCCCAAGCCGAACGGCGCAGCGGCAGGCCTTCCCGCAGCGCCGGCTCGTCCACCTGGACGATCGGCAGCCCGGCTGCCTCCAGGTCGGCTACCTCGTCCCGCAGGGCGAGCGCCACCTGCCGCGCGGTCACTGCCCGGGGCTGGTCGTCGCGGATGAAGGACCACTGCAGGATCGTGACCGGGCCGGTCAGCATTCCCTTCATCGGACGGTCGGTGAGCCCGGCCGCGTAGGTCGAGCAGTCCAGCGTCATCGGCTCGGGACGCGAGACATCGCCGAACAGTACCGGCGGCTTCACGCACCGTGAGCCGTAGCTCTGCACCCAGCCGTGGCCGGTGGTGGCGAAGCCGTCCAGCTTCTCGCCGAAGAACTCCACCATGTCGTTACGCTCGGACTCGCCGTGCACCAGCACGTCCAGTCCGAGCCGCTCCTGCGCGCGAATGCAGGCCAGGGTCTCCGTCTCCAGCCCGATCCGGTAACCCGCCGCATCCAACTCACCCCTGCGATAGGCCGCTCGTAGTCGCCGGATCTGCGCGGTCTGCGGGAAGGAACCGATGGTGGTGGTGGGCAGCGGGGGCAGGCCCAGGCGCGCATGCTGGCGCGCGGCGCGCTCCGGATAGGGCGAACGACGCTGCGCCCACCGTGGGGTGATCTGCCCCAGCCGTGCCCGTACCTGAGGTGAGTGGACACGCGCGGAACTCCGCCGGGAGGCCTGGGCGGCGTCGCTGGCCGCCAGGCCCCCGGCGGCCGCCGGGTCGCCGTCGAGGGCCTGGGAGATCAGCCGCACCTCATCGAGCCGTTGCACGGCGAAGGACAGCCAGGACGCCAGTTCGGTGTCGGAAGCGACTTCTCGCTGGGCGTCGAAGGGGACATGCAGCAGTGAGCAGGAGGGCGTGATCTGCACCCGATCGCTGCCCAGGATGTCCACCACGGGGGCAAGCCGCTCGACGATCGCGGTGAGATCGGCCCGCCAGATGTTCCGGCCGTCCACCACGCCGAGCGAGAGCGCTCGTCCGTCCGGCAGCGCCTCGTAGACGCTGGCCAGTTGCTTCGGGGCACGCACCAGGTCGACATGCACGACATCGACCGGCAGACCGAGGGCCAACTCCAGGTTCGGGCCCAACTCGCCGAAGTAGGTGGCCAGGGTGAGTTCGGCGGTTCCGGCGGCCTCCCGCAGCCGCGGGAAGCTTCGACGGTAGCCGTCGATCTCGGCAGCGTTCAGATCCAGCACCAATGCCGGCTCATCGATCTGGATGTGCTGTGCACCAGATGCGACGAGGTCCGCCAGCCACGCGGCGTAGGCGGGCAGTACGGCGTCCAGAAGGTCGATGGCCGGGCCGCCGTCGGTGCGCTTGGCCAGCCGGAGGAAGGTGATCGGTCCCAGCAGGACCGCGCGGGCCGGGATGCCCAGGTCGTGGGCCTCGGCCAGCATCGCCGCGGTGGCGCGAGAGGTGTAGTCGAACTGCTGCGCGGAGGCGAGTTCGGGTACCAGGTAGTGGTAGTTGGTGTCGAACCACTTGGTTAGTTCCAGTGCCGGTACGCCTTGGGCGCCGCGGGCCATGGTGAAGTAGCGGGCGAGAGCGTCGGGTGACCAGCCGGCGAGGTCGAACGGCCCTCCGAAGCGCTCCGGTACCGCGCCGAGGGTGACCGCGGTGTCGAGCACCTGGTCGTAGAGCGAGAAGTCGCCGACCGGTATGCGGTCGATGCCGTGGTCACGTTGCAACAGCCAGTGGTCGCGGCGCAATGTCGCCGCGATGGCGGCGAGATCTGCGGCATCCAGGTCGCCGCGCCAGTGCTTCTCGAGTGCCCACTTGAGTTGCCGGTCGCTTCCCATCCGAGGGAAGCCGAGGTTTGCTGCGATGGTCATCGTGCCGCCCGGGGTCGTGCGGGAGTTCTGAGCCAGGACATGATCTTCCTTTCCGCTCCATCCATCGTGGAGGTCGTGGGTTGCCAAGCCGCAGCCGGTCTCCTGGCTCATGGGTCGTGCGCCGATTCCCGCCTTCCCGAAGTTTGGCTTCAGTGGCGTGTAGGGATCGACTTCCCACTCACAGTTGCGAGGACAGCCCCGGATTCACACCGGATTCCCGATCACTGCGGCAGACCGATGGAACCACGTCGGGCCCAGGGCCACACCATCGTCCAGCATGCGGCACGGAATCCTCCGTTGACGCCGTTCCGGTAGTTCGCCGGCTCACCACTACATCTGGGTAGTTACATAGAGGTAGTTTTACGTATATAGTGATTGACGCAGTGGTTCGGCCCGCCAGCCGGGTGGGTCGTCACAAGAGGGAATCCGGTGTGAATCCGGAACTGCCCCGCAGCGGTGAGTGGGAACGACCGCCGTCAGACGCACTGGGAGTGATCCTGGGAAGCGACGGTCAGTAGATCCGAGCCGGTTAGTCCGGTTCCTGCCCACGAGTCCGAAGACCTGCCTCTGCCGTCCCACCAGGGAGACACTGACCATCCACGGTGGAGCGTGCCGAGACCATCGGCGAAGCCCGTTCGTCAACGGGTTTTCGGCCCTTCGACAGGCTCGGGGCGGCACGCTCAACCAGCCTAGCGGCGCATTGATCAGCGGTTCCCGGGACGCCGGTATCGCAGCCTCGTGGGAGGGCTGGTGGCCAGCGGGCTTCCCGCGACATCTTCTCCTGCAGGGCCCAGTCAACGAAGCAGGAGTGCACAGGGCAATGTCGCAGATCGCCACCCCAGAATCCGTCCTCAAACGCGACGGCAGCGCCGCCGCCTTCGATCTCGAACGCATCCGGTCGGCGATCGCCCGGGCGGGCGCGGCCACCGGTGAGCTGGACGGGGCCGAAGCCCACCTGCTGGCCCGGCAGGTCTGCGTGCGGCTGTCGCGGCGCGGCACCCCGCCGCACGTGGAGGAGATCCAGGACGCGGTCGAGCATCTGCTGATCGACTCCGGCTACACCGCCACCGCCCGCGCCTACATCGTCTACCGCGAGCAGCACACCCGGCTGCGTGATACTCGCAACGCGATGGTGGACGTGGCCAACTCGATCAACGAGTACCTCGACCGCTCCGACTGGCGGATCAACGCCAACGCAAACCAGGGCTACTCCCTCGGCGGGCTGATCCTGAACACCTCCGGCAAGGTCACCGCCAACTACTGGCTCTCCCACGTCTACCCGCCCGAGGTCGGCCAGGCCCACCGCGAGGGCGACGTCCACATCCACGATCTCGACATGCTGAGCGGCTACTGCGCAGGCTGGTCGCTGAAGACCCTGCTGCGCGAAGGGCTCAACGGCGTCCCCGGCAAGGTGGACGCCACCCCGGCCAAACACCTTGGCTCGGCGGTCGGCCAGATGGTCAACTTCCTCGGCTGCCTGCAGAACGAGTGGGCCGGCGCCCAGGCGTTCAGCTCCTTCGACACCTACCTGGCACCGTTCATCCGCAAGGACGGCCTCGGCTACGACGAGGTGAAGCAGGCCATCCAGGAGCTGATCTACAACCTCAACGTCCCCTCCCGTTGGGGAACCCAGACACCGTTCACCAACCTCACCTTCGACTGGGTCTGCCCGGAGGACCTGCGGGACGAGAACCCGATCATCGGTGGCGAGGAGATGGACTTCGACTACGGCGACCTGCAGGCCGAGATGGACATGATCAACCGGGCCTACATCGAGGTGATGACCGCCGGCGACGCCTCCGGCCGGGTGTTCACCTTCCCGATCCCCACCTACAACATCACCCCCGACTTCGACTGGGACTCGCCGAACGCCCAGGCGCTGTTCGAGATGACCGCCAAGTACGGCCTGCCCTATTTCCAGAACTTCCTGAACTCCGAGCTGAAGCCGAACATGGTCCGTTCGATGTGCTGCCGGCTGCAACTCGACCTGCGCGAGCTGCTCAAGCGCGGCAACGGCCTGTTCGGCTCGGCCGAGCAGACCGGCTCACTCGGTGTGGTGACGGTGAACCTGGCCCGGCTGGGCTACCTGCACGCCGGGGACGAGGCCGGGCTGATCCTGGCGCTGGACCGGCTGCTGGTGCTGGCCAAGGAGTCGCTGGAGATCAAGCGCAAGGTGATCCAGCGCTACATCGACGAGGGACTGTTCCCGTACACCAAGCGCTACCTGGGCACGCTGCGCAACCACTTCTCCACCATCGGCGTGAACGGGATGAACGAGCTGATCCGCAACTTCACAGCGGACGCCTACGACATCACCGACGAGCGCGGCCACGCGCTGGCGGTACGGCTGCTGGATCACGTCCGCGCCCGGATGGTGGAGTTCCAGGAGACGACCGGCCACATGTACAACCTGGAGGCCACCCCCGCGGAAGGCACCACCTATCGGTTCGCCAAGGAGGATCGCAAGCGGTTCCCGAGCATCCTGCAGGCCGGCACCGACGCCAACCCGTACTACACCAACTCCTCGCAGCTGCCGGTCGGCTTCACCGACGACCCGTTCGAGGCGCTGGAACGCCAGGACGAACTGCAGCGCAAGTACACCGGCGGCACCGTGCTGCACCTGTACATGTCCGAGCGGATCTCGGACGCGGCCGCCTGCCGCGAGCTGGTCCGCCGGTCGCTGAGCAGCTTCCGGCTGCCCTACATCACGGTGACTCCCACCTTCTCGATCTGCCCCTCGCACGGCTACCTGGCCGGCGAGCAGCCCGCCTGTCCCACCTGCGCGGCCCAGGGCATCGAGCAGATGTGCGAGGTGTGGACCAGGGTGATGGGCTACCACCGCCCGGTGACCTCCTTCAACATCGGCAAGAAGGGCGAATACGCCGAGCGGCTGGCCTTCGAGGAATCCCGGGTCCTGGTGTGATCGTTCGCGCTGATCCTTGCTCGACAGAAACCGGGCAAGCCAGCCCGGTCGAGGACACTGTCCACGCGGGTGGCCTCTCCTGCCCGGTTTCTGTCCGGACCAGCGAGTTGACCATCGCCGGCCTCAGCTCTCTGTCGACCTGTGATTGGCCGGGAAAGCTGGTGGCGACGGTCTTCCTGCAGGGCTGCCCGTGGCGCTGCACCTACTGCCACAACCCCGCCCTGCTCGATCCGATCGCGCCGGGCCAGGTGGCTTGGCAGCAGGCCCGCGACCTGCTCCTCCGTCGCCGGGGTTTGCTGGACGGAATGGTCTTCTCCGGCGGTGAGCCGACCCGGCAGTCGGGCCTCCCCACCGCCATGCGGGAGGTGCGGGAGCTGGGCTTCGGTGTCGGCCTGCACACCGGTGGCGCCTATCCGAGCCGGCTGGCCGAGCTACTGCCCCTGGTCGACTGGGTCGGCCTTGACATCAAGGCTCTGCCGGAGGAGTACCACCGCATCACGGGTGTGCGCGCGAGCGGGGTGAAGGCTTTCGCCAGCCTCGACCAGCTGGTCGCCAGCGGTGTCGATCATGAGGTGAGGATCACTGTCGACCCGACTGTTCACACCGCTGGGCACCTAGATCGCCTGGTCGGACGGGTGCGCGCCTACGGCGCCCAAAAGATCGTCCTCCAGGAGGCCCGCCCGCAGGGCGTCCGCGCCGAATACGCTGCCCGGCTGGCAGGCCGGCGACTGCGCGACGTCGTCCGGTCCCAGCCGGTCGGTGCGACCCTGCGCACCGGTGGCTGAGCGTCGAGCCCGGAGTCGACGCGGGCCGCGCCGAGAACAGGCCGGTAAGCCTCGTGCTCTCTGCCGGGCTCAGCTCGGTCCCGCTTGCGAGGCGGGCCCCGGCCTGCGCACGACCGGGTTCGCCCGCGGCAGCGCGGTACCGGCCCAGGCAGCCACCAGGTCAGTGGCGTCGTCGGCGGTCACGGGTCCCCACCAGTGAGCGCCCGGATTCACCACGACCACCGGCGCGTGATTGCACGGGAACAGGCATCCGGTCTGCGCGAGGAGCACCTGCTCCTGTAGGCCACGGGCACGCACCTGCTCCCGGATCGCCTCGGCCGTCTCGGCCGCACCGCGTGCGGCGCAGCGCGGCCCGCGGCAGACCAGCACATGCCTGCCGTGGCCCGGGACCGCCTCCCAGCCGGGAGAGGTCAGCCCGGCCTCGGCGCCGGTGACCATCCGCTCCGAGATCTCCACCCGCAGGATGCCGGGGTGTCGCCGAAGCCAGTCTCCGGCGACCCGTCGCACCCAGGACACGGCCGGCGCCGGCGTGCCCCCAACCGGCACGCTGATCAGTTCGACCGCAGTCGTGGTGTCCTCTTCTGCCAGGGAGTCCAGGACGTCGGTCAACGTCGGCGAGCCCAGCTGCAGGTAGGCCAGCCGTGCGCCGACCGCAGCAGCCAGGGCGCGCAACTCCTGGTCCCAGCGGGGCGCGTCCACGGCCAGGCAGATCAGTACCAGTCGCGCCGGCGGTCGATGCTCGGCCGGTTCGCGGTTGCTCGGGCAAGCAGGCTCTGACACGATCGCTATGTCCTTTCCGGATCGGGCGCGGACCCTCGAAGCGATCCCTCGACCCCTCGGCACCCTCGGGGCAGGCCGAGCTCGGGGATCGCCTCGACAGGCTCGGGGATCGCGCGGGATCGCGCGGTGAGGAAGTCGATGAACAACCGGCCGCCATGGTCGAACACTTCGGCCCGCACTCCATAGACCTGTGCGATGAGGGTCTCGGCCACCACCTCCCGGGGTGGCCCCTGGGCGACCACCCGGCCGGCCTTCAGCACGTAGATCCGGTCGCAGTAGTGGATCGCAGTGGCGAGGTCGTGCAGCGCGCACAGAACGGTCTTCCCGCTGCGGCGCAGTAGTTCCAGGGTTTCCAGTTGGCTCCTGATGTCGAGGTGATTGGTGGGCTCGTCCAGCACGATCAGGTCGGTCTGTTGTGCCAGAGCCCGAGCGATCAGGGTCCGTTGCTTCTCACCTCCGGAAAGCCGCAGGAAGCTCTGCCGGGCAAGGTCGGTCATGCCCACCTCGGCCAGCGCCTGAGCAATCACCTCCAGATCCCGCTGGTCCAGGTTCTGCAGCAGGCGCTTGCGGGCGAATCGTGCCATCGCCACGACCTCGTGCACGGAATAGTCGAACGAGGCGGGGTTCTCTTGCGCGACGACGGCCATCCGGCGGGCAACCCTCCGGTGGGGAAGTTGGTCGAGCCGCGCTCCGCCGAGCAGGACCTCGCCGCGTGACGGGTGGAGGATCTTGGTGAGGCACCGCAGCAGCGTGGACTTGCCGCTGCCGTTGGGTCCGATCACACCGATGAACTCGCCGGGATCCACCCGCAGGTCTACTCCGTTGAGGATGCCGTGACCGTCCAGCGTCAGGTGGATTCGGCGGGCTTCGAGCATTCCGGCCATGTCAGCCTCCGAAGGCGTAGCGGCGGGTACGGATCATCCACAGGAAGACCGGCGCCCCGATCATGGAGGTCAGGATGCCGAGCGGGATCTCCTTGGGAATGTCGATCAGCCGCGCGGCTACGTCCACCCACACCAGGAAGGTGCCGCCGCCCAGCGCCGCCAGCGGCAGTACCCGCCGGTGGTCGGCACCCACCATCGACCGGACGATGTGCGGCACGACGAGCCCGACGAACCCGATCGCTCCCGAGACGGCCACCGATACCCCGGTGAGCAGCGCGGTGGCCACGATCAGCACCCGACGGGTCTGATTGACGTTGACCCCGAGAGTGGTCGCCGCGGCGTCCCCCATCATCATCGCGTTGAGGTGAGGGCCCAGGACGAAGAGGGTCACTAGGGCGGGCCCGAGAACGACGGCCAGGGGGACCAGTGCCGGCCACTCCACCCCGGCCACCCCACCGAGCATCCAGAACGTGGCTTCCCTTACCTTGGCGTCGTCCGGGGCGCTGTACACGGTGAAGTTGGTGAAGGCGGTGAAGGTCGCCGAGACGGCGATCCCGACCAGCACCAGCCGGATCGGGGACACCTCGGCCGTGGTACGTGCCAGCAGGTAGACCAGCAGGATAGCGACCACGGCTCCGGTGAATGCCGCCAGCGGCACCTTCGCGGCGCCCAGCCCGCTGGCAGCGGTGCTGGCCATGGCCAGCACCGCCCCCAGCGAGGCGCCGGAGGAGACCCCGAGCACATACGGGTCGGCCAGGACGTTCTTGGTGAACGCCTGCATCGCCACGCCCGACACGGCCAGGCTGAGTCCCACCATCGCCCCCAACAGGACCCGTGGCACCCTGAGGTGCCACACGATGCTGACCGTGGCATCCGGCAGGCCCGTCTCCCGTCCCAGGAGTTGCGCGGTGATGACCTGCCAGACCTCCGCCAGCGGGATCTGGACCGGGCCCAGGCAGACTCCCAGGACGATCGAGAACAACAGCGCGCCGGTGCCCAGAACCACCCACAGGCCGGTATGGATCCGGGGGTGGGGCGGCACCACCCGCATCTCAGAAGCGATCCGGGTGGAAGCCCTTGGCGAACTTCTCCACAGTGTCGGCGACGCGGGCGCCGGCGAACACCTCGGGCAGGGTGACCACCACGAAGCGCTCTTCCTGGATGGCCTTCAGGTGAGCCAGTGCCGGATTCGACTTCAGCTGGTCGATCTTCTCCTCCAGCGGCGTCCCGTCGTAGTCGTTGATCACGATGACGTCCGGATCTGCCTCGACCACCTTCTCCCACGACACCACGTTCCAGGTCTTCTCCAGTCCCTCGAAGACATTGATGCCACCGGCATGGCGGATCAGCTTGGAGGTGAAGTTGTTGCCCGGAGTGTAGGCACCGCCCTCCATCTCGGCATCGAAGTTGAACACCTTGACCGGATCGGTTCCGGCGACGGCCTCTCCGACCGCGGCGATCCGCTCCTCCATGGCGGAGATCACCTTCTCGGCCCGATCCTCCACCTGGAAGATCCGTCCCAGGTTGCGATAGTCCTGGTACACGTCGTCAACATCGGCCCCGAGCTTCCAGCCCTCGATGGAGGAGAGGGACATGATGCCGTGCTTGGTAAGCGTGTCGTGGTCGGCGATCCCCTTCTCGCCGAAGGCCGAGGAGCGTCCGTAGATGAAGTCTGGCTCCAAGGCGAGCACCACCTCCAGGGACGGCTGGTCGGTGGTGGTCAGGCTCGGCTTCGACTCGTACTCGGCCCGGAACTGCTCTGCGACCGCCGCATTGTTGTAGCTGGTCGCGATGATCGTGTCGCCCAGATCCAGCGCCATCAATTGCTCGCCGGCGTTCGGGTTGGCCGCGACGACCCGCTGCGGCACGCGGTCGAAGCTGACCGTGGCATCGTTGTCGGTGGTGAGCGTGAACGGCGGGTAGGTCGCCTGCGCGGCGGCGGACGGGGTCGTCGCTGCCGAGGAGACCTCGGGGGCCGGCTGGGCCGGTGTGCCGCACGCGGTCAGCGCTGCAGCGAGGACGGCGACGGGGATTCCTCGGACGAGCACGGCTCGCCAGGGAGTGGTTGTGGACATGGCTGTCCCACCTTTCGGGTACGGCCGAGGACAGCCCACACACCAACGGCAGTGGATTCGCGTAGCTGCAGCCCGGCATTCAAGCGTCGGCAGGTCTTCGGACTCGGGGTCAACCGATCATCGGCGCCTTCCCAGGGTCACCCCCAGTGGCCTATGCCGCGATCGTCGCCCTCACCGCTGCGCGTCAGTGCCGGATTCCCACCGGCTTCCCTTGCATCCCGTGATGCGACCGACACCATGCACTCTACTACAGGGCGTAGCACTGACTCGCGCGCGGTCGCGTTCTCACTCACGACTGGAAGGAGTGCCGGAATGCAGATCTGGATGCGTGGCCGACCCCGGATTGCAGCCCACGCCCTCGAACTCGACTCCGTCGTTGCCGCCAGTGACACCGGTATCTCCCGCCCTCCCGGAACTGCGGACGGTCAGTCCGCCGCACCGACCGCGGGCTACCACCGATGTCGACGGCCGCGTGTCGGTCCTGTAGGGGTGAGGGCGCGGGATCCGATCAGAATTCGGGCCAGTGGTGTGCGAGCCCGGTGAGGATGAACTCGATCTTTGCGTCCAGCACGGTCCGGCCGGTCCAGGAATCCTCCGGCTGCAGCAGGACGTCGGAGTTGTCGACCGCGTCGCGAAGGGTGGCCAAGCCGGTCCGGCCGTCGTCCTGCACGGTTCGCATGGACTCGACACCGAGGTGGGAGGCGAAGACGGTGTCACCGATGAAGTCCAGGGCGAACATCGCCTGTCCGCGGGTCTTTCCGTGCGCGCTCAGGTGCTCGGCGTAGGCGCGCAGCACCGGCTCGATTCGCGTGGGCGCCACCGGGTAGGAGTAGACCAGCCTGCTCAGGCCCGGGTACTCCTCGCAGAGACGCCAGCACTCGTCGGCCCACAGGCGGAGGGCGTCGCGCCAGGGCGTCCCCGGCACGGGACGGGCCAGCGTCGCACCTGCGGTGTCCAGGCAGGCGACCACGAGGTCGTCACGGGAGGGAAAGAGCCGGTAGATCGCCGGGGTGACCACACCGAGCCGGTGGGCGACGGCAGCGAGGGTGAACCGGTCGACGCCCTCGGCGATCGCCGCGGCCACGACATCGGCGGCGGTGAAGGACGGCTTCCGGCCGACCTTCCGGCCACCGGGCACCCCTCCGCCCCGGGGTGCCGCCGCCGATTCAGGCATTGCGTCAGCCCTCCCTCCCGGACGCGGTGAGCTGCCACCCCTGCGCGCGGTGCAGCCGATCCCAGAACCGAGCATAGGTGCCGCCGGCTGCCAGCAGCTCGTCGTGGGTCCCCTGCGCCTCGACCCCGCCGTCCTCGTCGAGGGCGACGATCTGATCCGCCGCGGAGATGGTGTCCAGCCGATGCGCGATGATCAGGATCGTCGCCTGCCGGCGGAGTTGTTCGATCGCGGCGACGATATTGGCCTCGTTCTCGATGTCGAGCGCGGAGGTCGCCTCGTCCAGCAGCACGATCGGCGACTTCTTGAGCAGCGCGCGGGCGACGGCGACCCGCTGGCGCTCGCCGCCGGAGAGTGCGCGCCCGCCCTCGCCGACCCGTGCTTCCCAGCCGTCCGGCAGCCGTTCGGCGATCTCGGTGACCCCGGCCAGGTCGGCCGCCTGACGGATCTCCGCTCGACTCGCTCCCTCGCACCCCACCGCGACATTGGCCTCGAGCGTGTCGTCGAACAGGTAGACGTCCTGGAACACCATCGACAGTTGTCCCATCAACTGCTCGCTGGTCTGCCCGGTCACCGGCTGGCCGCCCACCAGCACCGTGCCGTGGTCGGCGTCGTAGAAGCGGCTGACCAGCCGGGCGATGGTCGTCTTGCCGCTGCCCGACGGCCCGACCAGGGCGACCATCGAGCCGGCCGGCACCGACAGCGACACCTCCTTGAGCACCTTCTCACCGGGTGCGTATCCGAAGGTGACGTTACGGAACTCGACAGTGCCCGGCGCGGAGAGCGGTTCGGGTTCCGCCGGTTCGGGCAGCGGCTCGGCGGTGAGCACCTCGTCGATCGCGTCCAGCAGGGGACGTCGCGACTCCAGGCTCATCGCGCTCTCGGTGATGGCCGACAGGGTCGAGGTGAACCGCAGCGCCAGGCCGATGAAGGCCAGCGCTGGGATCGGCTGCAATGAGCCGGCGACCGCCAGCGTGCCCGTGACGCCGATCAGAGCGACGATCACCCCCTGGGTCACCATCCCGCTCAGCAGCATGCCCACCGTCTCGATCCACTGCGCCCGCCGCTTCGCCCGATAGGTGTTCTCCAGGGCCTCGTTCAGCGGGGCGAAGTCGTCGCTGCGTCCGCACGAGCGCAGCGCGCCCTGGCACTGCGCGTACTCCACGATGCGGTTCGCCAGGTTCACCTCCTGCGGCTCGTGGACGGCACGGCCTCGGCGCATGAACGCGGTGGAGACCAGTGTGATGATCACGAAGACGGGGATGGCGACGGTCAGGATCAGGCCCAGCAGCGGGTTCCAGAACCAGGCAGCGACCACGACCACCGCGGCAGCGGAGCTGCGGGAGACCATCGGGCCGAACATGTGTGCGTAGATCTCGCCGGCCTGCATGAGCTCGGTGGAGACCATCCGCGACAGTCGACCGGCCAGCGGACGGGCGAACCAGCCCAGCGGCTGCCGGGAGACCCGGTCGCCGATCAGCCGGTGGATGCTGTAGAGGAAGTCGAGGGCGACGCCGTAGCTGCGCTGGTTCTGCCAGTAGTTGACGCCGAAGCTGACCGCGGCGAGCAGCGCGAACACCACGAGCCAGCCGCCGATGGCAAGACCCCAGACGGGCTGGTCGGAGGCCAGCGAGCTGATCGCAGGCAGCATCGCCGCCAGGGCGAGGCCTTCGATGACGCCGCACAGTGCGGCGACCAGCATGACCGGCCGGATCGCCTCGGGCCGGGAGACCATGCGCTTCATGCGCGGGACGATGTCGATCAACGGGAGACTCATGGCCGGCCTCCTGACAGGGTGGCGGTGGTGGACTCCCAGAGGCGGGCGTAGCCCGGCTGAGAGAGCAACTCGGCATGGGTGCCGGCCGCGACGACCCGGCCGCGCTCCACCAGCACGATCTGGTCGACCCCTGTGATGACCTCGGGCCGGTGGGCGATGAGCAGCACGGTCTTGTCGCGAGCCAGTTCGGAGAGTGCCTGCTGAATCTGATGCTGCGATTCGGGGTCGGTGAGCGCGGTGGCCTCGTCCAGGATGAGCACGGGGGCGTCGACGAGGATCGCCCGGGCGATCGCGACTCGCTGCGCCTGGCCGCCCGAGAGACCGCTGCCGGCACCGTAGATCGTGTCGAAGCCGCGCGGCAACGCCTCGATCTCGTCCAGAATCCGCGCCGTGCGGGCTGCCTGGCGGATCTGTTCCTCGGTGGCGTCCGGACGGCCGAGCGCGATGTTGTCCCGAAGCGAGATGGACGGCAGCTGCGGATCCTGCAGGACGAAGCCGACGTGCCGGTAGAGGTCGTCGATCTCGGCCACCGGCACCCCGCCCAGCCGGATCTCGCCGGCGCATGGGTCGTCGAACCGGGCCAGTAGCGTGGCGATGGTCGACTTGCCGGAGCCAGACGGCCCGACCAGGGCGGTGATGGTCCCTTCCCGCAGGGTGAACGAGATCTCGTCGACGGCGAGTTCGGCCGCCGGACCCTCGCCGTAGGAGTAGCTGACCCGGTCGAAGACCACCTCGTGCCCGCGTGGCTCCGCCCGCGCGCCGGCGTCCGCCAGAACCGGGGTCTGCAGCAGGTGGGTGAGCCGGGTGGCCGCCGCACCGGCCAGCTGCGCGGACCACAGTGAGCTCATCAGCACCTCCAGTCCATAGGGGATGAGCAAGGCGATCAGCGAGGTGGCCAGCACATCGGCGGCGGTCACCGCCCCGAGGTGGACGAGCCAGGTGCCGCCGCCGATGTTGATGAGCAGGACGAGCGGAACCGCCAGCAGCGAGGTGCCCAGCGAACTGACGCGGATGAGCGGACGTACCCAGGCGTAGTAGAAGTCCTGGAACTCCTCGGCGGAGTCCTGATAGGCCCGATGCGCACGGCCGACCCGCCCGAAGGCCTTGACCACCGCGATGCCGGTGACGAACTCGACCATGCGCGCCGACACCAGCGACAGCTTCTGATCCATCTGGACGGTCTTCTCGCCCATCCCGCGCATGCTGAGGCTCATCGCCGCCGCGTAGAACGGCAGGGTCGCGATCGACAGCAGCCCGAGCCGCCAGTCGATGACGAAGGCATAGACCATCAGCGCCAGCGGCATGACGACGGCCACCGTGCCGTCCACGGGCTGGTGCGCGATCAGGTGGTGGATGGTGCCGATGTCGTCCTGCAGGGCCTTGCGAACCCGTCCGGAGTTGGTCGAGGTGAACCAGGTGAGCGGGGTCGCGCCGAACCGCTGGATCATCCGCTCCCGGATGACATGGCCGAGCTTGATGTCAGCCAGGTGCGTCACCAGCAGCGCGGCGAAGTAGTCGAAGAGCCGCAGGGTGAACGTGATCAGCAGGATGAACAGCCACCGGCCCACCTCGTCCCGGTCGACCGTCGCGCTACCGGCGGCGTCCAGCAGGACCGCCCCGATCCGTACCAGGGCGATGTACGGCACCACGGCCAGGATTCCCGACACCACGGCGAGCAGCCGGCCGACGGTCAGGCTGCGGGCCACCGGGCGCATCAACTCCTTCAGGGCGCGAGCGTCAGCCTGCTGCTGGGCCTTCACATCGGCGACGGCGGTGTTGGCGTCGCTGACGGGCGGGTGGGTCGGTGGTGCTTCGGTCGTGGTCATGACGCTTTCCCGTGAACTGGCTCGACAACAACTTAGATTAGGCTAACCATACCTATAAATGAACAGCATTTATAAATTGGTGGCCCGCGCATTCGAAGCGCGGACGCCGCCCGCCCGAGACCGGCAGAGACCACGAGATGGGCTTCGCCGACGGCCACAGGGGTACCGGCGCATACGCCGCCGAGGTCGCCAGCACCGAGCCGGTCGCCCCACATGGTGCGTGCCTGGAGGCTGACGATGCGGTCGCCCTGCACGCCACACCGTCGACGAGCAGCAACTCGTCGCCGAGAGCCGACGCCCCTGGTCGCCGCCGGCGTCCCCAATGCTCGCATCGCCTTCACCCGGCTACTGGCGGGTCGGCCGCGCAGGTTGGCAGCGCTGATCGACGACCCTGGGATCGTCGAACCGCAACCCACGAGGTGGGCTGGGTCGCGGGACGCTAGAAGTCCCAGTCGGAATCCTCGGTGTTGACCGCCTTGCCCATCACGTAGGACGAACCGGAGCCGGAGAAGAAGTCGTGGTTCTCGTCGGCATTGGGGGAGAGGGCGGCCAGGATCGCGGGGGAGACCGCGGTGGCCTGCTTGGGGAACAGCGCCTCGTAGCCCAGGTTCATCAGCGCCTTGTTGGCGTTGTACCGCAGGAACATCTTGACGTCCTCGGTCAGGCCGAGCGGATCGTAGAGATCCTCGGTGTAGGACTCCTCGTTGTCGTACAGCTCGTAGAGCAGCTCGAAGGTGTAGTCCTTCAGTTCATCGCGGCGGGCCTGATCGGCGTCCTTCAGTGCCTGCTGGTACTTGTAGCCGATGTAGTAGCCGTGCACCGCCTCGTCCCTGATGATCAGCCGGATCAGATCGGCGGTGTTGGTCAGCTTGGCGTGGCTGGACCAGTACATCGGGGCGTAGAAGCCGGAATAGAACAGGAACGACTCCAGCATGGTCGAGGCGACCTTGCGCTTCTCCGGATCGTCGCCGTAGTAGAAGTCGAGGACGATCTGCGCCTTGCGCTGCAGGTGCTCGTTCTCCTCGCTCCAGCGGAAGGCGTCGTCGATCTCGGCGGTGGAGATCAGGGTGGAGAAGATGGACGAGTAGCTCTTGGCGTGCACCGACTCCATGAAGGCGATGTTGGTGTACACCGCCTCCTCGTGCGGGGTGCGCGCGTCCGGGATCAGCGAGACCGCGCCGACCGTGCCCTGGATGGTGTCCAGCATGGTCAGGCCGGTGAACACCCGGGTGGTCATCAGCTGCTCGTGCGGCTTCAGGGTCCGCCAGCTGGGGATGTCGTTGGAGAGCGGCACCTTCTCCGGCAGCCAGAAGTTGCCGGTCAGGCGATCCCACACCTCCAGGTCCTTGTCGTCTTCGATGCGGTTCCAGTTGATCGCCTGAACGCCGCGTAGCAGGGTGAGCTTCTGGGTCATGGTCTTCGAAATCCTCGTGCTTGGTGGTGATGTGCGACGGGTTGGGTCCGGTTCGGGCGGGACCACCAGGAACCGTCCCCGTGGTCCTACAGCATGCAGCTGACGCAGCCCTCGACCTCGGTGCCCTCCAGGGCGAGCTGGCGAAGCCGGATGTAGTACAGCGTCTTGATGCCCTTCTTCCAGGCGTAGATCTGGGCCCGGTTCAGGTCGCGGGTGGTGACGTTGTCGGGGAAGAAGAGGGTCAGCGACAGCCCCTGGTCGACATGCTTGGTCGCCTCGGCGTAGGTGTCGATGATCTTCTCCGGGCCGATCTCATAGGCATCGGCGTAGTACTCCAGGTTGTCGTTGGTCATGTACGGAGCCGGGTAGTAGACCCGTCCGATCTTGCCCTCCTTGCGGATCTCCACCTTGGCCACGATCGGGTGGATCGAGCTGGTCGAGTGGTTGATGTAGCTGATCGAGCCGGTCGGCGGGATGGCCTGCAGGTTCTGGTTGTACATCCCGAACTCGGCCACCTCGGCGGCCAGCGCCCGCCAGTCGTCCGGGGTGGGCAGGTGAATCCCCGCCGCCTCGAACAGTCCAGCCACCTTCTCGGTCCGTGGCGTCCAGTCGCCCTCGATGTACCTGGCGAAGTACTCCCCGCTGGCGTACGTCGAACGTTCGAAGCCGTCGAACCGCTCGCCCCGCTCCCGGGCGATCCGGCAGGAGGCCGCGATCGCATGGAAGGCCACGGTGTAGAAGTACATGTTGGTGAAGTCCAGGCCCTCGTCCGAGCCGTAGAAGATCGATTCCCGGGCCAGATAGCCGTGCAGGTTCATCTGCCCCAGCCCGATCGCGTGGCTGCGCGCGTTCCCGTACTCGATGGACGGCGCGCAGGCGATGTTCGACTGGTCGGAGACCGCGGTCAGCGCCCGCACGGCGACGTCGATCGTCCGGCCGAAGTCGGGCGAGTCCATCGCCTTGGCGATGTTCAGCGAGCCCAGGTTGCAGGAGATGTCCTTGCCGATGGTGGCGAAGGACAGGTCCTCGTTGTAGCTGGACGGGGTGGAGACCTGCAGGATCTCCGAGCACAGGTTGCTCATCGTGATCCGGCCGTCGATCGGGTTGGCCCGGTTCACCGTGTCCTCGAACACGATGTAGGGGTAGCCCGACTCGAACTGGATCTCGGCGATGCTCTGGAAGAACTTGCGGGCGTTGATCTTCTTCTTGGTGATGCGCTTGTCGTCCACCAGTTCGCGGTACCTCTGCGTGATCGAGATCTCGGTGAACGGCACCCCATGGACCCGCTCGATGTCGTACGGGCTGAACAGGTACATGTCCTCGTCGTCGCGGGCCAGTTGGAAGGTGATGTCCGGAATGACCACGCCCAGCGACAGGGTCTTGATCCGGATCTTCTCGTCGGCGTTCTCCCGCTTGGTGTCCAGGAAGGCCAGGATGTCGGGGTGGTGGGCGTTCAGGTACACCGCGCCCGCACCCTGCCGGGCCCCCAGCTGGTTGGCGTAGGAGAAGGAGTCCTCCAGCAGCTTCATCACCGGGATCACCCCGGAGGACTGGTTCTGGATCTTCTTGATCGGCGCGCCGGCCTCACGGATGTTGGTCAGCGACAGCGCCACCCCGCCGCCTCGCTTGGAGAGCTGCAGGGAGGAATTGATCGCCCGGGCGATCGACTCCATGTTGTCCTCGACCCGCAGTAGGAAGCAGGAGACCAACTCGCCGCGAGAAGCCTTGCCGGCATTGAGGAAGGTCGGGGTCGCGGGCTGGAAGCGTCCGGCCATGATCTCGTCGGTCAGGCGCTCGGCAAGCCCGCGGTCACCTGCGGCCAGGGTCAGCGCGACCAGGCAGACCCGATCCTCGAACCGCTCCAGGTAGCGGCGGCCGTCGAAGGTCTTCAGGGTGTACGAGGTGTAGTACTTGAAGGCGCCCATGAAGGTGGGGAAGCGGAACTTCACCGCGTAGGCGCGCTTGAACAGCGCCTTGACGAACTCGAAGTCGTACTGGCCCAGCACCTCGGGCTCGTAGTAGCCCTGCTCGACCAGGTAGTCCAGCTTCTCCTTCAGGGAGTGGAAGAAGACCGTGTTCTGGTTGACGTGCTGCAGGAAGTACTGGTGCGCGGCCTGCCGGTCGGCCTCGAACTGGATGTGGCCGTTCTCGTCGTAGAGGTTCAGCAGCGCGTTCAGCGCGTGGTAGTCGACGCCGGGGGTGACTTCTTCGACGCCGGTGTCAGTGAGCAGGGTGGAAGACATGGCTGAGTCCTTCGCGGACGCGCTCGACATCGTCGGACGTGCCCATCAGTTCGAATCGGTAGAGGTGGGGGACGCCGCACTTGGCGGCGACGATGTCTCCGGCCAGGCAGTAGGCCGGGCCGAAGTTGGTGTTGCCCGCCGAGATCACGCCCCGGATCAGGCTGCGGTTGCCCGGATCGTTGAGGAACCGGATCACCTGCTTGGGGACCGCCCCGGCTCCGTTGCCCCCGCCGTAGGTGGGGACGAGCAGGACGTACGGCTCGTCCACCGTCAGCGGAGGCTCCGAGGCATGCAGTGGAATGCGTTGCGCCGGCAGCCCCAGCTTGGCGACGAACCGGTGGGTGTTCTCCGACGCCGAGGAGAAGTAGACCAGCACCTACGCGGCCTGGATGCGGGCGGCGGATGCCTTGATCTTGTCCGGACGGAACCCCGCCCAGTGATCCTCGCCGTCGACCACCACGGGGACCTGCTGGTAGCCCATCGCGAGGATCTCGGTGAGCGCGGCCTCGTCCTCTGCCAGGTCGATCACCTCGTACTCGAGCCCAAGCTTGTCGAGAGCTCGATAGGTGGCCGTGCACTGGACGCACGACGGCTTGCTGAAAACCTGGATAGCCATGAACAACTCCTCCCCGGCCCTCGCCGGTCGGTCACCTGGCGGCACCCGGCCATTGGGGGAGGATTCGTCGTGGGGTCGGGACGACCCGCTGGACGCCAGCCCTCCCACGAGGCTGCGGTACCGGCACCCCGCGGCGCGGGGTGGCAGTGGCAGGTCTTCGGACTCGTGGGCGACTCCGGCGTTTGCCGGAGGGATCTACTGGCCGTCGCTTCCCAGGAGGATCGCTCCCAGTGCCGATGACGGCGTTCGTTCCCACATACCGCTGCGGGGCAGCTCCGGATTCGCACCGGATTCCCTCTTGTGACGACCCGGGTAAAGGGGTCGAACCACTGCGGTCACTACTATATACAGAGAAACACATCGATGTAACTACCAAGATGTAGTGGAATGTGGTCGGATGGTGTAGGACTCCAGACAGCGGCGTTCCAGTCACTACAGTGGTGAGTCATGACGGCAGACATCGGCATTGTGGGCGGTACCGGATTCTATTCCTTCCTGAGCGATGCGCGTGAGGTGCTGGCGATCACGCCCTTTGGGGAGCCGAGCGCGCCGGTGACGATCGGTGAGGTGGCGGGACGTGAGGTGGCCTTCCTTCCCCGCCACGGGCGCCGCCACGAGTTCCCGCCGCACCGGGTGAACTACCGGGCCAACCTCTGGGCGCTGCGCAGCGTCGGGGTGCGCCAGGTGATCGCGCCCTGCGCGGTCGGCTCGCTACGGGCGGACCTGGCTCCCGGAACGTTCGTCGTTCCCGACCAGGTGATCGACCGCACCTGGGGTCGCGAGCACACCTGCTACGACGCCCAGGGCAAGGTGGTGCACGTCGGGTTCGCCGACCCGTACTGCGCGCGAGGGCGCGCCGCCGCGGTGGCCGCCGATCCGTCGGCGGTGGACGGAGGCACGCTGGTGGTGATCAACGGCCCGCGATTCTCCTCCAGGGCCGAGTCGCGCTGGCATGCCGCAGCCGGCGGAAGCGTGGTGGGGATGACCGGGATGCCGGAGGCCTCGATCGCCCGCGAGTTGGCGATGTGCTTCACCACCATCTGCATGGTCACCGATCACGACGCCGGGGTCGATACCGGCGAGGCGGTCAGCCACGCGGCCGTGCTGGAGGTGTTCGGGCAGAACATCGAGCGGCTCAAGGCCATCCTCACCCAGGTTGTCGCCGGGCTGCCCGCACCGGAGCCGGACGAGACCGCCTCCTGCGCCTGCCGCCGTGCACTGGACGGCCAGGCGCTGCCCTTCGAGCTTCCCTGACGCCCATCCGGACGACGCGGCATCGGTCGCCGGTCAACGACCCCTGAGCCTGACGAAGGGTCGTGGTCTGGTGATGAGGCTTCGTCAGGCTCAGCCATCGTGGGCCTGTCGTGGGAGGTCGACGGTGGGGGTCAGATCTCTGCCGTCCCACTTGCGGGTGCGACTCGGTTTTGAATAGTCTCAGCTTGCTAAATTGCTGAGGTTAGCCTCACCTAAGTCTGAGAGATCGGTCGTTGTTCCTCGCCGCCTTCCTGATCGGCTTGCGCGAAGGGCTGGAAGCAGCCCTGATCGTCGGCATCCTGGTGGCGTACCTTCGCAAACAGGGACGGCCGGACGTGCTCGCCAAGCTGTGGTGGGGGGTCGGCCTGGCGGTCGCCGGTTCTCTCGCCCTGGGTGCCTTGTTCACCTTCGGCACCTACCGGCTGAGCTTCCAGGCCCAGGAGATCATCGGCGGCACCATGTCGCTGATCGCGGTCGGCATGATCACCTGGATGGTCTTCTGGATGCTCAAGGTCGGCGGCCGGATGAAGGCGGAACTTGAGGAAGGCGCGGCACAGGCGCTCGCGGTCGGCAGCGGCTGGTCGATCTTCTGGCTAGGGCTGATCTCGGTCGGTCGCGAGGGCCTGGAGACCACCCTGCTGCTGTGGGGCTGGGCGCTGCAGCCCACGGCGCTGCTGGGCGCCCTGGCCGGCATCGCCGTGGCGATCGTGGTCGGCTACCTGATGTACCGCGGCATGGTGCGGGTCAACCTGGGCGTCTTCTTCGCCTGGATGGGGATCTTCCTGGTCGTCGTCGCGGCCGGCATCCTCGCCTACGGCATCCACGACCTGCAGGAGGCCGGCATACTGCCCGGCCCCTTCTCCGGCCACCCGATCACCCCCACCGACATGCGCACCGGTGACGTCCTGGTCGGCCCCACCGATGGGCCGTTCTGGATGGCCTCCTTCCCCTTCGGATGGGCCTTCGACCTGACCGCCAGCATCGACCCGAGTGGTTTCGCCGGTGCGCTGCTGAAGGGCATCGTCGGCTTCACCCCGATGATGTCCTGGCTGCAGGTGACCGCCTGGGCGATCTACCTCGCCGCGGTGCTGCCGCGGTTCGCGGCCGGTGTCCGCCGTAGCCGGGCCGCCCAGAAGGCGGCGGTCGCGGCGAGAGCGGCGGCCAGGGCGGCAGACGCCGAGCGTCCGATCGATTCTTCGGGGGACGGCGGGCAGGCCGAGCTCGGCCACTCGTCGGCCCAGGACGATGCCGCTGCGTCCCCGGCCGCCAACCAATCCCTGATCCATCACTAGAGAGGAAACCCCATGAGAGCACCCCTATTCGCCGGGCTGGCGGCGGTCGCCGCGCTCGCGGTCAGCGGCTGCGTCGCCAACACCCCTGCGCCGGCTCCCGAGCCGTCCGGCTCACCCAGCGATCCCGGCACCGCGAGCGCCGGCGTGCTGACCGTGTCCTCCACCGACACCGAGTGCACCGTCTCGGCCGACACCGCGGCCAGCGGCAACGCCACCTTCCAGATCGCCAACGAGGGCGGCAGGATCACCGAGTTCTACCTGCTCGGCTCCGACGGACTGCGGATCGTCGCCGAGAAGGAGAACATCGCCCCCGGCGCGTCCGCAGAGCTCTCGGTCGCGCTGCAGCCCGGCAGCTACTTCACCGCCTGCAAGCCCGGCATGCGCGGCGCGAACGTCGGCGAGGCTGCCTTCACCGTGACCGGTGACCCGATCGAGCTCTCCGGCGAGGATCAGGAGCTGTTCACCCAGGCCGTCGCCGACTACGTCAACTTCGTCAAGAACGAGGTCGCCGAACTGCAGCCCAAGGTGGACGAACTGGCCGCGGCCTACGCCTCGGGCGAGGACGAGACCGCGCGCGGCTTGTTCGCGACCACCCGCGTCCACTACGAGCGGATCGAGCCGATCGCCGAGGCGCTGGGCGTGCTCGACCCGCGGATCGACTACCGCGAGATCGACTACCTGGCCGAGGCCGACCAGCTGAAGGGCGACGACCCGACCTTCACCGAATGGCTGGGTTTCCACCGGATGGAGAAGGACCTGTGGGTGCCGGCCAAGGACGCCGTGCAGCCCGACGGCGCGAGTGCCTGGGAGGGCTGGGAGCCCTCGACCGCCGACCAGCGCAAGGCGATCGCCGACACCCTGGTCGCCGACATCGCCACGCTCTACGACACCGTCCACGGCGCCGACTTCATCGCCAGCCAGGGCCTCGACATCGCGACCGTCTCCAACGGCGCCTCCGGGCTGCTGGAGGAGATCGCGGTCGGCAAGGTGACCGGCGAGGAGGACTGGTGGTCGCACACCGACCTCTACGACTTCCAGGCCAACCTGCAGGGTGCCCGGATCGCCTTCGACCTGGTCGCGCCGATCGCCGAGCGCAAGGCCGAGGGCAAGGAGCTGGTCAGCCAGATCAATGCCGAATTCGACAAGCTGCAGGCGCTGCTGGCGCAGTACGGCAGCCTGGAGACCGGCTACGTCAGCTACGCCGAGGTGAACCGGGATCAGCAGCGTGAGCTGACCGACCAGATCGACGCGCTGCGCGAGCCGCTGTCGAAGCTCACCAACGCGGTCCTGGGCATCGCCTGACCATGACTCCCACGATTCCAGACGACGAGGGCTCAGACGCGTCAGCGAATGAGGCCGTTGGAGTCTCGACGGGGGGCGTGGGAGCGGCCGGAACTGAGCCTGGCGAAGGGTGGTCGTCCGGAACCACGGGCCCAGGGGTGCCTCCGCGTGAGGGATCGCCGGCCCCTCGCCCCCTCGACGAGCTCGCGACAGGCCAGGCTCAGGGATCGTCGGACGGGTCGGCCGAGGAATCGTCCGGCCCGGCGCAGCGGCGCGGGCTCTCCCGGCGCGGGCTACTGGCCCTCGGCGGGGGCGCCGGCCTGGCTGCCGGAGCCTTGGCCGGTGGGATCGCCACGGCAGCCTTCACCTCGAAGGCGACGGACGCCACCGACACCCTGGAGTATCCGTTCTACGGTGAGCATCAGGGCGGCATCGTCACCCCGGCGCAGGACCGGATGCACTTCGCCGCCTTCGACCTGCGCGAGGACATGACCCGCGATGATCTGGTCGAGCTGCTGCAGGACTGGACGTACGCCGCCAGCCGGCTGGTGATGGGGCTGGACGTCAGCGCCAAGGGAGCCTTCGGCGGCGGCCCCTACCTGCCACCGGACGACACCGGTGAGGCGAGCGGCCTGGGCCCCTCCGGGCTCACTCTCACCTTCGGTTTCGGGCGGAGCCTGTTCCGCACCGACGACGGGACCGACCGGTTCGGGCTGGCGGCTCGGCAGCCTCCGGAGTTCGGTCCGCTGCCCAAGCTGGTGAACGACTTCATGGACCCGGCCCGCTCCGGCGGCGACCTCTGCATCCAGGCCTGCGCCAATGATCCCCAGGTGGCGGTGCACGCCATCCGCAACCTCACCCGGATCGGCTTCGGGCGGACGCGGCTGCGGTGGTCGCAGCTCGGTTTCGGACGCACCTCGTCCACCTCCACCTCGCAGGCCACCCCGCGCAACCTGTTCGGGCAGAAGGACGGCACCAACAATCTCAAGGTCGAGGAGCCCGAGCGACTGGCCGAGCATGTCTGGATCTCGGACGGCCCGGCCTGGGCGCATGGCGGCTCGTACCTGGTGGCACGCCGGATCTCGATGACCATCGAGGTCTGGGACGGGCTGCAACTGCAGGAGCAGAACCGGCTGTTGGGGCGGGAGAAGGACAGCGGAGCGCCGCTGTCGGGTGGAGAGGAGTTCACCGCGCCGGACTTCGCCGCCACCGACGAGCGTGGGCAGCCGGTGATCGACCAGCGTTCGCACGTCTTCCGCACCCATCCCGACAACAACGACGGCATCGCGATGCTGCGCCGCGGCTACAACTTCGTCGACGGCAACGACGACACCGGACGCCTGGACGCCGGCCTATTCTTCATCGCCTTCGTGAAGTCGCCCGACCGGTTCGCCAGGGTGCACCAGAACATGGCCCGCGACGACATGTTCGTGGAGTACCTGAAGACCACCTCGTCGACCGTCTTCGTGGTGCCCCGCGGTATCGCCGAGGGCGAGTACGTGGGCCAGGCCCTGTTCAGCTGAGGGTGGCCAACCGGCCGCGACGATCGAGTGGGGCCTGACCGTCGCGGATCAACGGTTGCCCGGTCGCGGGCCTCCGGATCCGGTGGGCTTCCTGGGCGCAGAATTCGGTAGTCCCCACCCGCGGGCTGCATCACTACGCTTTCGCGCATCGGGGGGAGGGGGCCGTGGGGTGTCGGAACAGATCAGTGTCGTGCGATCGCCGCGTGCCCGGCGTCTCGCCAGCATCCAGACCCAGCTGTTGCTGATCCTGTTGCTGGTCAGCGTCGGCGTCACCGTCGTCACCGGCGTGCTCGGCTACCGCAACGGCACCGATTCGTTGAGCCACGCCGCGCAGGATCGGGTGGTCGAGGTCCGCGACTCCCGCGCCCGGGAGACCGAGCGGCTGTACACCACCATCGAGAACCAGCTGATCGTCGCCGCACAGGGTTCCGGCGTGATCGGCGCCATCACCGGATTCACGACGGCCTTCGACGAACTCGACCAGACCGATCCCGATCCCGCTGAGGCCAAGGCCGTCGCGACCTGGTACCGCGACGTCTGGGCCCCCGGTCTGCTGGAGGCCATGGGCCAGGGTTCGGGCGAGGTGGATGCCGCCGCCTTCGCCCCCTCCAGCCCGGCGGCGATCACGCTACAGGCCCGCTATTCCATCGGGTTCGGCAGCTTCGACGAGGCGATCGCCAACAACGACGCGGGCGACGGCAGCGCGTGGAGCGCGGTGCATGCCGAGGTCCATCCCTACTTCCGCGCGATGGTCGATCGTCTCGACTACGAGGACGTGCTGCTCGTGGATCCCTCCGGGCGCGTGGTCTACAGCGCCTACAAAGGCGCTGACTTCGGTGCCGACCTGATCGAGGGCCCGCTGCGGCTGACCAACCTCGGCGAGTCGGTCCGTGAGGCGATGCGCGAGGGCATCGCGGGCACGGTGGTGTTCAGCGACTTCGCGGACTACCCTCCCTCGCTCGGCATCCCCGCCGCCTGGGCGGTGACGCTGGTCAACGATGGCGACCGGCTGGCCGGCGCGCTTGCGATCGAGCTGCCGATCAAGCGCATCGAGGAGGTGATGACGGGCAGCCGGAATTGGGCCGACAGCGGGCTCGGCGCGACCGGTGAGACCTACCTGGTCGGCCCGGACCGTCTGATGCGATCACCGGCGCGCGGATTGCTGGAGGATCCGGAGAGCTTCGCCGCCGCGGTGACCGCCTTCGGCACGCCGGCCGCGGACGTCGAACGGATGGTGGAGACCGGCTCGACCCTGCTGCTGCAGAGCGTGGACACCGAGGCGGTCGGACTGGCCCTCGCCGGGCAGCGCGGAACCGTCGTCGGGCCCGGTTTCCTCGGCCGGCCGACCATCGCGGCCTACGCGCCGGTGAGCATCAACGGCCTGCGCTGGGTGATCGTCGCCGAGGTCGGCCAGTCGGAGGCCTTCGCCCCGGTCGATCGGTTCACCTCCGGGATCCTGATCTCCTCGGCGATCATCGTCCTGATCGTCTCAGTGCTCTCCCTGATCGTCGCCCGCCTGGTGGTACGCCCGCTGCGCCGGCTCCGCGAGGCCGCTCACCGGATCGCAGCGGGGGAGACCGACGTCGTTGTCGACATCGGCGTCAGCGACGAACTCGCGGATCTGGCCGCCGCCTTCAATGAGATGAGCCGCAGCCTCCAGGTGAAGGCCGACCTGCTGGACGCTCAGCGGGACGAGAACCAGCGGCTGCTGCGCTCGGTCATGCCGGATCGGGTCGCCGAGGAGTACCAGTTGGGTTCGGTCGAGGTGGTCCAGGACCACAACGAGGTCACGGTGCTCTATGCGGACGTGGTCGGCTTCGAGGACGTCGCCGCCGAACTCAGCTCGCCGCAGGCGCTGGCTGCGTTCAACGAGATCCTCACCGCGCTCGACGAGGTCGCGGAGCGTCTGGGGCTGGAACATGTGCGCACCACGCGCAGCGGCTACCTCGCCGGCTGCGGCGTCGTCGTTCCCCGGGTGGACAATGCCCGCCGTGCCGTCGACTTCGCCCTCGAGGCGCAGGCGGTGCTCGCGCGGTTCGGTGTGCTCCATCACCGGCCGCTCGCGCTGCGGGTCGGCTTGGACACCGGAACCGTCACCAGCGGCCTGGTCGGCCGCTCCCACGTCGCCTACGACCTGTGGGGCGATGCGGTCAGCCTCGCCTTCCGGGTGCAGGGCGGGGCGGTGGGCCCCGGCGTCTTCGCGACCGACCGCGTCGTGCAGCGACTGCCCGCCGGCTCCTACGAACTGGAGGAGGCCGGCCGCGTCGACACGGCCAGCGGCGAACAGCGGGTCTGGCGGGTGCGGCGTCCCGAATCGGCGGCATCGTGACCGGGTTGCTGGAGCAGCCCTGGTTCTGGCCCTCCGTCATTGTCATCTTCGGGCTCCCGCTCGTGCTCGTGCTGCTCACCGAGTGGCACAGCCATCTCGATCGCATCGGCAGCCGCGGCACCCGGGTGGTCACGCTGCTGCGCGACTACGTCGCGCCGGTCGGAGCGCTCTGGCTGCTCCTGACCCAGACCGGCAGGTGGGACGCGAACCAGTCGGGCCCGAAGCTGGCCGCGACGGTCTTCGCCTTCCTCGTCATCCTGGTGCTGCTGAACGCCCTGAACTTCGTGGTGTTCACCATGGCCAAGTCGGGCACCCGCCGCGAGCGCGTCCCCACCATCATCGTCGATCTGGTCAGGCTGCTGATCATCGTCATCGCGGGCACCCTGCTGCTGGGGCTGGTCTGGGATGCCGACGTCTCAGGGATGTTCACGGCTCTCGGCGTCGGCTCGATCGTCGTCGGCCTGGCCCTGCAGAACGCGGTCGGCGGGGTCATCTCCGGTCTGCTGCTGCTGTTCGAACAACCCTTCGGCGTCGGCGACTGGATCCGCACCGGGGAGGGCAAGGGGCGCGTCATCGAGATCAATTGGCGGGCCGTCCACCTCGACACCCTCAACGGCATCCGGGTGATCCCGAACTCCCAGCTGGCCGGCCAGTCCTTCGTCAATCTCAGCCGGGCCGAGTCGCCCTACAGCGCGGGCCTGGTCGTCCGCTTCGCCACCGACGACCCGCCCGACCAGGTGATCCGCCTGATCCGTCGCGTGGCCGCCGATCTTCCCTTCCTCGCCGCGGGGGAGGAGGCAAGCGCCGTGCCGCTGCCCAAGGCGTCCTACGAGGTGAGCATCCCGCTGGCGAACCCCGGCAAGGAATGGTCCACCGTCGGGCTGTTCCGCAGCCGGCTCTGGTACGCCGCCCGGCGGGCTGGGCTGCACCTGGACCGGGATCTCTCCATCGAGTTCGTCCCGCCCGAGGCGATCCCCCAGCTGATCGCCCAGGTCGCTGCGGTACTGCACCTCGACACGCAGCGGCAGGCCGAGGCGCTGGGGTGGCAGTTGCGCGTCGAGCGGTATCAGCCGGGCGAGACCGTGCAGCGGGCGGGGGAGGTGCCGGACGCCGCGCGCGTGATCGTCGAAGGGCTGGCGACGATGTCGGTGCTGCTGCCCGACGGCTCCTGGCAAGCCGTGGTGGAGCTCGACACCGGGGACCTGATCGGGCTGACCTGCCTGACCCGGCAGGCGATCGCGGCGAGCGTGACCGCCGAACGGGATCTCACCGTGCTCGTGGTGCCGGCGGAGCTGCTCGAGGAGCAGGTCCGCCGCTCGCCCGAACTCGCCCGCGACTTCGGCCGGGAGATCGACCGGCGCCGGGAGGCGGTCGCAGCCGCCTACCAGCGCGCGGGTCTCGAGCCGCCCAGCCGGACGGCCCTCATCGCCTTCTGAGCTCCGCCGGTCAATCCTCTACGGATGTAAGGGCGGCTGGCGGCCGGGTCACCGGAGCGACCAGCATGGCGGCCACCGACACGGCCCCGACCACGAGCAGGGCCTGCAGCACGCCGAAGTGGTCGCCCAGGAAACCCAGCAGTGGAGGACCGGCCAGGAAGGCGGTGTAGCCGATCGTCGCGACCACGCTGATCCGCATCGGGGCACGGGAGGGATCGTCGGCAGCGGCGGACATGCCGACCGGGAAGCCCAGGCTGGCACCCACACCCCAGATGGCGGCACCGACGAAGGCCAGCACCGGACCGCCGAAGACCACCAGCAGGCAGCCGATGATCGACGCAGCGAACAGCACCCGCAGCACGATCACCCGGCCGTAGCGGTCGAGCAGGACGGTGCCCAGGATCCGTCCGGCGGTCATGAAGGAGAGGAAGACGGCCAGCGCCACCACTCCCATCGCCTTGTCGAGGTGATGTCCGTCGACGAAGGCGACCGCCAGCCAGTCGTTCGCGGTGCCTTCGGCGAAAGCGGAGGCCAGTACGATCAGGCCGATCAGCAGCGTGCGGGGCTCGGTCCACGCCGAGCGCGGCCTGCCGCCGGCCGTCACCCCCGGGTCGGCGTCCTCGTCGAAGGCGGGCAGGAACTGCGCCGTCGCCCAGATCACCGCGATCAGGCCCACCACGACCACACCGCCGATGTGGGCCACCAGCGGTACCTGCAGCGCGGTCATTCCGGCACCGATCAGTGCCGCCACCACAGTGCCGCCGCTGAAGCCGGCGTGGAACCACGGCATGATCGCGCGGTCGATCGCCCGTTCGACGATCGTGCCTTCGAGATTCTGTGCGACATCCCAGATGCCGCTACCCAGCCCGAGCAGGAACAGCCCCGGTGCCACCAGATGGATCGGCAACTGAGCCTGGGCGGCGATGGCGGCCCACAGGATGCCGGGCAGCAGCAGCGCCATGCCGATCCGGACGGTGCTGGCCGCGCCGATCCGGTGCGCGATCCTTCCGGCGGTCGGCAGGCCGAGCACCGCGCCCACGGAGACCGCCAGCAGCAGCAGGCTGAGCCCGCCGGGAGTCAGCGAGAGCAGATCGCGGACGTCCGGGATCCGCGACATCCAGGAGGCGAACGCCAGGCCGTTCACCGCGAACGCCACCAGCGTGCCGTTGCGTGCGCGCGTGGCGCGGACACGGTCGAGGACGGGCTCGCTCATGCGGTGGTCTCCGTTTCGCCTTCACGGGTCGGCGGCCGGGTGCGGCCGTTGCGCTCCATCATGGCGTGGAGGCTTGCCGAACACGAACTGAGACGGTTTCGTCCACCCTGCGGAATGCCGGCAGGCGCGATCGCTTCCGGAATCGCATGCGTCCGGATATGGAGGATCGGCTTCGTGGGCCTGTTCGCTGTGCCACACTCGCTTTGGTCCGGACGACTGTCGCCGGGTCGAAAGGTCTGCCTGTGCTGGAAAGGTCCCTGATGACGAACGTGCTTGCTCCGGAGACGTTGCCCGAGGCGGTTCGCCCCGCCTACGAGGACGTGCTGAGGCGAAACCCCGGTGACAGGGAGTTCCATCAGGCGGTCCACGAAGTGCTGGCCTCGGTCGTCCCGGTGATCACCGAGGAGCCGGACTACCTCTCCGACGGCATCCTGCAGCGGCTGGTCGAACCGGAGCGGCAGATCATCTTCCGGGTGCCGTGGGTGGACGATTCCGGCCAGGTGCAGGTGCAGCGCGCCTACCGGGTGCAGTTCTCGTCGGTGCTCGGCCCGTACAAGGGCGGCCTCCGGTTCCACCCGTCGGTGAACTCCTCGATCATCAAGTTCCTCGGCTTCGAGCAGATCTTCAAGAACGCGCTGACCGGCCAGGGCATCGGCGGCGGCAAGGGCGGCTCCGACTTCGACCCGCACGGCAAGAGCGACGGCGAGATCATGCGCTTCTGCCAGTCGTTCATGAACGAGCTGTACCGGCACCTCGGCGAGCACACCGACGTGCCCGCGGGTGACATCGGCGTCGGTGCCCGTGAGATCGGCTATCTCTTCGGCCAGTACCGCAAGATCACCAACCGGCACGAATCCGGGATGTTCACCGGCAAGGGGACGGGCTGGGGCGGCGCGGAGGTGCGCACCGAAGCCACCGGCTACGGCACCGTCTTCTTCGTCCAGGAGATGCTGGGTGTCCGCGGCGAATCCATCGAGGGACGCCGGGTGCTGGTCTCGGGCTCGGGCAACGTGGCGATCTACGCGATCGAGAAGGCGCTGCAGTTGGGTGCGCTGCCGGTCACGGCGTCGGACTCCTCCGGCTACGTGGTGGACTCCGACGGGATCGATGTCGCCCTGCTCAAGCAGATCAAGGAGGTCGAGCGGCTGCGGATCTCCGCCTACGCCGAGCGCCGTCCGAACGCGACCTTCGTCCCCGGACGCCGGGTGTGGGAGGTGCCGGGCGAGATCGCGCTGCCGTGCGCGACCCAGAATGAGGTGGACGCCGCCGACGCCGCCACGCTGGTGAAGAACGGCGTGATCGTGGTGGCCGAGGGGGCCAACATGCCGTCGCTGCCCGAGGCCGTCGACATCTTCCAGGAGGCGGACGTCCTCTTCGCCCCCGGCAAGGCGTCCAACGCCGGTGGTGTCGCCACCTCGGCGTTGGAGATGAGCCAGAACGCCTCCCGCCAGCGCTGGACCTTCGACGACTCCGAGGCCAAGCTGCACCGCATCATGTGCACCATGCACGAATCCGCCTACACCGCCGCGGAGCGCTACGGCCACCCGGGCAACTATGTGGTGGGCGCCAACTGCGCAGGTTTCGTGCGGGTCGCCGATGCCATGATCGCCCAGGGCGTCATCTGATTCGGACCCTCCGCCACCCGCTTCCACCTTCTGACAAGCCCGGACACCGGGGACGGTTCCTGTGGCCCGCCTTGGTGAGCGCGTCAGGCTGGAACGGGACCGCAGGAACCGTCCCCGGTGGCTCGGACTCAGGACCGCAGGAACCGTCCCCGGTGGCTCGGGGTCAGAGGGCGGTGGGCTCGGACTCGCGCAAGGGGAGGCCGGCGAGCTGGTAGCACTGGTCGACCAGTTCCATCAGCTCGATCGCGTTGTCGAGGCCGGTGGGGAAGGCGACTCCGCGCTGGAGGGTCGCGTTCAGGGCGGCGAACTGGTAGGTGTAGGTCGAGATGGTGCCGTGGTGCTCAACCGTCTCGGCATCGTCGATGGTCACGATCAGCCGGTCGTCCGAACTGGCCTTGATGAAGTTCGGCTGCCGGATCGTACCGCGGGTTCCGGTGACCAGGACGGAGAAGTCGTCCGGACCCTCCAGGCTGGATTCCAGCGCGAATTCCCCGCCGCCCGGCAGCTTTCCGGTGACCCGCGCGGTCGCGTCCACCCGCGGGTCGGCATCCGGGTTGGTGGTCGTGGCGCAGCCCTGGATCGTGAGCTTGCCGCCCAGTGCGGCGGCGACGTCCTTGGCGACGTGCAGGTGGTAGCAGCCCAGATCCATCAACGAGCCGCCGGCCAACGGCCACGACCAGCGGATGTCGCTGAGATCGTCGCAGTCGAACTTCATATTGACCTGCAGCCCGGTGACCTCACCGATCGCCCCGGTGTTCACCAACTCCATGAGCCGGCGGTGGGCCGGGTGGTAGCGGTGGTGGAAGCCCTCGAACACCTGTCGATCGCCAGTCTCGGCCGCCACCAGCCTGGCCTGCGCGGCATTGGACGCGAACGGCTTCTCCGAGAGCACGTGCTTGCCGGCCCGCAACGCGGCCAGCGTCCAGCGGACGTGCTCGCTGTTCGGGCTGGGGTTGTACACCAGGTCGATCCCGGGATCGGCCAGCATCTCCTCGTAGCTGCCGTACGCCCGTGGAATCCCGTGCCGGCCGGCGTAGGCCTGGGCGCGGACGAGATCGCGCGCGGCGACCGCCACCACCTCGGCCCCGTTCGCCCTGGCCGGTGTCACCACCGCTCGCTCCGCGATCCGTGCCGCGCCGAGAATGCCGACCCGAAGTGGCTGCGTCATGGTGCTCGACCTTCCTGGTTGTGGGGGAGGATCCCGAACCTATCAGCGGTCTCCTGGGTCCGTCCCGTTGTCTGGGTCGGTCCCGTTGTCGATGGCGCGCTGGCGCCGCTGGCGCTCCAGGAACTCGCGGTCGAAGTAGGCCGGCGCCTCGTCCTCGTCCTCGTCATCGGCCGGTGCCGGACGGGCGGCAGCCGGCCGGAAGGGTGCGGGACGGGCAGCAGCGGGCTTCGCGGCCGGAGCGGAGGGATCCGGGCTGTCGTCCCAGGCGGACGGGTCGAACTCGTCCGTGCGCTTCACCAGCGCATCACGGGTGAGCGCCTGCGGCTCGGCCTGCCCGGTGGCGTCGGCGGCCGGCCCGCTGTCGGCCAGCAACTCCCGGCGGCGCCGCCGCAGCCACCACCAGGCAAGCGCCATGAAGCCGACAGCCAGCACCACGAAGATGACCTCGAACACGACCGACCTCCTTTGGTGGCCCAATCTACCGGCCGCGTCGGCAGGAGTGATTCCCGCCTGCGCCGGAATGACGAACGATGGGATGGCCGGTTCGCGGAAAGGACGGGTTCACCGGAATGGCGGGAGGTTCGCGGGAGAACGACGGGTTTGGTGGTCGGGAACTGCTCGGAGTCGAACCGCGATGTCTTCACCACACACCGTCACTTCCGCACCCACGCTGTCACCTCTGCTCCCGGTCAGGAGGGATCGCCGTCGCCCCCGGTCGACTCGGTCAGGGAGGCGAGCATGGTGGTGGCAGCGGCCAGGTAACGCTCGGCATCGAAATCGGGCACGAGCGACTGCTGCACCACGCTGCCCATCACCAGGCTCAGCAGGACGGCAGAGACACCGGCGGGATCGGCGTCCACGTCGTTGAGCTCGCACCAGTGGCTCACCACGAGTTCGACCATGTCGCGGACGCCCTGTCCCTCCGACCGCAGCAACTCGCCCAGTTCCGGTTTGGCCGATGCGCCGGCCCAGATCTGGATGATCAGTTCGGCGGTCTCGGTGGCCTGCACCACCCGGGTGAGCGCGGCGGTGAGCAGATCGGCAGGGGAGAGGCCGCCCTCGGTCGGGGTATGCAGCACCGATTGCATCGGACCGGCCACCGCCCGGCGGGCGACCTCCAGCACAACCCCCTGCTTGCTGCCGAAGTGGTGGTAGATCGCGCCGGCCGAGGTGCCGGAGCGGGCGATCAGGTCGGCAATGGACATCCCCGCCGCGCCCTCGGTACGGATCAGGTCCGCCGCAGCGTTGAGAATCGCCTCCCGGGCGGCCTGCGCGTGGCGCGTCGTCTCAACCATGTTTCCCAGAGTATTACTACGAGACGTAGTGAGTGCAGTAGGCTGGCCCGGAACAGAACGTTCATTCTGCTGAGGAGTTGGCCGTCATGGCGTCCCACGCGTCCCTCGGGCTGGATATCGGCTCGACGACCGTGAAGGCGGTCGTGCTCGAGGGCGAGACCATCCGGCACAGCGCCTACCGTCGCCACAACGCCGATGTCCGCGGCGAGCTGCGCGGCCTGCTGGAGGAGATCGCGCCGCTGTTCCCCGGTCAGCACTTCCGAGTGGCGGTGACCGGTTCGGCCGGTCTTTCGATCGCGGAGCTGCTGGGCGTCGACTTCGTCCAGGAGGTGATCGCCGCCACCGCCGCGATCGAGCGGTTCGTCCCCGAGGCGGACGTGGTGATCGAACTCGGCGGCGAGGACGCCAAGATCACCTACCTGCACCCCACTCCCGAGCAGCGGATGAACGGCACCTGCGCCGGGGGCACCGGTGCCTTCATCGACCAGATGGCCACCCTGCTGCACACCGACGCCAAGGGACTGGACGATCTCGCGGCCCAGTACCAGCACCTGTACCCGATCGCCTCACGCTGCGGGGTGTTCGCCAAGTCCGACCTGCAGCCGCTGCTCAACCAGGGCGCCGCCCACACCGATCTGGCCGCCTCGGTCTTCTCCGCGGTCGCCACTCAGACCATCGCCGGGCTGGCCTGTGGGCGCCCGATCCGCGGCCACCTGGTCTTCCTGGGTGGGCCGCTGCACTTCCTGCCGCAGTTGCGCAAGGCCTACGAGCGGGCTCTGGCCGGGCAGGTCACCGGGTTCACCACGCCGGAGAACGCGCAGCTCTACGTCGCTCTGGGCGCCGCGCTGTCGGCGGTCGATCCGCCGATCGGCGACCGGAACGCCGCCGGGCACGCCGAGTTCCACACCCCCGACGACCTGCTGCGGCGACTGCGTCCGGTGGTGACGATCCCGCTGGCCCGGCACCGGCTGCGTCCGCTCTTCGCCGACGAGGCCGAGCGCGCGGCCTTCGACGCCCGGCACGCCGAAGCCCGCGTCGACCAGGTCGGCTTCGGGGAGGCGAACGGTCCGCTCTTCCTCGGCATGGACGCCGGCTCTACCACCTTCAAGGCCGTCGTGCTGAACAGCGATGACCAGATCGTCTTCTCCCGGTACGAGAGTTCGAACGACCCGGTCTCGGCCGCGATCGCGACCCTGCGTGAGATCTACGCCCAGCTGCCCGCCTCGTCCTATCTGGCCCGGGCCTGCGTCACCGGCTACGGCGAGGGGCTGATCCGCGCCGCGCTGCGGATCGACGACGGCGAGATCGAGACCATGGCGCACTACCGGGCCGCCAACCAGCTCAGCCCCGGCGTCACCTCGGTGATCGACATCGGCGGGCAGGACATGAAGTACCTGCGGGTCCGCGGCGGCGCGATCGACTCGATCGCGGTCAACGAGGCCTGTTCCTCCGGCTGCGGCTCCTTCCTGCAGACCTTCGCCGCCACGCTGGGCACCGACATCGCCGCCTTCGCCGGCTCGGCGCTGGAATCCCGCGCGCCGGTCGATCTCGGCAGCCGCTGCACGGTGTTCATGAACTCGTCGGTCAAGCAGGCCCAGCGCGAGGGCGCCACCCAGGGTGACATCTCCGCCGGGCTCTCCTACTCGGTGGTGCGCAACGCGCTGTACAAGGTGATCAAGCTCAAGGACGCCGAGCAACTGGGCGAGAAGGTGGTCGTCCAGGGCGGCACGTTCCTGAACGATGCGGTGCTGCGCGCCTTCGAGCTGCTGACCGGCGCGGAGGTGGTCCGTCCCAACATCGCCGGGCTGATGGGGGCCTACGGAGCCGCGCTGACCGCCCAGAAGAACTGGCCGGTCGGCGAGAAGTCGCAGTTGGTGGGGACGGACGAACTCGATCGGTTCAGCGTCACCACCGCGCTGGACACCTGCCGGCTGTGCCAGAACCACTGCCAGCTGACCATCTCGACCTTCGGCGACGGCTCCAGGCATGTCTCCGGCAACCGCTGCGACCGCGGCGCCAGCACCGAGAAGCGCCCGCCGAAGACCGAACTGCCCAACCTGTACGACTTCAAGTACCGCCGGGTCTTCGGCTACCGCCGGCTCACCGAGGAGAAGGCCACCCGCGGCGACATCGGCATCCCCAGGGTGCTGAACATGTACGAGAACTACCCGCTGTGGTTCACCATCCTGACCAGGCTCGGCTTCCGGGTGACGATCTCGGGACGCTCCAGCCACGAGCTCTTCGAGGCCGGCATGGAGTCCATCCCGTCAGAGAACGTCTGCTACCCGGCCAAGCTCAGCCATGGGCACCTCGAATGGCTGCTCGACAAGGGGATACGGACGATCTTCTATCCCTGCGTACCGTTCGAGGCCAAGGCGATCGAGGCCGCCGACAACCACTTCAACTGCCCGGTGGTGGCCTACTACCCGCAGGTGCTGGAGAAGAACCTCACCCGGCTGCAGGAGCCCGGTGTGCGCTTCCTGGCCCCCTTCCTCAACCTCAACGACCCCGAGAAGCTGGCCTCCCGCCTGGTCGAGGTATTCGCCGACTGGAACGTGACCCTCGCCGAAGCGACCGAAGCCGTGCAGGCCGGCTTCGAGGAGGACGTGGCGGTCAAGGCCGACATCCGCGACGAGGGGCGGCGCGGACTGGCGTACCTGGCCGAGCGGGGCCTGAAGGGTGTGGTGCTGGCCGGGCGGCCCTACCACGTCGACCCCGAGGTCAACCACGGAGTGCCGAGCCTGATCAACAAGCTCGGCATGGGCGTGTTCACCGAGGACGCCGTGATCGACGTGGGGCAGCCGACCCTGGCCCGTCCGATCCGGGTGCGCGACCAGTGGGCCTACCACACCCGGCTCTACGAGGCGGCCTCCGTGGTGACCCGCAGCCCGGAGTTGCACCTGGTGCAGTTGAACTCCTTCGGCTGCGGGGTGGACGCGGTCACCACCGACCAGGTGCAGGAGATCCTGGAGGCAGCCGGCGACGTCTACACCGTGCTGAAGATCGACGAGGTGTCGAACCTGGGCGCGGCCACCATCCGGCTGCGCTCGATGAAGGCGGCTGCCGCCGAGCGCCGCGGCTCGGCCACGGTCTCCACCTTCGGCCCGCTGGCCGAGCGTCGTCTCTTCACCGAGGAGGCGCGCGACACCCACACCCTGTACGCCCCGCAGATGGCGCCGATCCACTTCCGGCTGCTGATGCCGGTGCTGCGGAAGGTCGGGCTGAACGTCGAGTTGCTGGAGAACGCCTCTGCCGAAGACGTCGAGGTCGGGCTGAAGTACGTCAACAACGACGCCTGCTTCCCGGCGATCATGGTGGTCGGCCAGCTGGTCAACAAGATCCGCTCCGGCGAGGCCGATCCGGATCGGATCTCGGTCGGGATCACGCAGACCGGCGGGATGTGCCGGGCCACCAACTACGCCGGGCTGCTGCGCAAGGCGCTGGCCGACGCCGGCTACCCGCAGGTTCCGGTGCTGGCGCTGAGCGTCCAGGGGCTGGAGGCGAATCCGGGCTTCAAGCTGACCCCGGCGATGATCCACCCGGCGATGATGTCCTTCGTGCTGGGCGACCTGCTGCAGAACGTCCTGCTGCGGGTGCGCCCCTACGAGCGGGTGCCGGGGGCCGCGCAGCAGCTGTACCGGCGCTGGGATGCCATCTGTCAGGAGTGGCTGCAGCACAGTGGCCACAGCCCGACGCTGGGCCGCTCGCTCGGCTACCGGCGGCTGGTCGAGCAGATCGTGCGCGAGTTCGACGCCCTGCCGCTGCGCACCATCGCTCGCAAGCCGCGGGTGGGTCTGGTGGGGGAGATCCTGGTCAAGTTCCACCCCGACGCCAACAACCATGCCGTGGACGCGATCGAATCCGAGGGCTGCGAGGCCGTGCTGCCGGGCATCCTGCCGTTCTTCTTGATGCCGCTGTGCTCCGCGCACGAGCAATGGGAGACGCTCGGCATCGGCAAGCGCTCGCGCCATGTGAAGAAGTGGGCGATGTGGCTGATCGAGCGCTATCAGGACCCCGTGATCCGGGCGCTGCGCAAGGCCAACGGCAAGTTCGACCTGCCGCCGTCGATGGAAGCCCTGGCGGCCAAGGCGGACGGCATCATCTCGATCGGCACCCGCGCCGGTGAGGGCTGGTTGCTGACCGCCGAGATGGTCGAACTGATCGAGATCGGCGCACCGAACATCATCTGCGCCCAGCCCTTCGCCTGCCTGCCCAATCACGTCGTCGGCAAGGGCATGTTCGCCGAGCTGCGCCGCCGTTATCCCCAGGCCAACGTGGTCTCGGTCGACTACGACCCCGGAGCCTCGGAGGTCAACCAGCTGAACCGCATCAAGCTGATGGTCGCCACCGCCCACAAGAACCACGCCAAGCCACGACCGATCGTCCCGGTGGAGACCGGCGTCACCGTCCCCACTCGCTGACTACCACCCTGGAGATCCCGGCCTTCGCCGGGAGGACGGTCACAGGGCGGTCAACTCCTGCGGTCGCGTCCCGACCTCACTGTCATCGCTGGCGCGCTGTCAACCGCGTAGCTTCTCCACGGCGGCGGCCACCCGGCGGGCGCGGGTCTCGGCGGCCTTGGCGCTCTCGATGGCCTGGACGTGGGCGTTCTGGTGGCTGGGGGCGAGTCTGCCCCAGGCGTCGGAGAGGTCGGCCTCGGCCAGCGCTGCGGCCAGGTCGGCGGGCGCTTCCATCGTCCGGGGTGCGTCGTCGTACTCGAGGGTGACCTCGACCTCGTCGCCGGCGCCGCGTCCGGTGGCCTTGCGGGTCTCCGCGTTGAAGCTGATCAGGAACTTCCCGCCCATCGAGGCGATCGTGTTGCGGTAGCTGTACCCGCCGTCGATGGTGACCACCACCGGCACGCGCTTGCCCCGACCGAAGGAGGCCACCACCTCCTCGGGCACCTCGATCCCGACATTGTTACCACCGGAGGCCAGCAGGACGGTCGTGAAGCTCGGCATGGCGTCGAGCCTAGTCATCACCTGATTGACGTCAACCCCCAGACGATCAGTGCTGGCCAACGCCGGTTGAGCGCGCTCGTCGAGGCGTCGAAGCGCGCTCCGGAACTCCCCGGCGGTCTCGGCCTGCGCCAAGCTCGGGACAGGCCGGCGCGGTCAGCGGTCAGGAGAGCATCTCCGCCACCGGCGTGTGCTCGCGTCCGAAGGCGTCGGCGACGGCCGGGTAGGTGATCCGGCCGGCGTGGGCGTTCAGGCCCTTGGCCAGGGACGGGTCATCGGCCAGCGCCTGCTTCCAGCCCTTGTCGGCGATCTTGAGCACGTAGGCCAAGGTCGCGTTGGTGAGCGCCCAGGTGGAGGTGTTGGGCACCGCGCCGGGCATGTTCGCCACGCAGTAGAACACCGAGTCGTGCACCACGAAGGTCGGGTCGTCGTGGGTGGTGGGGTGGGAATCCTCGAAACAGCCGCCCTGGTCGATGGCGACGTCGACCAGCACCGAACCGGGCTTCATCCGGGAGACCAGGTCGTTGCTCACCAGCTTGGGCGCTTTGGCGCCGGGGATCAGCACGGTGCCGATCACCAGGTCGGCGGAGCTCACCTGCTCGCGGATCGCCAGCTTGCTGGAGACGATGCCGTGCACCCGGTTGTCGTAACGCCAGAAGGTGGTGCGCAGCTTCTCCAGGTCGGTGTCGAGGATGGTGACGTCGGCGCCCATCCCGAGCGCGACGTTGGCCGCGTTCTGGCCGGCCACACCGCCGCCCAGCACCACGACCTTGGCATTGGGCACGCCGCCGATGCAGCCCATCAGCACCCCGCGCCCACCCTGGGCCTTCATCATGGCGTGCGCCCCGACCTGCGGCGCCAGGCAGCCGGCCACCTCCGACATCGGGTAGAGCAGCGGCAGCAGCCCGTTGGGCAGCTGGACGGTCTCGTAGGCGATCGCGGTCGTCCCGGCGGCCAGCAGAGCGTCGAGCCCGGGCTCGTCCGCCGCCAGGTGCAGATAGGTGAACAGCGCCAGGTCCTCCCGCAGCCGGTGGTACTCGCCGGCCACCGGCTCCTTCACCTTCAGTACCAGTTCTCCGGCGGCCCAAGTGGCGTCCGCGTCCGGCAGGATGACCGCTCCCTGCACGCTGTAGTCGTCGTCGCTGATCCCCGAGCCCAGGCCCGCCCCGGCCTGGACGAAGACGTCGTGACCGTGCCCGACCAGTTCGGCGACCCCGACCGGCGTGATGGCGACTCGGTACTCGTGGTTCTTCACCTCGGTGGGCACTGCGACGCGCATGACCGGATCCTCTCCGACGGGCCTGAGAGCATTCTCGCACCGCGACCCGGCCCATAACGAGGTGGCGCGATGACCCGAGCGTGTTCAATCTCGCCAGCGACGTTGGCCGACAGACAGGGGCAGCCAGGGGCTCTGTGCGGCGGAAGTTGTACACGGGCCCGGTGCGCCGCGTGGTGACGGTATGCTGGGCTCGAACGTGCTCCGGGGTCGGTGTAATTCCGAACCGGCGGTGATAGTCCGCGACCCGGCCCGCTCCTGCGGGACGGTTGAGCTGGTGGAATTCCAGCGCCGACGGTGAAAGTCCGGAAGGGAGGCAGCACGGGCGCTCGGTCGAGCGTCGTTCCATGGACGACGCCGCGGGGCGCCTTCAGGCACCCCGGTTCGCGCTCGGACCGGAGGATCATGAGACAGCAAAGCTCCCGGCGGGGGATGACCATCGCGGCTCCGCTGCTGCTTGCCGCTGTGCTGTTGCTGGGCTGGGCGCTGACCACACGGCTCGGTTCGATTCCGGAGTACCTGCTGCCCAGCCCGGGCGCCGTCGGCTCCCGGCTGCTGGCCGATCTGGCCGGCGGTGAGCTGTGGCCCTACCTCGGGCTCACCCTGGTCGAGGCGCTAGGCGGGTGTCTGCTGGGCGCGGCGGGAGCGATCCCGCTGGCGGTGGCCATTCACCGGCTGGCCTGGTTCCGCGCGGCCGTCCAGCCCTTTCTCGGCGCCACCCAGGCCATCCCGGCGATTGCCCTGGCGCCGCTGCTGGTGCTGTGGGTTGGCTACGGGCTCGGGCCGGTCGTCCTGCTCTGCGCGCTGATGGTGTTCTTCCCGATCCTGGTCTCCACCGTGCTCGGCCTGCGCCACGTCGACCCGGACGTGCTGCGCGCCGCCCGGGTGGACGGGGCGGACACCGTCCGGCTGCTCACCGAGATCGAGTTCCCGCTGGCCTGGCCGGCGGTGCTCGCCGGCTTGCGCAACGGCTTCACCCTCTCGGTCACCGGCGCGGTGGTCGGCGAGATGGTGATGGGCGGACGCGGGCTGGGCATGGTGCTCACCGTGCAGCGCGATGCCGTCGACACCGCTGGGATGTTCGCCACGATCGCGGTGCTCTGTGTGGTCGCGGCCACCATCTACTCCCTGATCTACGCCTGGGAGCGCAACTCCCGGCTGATTGACGCCCACTGAACCGAAGGAAACCCGATGCGAACCCTGGCCCTGCTGATCCTCGCCGCCTTACTGGCCGGCTGCGGGACGACCGCCGCTACCCCGCCTGCCACCAGTCCTGCCGGCCCCTCGCCGACCGCCTCCGACCTGCCGTCGGTGGCTCCGGCGCGGATCGGGCTGTCGTACATCCCCAACGTACAGTTCGCGCCCTTCTACGTTGCCGAGGCGGACGGCCTGTTCGATCCCGCGACGGGCGAGGTGGCCGCGACCCTGCGTCATCACGGCGCGCAGGAAGGCCTGTTCACCGCCATCGCCGCCGGCCAGGAGGATTTCGTGCTGGCCGGGGGAGACGAGATGCTGCAGGCCAGTGAGTCGGGTATCGACCTGGTCGCGGTCGCCAGCTACTACCAGCAGTACCCGGTCGTGGTGATCGCCAAGGAGGACGGACCGATCCAGGAGTTGGCCGATCTGAAGAGCCGGAAGATCGGGCTGCCGGGTCGTTTCGGCTCCAACTGGTTCGGTCTGCTCGTCGCGCTGCGCACTGCCGGGCTGACCGAGGACGACGTCGAGATCGTCGAGATCGGCTACACCCAGCAGGCCGCCCTGATCACGGACAAGGTGGACGCGGTCGTCGGCTTCTCCAACAACGATCTCGTGCAGTTCCAGTTGGCAGGAGTCCCGGTGCGGGATCTGCCGATCGCCGGAGGCGCCCCGCCGTTGATCGGCGCCAGCCTAATCACCACCCGCGCCTACCTGGACGCGCACCCCGAGGTGGTGCGTGGGGTGGCCCGGGCGATGGTCGACGGGATCAACCGGGTGGCGGGCGACCGCACCGGGGAGCGGACGCTGGCGGTGACCGCTGAGCAGGTGCCGGGCCTCACCGGGGACGCCCTGGAGGCCGCCCGGCTGACCCTCAAGGCCACCGTGCTGGTGATGACCGACGATCAACTGCACGCCGATGGCAGGCTCAACCCCGCGACCTGGCAGGCGATGGGCGAGTTCATGCTGGAGGCCGGCCTGCTCACCCAGCCCGCTGACATCGATGCCGCGATCGCACCGGAGGTGATGGCGCCCTAGGCCGGCAAGGCGCGGTGAGATCGCCCACGCTGGCCTCACCCGAGTCACCATGCTTCCCGGATTGCTCCCAGCGTGAGACCCCGCCTTCGGGGTGAGGAGCAGGGTTGGGACGACGGTGGGGCGGCTGCAGCACTCCGGCGATAGGCTGACCGACAGGGCTCCGGGAAGGGGGCGAGATGGCGGGACGTCCGGCGCGGCGCGCACAGGCCGCTCTGAACGCCGTACCCCGAGCCCGCTACCTGCCGCCGGAGATCCGCGGTCGCGCCCACCTCGACGAGGCGCTGCCGATCGGCTGGGGCTCCACGAACTCCCAGCCCTGGACGGTCGGCTACATGCTGCGTCTGCTGGATCCGCGTCCGGGGATGAGGGTGCTGGATGTCGGCGCGGGCTCCGGCTGGACCACCGATCTGCTGGCCTGGCTGGTCGGCCCGCAGGGGCGGGTGATCGGCACCGAGGTCATCGCAGACCTCGCACGCCGTAGCCGGGCGACTCTGCAGGCGCCGAACGCGGAGATCCGGGTCGCCGCGCCGGACGTCCTGGGCGCGCCCCAGGAAGCGCTCTTCGACCGGATTCTGGTCTCCGCCGAGCCGCCGTGGCTGCCGACGGAACTCGTCGCTCAGCTGGCTCCCGGCGGCCGAATGGTGATCCCGGTTTCCGGCCGGATGCTGATCGTCAGCGTTCCGAATGGCGGACGGCCCCAAGTTCACCCGGCGCCCGGTGAATTCCGGTTCGTACGATTAGTGTTGGCCCATGAGTGAACCTGTCGCGGTCCCGGGCTGGGACGAGTACTTCCTGGGAATCGCTCAGGCAGTCTCCGCTCGCGCCAAGTGCACGCGCCGCAGGGTTGGCGCTGTCCTGGTGATGGATCGCCGGATCATCGCGACGGGCTACAACGGCGCCGCTCCGGGTCGTCCTGACTGTCTGGAGGGTGCCTGCCCCCGCGGTCAGTTGAGCTACGACCAGGTGCCGGGTCTGGGCGACTACGATCGGCCGGGCACAGCGGGGTTCTGCATCGCGATCCACGCCGAGGTGAATGCCCTGTTGTTCGCCACCCGCGACACCAAGGGCGCCACCGCCTACATCACCGACCCGCCCTGCCCGGGCTGCCGCAAGGCGCTGGCCGCGGCGGGAATCGTCCGGGGGGTCTGGCCGGATGGCGAGCTGGACGCCAACGGTCTGGTCGACTGGAGCTGATGGAAGCCACGTGACCGCCCCCGATCCCGAAGAGCTGACCACCTGGGTGCACCGCGGTGTGGCCCTGTTCTGCCTGGGTGCTCTGATCCCGGGGGGCCTGATGGCCGCCGACCAGGTGCCTCACCTGGCGCCCTGGTGGCTGGCGCTGTTCGGAGCCGGCATCCTGGGGATCACCCTTGCCATGGTGATCCTCTCGCTCATCGGGCGCGCGATCGGTGGGCTGGCGATCGGCTATCTGGTGGCTGTGGCGGCCGGGACGGCGCTGTGGCCACTGGCGTGGACCTCGCCGGAGCCGGCCTCGGGCAGCCCTTGGCTGTGGATGTGCCTGGGCGCGGCGAGCCTGTGGACCGCGTTGGTCTTCGGCACGAAGTGGGGCTTCAGCTACGCCCTCGCCACCGGCGCCGTCTACGCCGGCGTCCGGCTGACTCCCTCGGGCCAGGGCGTCCCGCTGGTCGCGGCCATGCAGGATCTGCTGGTGCTGGTGATCAATCCCAGCGCGGTGATCATCGGCATCACCCTGCTCACCGATGCGATCCGCCGGCTGAACGCGACCGCCGGCGCCAGCCAGCAGCAACAGGCCCGCGCCACGGTGGAGGAGACCCTGGTCGAGGAGCGACGCCGGCTGGACAGCATCGTCCACGACGAGGTGATGACGACGCTGGTGAATGCCACCATGGCCGGCGGTGAACGCGATCCGCAGGTGGTCGAGCAGGCCCGGCACGCGATCCGGCAGCTGGAACGGGCGGGAGAGACCTCCGGCGAGCGAGCCCCGGTCACGGTCGAGCATCTGGGCTGGTTGATCACCGATCAGGTGACGTCGCTGGTACCCGATGCGCGGGCCGAGCTGGACGTCGGCGACCCCGGGCTGCAGGTGCCGGCAGCGGTGGCCAGCGCGATCGGGCAGGCCTGCCGTGAGGTGGCGAAGAACATCGCCCGTCATGCCGAGGCCGGCCAGGTCACCGTCCGGATCGAGGACGCACCGCCGACCGGAGTGCGGGTGACGATCACCGACGACGGGGTCGGGTTCGACCTCGACGCTGTTCCGTCCGACCGGTTCGGCCTGCGGCACTCGGTGCTGGAACGAATGTCCTCGGTCGGCGGCAGGGCCGAGGTCATCTCCCATCCGGGCGACGGCACCAGCGTGCAACTGGTCTGGGAAGTGGCCCCGGCCACGCTCCCCACGACCGGGAGGGTGCGCGTCGATCCAGCGGACGCCGACCTGCCGCAGATCGAGACCGGTGTGCTGGGCGGGCTGATCTCATTGCTGATCGGGCTTCACTTCGTCCTGGGCTGGACGACTCTGGATCAGGTGACCGCGGTATGGCCGGTGCTGTCCGCCCAGCTGCTGGCGGCGGTCGCCACCTGGCTGGCCCTGCGCAGGCTGCACACCGTCGAGTTGCCGCGGGGCGTGGCGATCGTGGTCGTGGTGCTGCTCACCGGCACCACGCTGCTGGTGCAGTCGGTGCTGCCGATGGGTCGCTGGCCGGGATACGCCACCTGGCACTCCAGCGTGGTGATGGTGCTGCTCATCGTGCTGCTCTTCCGCCGCCAGGCGACGGTCGCCTGGGTGGGCGTCGGGATCTTCGTCGCAGCCTCGTCCTGGTGGGCCTACAGCCACGGCCTGGGGCCGCGGGAGGTCGCGCAGGTGACCTTCGGTCCGGTGGCCTGGATGGTGGTCGCCCAGCTGGTGAGCGGCTGGCTGCTCGACATCGGCGCTCGGGTGCACCAGAGCCGGCTCAGCGTCGAGCGGGCGGATCTGGCGATCGCCCAGAGCTATTCCCGGCTGGTGCTGCGCGATCTGTGGCTGAGCCAATTGCAGGCCCAGGTGGGCCCCCTGCTGCAGCGGCTGGCAGACCCGGAGGTGGAACTCACCGAAGCCGACCTGGCCGCCTGCCGGACGCTGGAACGGCGGCTGCGCGACGGCCTGCGGGCCGCGAACCTGCTGACCGAGGGCACCCAGGACATCATCGAGTCGGCCCGCGCCCGGGGGGTCGAGGTGAATCTGGTCGACAGCCGGGGATCGGTGCTGCCGGATCCCGTCCGCCGGGCGTTGCGGCAGTCGCTGGCCCAGGTGCTGGACGACCCGTCGGTGATCCGGGTGGTCGCCCGGGCCGCGCCCGAGGGCTACGACGACCTGGTGACCCTGCTGACGGTACGGGTGGACGGGCGGACAGAGCTGGTCGGCTTGGACGAGAATGGGGTGCACACCTCGAGATAGGCAGCCGAAACCATGATTGAAGTCGCAGTCATCGACGACCACGAAGCGATCCGGGTGGGGGTGGCCGTCGCGCTGGCCGGGCATGGGACGAGCCGGATCTCGGTGGTCAGCCAGGACGACACCGTCGACGGCTTCCTGGCACGCAAGATGCTGGTGGACGTGGTGCTGCTGGATCTGCAGTTGGCCGACGACAGCGACCCTAAGCAGAATGCCGAGGAGTTGATCGCCGCCGGCTACACGGTGCTGGTCTACTCGATCGCCGACAATGCGCGGCTGCTACGCCGTGCGCTGGCCGGCGGCGCGGCCGGAGTCGCGCGCAAGGCCGATCCGATCGCGACCACGATCGCCTCGATCGAGGCCGCCGCCGCCGGGCAGATCGTGCTCTCCCAGGAGATCCTCGGACTGATCGAGGGGGACAGCAACTATGTCGCGGCCAGCCTGGGCCCGCGGGAGCGCGAGGTGCTGGCGCTCTACACCAGCGGCATGGAGGTGCCCGAGGTGGCGACCGTGCTGGGCATCGCCGAGAACAGCGTGAAGGAGTACCTCAAGCGGATCCGGGTGAAGTACACCAACGTCGATCGCCCGGCCGCGAGCAAGCTCGATCTCTTCCGCCGCGCCATCGAGGACGGCATCGTCCCCCCGGTGGAGCCGAAACTCTAGCGAAACCTCGTCGGCGGTCAGGCAGGCTCAGCCAGCGGGCTGGTCGTTGCCGGGTGTCCCAGGCGAGACTCTAGAGATTCCGCAGGAAGTCCGGATCGTCGTCGGGAGCCCGAGGCGGACGGGGGCGGTTGCTGCGGGTCTTCGAAGGACGGCCGAAGAGTAACCACGCCACGGCGCCGGCACCCGGCAGCAGGATGATCGCCACCGCCCACAACCAGCGCGGCATCAGCCGGACGCGCAGCGGGTCGGCCTGCGCCACCTCGACGACGGCATAGATCATCAGCATGACGATGATGACCACTGGCAGTACCCGACCCATGCCCTCAATCTACTACCCGGGCGCCAACGCCACTCACGTCCTGTCCGCGGAGGCGGGATCCTCTGGGCCCCTCCCGCCTGCGCGGGACGACAGTACCGGGGCGGCGAGGTGGATCTGGGCTTAGGGTTGGCTCGTGCTGCTTACCCCGCCGGAGGACCTGCCACGGGCGCTGGCCGAGGCGTTGGCCGGCCGGCAGGTGGTCGCGGCGCTGCCACCCACCGGGCAGCGGGCCGCCCTGTCGGCATTCCGTCCGGAATCGCCGGTCACCGAACTCAAGGCGGGTGTGCTGGTGGTGACCTCAGGCTCGACCGGCGACCCGAAGGCCGTGGCGCTCTCGTCGACGGCCGTGCTGGCTTCGGCGGCGGCGACCCATACCCGGCTGGGCGGTGCCGGTGACTGGGTCTGCGTGCTGCCCACCCACCATGTCGCCGGCATGATGACGGTCGCCCGGGCGGTCGCCGCGGGGCACCGGGTCCGTTTCGCGGCGTCCGACCTCTCGGATCTGCCCGCCGCGCAGGGCCGCAGCTATCTGTCGGTGGTGGGGGCGCAACTCCACCGGGCCACGACCGACCCGGATCTGCTGTCCCGGCTGCGGGGATACGCGGCCGTCCTGGTCGGCGGTTCGGCGATCTCGCCACGGCTGCTGGAACAGGTGCGCCGGGCCGGGGTACGGCTGGTCACCACCTACGGGATGGCCGAGACCTGCGGGGGCTGCGTCTACGACGGCCTCGCGCTTGACGGGGTGCGCGTTGGCTTTGCCGGCGACCGGATCACGCTGAGCGGGCCGATGGCGTTCAGCGGCTACCGGCTCGACCCGGAACTCACCTCACAGGTGCTGGACGGCGAGACCGTCCTCACCAGCGACCGCGGCCGCCTGGTGGACGGACGACTGCAGGTGACCGGACGCACCGACGATGTGGTGATCTCCGGCGGGGCGAACGTCGACCTGGCGCAGGCGCAACGGATCAGCGACGCGGTCTTCGGACCGCCGGAGGCGGGCGGACCGGTCCTGCTGGCGGTCGAGGACGAGCGATGGGGCCATCGGATCGTGGCGGTGACCCTGGCCACCCCCGATCTCGACGCGGTGACCGGCCGGCTGCGCGAGCGGCTCGGTGCGGCGGCGCTGCCTCGCGAGTTGCGCCGGGTGCCCGCTTTGGCGTACACACCCACTGGCAAGATCGATCGACGCGCGCTTCAGCGCGCCTGGCAGGAGGAATCGGATGGCGACGGGCGCTGAGTGGATCGAGGGCGCTCGGCCACGCACCCTGCCGGCCGCGATCGCGCCGGTGCTGGCCGGCAGCGGGGTGGCCGCCTTCCACGATGCCTTCAACCTGCTGCTGGCGTCGCTCGCCGCGCTGGTCGCGCTGGCCCTGCAGGTGGGGGTGAACTTCGCCAACGACTACTCCGACGGGATTCGCGGCACCGACGCGCAACGGGTCGGCCCGCTGCGGCTGGTCGGGTCGGGGGCAGCCAGCCCAGCCACGGTGCGGACGGCCGCGCTGGCCTGCTTCGGGCTGGCCGGGCTGACCGGGTTGACCATCGTCGTGCTGACCAGCACCTGGTGGCTGCTCGCGGTGGGGGCGCTGGCGATCCTGGCGGCCTGGTTCTACACCGGTGGACCCCGTCCCTACGGCTACCTGGGTTTGGGCGAGGTCTTCGTCTTCGTCTTCTTCGGCCTGGTCGCGGTGGCGGGCACGGTCCAGATCCAGCTGGGCTGGGTGCCCGCGGCCGGCTGGTGGGCAGCGATCGCGATCGGCGCGCTGGCCTGCATCCTGCTGGTGGCCAACAACCTCCGCGACCTGGCCGGGGACATGGCGGTGGGCAAGCGGACCCTGGCCACCCGGCTGGGCGACCGCGGCACCCGCTGGTTCTTCGTCGCCCTCACCGTGGTGGCCACCTTCGGGGTGCTGGCCGTAGCCGCGACCAGCACCGGCTGGGCCCTGCTCGGCCTGGCGATGCTGGGGCTGCTGGGCCCGGCCTGTGCCCGGGTGGTCGGGGGAGCGAACGGACGTGACCTGATCCAGGTGCTGCGGAACGCCGGTCTCTCCGAGTTGCTCTGCGCGCTCGGGATGCTGATCGGGCTGGCGATCGGATGATCGAGGTTGCGGGCGTCTACGCGCTGCCGCTGCGGACGCGGTTCCGGGGCCTGAACGTCCGCCACGGGCTGCTGCTGCGAGGCCCGGCGGGCTGGGCGGAGTGGAGCCCGTTCGCCGAGTACCAGCGTCCGGAGATCGATGCCTGGGCCGATGCCGCGCGGGAGGCGGCGGTGGAGGGCTTCCCGGCTCCGGTGCGTGACCGGGTGCCGGTGAACGTCACCGTGCCGGCCTGCGATCCGGAGACCGCCCACCAGATCGTGACCCGCTCGGGGTGCACCACCGCCAAGGTGAAGGTGGCCGAACGCGGCCAGTACATCGCCGAGGACGTGGCCCGGCTGGAGGCGGTCCGCGACGCCCTGGGGCCGGCGGGCCGGCTGCGGATCGACGCCAACGGCGCCTGGAGCGTCCCGGACGCCCTGACCCGGCTGCAGTTGCTGGCCCGCTTCGATCTGGAGTACGTCGAGCAGCCCTGCGCGAGCGTGGAGGATCTCGCGCGGCTGCGTCGCGAGCTCGCCCGGCGTGGTCTCGGCATCCTGATCGCCGCCGACGAGTCGATCCGGCGCAGCGGGGATCCCGAGCGGGTGGTCGCCCTGGAGGCCGCCGACATCGCGGTGCTGAAGGTGCAGCCGCTGGGCGGCGTGCGGCGCTGCCTGGAACTGGCCGGCACGCTCGGCCTGCCGGTGGTGGTGTCGTCCGCGCTGGAGAGCTCGGTGGGCCTGCGGGCCGGTGTCGCGCTCGCCGCCTGTCTGCCGGAGTTGCGCTACGCCTGCGGTCTCAACACCTCGGCTCTCTTCACCACAGATGTGACCACCGACCCCCTGGTCGCCGACCAGGGCACCATCGCCGTGCGGGAGATCGAGGTGAATGAGGCCGGCTCCTGGCGCGCGGACCCCACCACCGCCGCCTGGTGGCGGGAACGCTGGGAGACCATCCCCGCACGCGACAAAGCGATCCCTGAGCCCGGCAGAAGGATCCCTGAGCTTGTCGAAGGGTCGTCGGAGGAGCCATGAGCCGGTCCTATGCCTGCGCTGAGGCCGTCATCGCCACGCTGCTGGCCGAAGGTGTGACCGAGCTGGTGCTCTGCCCGGGCTCCCGCTCGGCCCCGCTGGCGCTGGCCGCGCACCAGGCGGCGCTGGAGGCACGGTTGCGGTTGCACGTCCGGATCGACGAGCGGACCGCAGGCTTCCTGGCGCTCGGCCTGGCCAAGGGCTCCGGCCGCTGCGTGCCGATCGTGACCACCTCGGGGACGGCGGTGGGCAATCTGCTCCCGGCGGTGATGGAGGCCTCGCACGCCCGGGTGCCGCTCCTGGTGATCAGCGCCGACCGTCCGGCCGAGTTGGTCGGCACCGGCGCCAACCAGACCACCTGGCAACCGGGCATCTTCGGAGTGTTCCCCCGCGCCGAGGCCGCCCTCGACGCCGAGGATGCTGCAGACTGGGCGATCGCCGTCACCGCCCTGCTGAAGGCAGCACGGGGCGCGGACACCGGTCACCCCGGCCCGGCCCACCTCAACATCGCCCTTCCGGAGCCGCTCGTCCGCCACGACGGGTGGGCCACGGGGACGGTTCCTGCGGCCCGGTCAGCCCATCCCGCCACGACGACAAGCCGGGCCGCAGGAACCGTCCCCGTGGCCCAGGGTTGGGCCGCAGGAACCGTCCCCGTGGCTCAGCTTGCCCCAGGCTCACAGACGATGGTGGTGTGCGGGGATGCCACACTGGCGGAAGGGGCCGCGGCGCGGGCCTTCGCCGAGGCCGCGAACCTGCCGCTGATCGCCGAACCCTCCAGCGGCGCCCGGCTCGGCCCGAACGCGCTGCGTTGCGGACGCCTGCTGCTCGGCACCGGGCTGGCCGACCGGGTGGAACGTGTGGTCATGTTCGGGCACCCGACCCTGTCGCGTCCGGTCAACCGGCTGTTGACCAGGGGTGACATCGACCTGATCGTGGTGGGCCAAGGTCCCGCGCTGCCCAATCCCGGGCATCGGGCCAGCCGGTTCGCGGCGGAGGTCCGGATGCTCCCTGCACCGGCCGGCTGGCTGGCGGGGTGGCTGGACGCCGACCGTGCCGCCGGCGCGCGGCTGGACGCCCTGCTGGCCGGCCTCGGCTACCCCAGCGGTCCCGCGGTGGCCGCCACCGTGCTCGCTTCCGGCAGCGGCATCCTGGTCCTGGGCAACTCGATGGCCATCCGGGACGCCGATCTCGCTCCGATCACCGATCGGCCGATGTTCGCCAACCGAGGGCTCTCCGGCATCGACGGCACGCTCTCGACCGCGATCGGTGTCGCCTTGGCGACCGGGGACCCGACGACCCTGCTGCTCGGCGATCTCTCCTTCGTCCACGACGCCAATGCCCTGGCGATCGGACCGGGCCAGCCCCGTCCCGACCTGCGCATCGTGGTGGCAGACGATGCCGGGGGAGCGATCTTCGCCACCCTGGAATACGGCCAGCCGCAGTTCGCCGACAGCTTCGAGACGGTCTTCGCCACCCCGAGCGGGGTCGACCCGGCGGCCCTGGCCCGCGGCTACGGCGTCCCCACGACCCGTGTCGACGGGCTGGAGGAGCTGGCGGAGGCCCTCGCTGTGCCGACGGAAGGCCTGCAAGTGGTCGTCGTCGGTGTCGATCGGCTCCGGCGGGGCGAACTCGCCGCCGCCCTCGCGGCCTGCGTACGCTGACCGGAACCCCCGCGCTGGTCGCCGGCCGTCCGTCGCCGCACTAGGCTGCTTCGGTGCCCGAATCGTTTCAGCTGCTCACCGAACTGAGCGCGACCAGTTGGACGATCGTGATCATGGCCGCCCTCCTGGTCGGGTTCTCCAAGACGGCGATCGGCGGTCTCGCGATGGTGGCCGTGGCGCTGTTCGCCCTGGTGCTGCCGACCAAGGAATCCACCGGTGCGGTGCTGCTGTTGCTGCTGACCGGCGACCTGGTGGCGATTTGGGTGTACCGCAGGCACGCCGACTGGCGCCTGATCGTCCGGCTGATCGTGCCGGTGCTGATCGGGATCGGCCTGGGTGCGACCTTCCTGGCGATGGTCGACGACCTGGTGCTGCGGCGCACCATCGGCGTGATCCTGCTGGTGCTGCTGGTCGCCGGCTTCTGGCGCGAGAAGCTGCGGCCCCACCATCCGGCGGTCGGTGCGGCCTATGGCGGGCTGGCCGGCTTCACCACGATGGTCGCCAACGCGGGCGGACCACCGATGAACCTCTATCTGCTGGCCGCCGGCTACGACAAATGGAGATTCCTGGGCACCTCGGCCTGGTTCTTCTTCGCGATCAACCTCACCAAACTGCCGGTCTCGATCGGCTTGGGCATCATCCGTCCCGAACTCGCGGCGCTGGCCGCCGCCCTGGTTCCGGTCGTGCTGTTCGGCACCTGGATCGGACGTCTGGTGGTCAAGCGGATCGACCAGCAGCTCTTCGAGCGGCTGGTCACCGTTTTCGTGGCGCTCTCGGCTGCCTACCTGCTGCTGGGCTGAGCCTGCTCTCGCGGCATGTGGCGGCCGGTGCCGCCTCCCCGAAGTGTCCGTGCGAATTCACTCCCCAATGACTTGCCGGAGGCGTAGCCTCGAATCAGATGCCGGGATCCGCGCATCCGGGCATCGGTCCGGCGCGAGAAGCGTCCGCCCCCGGGCCACGAGCATCAAAGGAGATGTGATGTCCCTTCTCGATACCCCACTACGGATTGGGAACCTGGAGATCAAGAACCGGATGGCCGTCGCCGCGATGGTCACCTGCTATTGCGACGACGATGGGATGCCGACCGAGCAGTACATCGCCTACCACGAGGCCCGGGCCGAGGGCGGCTTCGGGCTGATCGTCACCGAGGACTACGCCGTCGATCCCGCCGGACGCGGCTTCTGGTGCGCCGGCCTGTGGAAGGACGAGCAGATCGCTCCCCACCGGGAGCTGACCGAGCGCGTCCACGCCGCGGGGGCCAGGGTGTTCGCTCAGATCTACCACTGCGGACGCCAGACCGCCTCGGCCCTGATCGGCAGGCAGCCCGTCGCGCCGTCCCCACTGGCCTGCCCCGCGATGGGAGAGATCCCGCACGCGCTCACGATCGACGAGATCCACACCATCGTCGGGCAGTTCGGCGATACCGCGCTGCGGGCCAGGCGGGCCGGCTTCGACGGGGTGGAGATCCACGGCGCCCACGGCTACCTGATCGCGGAGTTCCTCTCCTCCTACTCCAACAAGCGCACCGACCGCTACGGTGGCCCGCTGCACAACCGGCTGCGGTTCGCGCTCGAGATCATCGCCGACATCCGGGCCAAGTGCGGCCCTGACTACCCGGTCTCCTTCCGCATCTCGGCTGACGAGTACGTGATCGGCGGACGGGACATCGCCGAGACGATCGTCGTCTGCCGCGAACTCGAAGCGGCCGGCGTCGACCTGCTGCACATCAGCGCCGGCACCTACGAGAGCGCCTGGGCGATCATCCCGCCGCTGGGCCGGCCGTACGCCTGGCTGGCCGACTTCGGCGCCCAGGTGAAGCAGGCGGTGCGCATTCCGGTGCAACTGGTCGGCCGCATCAAGGACCCCGAGACGGCCGAGGCGCTGCTGCAGTCGGGCAAGGCCGACCTGATCTCGTTCGCCCGTGCCGCGCTCGCCGATCCGGAACTGCCGCGCAAGTACGCCGAAGGCCGCTCCGACCAGATCCGGCAGTGCATCGGGTGCAACCAGGGCTGCATCAGCATCCTGTTCACCAACCAGCCGATCCGGTGTCTGGTCAACCCATCCCTGGGCAATGAGGGCGCGCGGGAGATCCAGCCGGCCGAGGTGCCCAAGCGGGTGCTGGTGATCGGCGGGGGGCCGGCCGGCCTGGAGGCCGCCCGCGGAGCCCGGCTGGCCGGGCACGAGGTGGTGCTGCACGAACGGCAGGATCACCTGGGCGGCAACTTCCTGGTCGGCGCGATCCCGCCGGGCAAGGGCGAACTCACCGCGTACATCACCTGGCTGGGCGAGGAACTCGGCCGGCTCGGCGTCCCGGTGAGGCTCGGTTCGCAAGCCACCGCGGAACTGATTGCGGCCGAACGTCCCGATGTCGTGGTGTACGCGGCCGGTGCGAGCCACGTCCGTCCGGCCATCCCCGGCATCGACGGCGCCGAGGTGGTGGACGCCTGCGACGTGCTCGCCGGACGGGCCACAACGGGTCCGCGAGTGGTGGTGGCCGGTGGCGGCATGGTCGGTGGCGAGACCGCCCTCCACCTGGCCACGCTCGGACGGCAGGTGACGGTCGTCGACCAGTTGCCGGGGGTGGCGCTGGAGGAGAACGCCTCCCGCCGGTACTTCCTGATGAAGGACTTCGCCCACTACCAGGTGGCGACGGAGGTGAATGCCACGATCACCGGGATCGGCGCCGGGTCGGTGCAGATCGAACAGGGTGGCGCTGAGCGCTCATTGCCCTGCGACACGGTGGTGGTCGCACTGGGCATGGCGCCCGACCTGACGCACCTGGCGGCGATCCGTCAGGCGGCCGAGGTGATCGTCGTCGGTGACGCGGTGGAAGCCACCGACGGGCTCAAGGCGAGCCGGGAAGGTTTCGTCTGCGGGCTCACGCTCTGATCGACGCCGCCCAGCGGTTGTCGGCGGCGTGCCGCCCGGGGCCGGAGCGGGTACGGTTCGGGGGTGACGAACGAAGCCCCCGCACCGGCCGACGCCGACGAGAACGAGCAGCAGAACTCCTTCGCAGATCTCGGGCTGGGTGACCGGCTGCTGGCGACCCTGTCCGAACTGGGTTACGAGACCCCGACGCCGATCCAGGCCGCCACGATCCCGGCCCTGCTCGATGGACGCCATGTGGTCGGCCTGGCGCAGACCGGTACCGGCAAGACCGCCGCCTTCGCGCTGCCGATCCTGGAGCAATTGGAGCGCAAGGGGAAGGCGCCGCAGGCCCTGGTGCTGGCGCCCACCCGGGAACTGGCGCTGCAGGTCTGTGAGGCCTTCCAGTCCTACGCCGGGCAGGGGTCGGACGTCCACGTGCTGCCGGTCTACGGCGGGCAGGGCTACGCCGTGCAGTTGAGCGCGCTGGCCCGTGGCGTGCAGGTGGTGGTCGGGACGCCCGGACGCATCATGGACCATCTGGAGAAGGGCACCCTGGATTTGAGCCGGCTGCGGTTCCTGGTGCTGGACGAAGCCGACGAGATGCTCAACATGGGCTTCGCCGAGGATGTCGAGACCATCGTCGCCAAGACCCCGGCCGACAAGCAGGTGGCGCTGTTCTCGGCCACCATGCCGGCGGGTATCCGCCGGCTCGCCAAGCAGTACCTCACCGATCCGGTCGAGATCCGGGTGCAGGGCAAGACCGCCACCGCCGCGAACGTCCGCCACCGTTACCTGCTGGTCTCCTACCCGCAGAAGGTGGAGGCGCTCACCCGCATCCTCGAGGTCGAGGACTTCGAGGGGATGATCGTCTTCGTCCGCACCAAGAACGAGACCGAGACCCTGGCCGAGAAGCTGCGGGCTCGCGGGTTCTCCGCGGCCGCGATCAACGGCGACATCGTCCAGCAGCAACGGGAACGCACCATCGACCAGCTGAAGACCGGCAAGCTGGACATCCTGGTCGCCACCGACGTCGCCGCGCGTGGCCTCGATGTGGACCGGATCAGCCATGTGGTGAACTTCGACATCCCCACCGACACCGAGTCCTACGTCCATCGGGTCGGACGCACCGGACGAGCCGGACGCAGCGGCCAGGCGATCTCCTTCGTCACCCCGCGGGAACGCCGCCTGCTGGCCGCGATCGAGCGGGCCACCCGGCAGCCGCTCGCGCCGATGGAGATCCCCAGCGTGGCCGACGTCAACGCAACCCGGTTGAGCCGCTTCGACTCCGCGATCACCACGGCGCTGGAGTCCGACGAACTGGAATTCTTCCGTCAGGTCGTGGCCCACTACGTCAATGAGTACGACGTCCCCGAACTCGACGTGGCCGCTGCGCTGGCGCTGAACCTGCAGGGCGACGAGCCCATGCTGCTGGAAGCCGAGCCGGAGACGGCCCGCCGGAATCCCGACCGCGATGCGGCGGCGGGGGAGCGGGTGCCGCGGGGACGGGAACGGCGTGACAGCGTCCCGATGGCGACCTACCGGATCTCGGTCGGTCGGCGGCACCGGATCGCCCCGCGCCAGATCGTCGGGGCGCTGGCCAACGAGGGCGGGCTGGCGCGGGAGGAGTTCGGCAGGATCGAGATCCGAGCCGCCCATTCGCTGGTCGACCTGCCCGCCGACCTTCCCCCGGCGGTCTGGAAGGCCCTGGCATCGACCCGGATCAGCGGGCAGCGGATCGAACTGCGCCTCGATGCCGGCGACGGCCACCCGCGTGAACGTCCGCACAAGGGCAAGTCCAGGTACGACACAGCGAAGCCGAAGTTCGACAAGCCGAAGAAGGCCGGCAAGTCAGGCAAGTTCCGCTCCCGCTAGGAGCGTGCTGAACCATGCTGTTCCGGGTGAGGAGGCGCCCGGTGGGATGAGCTGGGGTGACTGGAGCTGGTGGTCGGGTGGGAGATCCGGAGCCAGGTCCAGGTGCCGCAGCTCGCCCGTCCGGGCGCGCCACAGACGCGACGACGAGGTGAGGCGAGCTTGCTCGGGTTCACCGAGGAGGAAGGGTGGCGCGAAGCGCCGGCCGGGACATGATTGTTCCGCGGGCTCCTAGGCGAGCGAGCGCAGCCAGCCGCGGACGTGCCAGGTGGCGCGGACGTCGTCCTCGTTGTACTCCAGCACCCGGGTGCGGGCCTGCGCCCGGCCCTCGGCGGTCGCGGCGTCGATCGCATCGTTGAACCAGCGCATCGAGTTGAGACCGCCCGGATCGGCATCCCGCCAGGCGAAGCCGGCGCCGGCCGAGGCCACCACCTTCAGCCCGAGCCCTTCGGTGCCGAAGAAGTGCTGGCGCATGATTGGGAAGAGGTCGACGAAGCGCTCGCGGGTGAACTGCGAGGCCCATTCCAGCGCGGGGTGGTGCATGGCGCGGGCGAGCCGGTCGATCTGATCGCGTTCGTAGGCGGAGTAGTGGTAGACGTACGCGTCGGTGCTCTCGACCAGCTCGCGCAGCCAGGTCAGCGCCCGCACCGCGAGATCGAGCTCGTCGGCGGGTTCGAGGGGGCGGAAGTCACTGAAGTGGTGATAGCTCGACTGACCGCTGCGGGTGTCGGTCACCCAGAATCCCCACAGGTAGATCCGCTCGGCGGCGGAGGTCTCCAGATCGAAGTCGATCTCGAGGGTGGCGGACGGTACCTGGATCGGTCCGCTGTCGAGCCGTTCCAGCCGGACGCCGCTGTGCACCAGGGTCGCCCGGCGCTGGGTCAGGCGCAGCCGGTCCTCGGCTCCCTGCCGGTGGGTCACCTGGGTGAGGTATGCCGGCAGCAGTGCGTCGAGATCGGCAGCGGCCAGATCCGCGGTGGTCACCACCCCCAGTTCGCGGAGCACGGCGATCTCGTGCGGATCCAGCGGCAGCTTGGCCAGCTGCAGCGAGAGGTCGTCGGGGTCGAATCGCGGTTCGCACACCGCCCACCAGGCGCAGCGGTCGCATTCGCGGCTGCGGATCGGCAGCGGGGCGGGCTCGCCGGCGACGGCCTTCTCGGCCAGCTCCAGCCGGCGGGCGAACTCGTAGTCGTAGCGCTCCAGCGCCGAGGTCAGCGTGCTCTCGCCGGTCCCCGGCTGGCCGCCGGAGCGGGTCAGAGCGGCCTCGGTCAGGTCGACCCACACCGCCACCTGGCCGTAGTCGTCCAGCGGGTCGTTGCCGATCAGCAGGCCGTGCGGGGTCTCGGCGGCCCACCCGAGTGACTGCAGCAGGCGGTGGTAGTGGGCCAGCCTCAGCAGCAGGTGCCAGCGGTACCGCCACCGCAGCCTCACCTGTGGGAGCGGTTCGGGAGTGCCGAGGCTGGAAAGCCGGGAGACGATCGTGGTGGTGTCGTCCGCCTTGGTCTCGAACATCCGGTAGGCGCGGACGATGCCGGGCAGGTACCCGGTGCCGGTCCGGATCAGCAGGTCGGGGCGGCCGGTCCGATGATCGGCGACGGGGAGCCGTCCGCCGATGATCACATCGGCGCCTTCGCTCATCGCCTGCCGACAGGCTTCCTCCTGCTCGGCGGCCGAGGGATCCCGGAGACCCCGCAGATCCACCACCCGGCTCCCGGAACGGGACACCTCGGCCAGGACATCGGTGGCGAAGCCGCGGTGATCCGCGCTCCACTGCGGTGCCGGGGCAGGGGGCGGGGAATCGAGCCCGCTGGTGAAGGCGTAGCTGGTCTTCAGCGGGCAGGAGCTGGCGGCGGAGGAGTGCAGCAGCATCAGGCCTGGGCCCGATGCAGGGCGACGATCCCGACGCTGAGGTTCTTCCAGCCCACGGCCTGCCAGCCGGCGTCGTGCATCAGCCCGGCCAGCGCAGATTGGCTGGGCCAGGCAAGGATCGACTCGCCCAGGTAGTCGTAGGCCGCCGGGTTCGACGAGGCCAGCCCGGCCACCCGGGGCAGCACATGCCGCAGGTAGCTCCGGTAGACCGGCTGGAACGGCCTCCAGACCGGGGTGGAGAACTCGCAGACGACCAGTCGTCCGCCCGGGCGGGTGACCCGCAGCAGTTCGGTGAGCGCGGCCGTGGTGTCGGCGATGTTGCGCAGGCCGAACGAGATGGTGACCGCGTCGAAGGCATCGTCGGCGAACGGCAGCGAGAGCGCGTCGGCGTTGACGAAGGGCAGCGCCGGGTGCTTCGACCGTCCGGCGGCGAGCATGCCGAACGACAGGTCCGCCGGGACGACGGTGGCGCCCGCCTGCGCGAAGGGGAGCGACGAGGTTCCCGTCCCGGCCGCCAGATCGAGGATCCGCTCACCCGGCCGGGGTGCCACCGCGGCGACCGTGGCAGCGCGCCAGGCCCGATCCTGTCCCAGCGAGAGCAGGTCGTTCATCAGGTCGTAGCGGTCGGCGACATGATCGAACATCGCCGCCACGTCGGCGCGTCGCCGCTCCAGCGTGGCCCGGGCATCGGTTTTCAGCACGGGGACTAGCCTGCCACGCTCCGCTGACCGCCGCCTCCTCGTTCTGACTCGCGCCTCCGCCGGAGCGTCCGCCGGCGGTGTCCCTGACGCGGGCGTCGAGACCATTCAGTCCACCAGGTCCTGGTTCGAGAGCGGCATCGTCCCGCCCCAGTCGTCGATCAAGACCAGTGAGGCTCCCCAGCAGCTCTTCTCGACCGGGACCGTCGCGATGATGCTGAAGGGCACCAGCCAGATGTCCCAGCTCCACGAACACATGACCGACGAGTGGGGGATCACCTACCTGCTCCGAGACCTGCACCCGGCGTCGGATCTCGGAGGTAACACGATGGTCGCCGCGAAGGACACCAAGCATCCCGAGCTCGCCGCCGACTTCCTCCAGTTCCTGACCGAGCCCGAGCAGAGGAGCAAGTTCTGCGCCACGGTCGGGTTCCTGCCCCCGCCCGGACGTCCTCGACACCATCGTCTACAAGGACGACCCTGAGCACATGAAGGTGCTCGTGGGGCAGTCCCGGCATGTCCGCGGATGGCGGCCGAGCAGACGGTGCCGCGGTTCAACTCCGTCAACACCGTCCTGGGCGACCAGCTGGAGCTGGCCTTCAGGTCGGGTCAGTCCGCGAACGACCCGGCGCGCCATATCGCCGAAGGGTTGGTGGACGTCCTGAAGTAGTCGCCTCATCGGGTTCCGAGCGTGCCCGTCAGCCGCTGCGGCCGGCTGGCGGGCGCGGCTCTTTCCAGCCCGATCGGCTCTCGATTCGCTCCAGCTTGGCTGGTGGGAGGAGAATCGCCCTCATGGCGAAACGTGCGTCGGTGCTCAAGGTCACCGGGTTGAAGAAGGCCTTCGGGCCGGTGGTGATCGTGGACGGCTTCAATCTGGAGATCCGCGCGGGCGAGGCGATCGCGCTCACCGGACGCAATGGCGCCGGCAAATCGACCGTGCTGCGCTGCGTGGTGGGCGCCGAACGTCCGGACGAGGGCACGATCACCGTCAACGGCGTCACGGTCAGCGAGACCAACCCGGAGATCCGGCGCGAGGTGGCCACCGTGATCGACGACCTCGACTTCTTCCCCGACCTCTCGGTGGTCGAGCATCTCGACCTGCTGGCCCGCGCCCACGGCATCCCGGACGCCGAGGCGGCGGTGGACGAGGTGTTGCACGAGGTGCAGCTCGTCCCGCAGTCGGGGCAATTGCCGGCCACGCTCTCCTCGGGGCAGCGGCGACGGCTGGCGCTGGCGACGGCCTTCGTCCGTCCCCGCTCGCTGCTGATCCTTGACGAACCCGAGCAGCGCCTCGACACCGAGGGGGTGCAGTGGCTGGCGCAGCGACTGCAGGCCGAGCGGGCCCGCGGCCTGGCGATCCTGATGGCCAGCCACGAACCCTCCCTGGTGAAGGCGGTCGCCACCCGTGAGGTCCGGTTGGCCGGCGCCGCGCTGGCCACTGCCGCGGCAGACTCCGCCGACGAGGCCGAATGAACGCCCCCCGACGTTCTTCTCCTCCGCTGCGCTCCACCGAACAACGTCGCGGGGGCCCCGAATGAGCAAGAAATCGCGCAAGCTGATCCGCTCGGCGGTCACCGAGCCGGTCCAGCCCGAGGTCGTGCCGGAGCCGGTCGCCGAGCTTACGGAGTTCTACTTCGTCCCCGACTTCGAGCCGGTCGAGGTGGACGAGAAGGACCTGCACGACCAGATCAAGCTGTGGCGTCACGGCCGGGCCACCCGCACCCTGTGGCAGGTGATCTCCGACGGCTACGTGGCGGTGTTCAGCGTGATCGTGCTGGGTGCGATGCTCGGCAACGTGCTGGTGCAGGCGCAATCCGGCGCGGCGGCCTGCTCCACCGATGAGTGCAGCCTGGCCCGGCTGATGATGCCCACCGCGATGGTGCTGGCCAGCTTCACCCTGACGCTTGCGGTGGCCCGGCTGTTCGGGCCGATCCTGGCCTCGGCCGCCGAGGGCTTCTGGCTGATGGACGCGCCGCTACGGCGTCGCCGGCTGCTGCGCGGCCGGCTGTTGCTGCCGGTGCTGATCGCCGGCGTTCTGGCGGCCGGTTTCACCGCGCTGGTGGCGGCCCTGTCCGGCATGGACGTGGTCAGCGTGCTGCTGTGGACGGCCGCCGCGGGGGTCGGCAGCTCGGCGTTGATGGCACTGGCGGGAGCCGAACAGGGCATCGAACGCACCACCGGCGTGCGGTCGGTGCTGTGGCTGTTCGGGCTGGCCACCCTCGCGGTGCTGCTGGCGGTGGTGTCGATCGCCGCCGGCTGGCTCCCGGTCGGGCTGGGCTCGTCCCTCGAGGTGGCCCGGTGGGTCGTGCTCGGAGTGCTGGCAGCCTCGGTGGCCGGCCTGGTGGTCTGGCTCGGCCTGGCGATGCGGCGGCTGGAGCAGATCCGGCGTGCCCGGCTGCTCAGCGGCGGCTCGCTGGTGTCCGGCATGCAGGGCGCGATGTTCGCCCTCGACTTTGGGTTGATCCGCGACATCCTGGTGGAACGCGAAGCCGCCGCCCGCGGCCATGTCCGGGCAGCCCGGGGACGCGGCCTGGGGATCTGGGCGCTGATCTGGCGTGATCTGCAACGGCTGGCCCGGTTCCCCAAGCCGTGGATCGGTCTCGCGGTCAGCCTGGTCGTTCCCTACGCCGTCGATGCGTTGCGGATGAGCCAGCTCAACCCGCTGCTCAGCGGCTTGGCGCTGTTCATCGCGCTGGTGCCCTTCCTGGGCAGCCTGCGGGTACTCACCCGCACCGGGGGGATGGCGCGCTCGCTGCCGTTCAAGACCTCGACGATCCGGACCGCCGCGATGGCGGTGCCGGCCGGTCTGGCCCTGGTCTGGACGGCGCTGGCGACGCCGGCCTTCATCGGCATCGCCCAGACCGGTGCCGACCGGGTCCCGGTCGTCGGCCTGCTGACCGCGCTGGTCACCGGCATCGCCGGCCTGTTCGGTGCGGTGCGCTGGGTGACGGCGAAGCGTCCCGACTTCAGCGTCCCGATGATGGCCACTCCTGGCGGAGCCATGCCGCCGACGCTGATGTTCAACCTGTTCCGCGGCATCGACGTGGTGGCGGCGATCACCGCGCCGGTCATCCTGGGGGCGCCACCGACCTGGTCGCTGGGCATCGCCGGGCTGATCTTCGTCCTGTTGCGGGGCACCTTCAACATGGACGAGCTCAAGGCCGAGCAGGAGGCCCTGAAGCGTCAGCAGCAGGCGGAGCAGCGGTCGCGTGAGAAGATCAAGGTTGCCCGCCCCACCCGCTGAGTCGAAAGAGAGCTATGGAAGTCATCATCTGCCCGAACGAGAACCGGGTTGCCGAAGTCGCCGCCGCCAAGGCAGCCAGGATCGCCCGGACGATCGGGCCGAAGGTGGTGCTCGGGGTCGCCACCGGATCCTCTCCGGTGAAGACCTACAACGAACTTGTGAAGCTGGTGGCGGCCGGTGAACTCGACCTCTCCGAGGCGTCGGCCTTCGCGCTGGACGAGTACGTCGGCATCGCCAAGGGACACCCCGAGAGCTACCACGAGGTGATCCACCGCACGGTGACGGTCCCGCTCGGGCTCGACCCCGCCCGGGTGCACGTTCCGAACGGCTTCGCCGAGGATCTGAGCACCGCCGGCGATGACTACGAAGCCGCCATCCGGGCCGCCGGCGGGGTGGACATCCAGTTTCTGGGGGTCGGCTCGAACGGCCACATCGGCTTCAACGAGCCGACAAGCTCACTCAGTTCGCGCACCCGCATCAAGACCCTCGCCGCGAGCACGCGAGCGGACAACGCCCGCTTCTTCGACTCGATCGACGACGTCCCGCGGCACTGCCTGACCCAGGGACTGGGCACCATTCTGGACGCCCGGAACGCGATCCTGATGGCGACCGGCGAGGGTAAGGCCGACGCGGTCGCCGCGCTGATCGAAGGTCCGATCACCTCGATGTGGCCGGGTTCGGTGCTCCAGCTGCACCAGCACGCCACGGTCGTGATCGACGAGGCGGCTGCTGCCAAGCTGGCCCTGCGGGAGTACTACAAGGAGACCTACGCCCACCTGCCCGACTGGCAGCGGCTCGAGATCTAGGAGCACCGATGCTGATCAGCGCCCCGCGGGTACTGCTGGAGGACGCCACCGAGCTGACCGCCGGCTGGGTCGAGGTCTCCGGCGAGCGGATCGTCGCCGCTGGCGCGGGTGAGCCGCCGCGGACCGCCGATCTGGTGGCGGCCGGAACCCTCGTTCCCGGGTACGTCGACGCTCACAATCACGGTGGCGGGGGAGCGTCCTTCGTCACCGAGGATCCCGAAGCGGTGCGGAGGGCGACCGCCGCCCATCGGCAGCACGGCACCACCTCGATCGTGGCCTCCCTGGTGACCGGCGAGTACCCCGACCTGCATCGGCAGGTGGCCTGCCTGGCCGAGCTGGTGGAGGCCGGCGAGTTGCTCGGCATCCATCTGGAGGGGCCTTGGCTGGCGCACGAGTACAAGGGCGCCCACCCGCCGCAGTTGCTGGCCGATCCCGAGCCGGCCGAGGTCGCGGCCCTGCTGAAGACCGGTCGGGGCACGGTGAAGATGGCCACCATCGCTCCGGAACGCGAGGGCGCCCTGGAGTCGATCCGGCTGATGGTGGATGCCGGCTGCCTGGCGGCGGTGGGTCACACCAGCGCCGATTTCGACACCACCGTGGCGGCGATCGACGCGGGTGCCCGCGGCGCAACCCACCTGTTCAACGCCATGCCCCCGCTGCTGCACCGCGCCCCCGGCCCGGTGCTGGCGCTGTGGCGCGACCAGCGGGTGATCGTCGAACTGGTGATGGACGGCGTGCACGTGAAGCCCGAGCTGGTGGCCTGGGTGATGGACACCGTGCCAGGGCGGGTGGCCTTGGTGACCGACGCCATGGCCGCCGCCGCCTACGCCGACGGCGACTACGTGCTGGGTGAGTTGGCGGTCGAGGTGCGCGACGGCGTCGCCCGCCTGGCCGGCCTGGACACCATCGCCGGGTCGACCCTCACCCTCGACAAGGCGGTGCGTAATGCTGTGGCTGCGGGGGTGGGCCTGGTGGCGGCGCTGCGGGCGGCATCGACGGTGCCCGCCGACTACCTGGGCCTGGAGACGGTCGGGCGGATCGCGCCGGGCAAGCGCGCCGACCTACTCGTGCTGGACGATGAGCTGAACGTGACCCGGGTGATGTGGCGGGGAGCCTGGGAGTAGCGCCCACCGCCGCCTTACCCGGCCGCATCATCGCCGGCCCACGCCGTCATCCCCGCGAAGGCGGGGATCTCTCAGGGTTGTCAGGCTCAGGAGGTACCCTCGGCATCGATGTCTGAAGGTCCGGATCGCCATGCGTGGCTGGCTGAGCTGACCGAGGTGCGGCTGCTGACCGTCTTCGGCCCCAACGCGGTCAGCGCCGGGCAGCGCTACGCCGCGATGGGACGGGTGGGCAGGATCGCCGCCGGTGGTGCCGAGGCCGATCAGGTGCTGCAGGCCAACGTCCGCGGCTCGGGTCGGCACAGCTACCAGACCGTGGTGCGGATCAGCCGCAACGGAGCGATCGGCTCGTTCTGCAGCTGCCCGGTGCGCACCAACTGCAAGCATGGTGTCGCGGTGCTGTGGGCCTACCGGGCCAGCCAACTGGAGCCCGCGCCGCCACCGTGGCAGCGCGCGCTGGCGCAGTTCGCCGAGCGCGACCGGCGCAGCGGCACTCCCGGCCAGCCACTGGCCCTGCAGTTCCTGCGGTGGGCCGGCAATCCCGTCCAGCTCCGGGTCCTCACCCTCGGCAAACGCGGCGGCTGGGTACGCACCGGGATCGACTGGGACGGCGTCGAGGGGGAGTGGGAGACGACCTTCGATGCCACCCAGCGACGCGTCCTGGGCGCGCTGCGTCGGGCCCATCGTGCGCCGTCGGGCTACGGGTACTACGGGCGGACCGAACTGCTGGTCCTGGACGACTTCGGCGCCGAGGTCTGGCAGTTGCTCGGGCAGGCCGAGGCGGCTGGGGTGACCTTCATCGGCGGGGAACTGGCCAAATCCGTCCGGCTGCTCAGCGAACCGGCCCGGATGGTGTCGGTGCTGCGGCCGGCCGAGGGCGGTGCGGAGCTGGTCAGCCGGCTGGTCGCCGAAGCGCAGGAGTGGGAGGTCGGCGCCGGTGGTCTGGTGGGCGATCCCGCGCATGGCGTCGCGCTGATGGCTGAAGGCGAACTGGTGCTTGGTGCGCTGGCCCGTCCGCTGGAGACCTCCGCCCGCACGCTGCTGGTGCGCCATCCCCGCCTGGAGATCCCCGCCGTCGATCTGCCGTCGTTCACCGCCGGCTTCCTGCCCGCGCTCCGGCGCTCGTTCGACCTCAAGCTGGATCCGGCGCTGGAACTGCCGGAGGTGGCTCCGCCGACGCTGCTGCTGCGGGTCGAGTTCGGCGCCGGGCACAGTACTCGGCTGCGCTGGGGGTTCCGCTATCGGGTGGGCGACGAGGTCTTCGACGTCCGTCCCGAACCGGCTCCCGGTGATCCTCCGGTGCGGGATGGCGAGGCCGAGGCGGGCTTGCTGGCGAGCCTGCCGGCCGAGCCCTGGGCGGTGGCCACCGATCAACTGGCCCGGGTGAGGCTGGTGCCGGAGACTCTGCTGCGCGGCGCGGAATCGGCGGCCTTCGTCACGGACTGGCTTGCGGTGCTGCAGCGGTCGGCCGCGATCGAGGTCGAACTCTCCGAAGCCGCGCCCAGCTACCGTCGCGCCGAGTCGGCGCCGGTGGTGAGCGTCGCGATGGGCGACGATGCCGGCGGTGCGACCGACTGGTTCGACCTCGCGGTCACCGTCGAGGTGGACGGCGAGCAGGTCGAGTTCCGCGAGCTGTTCGCCGCGCTGGCGCGAGGCGAGAGCCATCTGATCCTCGATTCCGGAACCTGGTTCAGCCTGGACCGTCCCGAGCTCGAGCAGCTGCGCCGGATCATCGACGAGGCGATGCTGCTGCAGCCGGACGCCGCCGGCGGGCTGCGGCTGCGGCGTGAGCACGCCGGGCTGTGGCAGGAGTTGGTGGATCTCGGGGTGGTGGCCGAGCAGTCCCGGGCCTGGCAGGCCGCGGTTTCGGCCCTGCTGGACGTGACGGAACTGCCGGCGGTCGACGTGCCGGAGGGGCTGCAGGCGAGCCTGCGCGGCTACCAGAAGCTCGGCTACCGCTGGCTGCGCTACCTGTGGCGGGCGGGCCTGGGCGGGATCCTCGCCGACGACATGGGCCTGGGCAAGACCCTCCAGGTGCTGTCGGCGGTGCTCGCCGCTGCGGAGGACGGTGAGTTGGGGGATCCGGTGCTGGTGGTGGCGCCGACCTCGGTGGTGGGCACCTGGGCCGGGGAGGCGGCGCGGTTCGCGCCCGGGTTGCGGGTGCGGACGATCGAGGCGACCGCCGGCAAGCGCTCGTCCTCGCTGGCGGAGCTGCGCACCGGAGCCGATCTGCTGGTCACCTCGTACACCCTGCTGCGGCTGGACGACGCCGACTACGCCCAGTACCCGTGGGCCGCCGTGGTACTGGACGAGGCCCAGTTCGTGAAGAACCGGGCCACCCGCGCCTACAAGGCCGTCCGCCGGCTGTCGGCTCCGGTGAAGCTCGCTGCGACCGGCACTCCGCTGGAGAACAACCTGATGGACCTGTGGTCGCTGCTCTCGATCACCGCGCCGGGATTGTTCGCCGACCCGGAGGTGTTCGCCGAGCTGTATCGCCGTCCGATCGAATCCGGCCGTGATCCGGAGGCGCTCGCCCGGCTGCACCGGCGGGTCCGTCCGCTGATGCTGCGGCGCACCAAGCAGGCCGTGGCACCCGAGCTGCCGCCCAAGCAGGAGCAGGTGCTCGAGGTGGCGCTCAGCCCCGGCCACCGCCGGATCTACGATCGGCACCTGGCCGCCGAGCGCAAGCGCGTCCTTCGGCTGGTGGACGACCTGGACCGCAACCGGGTGGCAATCCTGCGCTCGCTGACCCTGCTGCGCCAGTTGAGCCTGTCGCCGGCGCTGGTGGAGGCCGGTGCGCCCGAGCAGTCGGCCAAGATCGACACCCTGGTGGAACTGGTCACCGAACTGGCCGCCGAGGGCCACCGAGCGCTGGTGTTCAGCCAGTTCACCGGCTTCCTGAAGCTGGTCAGGGAGCGGCTGGACGCCGAGCGAATCGGCTACGCCTACCTCGACGGCCGCACGCGGGACCGGCAGCGCCGGATCGCGGAGTTCCGGGAATCCACCGACCCGGTCTTCCTGATCAGCCTCAAGGCGGGTGGGTTCGGGCTGACGCTGACCGAGGCCGACTACGTGTTCATCCTCGACCCCTGGTGGAACCCGGCCGCCGAGACCCAGGCGATCGACCGCACCCACCGGATCGGCCAGGACAAGCCGGTCAATGTGTACCGCCTGGTCAGCGCCGACACCATCGAGCAGAAGGTGGTGGCGCTGCAGCAACGCAAGCGTGAGCTGTTCGACTCGGTGATGGGTGCCGGCACCGACGCCCCCGCGCCGCTGACCGCTGCCGATATCCGAGGCCTGCTCGATCTGGGCTGATGCGGTCGCGGGACGGGCATCGTCTGCGCGCTCCGGCGCTTTCGCGGCGGAGATGTCGGCCGTCTAGACTGACCCGGGGCCGAGTGGGCCCGACGACGCAGGATCGCAGGAGCGTCGGTGAGTGAGGATGGATCTTGATGATTGAGCTGAAGCGGCGCTCGGTGCTGATCGGTTTCGCCGGAGCCGCCGGGGCGGCCGTGGTCGGATGTTCCGCGGAACAGCCGCCGACGGCTCCGTCCTCGACGCCGACAACGCCCAGCGCCAGCCCGACCGAGGCGACCGCGGAGCCCACCCCCACGCCCAGTCCGACGCCGACGATCGACACCACCCCGCGGTGGCCACTCACCGGCGTCCCGTTCGACGACGGTGACGAGAAGAAGGCGGCCCGTTCGGTGGTCGCGGTGAAGGTGCCCGTGGAGAAACGCTCCTTCCCGCAGTCCGGCGTCGACAAGGCCGACATCGTGTTCGTCCAGGCGCAGGGCAAGTCCTACGACATCACCCGGCTGTGTGCGGTCTTCCACAGCAAGTGGCCCGACGAAGGCGCCAACCCGGTGCGGTCCACCCGTCCCGTTGACGTGCCGCTGCTGGCGCCGCTGAAGGGCGTGCTGGCCTGCACCGGCGCGGTGCCCTGGATGCTGAAGTACGTCCGCAAGCACAAGAAGTACATCGAGTTGCGCGAGAAGTACGGCGACCGCACCGACCGCTGGAAGATCTGGAACCCCGGTGGCTGGTGGAAGGGCTCCAACGTCTCCGACAAGTCGGTGGTGGCCTTCCCCAAGGCGCTCTCCCGGGATGCCAAGCTGGCCCCGGACACCATCCCCCCGGTCTACCTGCCGTACGCGGCGCCGGGTGAGGATCCCTCCACCGCCAGCGGCACGGACGCCAAGCAGGTCACCATCACCTACGCCGGCTCGGCGAAGGAGTACCACCGCTGGACCTGGAAGGACAAGGCCTGGGCGAAGTCGATTCGCTTCCAGGAGGGCGCTACCTGGTTCGACTGGAAGGTGCGCAAGGGCAACCAGGTGAGCGCGCCGAACGTCCTGATCGTGCACTGCAAGTGGAAGATGGGTGTCGTCGAGGGCTTCTCGGGCAAGAAGGAGCCGATCTACTCGATGATCGACGGTAGCGACCGGTTCCTCTACTTCCACAAGGGCAAGTACGTCACCGGCACCTGGAAGAAGGCGAAGGTGACCGACCTCTTCGAGTTCACCCTGGACGACGGAACCCCGCTCAAGATGTCCCCCGGACGCACCTGGATCGAGATGCCGAACACCAAGGACAAGGTCACCATCAAGTAGTCGACGATCCCGGACGCCGGGGCTCGGGTGCCTCAGCGGACGAGGGAGCAGGAGCGATCCAGGCCGACACCGGTGTCGACGGTCGAGCTTGTCGAGCAGCGATGACCAGCCGACGGCAACGGATTTCGACAAGCTCAACCATGGTCGCACGCGTTGATCGGCGTTTCCCCGAGACGGCCGACCAGGATCCCTGAGCTTGTCGAAGGTCATCGTGTGCTTCTGCAGATCACCTGGCTCTCCTAGGATGCGGTATGGCTATCGCACGTTTCCCCAGCCCGGTGATCGACTGCCCTGATCCCGCCCGGCTGGCCGCGTTCTACGGGGCATTGCTCGACTGGCCGGTCGAGCTCGACGAAGGCTGGGCCGACGTTCGCGCCGACTACGGCGCCTGCATCTCCTTCCAGCAGGTGGCGGACTATCAGCCGCCGGAGTGGCCCTCCCAGGAGCGGCCGCAGCAGTTCCATCTGGATTTCCTGGTGGACGATCTGGACACCGCCGAGGCGGCCGCTGTGGAGCTGGGCGCCGTCAAGGCCGAACACCAGCCCGGCACCAGCTTCCGGGTCTTCCTCGACCCCGCCGGTCACCCGTTCTGTCTCTGCGTGAGCTGACCGGTCCCTATCCGTCGATCTCCGGCAGGGCGAGCCACTCCGGCCAGGTCAGGTCGACGCCGATGTAGCGAGGGGCCACGAACGGCCAGGTGCCGGCGATCCAGCCCGGAACCAAAGCGTTCAGGGCCGCCTCCGCCGCCGACCCGACGTGCTCGTCGCGTACCCACCACGAGATCTCGGCGTCGGCACCCGCCTTCTCGGGTGGATCGATGTAGACGCATCCGATCAGGGTTGACTCCGCCGAGTCGAACAGCGCGTAGTTGAACGACTCGTGGGCGAGGATCTCAGCCTCGTGACGGGCCAGATCCTCGCGGTCCTCCTCGGCGGTCATATCGGCCGGGGGCCACCCCCAGGCCTCGCCGTAGATCGACCACAGCCGTTGCTGGGAACCCATCACCGCCGGCATGTCGAGATCGACGTCATCGGCCCGGATCGGGCGAAGGTGATGACCGGAATCCACCTCGACCCGCAGTGGATGGACGAATCCTTCCGGTAGCCAGCCCATGTTTCCCCGCTCTCCCGTACGCCAGGCCCCAGGGTGTCACGGCAACCGGCTCGCTGTCACCGGTCAGTGGGGAACGCCGAGCGCCTCAAGCATCGGGACGAGCTTGGCCTCGGTCTCGGCGTACTCCTCGGCGGGGTCGGATTCGGCCACGATCCCGCAACCGGCGTAGAGGATGATCGCCCGGCGATCCTCGGCGAGTTGCCCGCAGCGCAGCGCGATCGCGAACTCGCCGTCCCCGGAGGCGTCCATCCAGCCGACCGGGCCGGAATAGCGGCCGCGGTCGAGGTGCTCGAGTTCGGCGATCGCCTTGCGAGCGGTGGCGGTCGGTGTGCCGCACACCGCGGCGGAGGGATGCAGTTCGGCGGCCAGCTGCAACGCGGTTACGTCGCCGTGCGCGACGGCGGTGACGTCGGAGGCCAGGTGCAGGACGTTCGGCAACTCCAGGACGTAGGGGGCATCGGGCACGTTCATCCCGGAGCAGAACGGCGCCAGCGCCGCGGCGACCGATTCCACCGCCAGTTCGTGCTCGATCAGGTTCTTGCTGGAGCGGGCCAGGGAGTGGGCCAGCTTGAGATCGAGTTCTTCTGCCCCGGTGCGGCGGATGGTGCCGGCCAGCACCCGGGACATCGCCAGGCCGCCCTCCAGTCGCACCAGCATCTCGGGGGAGGCGCCCACCAGCCCGTCCACGCAGTAGGTCCAGCAATTCGGATACCGGTCGGCGAGCGCGCCGACCAGCCAGCGGGGATCGATGGGGGAATCGGCGGCGATCTCGACCCCGCGGGCCAGCACCACCTTGCTCATCCCATTGCGCTCGATCCGCGCCACCGCCTCGGCAACGATCCGTTGCCACTGCTCGCGATCCAGGCTCCGGCCGGTCACCCCGGTCACTCGCGGCGGGTTGATCACCCCGCCGACCCTGGCCGGAGCCTCGGCCGGCACCCCGGCCGGGCCGATCGTGGTGACCCAGGCCTGCCCGCGACGGCGTCCGATCACCAGTTGCGGTACCACCAACAGGGAAGGCGCGATCGTATTGCCGGGGTCGAACGGGAAGGATGCGAACACCACCGGCCCGCCGACCCCCGGAAGCTCGTTGCGGACCTCCAGCGCCTCGCAGAACGCCTTCCACCAGGCGTCCGCGGATTCCCACCCGGCGCCTTCCAGCCGGGCGGCCTCGCCGAGGCCGATCATGCCGTCGCCACGCCGCAGCCAGGCCAGCGAGGGGGCGCTCGGAAGATAGGCCTCCAGCTCCCCGGGATCGTCGATCGCGACGGTATGGGCCCGCCACGACGGCTGGGGCGGGAGATCGCGCACCAAGGCAGGATAGACCGAGCCCCCGTCCCCACAGAAACCCACCGCGCGCCCCACCCTGCTTCCCGTCGGACGGCCGAGTCACGTCGAGCGCTTCCCTTCGCGCCGAGCGCTTGTGCCTGGGGGATGGCGCTCGACGCGAAGGATGGCGCTCGACGGGAGGGGAGGGGTGTGTGGGGCAGTGGGGAGGGTTGAAATGCGGGGTTTATCGGGACGTCGGAGTAGCGAAAATCGGCGGAATTCCTGAAATGGCTCCTGAGGGAGGTTTTCCCTAAACTGACCAGGCCGACCTTTCCGCAAGGAGCCGTAGCTGATGCCTGATACCCAAGCCGACGTGATCGTCGTCGGGGCCGGACCGGGCGGTTCCACAGCGGCTCGCTACCTGGCCGAACGCGGGCTGGAGGTGGCGCTGCTCGAGAAGAGCAGCTTTCCGCGGGAGAAGGTCTGCGGCGACGGCCTGACGCCGCGGGCGGTCAAGCAGTTGATCCGGCTCGGCATCGACACCAGCGACGAGACGCTCTGGGTGCGCAACAAGGGCCTGCGGGTCTACGGCGGACGGACCGAGCCGTTCGTGCTGAACTGGCCCGAGTTGGCCGAGTTTCCGCCCTACGGGCTGGTCCGGGGACGGGCGGACTTCGACAAGACGCTGGCCGATCACGCCGTCGCCGGCGGCGCGAAGCTGTACGAGAACACCACGGTCACCGGCGCGGTGATCGACGAGCGCACCGACCGGATCACCGGCGTGACCACCAAGGACGGACGCACCTTCACCGCCCCGGTGGTGATCGCCGCCGACGGCAACTCCTCCCGGCTGGCGCTGTCGATGGGGCTGGACAAGCGCAAGGACCGCCCGATGGGGGTCGCGGTCCGCACCTACTTCGACAGCCCCCGCGGCGATGACGAGTACATGGAATCGCACCTGCAGTTGTGGGACGGCAAGCCGGGTGAGTCCAACCTGATGCCGGGCTACGGCTGGATCTTCGCGATGGGCGGCGGCCGGGTCAACGTCGGTTTGGGGACGGTGAACTCGTCGGCGACCTCGACCAAGCAGAACTACCGGCAGATGCTGCAGCGATGGCTGGCCAACACCCCCGAGGAATGGGGTTTCGCCCCCGACAACCAGGTCGGCGGGATCGGCTCGGCGGCGCTGCCGATGAGCTTCAATCGCCAGCCCGCCTATGCCCGCGGCCTGATGCTGGTGGGCGACGCGGGCGGCATGGTCAGCCCGTTCAACGGCGAAGGCATCGGCTACGCGATGGAGTCGGCCGAGATGGCCGCCGATGCGATCGCCGATGCGCACTTCCGCGGCTTCGGCTCGGCCAGTGCTGAGCGGGCGCTGCAAGGCTATGTCACCCAGCTGAAGAGCGAATGGGGCGGCTATTTCCGGCTCGGTCAGGTGTTCGTCTCACTGATCGAGCACCCACAGGTGATGCACATCTGCACGAAATACGGCTTGCCCCGCCCGGTTCTCATGCGTTTCACGATGAAGTTGCTGGCTCACCTGTACGACACGCGTGATGGTGATTGGATGGACAAGGTGCTCACCACGCTGGCAAAGGTGGCACCCTCAGCATGAGCAGGTTCGCAGGAGTTCCAGGAAGGTTGGGCTGTCGATGAGTCCTTACATCCCCATCCTCGGGATCATGGTGTTGGCGGCGGGCTTCCTCGCCGTCTCGGTGGTGCTCAGTTCGGTCGTCGGGCCCAGGCGGTACAACCGCGCCAAGTACGACTCCTACGAATGTGGCATCGATCCGACCCCGGCCCCCGAGGGCGGCGGCCGGTTCCCGGTGAAGTACTACATCATCGCGATGCTGTTCATCGTCTTCGACATCGAGACCGTCTTCCTCTACCCGTGGGCGGTCTCCTTCGGGCAGCTCGGCTGGTTCGCGCTGGCCGAGATGCTGCTGTTCATGGCCACGGTCTTCATTGCCTACGTCTACGTGTGGCGCCGCGGCGGCCTGGAGTGGGACTGAGGAGGGGCTGAGCTATGGCTGGCGGTATTGAGGACAAGATCCCCCAGGGTGTGGTGCTGACCACGCTGGAGGGCGTGTTCGGCTGGATGCGGCAGGCGTCGTTCTGGCCGGCCACCTTCGGTCTGGCCTGTTGTGCGATCGAGATGATGACCTACGGCGCGCCGCGGTTCGACGCCGGCCGGTGGGGCCAGGAGGTGTTCCGCGCCTCGCCGCGACAGGCCGACCTGATGATCATCTCCGGCCGGATCAGCCAGAAGATGGCGCCGGTGCTGCGGCAGGTCTACGACCAGATGCCCAACCCGAAGTGGGTGCTGGCGATGGGCGTCTGCGCCTCCAGCGGCGGCATGTTCAACAACTACGCGATCGTCCAGGGCGGCGATCACCTCGTCCCGGTCGACATCTACGTGCCCGGCTGCCCGCCGCGGCCCGACATGCTGATCGATGCGATGTGGAAGCTGCGCAAGGACATCGTGATGAAGCGGCCGATGGCCGGCAACGAGATCGAGGCGCTGGAACGCGCCGAGCAGCTCGCGCTGGAGGCGCCGGCCACCCACGAGATGAAGGGTCTCATGCGATGAGCGACAAGACCCCCGAGAAGCTACCCGGTGAGGAGAAGACCATCGACTCCCGCGTGACCGATCCCGAGCCGGCCGCCCCCAAGTCGGGCATCGAGCGTGAGGACGCCCAGCCGGGGACGACCCCCGAGGCTGCGCACCCGGTACCGACCCGCGAGGGCATGTGGAGCGAGGGCACCGGCGACACCTCCGGCTACGGCGGCATCGTCCGCGAGATCCCGTTTCCGCGGGCCGCCTCCCAGCCGTTCGGCTCCTGGTACGACCAGGTGCACGACCGGCTCGCCACGCTCGTCGAGGATCCCTTCGTCAAGGTCGTGGTCGACCGGGGCGAGATCACCTTCTACATCCCGCGGGAGAAGCTGGCCGAGGCCATGCGCACCCTGCGCGATGACGCCCAGCTGCGGTTCGAACTGTGCGCCAGCGTCTCCGGCGTCCACTACCCGGCGGACGCTGGCGCCGAACTGCACGTCGCCTACCACCTGGCCTCGATCACCCACAATCGCCGGATCAGGGTGGAGACCACCTGCCCGGATTCCGATCCGCACGTGCCCAGCGTGGTGTCGACCTACCCCGCCGCCGACTGGCATGAGCGGGAGACCTGGGACATGTTCGGGATCGTCTTCGACGGGCATCCGCATCTGACCCGGATCCTGATGCCGGACGACTGGGTCGGCTTCCCGCAGCGTAAGGACTATCCGCTCGGCGGAATCCCGATCGAGTACAAGGGCACCACGGTGCCGCCGGTCGACCAGCGCAGGAGCTACTGATGACCGCTCAGCAGACCGACTTCTACGCCAACCCGGGCGAAGAGACGGAGGGCACCGTCTACACCGCGATGGGCGGCGGCGACTTCGCCGACATCGCGCGGGAACAGGCCGACCTCAACGACGAGACGCTGGTCATCAACATGGGTCCGCAGCACCCTTCAACTCACGGCGTGCTGCGCCTGATGGTCGAGTGCGACGGCGAGACCGTGAAGAGCATCCGTCCCGGCATCGGCTTCCTGCACACCGGTATCGAGAAGAACATGGAGTACCGGACCTGGACCCAGGGCACCACCTTCGTGACCCGGATGGACTACGTCGCCCCGATCTTCAACGAGGTCGCCTACTGTCTCTCGGTCGAGCGGCTGCTCGGCATCGAGGATCAGATCCCGCAGCGTGCCACCGACATCAGGGTGCTGATGATGGAGCTGAACCGGATCACCTCCCACCTGGTGGCGGTCGGCACCGGCGGCATGGAGATCGGCGCGCTGACCGTGATGACGATCGGTTTCCGTGAGCGCGAGATGGTGCTGGACTTCTTCGAGGCCGTCACCGGCCTGCGGATGAACCACGCCTACGTCCGGCCCGGAGGCGTCGCCAACGACCTGCCGGAGACCGGGATCGCCCAGTTGCGTGACGTGATCGACTGGCTGGAGAAGCATCTGCCGGAGTACGCGGCATTCTGCAACGAGAACCCGATCTTCAAGGGTCGGATGTGTGGTGTCGGCGTCCAGGATCTCAGCGCCTGCCTGGCGATGGGCGTCACCGGTCCGGTGCTGCGCTCGGCCGGCTACCCGCTGGACCTGCGCAAGTCGCAGCCCTACTGCGGTTACGAGACCTACGACTTCGACGTGATCACCTGGGACACCGCCGATGCCTACGGCCGGTTCCGGGTGCGCCTGGACGAGATGTGGGAGAGCCTGAAGATCGTCAAGCAGTGCGCGGATCGGCTGGAGGCGTCGACCGGTGAGCCGGTGATGATCGACGATCCGAAGATCGCCTGGCCTGCCCAGTTGGCCAACGGCCCGGACGGCCAGGGCAACTCCAACGAGCACATCAAGCACATCATGGGCGAGTCGATGGAGGCCCTGATCCATCACTTCAAGCTGGTCACCGAGGGCTTCCGGGTGCCGGCCGGGCAGGCCTACGTGCCGATCGAGAGCCCGAAGGGCGAACTCGCCTGCCACGTCGTCTCCGACGGCGGAACCCGTCCGTTCCGCGCCCACATGCGCGATCCCGGGTTCAACCACCTGCAGTCCGTACCGATCCAGTGCGAAGGCGGCATGCTGGCCGACATCGTGGTGGCGATCGGTTCCCTCGATCCGGTGATGGGAGGCGTCGACCGATGAGCGGCCACGAGTTCCAGTCCTTCTTCCCCGAATCGGGGGAAGTCGACATGACCGACACCTCGACGAACATCGACGAGACCACGATGGCCGAGTTGCGCGAGCTCGCCGGCCGCTACCCGCAGCCGCGCTCGGCGCTGCTGCCGATGCTGCACCTGGTGCAGAGCGTGGACGGGCGGGTGTCGCCGGCCGGCATCGAGGCGTGCGCCGAGGTGCTCGGCATCACCTCCGCCCAGGTCTCCGGCGTAGCCACCTTCTACACGATGTACCGCCGCCGCCCGGCCGGCCGGCATCACATCGGCGTCTGCACCACGGCGCTGTGCGCGGTGATGGGCGGCGACGCGCTGCTGGACTGCGTGGAGGCGAAGCTGGGCATCCACCCGGACGAGACCACCGCCGACGGCACCTTCAGCCTGGAGCGGATCGAGTGCAACGCCGCCTGCGACTTCGCACCGGTGATGATGGTGAACTGGGAGTTCATGGACAACATGACCCCGGACAAGGCCGAACGGCTGCTCGACGATCTGGCCGCCGGCAAGGACGTCAAGGCCAGCCGCGGCGCGACGATCACCTCCTGGCGTGAGGCGGAGCGGGTACTGGCCGGCTTCTCCGACGGCCGCGCGGACGAGGGCCCGAGCGCCGGCGAGGCCTCGCTGCTGGGCAAGAGCATCGCCGACGCCCAGGGCTGGACGGCCCCGAAGCCGGAGGAGAGCGCCCTATGACCGACCTGCTGACCCCCGTCCTCTCGGCGAACTGGGGTACCGAGAAGTCCTGGGACCTCGATGCCTATGCCGCGACCGGTGGCTACGCCGCGGTCGACAAGGCCCTCGCGATGACCCCGGACGAGGTCACCGAACTGGTCAAGACCGCCGGCCTCCGCGGCCGCGGAGGCGCGGGCTTCCCGACCGGCATGAAGTGGAGCTTCGTCCCCAAGGACAACCCCAACCCCAAGTACCTGGTGGTCAACGCCGACGAGTCCGAGCCGGGCACCTGCAAGGACATCCCGCTGCTGCTGGCCAACCCCCATGTGCTGGTGGAGGGGATGATCATCGCCTCGTACGCGATCGGCTGCCACACGGCCTTCGTCTACATCCGAGGCGAGGTGCTGCACGTCATCCGCCGGCTGCGCCATGCCGTCGAGCAGGCCTACGCGGCCGGCCATCTGGGGAAGAACATCCACGGCTCGGGCTACGACCTCGACATCATCGTGCACGCCGGCGCCGGCGCCTACATCTGCGGCGAGGAGACCGCGCTGCTGGATTCGCTGGAGGGCCGCCGCGGCCAGCCCCGGTTGCGTCCGCCGTTCCCGGCCGTCGCGGGCCTGTACGCCTCGCCGACGGTGATCAACAACGTCGAGTCGATCGCCTCGGTGCCCTGCATCGTGGCCAACGGTTCGGCCTGGTTCTCCTCGATGGGCACCGAGAAGTCCAAGGGGATGACGATCTACTCGCTGTCGGGCCACGTCGCCCGTCCGGGCCAGTTCGAGGCCCCGCTGGGCATCACGCTGCGCGAACTGCTCGATCTCTCCGGCGGCGTCCGGACCGGTCACGAACTGAAGTTCTGGACGCCGGGCGGTTCGTCCACCCCGATCCTGACTGCCGAACACCTCGACGTGCCGCTGGACTACGAGGGCATGGCGTCGGTCGGCAGCATGCTGGGCACCAAGGCCCTGCAGATCTTCGACGAGACCGTCTCGGTGGTGCGCACCACGCTGCGCTGGGTGGAGTTCTACAAGCACGAGTCCTGCGGCAAGTGCACCCCCTGCCGCGAGGGCTCCTGGTGGCTGGTGCAGCTGCTGAAGAAGTTCGAGGACGGGGTCGCCGAGGAGGGCGACGTCGACAAGCTGCTGGACATCTGCGACAACATCGGCGGCAAGTCCTTCTGCGCTCTGGCCGACGGCGCGGTCGCCTGCGTCACCTCGGCGGTGCGGCACTTCCGTCCGGAGTTCGAGGCCGGCTACCACACGCCGGCCTGGGAACTGTTCCCCTATGCCAAGAGCGCCCTGTTCGAGGTTGCCGCTGCGTTCGATTCCGAGGGGAGCCACGCATGAGCGTCATCACCAAGCCCGGCGAGGCCGTGGCGCCGGTCGACACCATCACGGTGACGATCGACGGCACCGAGGTGCAGGTGCCCAAGGGCACGCTGGCGATCCGGGCCGCGGAGATGATCGGGATCGCGATCCCGCGGTTCTGCGATCACCCGCTGCTGGATCCGGTCGGCGCCTGCCGGCAGTGCCTGGTGGAGGTGCCCGACATGGGCAACGGCCGCGGCATGCCCAAGCCGCAGGCCTCCTGCACCCTGGAATGCGCGCCGGGAATGAAGATCAGCACCCAGCTCACCTCCCCGGCGGCCGCCAAGGCCCAGGAAGGCATGCTGGAGTTCCTACTGGTCAACCACCCGCTGGACTGCCCGATCTGCGACAAGGGCGGGGAGTGCCCGCTGCAGAACCAGGCGCTCAGCAACGGCCGCGGCGAGACCCGGTACGAGGGCGTCAAACGGACCTTCCCCAAGCCGGTGCCGATCTCGGCGGAGATCCTGCTGGATCGTGAGCGGTGCATCCTGTGCGCCCGCTGCACCCGGTTCTCCGAGCAGATCTCGGGCGATCCGTTCATCGCGCTGGTCGAGCGGGGCGCGCTGCAGCAGGTCGGCAAGTACGCCGACGAGCCGTACAACTCCTACTTCTCCGGCAATGTCATCCAGATCTGCCCGGTGGGTGCGCTGACCAGCGTCTCCTACCGCTTCCAGAGCCGTCCGTTCGACCTGGTGTCGACCGACTCGACCTGTGAGCACTGCGCGGGTGGCTGCTCGCTGCGGGTGGATCACCGGCACTTCCAGGTGAAGCGCCGGCTCGCGGGGGAGAACCCCGAGGTGAACGAGGAGTGGAACTGCGACAAGGGCCGGTTCGCCTTCGTCTCCGGACGCGGTGAGGACCGGATCACCCGTCCGCTGGTCCGCCGTGACGGCGTGCTGAAGGTGGCCAGCTGGCCGGAGGCGATCGACGCCGCGGTGGCTGGGCTGGTCGCGGCCGGCAACTCGGTCGGCGTGCTGACCGGTGGCCGGCTGACCGTGGAGAACGCGTACGGCTACGCCAAGTTCGCCCGCACCGTGCTGGGCAGCAACCACATCGACTTCCGCTCCCGTCCGCTGAGCGCGGAGGAGACCAGCTTCCTGACCAGCCAGATCGCCGGAAGGACCCTCGGCGAGGGCGTCACCTACGGCGACCTGGAGACGGCCAAGCAGGTCGTGCTGGTCTGCTTCGAGCCCGAGGAGGAGACCGGTGCGATCTTCCTGCGGCTGCGCAAGGCCGTCCGCAAGAAGGGGCTGAAGGTCACCACGATCGCGCCGTACGCCTCCAACGGCTCGGCGAAGCTCAACGCCACGCTGGTGCCGACCGCACCCGGCGACGAGGTGGCGGCCCTGGCCGGCCTCGAACTGGACGGCGACACCATCGTCCTGGTGGGGGAGCGCGCCGCCACCGTGCCCGGCGTTCTCACCGCTGTCGTGGAGGCGACGGCCAAGGCTGGCGCCCGCTTCGCCTGGGTGCCCCGGCGAGCCGGCGATCGCGGCGCGATCGAGACCGGCTGCCTGCCCACCCTGCTGCCCGGCGGACGTCCGGTGGCCGACTCGGCCGCCCGGGTGGACATCGCGGCAGCCTGGGGAGTCGACTCGCTTCCCGCTGAGCCGGGGCTGGATGCCACCGGCATCCTGGCCGCCGCGGCGGCAGGCGAACTGCAGGCTCTGGTGGTCGGCGGTCTGGAGCCGAAGGACTTCGCCGACGCCGCGGCCACCCGCGAGGCGCTGGAGGCGGCCGGCTTCGTGATCAGCCTGGAGAACCGGCTCTCGGAGGTCACCGAGCGGGCGGACGTGGTGTTCCCGGTCGCGTTGATCGAGGAACACGCCGGCACCTTCCTCAATTGGGAGCACCGGCCCGGGACGGTGAACACCGTGATCAGGCTGGCCAACACCCCGATGACCGATCTCCGCGTGCTGGCTGCCCTGGCCGACGCGCTCGGCAAGCCGCTCGGCGTCCGTACCGTCCGCCAGGCGGCCGACGAGATCGCCGAACTCGGCACCTGGGAGGGCGCTCCCGCAACGCTCGCGGCCGCGTCCACGAGCAAGGCCGCCAAGGTGAAGGCCGGGAGCTACAAGCTGGCCACCTGGCGAGAGATGCTCGACGGGGGCCGCGGAATGGACTACGAGGAGGCGCTGGCCGCCACCGCCAAGCCGGCGGTGGCCCGGGTCAGCCCGGCGACCGCCGCGACCGCCGGCCTCGCCGACGGCGGCACGGTATTGATCGCGGTCGCAGGCGGCGTGTTCAGCCTGCCGCTGGTCGTCGCGGAGGACATGGTGGACGGCACGGTGTGGGTGCCGACGAACTCGCCGGGCATCTCACTGAGTGAGTACGGGGTACTCGCGGGCGACCCGGTGCAGCTGGACCTGGGAGGTGTCGTCTGATGAACGATCCGTGGTGGCTGGTCCTGATCAAGGTCGTCGTGCTGTTCGTCGTCCTGCTGGTCTGGACGATCTTCAACGTCTGGTACGAGCGGCGGCTGGTCGGCAAGATGCAGCACCGGCTCGGCCCGATCCTGAACGGCCCGTTCGGCCTCGCGCAGGCCTTGGCCGACGGCATGAAGCTCCTGATCAAGGAGGACTTCATGCCGTCCATGGTGGATCGGGTGCTGTTCACCGTCGCCCCGCTGATCGCCGGTACCGCAGCCTTCACCGCCTGGGCCGTGATGCCCTTCGGCGGCGAGGTGGAGATCTTCGGTGTGACCACCCGGTTGCAGCTGGCCGAACTCGACATCGGCGTGCTGGTCTTCCTCGCGGTGGCATCGGTCGCCATCTACGGCTTCGTGCTGGCCGGCTGGGCCTCCAACTCGCCCTATTCGCTGCTCGGCGCGCTGCGGTCGTCCGCGCAGATGATCAGCTACGAGATCGCGATGGGCCTGTCGCTGGTGGCGGTCTTCCTCTACGCCGGCTCGATGTCGACCTCCGAGATCGTCGAGGCGCAGCGGCTGCCGCTGCAGCCCTTCGGCTTCGATGCCTGGGGGATCCCGAACTGGCTGTTCATCACCCTGATCCCCAGCTTCCTCATCTACGTCATCTCGATGGTGGGCGAGACCAACCGCGCACCCTTCGACCTGCCCGAGGCCGAATCCGAACTGGTTTCGGGCTACATCACCGAGTACTCCGGCTTCCGCTACGCGATCTACTTCCTGGCCGAGTACATCAACATGGCCACCGTGTCGGCGATCGCCACCACGCTCTTCCTGGGCGGCTACCTGCCGCCATGGCCACTGAATCAGGTCGAGTTCCTGAACAACCCGTGGCTGGGCCCGATCTGGTTCGCGATCAAGGTGCAGCTGTTCATCTCGATGTTCGTCTGGCTGCGCGGCACTCTGCCCCGGTTCCGCTACGACCAGTTCATGAAGCTGGGCTGGAAGGGCCTGATCCCGATCTCGCTGGGCTGGATCGTGATGATCGCGGTGATCCGCAAGGTGCAGCAGGAGGGCATGAGCGACGTGCTGTGGTACGGCACGGTCGGCGCCGCGGTGCTGCTGTTGCTGGTGATGGTCGGGCTGCTCTTCGTCGGCGACAAGCAACCGGAGCCTGAGGCCGAGGTGGAGGAGCCCTTCGACGCCTTCGCCGGCGGTTACCCGGTTCCGCCGATGCCCGGGCAGGTGCTGCCCGAGCTGGCCGGCGTCGTCTCCTCGACCACGCTGCCGGACGACGAGGCAGCCGAGAACGTCGAGTCGACCCAGAAGGAGATGTGAGATGGGGATCTTCGACCCGTGGGCCGGCTTCGGCGTCACCTTCCGCACCATCTTCCGCAAGACCTTCACCCAGGGCTATCCCGAGCCGGGCAAGGAGAAGGTCACCGCACCGCGCTTTCATGGCCGGCACCAGCTGAACCGCTGGCCCGACGGTCTGGAGAAGTGCGTGGGCTGCGAGCTGTGCGCCTGGGCCTGCCCGGCGGACGCGATCTACGTCGAGGGTGCCGACAACACCGAGGAGGAGCGCTTCAGCCCCGGTGAGCGGTACGGCCGGGTCTACCAGATCAACTACCTGCGCTGCATCCTGTGCGGGTTGTGCATCGAGGCCTGCCCGACCCGGGCGCTGACGATGACCAACGACTTCAAGTTGGCCGACACCACCCGGGAGAAGATGATCTACACCAAGGATCGGCTGCTCGCCCCGCTGCTGCCCGGCATGGAGGAGCCCCCTCACCCGCGCCGGCTCGGTGACGACGAGAAGGACTACTTCCTCGGCCTGCCCAACACCGGTGAGTCGGACAACCGGACGCCCGTCCGCGAGATCGCAGGAGGCACCCAATGACCGGGGCAGACGTCGCCTTCTGGATCTGCGGTCCGCTGATGGTGCTGGGCGCGCTCGGGTTGGTGCTGTTCCGCAAGGCCGTCTACTCCGCCCTCAGCACGGTCTTCGCGATGCTCAACCTGGCGGCGCTCTACCTCGCGCTGGACGCGCCCTTCCTGGGGGCGGTGCAGATCATCGTCTACACCGGCGCGATCATGATGTTGTTCCTGTTCGTGCTGATGCTGGTCGGCGTCGACACCCCCGACTCGGTGGTGGAGACGCTCCGCGGGCAGCGGCTGGCCGCGGGGCTCACCGGAATCGGCCTGCTGGCACTGATCATCTTTGGCATCGGTGGCGCGATCACCGCGCCGCCGATCGGTCTGGCGGACGCCAACGCCACCTACGGCACCAATGTGCACGGCTTGGCGGCGCTGATCTTCGGACGTTACCTGTTCGCCTTCGAACTGACCTCGGTGCTGCTGATCACCGCCGCGGTGGCGGCGATGGTGCTGGCGCACCGCCGCCGCGTCCATCCCAAGCCCGGCCAGGCCGACTTGGCCGAAGCCCGGATGAAGGCCTACGCCGAGACCGGCGCCCACCCGGGCTCGCTGCCGAACTCCGGCGTGCTGGCCCGCCACAACTCGATCGCGACCCCGGCGCTGCTGCCCGACGGCAGCATCTCCCAAGAATCGGTCTCCCAGGTACTGGCCAGCCGCGGCGCGATCGTGGACGCTCCGGCGCTGTCGCAGGCAACCAGGGCCTCCTTCGAGGCCATCGAACGGGTGCAGGACGAGGAGGAAGAGTGACCACCGAGAATCTGCTCATCCTGGCGTCGATCGTCTTCACGATCGGCGCGGTGGGAGTGATGGTGCGGCGCAACGCGCTGGTCGTCTTCATGAGCGTGGAGATGATGCTCAACGCGGCCAACCTGGTGATGGTCGCCTTCGCGATGGCCTGGGGTGGCCTGGAGGGACAGGTCGCCAGCTTCTTCGTGATGGTGGTGGCTGCCGCCGAAGTGGTGATCGGCCTGTCGATCATCGTGCTCATCTTCCGGACCCGGCGGTCGACCTCGGTCGACGCGGCCAGCCTGCTGAAACTCTGAGGGGAACGACGTGACTGTCCTGGAGACGATCGTCCCGGTCGCCGCGACGGGGATGTTCAACTGGGCCTGGCTGATGATCGCCATCCCGGCGCTGGGCGCTGCCCTGCTGCTGCTCGGCGGCAGGGCGCTGGACAAGATCGGCCCGACGATCGCGGTCGGCGCCGTGCTGGCCTCCTTCGCGGTGGCGGCCTGGCTGTTCGGTCAGCTGCTGCTCGCCCCGGTCGCCGAGCGCGCGGTATCGGTGCCGCTGTATGAGTGGATCGCCACGCCCACCTGGTCGGTGCAGGCCGGCCTGCTCGTCGACACCCTGTCGATCCTGTTCGCCCTGCTGATCACCGGCGTCGGTGCGCTGATCCACATCTACTCGCTGGGCTACATGGCTCACGACGAGCGCAAGCGCCGCTTCTTCGCCTACCTCAACCTCTTCATCGCCGCGATGCTGCTGCTGGTGCTGGCCGACAGCTACCTGGTGCTCTTCGTCGGCTGGGAGGGCGTCGGCCTGGCGTCCTACCTGCTGATCGGCTTCTGGCAGCACAAGCCCTCGGCGGCGGCCGCCGCCAAGAAGGCCTTCGTGATGAACCGGGTCGGCGACCTGGGCATGACCATGGCCGTGATGGCGATGCTGGCGCTCTTCGGATCCTCCGCCTTCGAGGCGGTCAACCACGGCATCGGCCAGGCCGGTCCGTTCTGGCCGACCCTGATCGGTCTGCTGCTGCTGGTCGGCGCCTGCGGCAAGTCGGCCCAGGTGCCGCTCCAGGCCTGGTTGCTGGACGCCATGGAGGGCCCGACCCCGGTGTCGGCGCTGATCCATGCCGCCACCATGGTGACCGCGGGCGTCTACCTGGTCGTCCGTTCGCACGCGATCTTCGAACTCTCGTCGACCGCCACCACGGCTGTGGTCGTGGTGGGTTCGGTCACCCTGCTGGCCGGCGCCTGGATCGGCACCAGCAAGGACGACATCAAGAAGGTGCTGGCCGGCTCCACGATGAGCCAGATCGGCTACATGATCCTGGCCGCCGGCCTCGGCCCGGCCGGCTACGCCTTCGCGATCTTCCACCTGCTCACCCACGGCTTCTTCAAGGCCAACATGTTCCTGGGTGCCGGCTCGGTGATGCACGGCATGAACGACGACGTGAACATGCGCCACTACGGCGCGCTGGCCAAGGCGATGCCCTACACCTTCTGGACCTTCGCGATGGGCTACCTGGCGATCATCGGCGTCCCGCCGCTGGCCGGCTTCTTCTCCAAGGACCACATCATCGAGGCCGCCTTCGGCCAGAGCATGCTGGTCGGCGGGCTGGCGCTGTTCGGCGCCGGCGTGACCGCCTTCTACATGACGCGGCTGATGCTGATGACCTTCTTCGGTGAGAAGCGCTGGCTGCCCGGCGTGCATCCGCACGAGTCGCCGAAGGTGATGACCGTCCCGCTGATCATCCTGGCCGTGCTGAGCGTGGTCGCCGGTGTGGCCATGAACGCCTGGATCCAGGGCTGGCTGGAGCCGGCCACCGGCGCGCATCCGCACGAGATCAGCTGGATCCCGACCCCGGTCGGCTGGGCGACCATGCTGGTGGTGGCGCTCGGCGTCCTGCTCGGCTGGCAGTTGTTCGGACGCCGGCCGATCCCGGTCGAGGCCCCCGCCAGCGTCAACCCGTTCACGGTGGCCGGGCGCAACGACCTGTTCGGCGATGCGGTCAACGACACCCTGGTGGTGAAGCCCGCGATGCTGCTGGCCGACGGTGCGGTGGCGACCGATCAGCGGCTGATCGATGCCGGCGCCGACGGCCTCGGGACGATGTTCCAGGGCCTGTCCAGCGAGGGACGCAAACTGCAGACCGGCCAGGTGCGCCGCTACGCCCTCGGGCTGACCGTGGGCGTGGTCGGAGTCGGTGTCGTGATGATCCTGAGTCAGCTGGGCTGAGGGAGGACGTGGAGATGAGTGTTCCCTGGTTGACCCTCCTCGGGCTGATCCCGCTGCTGGGCGCCGGCGTGCTGTGCTTCCCGGTCAAGGGGATCGCCAAGGGCCTGGGCATGGCCTTCGCGCTGGCCACCGCCGGCGTTGCCGCCGGCGTCACCGCGCTGTACACCTCAGGTGCCGAGCTGGCCGTCGTGGCGCCCTGGATCCCGGCCTTCGGCGCCTCCTGGGCACTGAGCCTCGACGGCATGTCGCTGATGATGGTGCTGCTGACCGTGGTGCTCGTCCCGGCGGTGCTGCTGGCCGAATGGAAGCTGTTCGACACCGGTGCCTTCCGGTGGAGCGCGCAGGTCTTCTTCGCCCTGGTGCTGGCCCTGGAGTCGCTGGCGTTGTTCGTCTTCCTGGCCGACGACGTGTTGCTGTTCTACCTCTTCTTCGAGGCCACGCTGATCCCGATGTACTTCCTGATCGGCGGCTTCGGCGGAGCGCGGCGCTCCTATGCAGCGGTGAAGTTCCTGCTGTTCAGCCTGGCCGGCGGCCTGGTGATGCTGTTCAGCGTGATCGGACTCTACGCGGAGTCGACCCAGTTGCTCGGCCAGCCCAGCTTCCTGGTCTCCGACCTCGCCGGACTGCCCTTCTCGCCCGGCACCGGGATGCTGCTGATGCTGGGCTTCCTGATCGCCTTCGCGATCAAGGCGCCGATGGTGCCGGTGCACACCTGGCTGCCCACCGCCGCCGAAGAGGGGACGCCGGGCACCTCGGTGCTGCTGGTCGGTGTGCTGGACAAGATCGGCACCTTCGGGATGATCAAGTTCTGCCTGGCGCTGTTCCCGGACGCCAGCCGCGAGGCGGGCCCGGTGATGATCGTGCTGGCGCTGATCTCGATCCTGTACGGCGCGGTCGCCGCGATCGGCTCGAAGAACCTGCTGCGGCTGGTCGCCTACACCTCGGTGAGCCATTTCGGTTTCATGGTGCTGGGCATCTACACCTTCACCAGCGCCGGGATGAGCGGCACCGTCTTCTACATGTTCAACCACGGCTTCTCCACCGCCGCGCTGTTCCTGGTGCTGGGCTTCCTGATCAGCCGCCGGGGATCGGCGCTGGTGGAATCCTTCGGCGGGGTGCAGAAGGTCGCGCCGGTGCTGGCCGGCACCACCCTGGTGGCCGGTCTGTCGTCGCTGGCGCTGCCCGGCATGTCCAGCTTCGTCAGCGAGTTCATGGTGCTCGCCGGAACCTGGTCGCGGGAGCCCTGGGTGGCCGCGGTGGCGGTGCTGGGCACCGTGCTGGCCGCGGTGTACATCCTGTTGATGTACCAGCGCACCATGACCGGGCCGGTCACCGATCAGGTCCGCGAGCACGTCACCACCGACCTGAACGTCCGGGAACGCTGGGTGATGGCGCCGCTGATCGCGGTGATCCTGGCGCTCGGCTTCGTCCCGCAGGTGGCGCTGAACGTGATCGAACCGACGGTGGTGGCCACCCTGAACCAGGCGCGGATCTCCGATCCGGTCGTGCCGCTGGCCGAGAAGTGAGCGAGGTAGGACAGTGAACATCCCGTCGCCGACCTTCGAATGGTTGGAACTCGCCCCGCTGCTGATCGTGCTGCTGGGCGCGTGCCTGGGCGTCCTGCTCGAGGCCGTGATGCCGCGCGGGCTGCGCTTCGTCTCCCAGGTGGTGCTGCTGGTGGTGACCGTCGTCGCGGCCGTCACGCTGCTGGTGGTGAACTGGCGGCTGGGCAGCACCGGCATCCTCGCGATGGGCGCGATCAGCCTGGACGGCCCCACCTACATCGCCTGGGGTGCCCTGCTGATCTTCGGTCTGCTCGGCATCCTGGTCTTCTCCGAACGCCGGCTGGACAACGGTGCGACCGTGTTCGCTGCCGCCGCCTCGTCCGTCCCCGGCAGCCCGCTGGAGGCCGAGGCGACCAATGCCCGACTCGAGCACACCGAGGTCTTCCCGCTGGCGCTGTTCTCGCTGGGCGGCATGATGGTCTTCGCCTCGGCGAACGATCTGGTCACGCTCTTCGTCGCGCTGGAAGTGATGAGCCTGCCGCTCTACGTGCTCAGCTCGATGGCCCGCCGACGCCGGCTGCTGAGCCAGGAAGCCGGCCTGAAGTACTTCCTGCTGGGCGCCTTCTCGTCCGCCTTCTTCCTGTTCGGCATGGCGCTGCTGTACGGCTACGCCGGCTCCTTCGACCTGGCCGCCATCGACGCGGCGGTCGCCTCGCCGACCTTCGGACGCGGCCTGCTGTTCGTCGGCATGGGGATGCTCGCGGTCGGGCTGCTGTTCAAGATCGGCGTCGTCCCGTTCCACTCCTGGATTCCGGACGTCTACACCGGCGCGCCCACGCCGGTCACCGGCTTCATGGCGATCTGCACCAAGCTGGCCGCGGTGGTCGGCGGCGTCCGGGTGTTCTACGTTGCGCTGGGCGCCGAGCGGTGGAGCTGGCAACCGGTACTGGCGGTGCTGGCGCTGCTCACCATGGCGGTCGGCGCGATCCTGGCGCTCACCCAGACCGACATCAAGCGGCTGCTGGCCTACTCGTCGGTGGCCCATGCCGGCTTCCTGTTGACCGCGGTGGTCGGTGCGCTGGCGGTGGTGCCCGAAGGACAGCTGAACAGCATCGGATCGATCATGTTCTACCTGATCGCCTACGGCTTCGCGGTGATCGCCGCCTTCGCGATCGTCACGATGGTGCGCGACTCGGCCGGTGAGGCGAACTCGCTGGCGGGCTGGAGCGGGCTGGGCCGGACCCATCCGGTGCTGGCCGGCATCTTCGCCTTCCTGATGCTGAGCTTCGCGGGCATTCCGCTGACCGGTGGCTTCATCGGCAAGTGGGCGGTGTTCTCCGCAGCCTGGCGGGGTGGCTACTGGTGGCTGGTGCTGGCGGCGATCGGCTTCAGCCTGGTGGCGGCCTACTTCTACATCCGGGTGATCGTGGTGATGTTCTTCGGCGAGCCGAACGGCAAGGTGGCGGTCGGCCGGGCCAGCGGCATGACCTGGGTGCCGGTGATCGTCGGTGCCGTCGCCACCGTCTACCTGGGCCTGTTCCCCGGTCAGCTGCTCGATCTGCTGGCCGGAGCCGAGGTGTTCTGGCGATGACCTCCCGTCGGTCTGGGCTAGGCTGACGCAGGTGTTCGTCGACAGTGCCACGGCCGCGCAGGAAGCTGCGGTCGCTCCGGACTTCGCCGCGCGGGTGACCGCGCTGCTGGAGCGGATCGAGCGCGAGTTGATGGACGCCGCCATCGCCGACACCGCCTTCGCCACCGAGGCCGCCCAGCACATCATCAGCGCCGGCGGCAAGCGGTTCCGTCCGCTGCTGGTGGTGCTGGCGTCCATGCTGGTGGAGCGTCAAGCCGCCGACGACGAGGTGGCCCGCGCGGCGCAGGTGGTGGAGCTCACCCACGTGGCCAGCCTGTATCACGACGACGTGATGGACGAGGCGGAGCTTCGCCGTGGCGCGCCCAGCGCGAACCGCCGCTGGGACAACAACGTCGCGATCCTGGTCGGCGATCTGCTGTTCTCCCGGGCGTCCAGCATCGTGGCGACCCTGGGCGTCGAGTACGTCACCCTGCAGGCCGAGACCTTTGCCCGCCTGGTGCAGGGCCAGCTGGCCGAGACTCGCGGCCCGCAGCCCGGCGACGACCCGCTGACCCACTATCTGGCCGTGGTGGCCGACAAGACCGGCTCGCTGATCGCGACCTCGGCCCGCTTCGGCGGCATGGTGGCAGGAGCCTCGGACGAGGTGCTGGCTGCGCTCTCGGCCTACGGCGAGGAGATCGGCGTCGTCTTCCAGCTCAGCGACGACATCATCGACATTGCCAGCGATACCGCCGGCAAGACGCCCGGAACCGACCTGCGGGCCGGCGTCCCGACCCTGCCGACGCTGCTCGCCCAGCGCTCCACCGATCCCGCCGACGCCCGGCTGCTCTCGCTGCTCGCCGGCGGTATCGACGACGACGCCGAGGTCACCGAGGCGCTCGGCCTGCTCCGTTCCCACCGCTGCCTCGACGAGGCTCGCGCCGAGGTCGCCCGCCGCGCCGACGTCGCCCGAGCCCACCTGGCCCCCGTCCCCGAAGGCCCGGCCAAGGACGCCCTGCTCGCTCTCTGCGACACCGTCATCACCCGCTCCTCCTGACAGGTCTCCGTCGAGCCTCGCCGTCGGTCCGGCTTGCTGCCGAGGGCCGAACCCGGTGTCACCGGCCGGCCTCGTCTCGACGGGCCTGCCCATTCGAGCAGTGTGGCGCCGTCGGGGTGCCCACGTGCCAGGGCGAGGCGTAGGGTCAATCCATGGATCACCTTCAGCTCATTCGGAACGAGACCGCACGGTTCATCGACGTGATACGCGATGTCGAGCCGGCGACCCCCGTCCCGACCTGCCCGGAGTGGACGGCGTCCGAGTTGCTGTGGCACCTCACCGACGTGCATGCGTTCTGGGCGCGGATCCTCGCCTCGGGCGCACTCAGCGACGAGGATTCCGAGAAGGTGGAGGAGGCCAAGCCTGCCCGCCCGAGCGATCCCGAGGCCGTCATCGCACTGCTCGAGGCCGAGACCGCGGCCCTCGTCGCCGAACTGGGGGTGCGCCAGGACGCCCAGCCCGCCTGGTCGTGGTTCGCCACCGACCAGACCGTCGGGTTCACCCGCCGGATGCAGGTTCACGAGGCCACCATGCACCGGGTGGACGCCGAAACCACCGCAGGAGTCGACTCCGCACCCATCACGGCGGAGGTCGCGGCGGACGGCATCGCGCACGCCGTCGAGGTGATGCTGGCCTGGTGGGGTACCAATCCCGGCTTCGAGTTCCACCCGGGCGAGGGGGTCGTCGAATTGCGGCCGAGTGACGCCGAGCCCCGGCTGGTGGTCGGCGGCCGATGGCGAGGTACCGGCCAGTCGGGCAAGGAGTACGACGAGGCGGGCCTCGTCTTCGCCTCCGGCGCCCAGCCGGTGGCGAGCATCGGCGGCACCGCCGAGGAGCTGTACCGCTGGCTGTGGGGACGCGGCCCCGAGCCCGCGGCGTCCGGTGATCGAACGGCCCTGGATGCCGTCCGCGCCGCCCAGGCGCAGGGGATTCAGTAGAGGACAGGCTCCCTCGGATGCCTTCCGCTTCCGGATCCGGGAGGTATTGGTTCGGCCGATTCCACGCGTTAGGGTTTGCGTAAATCGCGAGGAGGCCAGATGGAACGTCGGCGGGTGGTGGTGATCGGTTCCGGCTTCGGTGGGCTGTTCACTGCGAAAGGGCTAGCCAGGTCCCCGGTGGAGGTCACGCTGATCTCGAAGACGGTCTCGCATCTGTTCCAGCCGTTGCTCTACCAGGCGGCTACCGGAATTCTCTCCGCCGGTGAGATCGCGCCCGCCACTCGGGACATCCTGAGGAGCCAGCGCAATGTCACGGTGCTGCTGGGTGAGGTCACCGGGATAGACCTGGCGGCGCGCCAGGTGGTGTTCGAGAAGCTCGGCCTCACCGTCGAGGTGCCCTACGACCATCTCGTGGTGGCGGCTGGGGCCGGCCAGTCGTACTTCGGCAACGACCGGTTCGAGACCTTCGCGCCCGGCATGAAGACGGTGGACGACGCGCTGGAACTGCGGGCGCGCATCTTCGGGGCGCTGGAGATGGCCGAACTCACCGACGACGAAGAGGAGCGGCGCCGGCTGATGACCTTCATCGTCGTCGGAGCCGGCCCGACCGGAGTCGAGATGGCCGGTCAGATCGCCGAACTCACCCGTAAGTTCCTGGTCCGTAGCTTCCGCCGGATCGACACCCGCCAGGCGCGGATCATCCTGATGGACGCCGCGGACGCCGTCCTGCCGCCGTTCGGGGGCAAGCTCTCCGCCTTCGCGAAGCAGCGCCTGGAGAAGATCGGCGTCGAGGTGAGGCTCAGCGCCATGGTGACCGAGGTTGACGCCGACGGCGTCGACCTGAAAAAAGCCGACGGCACCGTCGAACGCATCCGGGCCAGCTGCAAGGTGTGGGCGGCGGGTGTGCAAGCCAGTCCGCTGGGCCGGATGCTCGCCGAGCAGACCGACGCCCAGGTCGATCGCGCCGGACGGGTCGAGGTGCTGCCGGATCTCACCCTGCCCGGCCATCCGGAGGTCTCGGTGCTGGGCGACATGATGTCGCTGGACCGGCTGCCGGGCGTCGCGCAGGTCGCCATCCAGGGTGGCAGGTACACCGCCAAGCGGATCACCGGCGAGATCAACGGACATCCGGTGACCGAGCCGTTCCGCTACTTCGACAAGGGCTCGATGGCGGTGATCAGCCAGTTCGGCGCGGTCGCCAGCGCCGGTGGGCTGAAGGTGACCGGCTTCCTGGCCTGGGTGATGTGGCTGGGCGTGCACCTGCTCTACCTGGTCGGCTTCAAGAATCGCCTCTCCACCCTGCTGAAGTGGACGATCACCTTCATCGGACGTTCCCGCTCCGAACGGGTGACCACCGAACAGCAACTGGTCGGACGCCTGGCGCGCAAGCAACTCGGCGACGACTTCCGGCCCACCATCAGCGGCCTGGAAGACCCCAACCGGCTCCAGTCCTAGGAAACGCCGATCATCGGCCTGGCGAAGGGTCGTTATCGGCAGTTCCCTGACCCGGATCAACGTTGGCAGGGGTGACGAGAGGAAGTGTGGGTGATGGTCGCGGGTGGGCTGAGGTACGGTCAGACCTAGTGACTCAGACGATCGGGCGCGGGGAGGGGAGTCGATGATGAAGGAGCTGTCCGGACTCTCGGCGTTGGAGACTGCGGCGGCGGTCCGCTCTCGGCAGGTCAGCGCGGTCGAAGTGACCGAGGCGGCGCTGCGGCGGGCGGGAGATGACGCCTGGGGGGCGTTCGTGACGCTGGCTCCCGATCTGGCGCTGTCGCAGGCGGCCGAACTCGATCGCCGGCTGGCTGCGGACCCGGGATTCGACCGGCCGCTGCTGGGGGTGCCCTGCCCGGTCAAGGATCTCAACCCGGTGGCCGGCGTCGGCTTCGAGGCGGGATCGGCCGCGATGCGCGGGAACATCGCCGAGATCGACGACGGCATCGTCGAGTGGCTGCGGGAGGCCGGCACCGTGATGCTCGGCAAGACGGCCACGCCCGAGTTCGGCTTCCCCTGCTACACCGAGCCGGACGGCCGCCCGCCCGCCACGACACCCTGGGATCCCACCCGTTCGGCCGGGGGATCCAGCGGCGGAGCGGCGGCTGCGGTCGCGGCGGGCATCGTCCCGATCGCCCAGGCGTCGGACGGGGGAGGATCCATCCGCATCCCGGCCTCCGCCTGCGGGCTGGTCGGTCTGAAGCCGAGTCGGGGACGGATCAGCCCCGGCCCGCTGATGCCGGCCGGGCCGGGGCTGGGCACCGCCGGCGTCCTGACCCGCACGGTGGCCGACACCGCCGCGGCGCTCGACATCCTGGCCGGCTACCGCCCCGGGGACACCTACCTGGCGCCGCCGCCCGGCGGCAGCTTCCTGGCCGCCACCCAGCAGCGTCCGGCCGGACTGAGGATCGGCGTGCTCACCACCCCGGTGATCGCGGAGGCCGAGGTGCACCCGGCCTGCCTGGGCGCTGCTGCCGCGGCCACCGTCCTGCTGCAGGAGGTGGGTCACCATGTCGACGAGGCTCCGGTGCCGTTCGCGGTGGAACGCTGGAATGCCTTCACCGCACTGTGGACGGTCGGTGCCGCGTCCATCCCGCTGCCGCCCGAAGCCGAACCGCTGCTCACGCCGCTGACCCGCTGGCTGCGTGAGGAGGGGCGCAAGGTGAGTGGTCTCGAACATTCCGCCGCGCTCGCCGAACTGCAACGGCTCACCCGTGAGGTGGCGCTGGCCTGGGACGGATTCGACCTCATTCTCACCCCCACGCTGGCCCAGCCCCCGGCACCGCTCGGCAGCCTGCGCGACGACGCCGACCCGGCCGCCGACTTCGCCGCCCAGACTCGGTTCACCCCCTGGACGAGCGTGTCCAACCTGGCCGGATTGCCGTCGGTCTCGCTGCCGATCAGCGCCGCCGGGATCGACGGCGTCCGCCTGCCGATCGGCGTCATGCTGACCGGGCGCTTCGGTGTCGAGGAGACACTGCTCGCCGTCGCCGCGAGCCTGGAGGAGGCAACCGGCGGTTGGCCGACACCGTCCAGGTAGCCGGACTGGGCACGGCGACCGAGGCTGTCGACGAGCTCCGGCGACCTGGCAGGCGGACGTGGACCGGCCTAGGATCGCAGGTGACCAGTCGGAAGGACGCCCATGCCAGGCGAGCCCACCCACCCGCCCGCCGCGGTCCTGGCCGCCGGCCTGCTGGCACCGTGGCTGGAGCTGACGGCGGCCACCGCAGCGGAGATCTCCGCACTGCTCGCCGAGCAACTGGATGGCCAGGCGCTCTGGGATCCGCATCAGGATCTGCCCTGGCGGCGGGAGGAGGCGCTGCGGAGCGGGCGGGTGGAGCTTCCCAGGTGGCGGCCTCCGGCGACTGAACTCCTGGCTGCCCACGAACCGGCCCTCCTGGAAGCCTGGGAACAGGCGATGGTGCGATACTCGCCGGCGATGATCCGGGCTCAGGCCGCGAGCCTGCCCGATCTCCAGGCGTTTCGCGCCCTCGGTCCCCTCGAAGGACGCCTGGTGGTCGGCTCGCTGCCGGCTCCCGGTGGGCCCTTCACCTGGCAGGTGCCGCCACGGGTCTGGGTGGCGGGACCGCGGGCCGCGGCATGGCGGGAGGTGATCCGCGCCACCGGGTGGTACCAACTCGATCCGGAGACGCCGGATCTGTTGGTGCTGGACGCCGATCCGCTCGATGTCGACCGGACCCGCCTGCCATGGTGCGGGACGGTGATCGCGGTCGGCTCGGCCGATCCGGTCGACCTGCTGGAGGTGGCAGCGGGTGTGACTCCCTGGGCAAGTGCGCTGGCGGGGGTGCCGCGACCGTTCGAGGAATGGTGGGACGCCGTCCTTCACCAGGGGCTGCATCACAACCTCCCGCTGGATTGCGCGCTTGCCTGGCTGGTGCCGGAGGCGGTCGTCGCCGGGATCGGCATGGCGCTGACGCTGACCGCCACGCCGTCGGAGAGCCACGCCGAGCCGGTGGAACTCAACCTCGGCCCGCCGGATTCCGGTGCGGAGCCGCCGGAGCCGGGCGGGCGGGAGCGGCCGACCGAGCCGGCGGTGGACCGGCGGCGGCTCATCACCGCCCTGTACCAGGACGATCACGAGTTGCGCGGCCTGCTGCCTCCCGAGCGCGAACTGACGCTCGGGGTCAGGATCGCGATTCCCGAGCTGGGAGAGGTGGCCGCCGACGCCGGAATCGCCCGGCCGGACACCGACGAGGCGGTCGCCCTGCTGGATATCGAGGTGCGCAGCGAGGTCTGGCCGACCCCGCAGCGCGGACGGATCGGCCTCCGGCTGGATCGGCTCGACGAGCCCAGTGACGCGACCGGCTGGAGATTCACCTCGCCGCCGACCGGTTCCACCCTGGCGATGGTGATCGACGTCAGCTACGCCGGACGGCTGCTGCAGCGCGCCACGCTGACCGCCCCGGTGCGCGAGTTCCCGCTGCCGGGCGACCGGGTGCGGCTGGCCGTCCAGCAGACCTCGGCCGGAGCCTCGCCCTCAAGCGTGGCGACCGCCTCGGACGTGCTGCTGGACGCCACCGCGAGCGAGGTGCGTCGCTGGCGCTCGGACGGGCCCCGGGTGACGCTCGCCGGACTCGGCGACCTGCTCGACAGGATCGAACTGCGCTCCTCGCAGGTGCTCGGACGTGACCAGCCGCCCGCTGCCCTCGACCACCCGGACGCGCTTGCTCTGCTGATCGACCTGGCGCGCACCGGCGCGGATCTGCGCGACCTGCTGGATCCGCTCGATCTCGGCACGGCGGTGGTCACCACACTGATCGTGGAGGAGCAGTCGCCGATCCTGCCGCTGGAATTGGTGTACGACGCCGAGCCGCCGGCCCTCTCGGCGGAACTGTGCGAGCACGCGGCCGCCCCTCCGCCGTCAGGGGCGCGATGCGACCGGGCCGGGCGGGCGGTGGTGTGCCCATACGCCTTCTGGGGATTGACCCGCACCATCATTCGCGATGTGCTGCTCGGCCCCGGCATCGACCGGACGCCACCGCCGCGGCTGGCGCTCCGGCCCGTGCTGTACGCCGCGACCTCGATCGCCGACCGAGACGCGCCGGATCACGAGGTGCCGAGCGCCACCCTGGAACAGGCGGCCACGGCGCTCTTCGGGACCGTGCAGCGCGCCACCTCGTGGTCGGACTGGCGCACCCGGGTGCGTCGCGCACGGCCCGAGTTGCTGGTGCTGCTGGCGCATACCGAACTGGCCGGAGCGGACGCCGTGATCGAGATCTCCCGCTCCCGGCAGGGATGGCCGTCGGTGCTGCGCCGGCCCGACATCCGTCCCGAATTGCTGGGCAGGCCGGGCGACCCGCCGCCGCTCGTCCTGCTGGTCTCCTGTGCTTCGGCGGTGCTCGACGACCGATCCGGATCGCTCGCCGGAACGCTGACCTCCCGGGGAGCCGCGGCCGTGGTCGGCCTGCTGTCCAAGCTGTCCGGCGCCCAGGGCGCGAGGGTGGGGGTGTCGCTGCTGGAGGCCCTGCACGACGGACGCGGAGCCGACCTTGCGACCGCGCTGACCGCCGCCCGCCGTCGGCTGCTCGCCGACGGCCTGCTGATCGGGCTGCTGGTGGTCGCGCACGGCCAGATCGACGTCGGGCTGGGGTGAGATGGTGTTCAGGGTCCAGATGCTCCCGGCAGGGCAGGGAGACGCGGTGGTCGTCGAGTGGGGGACCCGGGGCGACACCCACGCGCTATTGATCGACGGCGGACCCCGTCCGTACTGGGAAGGGGTGAGGAAGGCGCTCAAAGCCCGTCGCGACGACCACTACGAGCTGTTCGTCGTCACCCACGTCGACGAGGACCACATCGGCGGCGCGCTGGCCGTGCTGGACGACTTCGACCTGCGCAGCCGGATCGGGGAGATCTGGTTCAACGGCTACGTTCACTGCGCGGCCGGCGGGAGCGTGCTCGGCCCGGTCCACGGTGAGCAGCTCACCGAGCGGATCGCGCGGGGCGGGTATGGCTGGAACACCGGCTTCGCGAAGAGCCCGGCACCCGGGACCGGCGGTCCGGTGGCGGTCGGCGACCGTGCGACGCTCCGCTGGATCGATCTGCCCGGGGGCGCGCGGGTGATGGTGCTGGCCCCCAATGGCCCCAAGCTGAGCCGGCTGGCCAAGGACTGGGAGAAGGTGGTGAGGCAGGCCGGCCTGGTTCCGGGGGAGGGCGCCGGAGGCTCGGGAGCCTTCGTCGCCGCTCGGCAGAAGGTCGTCCCGCCGCTGCCCGACCGGCTGGACGCGGCCGCGCTCACCGCGCTGGCAGCCCGTAAGCAGTCCGATTCGTCCCCCGCCAACGGCTCGAGCATCGCGTTGGTCATCGAGTACGAAGGAAAGCGGGTGCTGATGCCGGCCGACGCTCACCCGCAGCCGCTGATTCGCAACCTGCTCCGGTTCGGTGCGTTCGTGGGCGAGCCGCGGCCCCGCTTCGAACTGGTCAAGCTGCCTCACCACGGCAGCGGCGCGAACACCACTGCCGGCTTCGTCGCTGCGCTGGAGAGCAGGCGCTTCCTGGTCTCCTCCGACGGCGCGGGCTATGCCCACCCGGACGACTCCGCGATCGCGCGGGCCATCCTGGGCGCGCCCGGGCGGCCGGTCTTCTACTGCAACTACGCCAGCGAGCGGACCACCCCATGGTCGCAGCGTGCCGCCGAGACCGGCGCCCGGTTCGTCCTGCCGAAGCCCGGCAGAAGCGGGATCAGGATCACGGTCTAGCAGCGCGCGTGACCTACCAGATGGTGACGCGCTGCTCCGGGGGGAGCCAGGCGGCGTCCTCGGGTGTCACGCCGAAGGCCTCGTAGTAGGCGTCGACATTGCGCAGCACCTGGTTCACCCGGAATTCCTCGGGGGAGTGCGGATCGGTGGCGACCTGCTGCCGCACCGCCTCGTCACGCCGCTTGGTCTGCCAGGCCCGCGCGTACGACAGGAAGAACCGCTGGGTCGCCGGGATGCCGTCGATCGGCTCGGGCTCGATCCCGTCGGTGGCCAGCCGCCAGGCCTGGTAGGCGATCCCCACGCCGCCCAGGTCGCCGATGTTCTCGCCCAGCGTCAGCCTTCCGTTCACATGGGCGTCCGGCACCAGAGCCGGCGTCAAGCCGTCGTACTGGTCGACCAGGGCGGCGGTCCGGGCCTGGAATGCCTCCTTGTCGGCCGGCGTCCACCAATCCCTCAGTCGTCCCTCGCCGTCGCAGGTGGAACCCTGGTCGTCGAAGCCGTGCCCGATCTCGTGCCCGATCACCGACCCGATCGCGCCGTAGTTCACCGCGTCGTCCGCCTCGGCATCGAAGAACGGCGGCTGCAGGATGGCGGCCGGGAAGACGATCTCGTTGCGCAGCGGGTGGTAGTAGGCGTTCACGGTCTGCGGGGTCATCAGCCACTCGTGGCGGCGGATCGGCTGGCCGATCTTGGCGGCCTCGTAGTCGAAACTGAACTCCGAAGCCCGCAGCACGTTGCCCACCAGATCGTTGGGACGGGTCTGGAGCCCGGCGTAGTCCTTCCAGACCTCGGGGTAGCCGATCTTCGGGGTGAACCGCCCCAGTTTGGCCAGCGCCTCGGCGCGGGTGGCGTCGGTCATCCAGTCCAGCCTGCTGATCGACTGCCGGTAGGCCTGGATCAGGTGAGCCACCAGTTCGTCCATTCGCTGCTTGGCGACCGGCGCGAAGTGCCGCTCGACGTACAGCTTGCCGACGGCCTCGCCGAGGAAGCGCTCGACCAGGTCGACGCCGCGCTTCCAGCGTTCCCGCATCACCGGGGTGCCCTGCAGCACCGTGCCGTAGAAGTCGAAGCGGGCCTGAGCCAGCGCTTCGGGAAGGTAGGGCGAAAGCCGGGAGACCGCGGCCCATTTCGCCCACAGCTTCCACTGCTCCAGCCGGGACGAGTCCAGCAGGGCCGCCAGCCCCTCGACGAAGGACGGCTGCATCACGACCACGGTCTCGGCGGCGATCCCCATCGCCTTCAGGACCCGGCTCCAGGGCAGACCGGTGGCATCCAGTTCGGCCAGCGACATCGGGTTGTACATCGCCGTCAGGTCGCGGGTGCGCACCTTGTCCCAGTGGTGGGCGGCGACCGCGGTCTCCAACTCGAAGACCAGGCCCGAGGCGCTGCCGGACACCTCGGCCATCAGCAGGCTGCGGTCGATGTGGTCGCGGTAGGCATCCCTTGTCGCGGCGTGCTGCTCCAGCCGGTAGTACTCCTCGTTCGGCAAGCCGATTCCGGCCTGAGCCAGGAAGAGCGCGTAGTGGGCGGGATCGCCGGGGTCGGCATCCACGTCGAGGGCGAAGGGGGCGCCGGTGCCGCGTCGTGAACTGCGGGCGAAGTACTCCAGCAGCTCGTCGATCGAGGCGATCCGGTCGACCTCGGCCAGGATCGGCGCCAGCGGAGCCAGGCCGAGGGCGTTCACCCGGTCGACGTCGATGAAGCTGCCGTACAACTGCTCGACCTTGGCGGCGTCAGTGCCAGGCTCCGCACCGGCGAGGCCGGTGACGATATCGCGGATCGCCAGTTCGGCCGCATCCACCAACCGGACGAAGCCACCCGCGGACGAGCGGTCGTCGGCGATCTTGACCTCCGCCAGCCAGCGTCCGTTGACATGGCGGAACAGGTCGTCGGCAGGGCGGACGGTGGGATCGAGATCGAAGGTAGTCACGTCGGTCAGCGTACCGGCCGCGCTGCGGGTGTCTCCTGGTGGGAGACACTAGGGTGCTACTTGGTGGTCGCGCCCGCGGACCAGTTTCTGGAGGAGTGCATGTCCGTCGTTGAGCAGTCGGAGACGCAGGCGGCGCCCGCGTATGCGTTGACGGTCGAGGAGGCGCTGGCTGAGTTCGGCGCGACCCATGCCGGGCTGAGTGCCGAGCAGGCAGGGGAGCGGCTTTCCAGCCACGGCCCGAACCGGCTGCCCGAGCCGGAACGCGACAGTGCGATCAAGCGTTTTCTGAAGCACTTCGACGACATTCTGATCTACATCCTGCTGGCCGCCGCCACGCTGAAGGCGGCGATGGGGGAGTGGATCGACTTCTGGGTGATCCTGGCGGTGGCCGTGATCAACGCGGTGATCGGCTACGTGCAGGAGGGACGTGCCGAGCACGCCTTGGAGGGCATCAAGAACATGCTCTCGGCCGAGGCACAGGTACGCCGCGACGACGCCTGGGTGTCGGTGCCGGCCGAGGATCTGGTGCCGGGCGACATCGTTCGGGTGTCGGCCGGGGGGCGGGTGCCGGCCGACCTGCGGCTGATCGAGGCCAGCAACCTGCGCGCCGAGGAGGCCGCGCTCACCGGTGAGGCGGTGCCCACCTCGAAGTCGACCGATCCGGTGGCCACCGGGACGGGAATCGGCGACCGTTCGTCCATGCTGTTCTCCTCGTCCATCATCGCGGCGGGCCAGGGGGTCGGTGTGGTCACCGCGACCGGTGCCACCGCCGAGATCGGACGGATCACCACGCTACTGGCCGACATCGAGACCTTCGACACCCCGCTGACCCGCCAGATCACGAAGTTCGGCAAGCAGCTCGCCGGGATCATCGCCGTGATGGCGCTGGTGATGGTGTTCATCGGCAAGGTGCTGCACAGCATGCCGGCCGGCGAGCTGATCTCGGCCACCATCGGCTTCGCGGTGGCCGCGATCCCGGAGGGGCTGCCCGCGCTGGTGACCATCACACTGGCGCTCGGCGTGCAGCAGATGGCCAAGCGGAACGCGATCATCCGCAAGCTGCCGGCGGTGGAGACCCTCGGCTCGGTCACCCGGATCTGCTCGGACAAGACCGGCACGCTGACCACCAACGAGATGACCGTGCGCAGCGTGGTCACCCGCGCCGGGGAGTACCAGGTGAACGGGCTGGGCTACGACCCGGCCGGGACGATCGAGTGGGCGGGCAGCCCGGTGTTGCTGGCCGAGCGCGGAGACCTGCGTTCGGTGGTGACCGCGATGGCGGTGGTGAACGACGCCGAGGTGAGCCAGGATCCCGACGGACGCTGGGGGCTGGTCGGCGAACCCACCGAGGGAGCGCTGCGCACGCTGGGATTGAAGGCAGGCTTCGACGCCGCCGGCTACCCGCGCACCGCGGTGCTGCCCTTCGATTCCGAGCACAAGTACATGGCAACGGCCAACACCACCCCGGAGGGTCACCGGGTGATCCTGGTGAAGGGAGCTCCCGACCGGTTGCTCGACCGGAGCACCACTGAACTGTCCGCGTCCGGCGCCCAGGCGCCGCTGGAGCGCGCCTGGTGGGAGGCCGAGATCGATCGGCTCTCGGCCCAGGGGCTGCGCGTGCTGGCGGCGGCCACCCGTCCGGCCACCGCCGACGAGGAACTCGATCACGATGCGCTGACCGGCCTGGTGATGCTCGGCCTGACCGGCATCGTCGACCCGCCCCGCCCGGAGGCGATCACCGCGATCGCCACCTGCCACACCGCCGGCATCAAGGTGACCATGATCACTGGCGACCACGCCGGCACCGCCACCGCGATCAGCCGCGAGATGGGCATCTTCGACGACGAAACCGAGGAGGCGATCACCGGCGCCGAGCTGGAAGCCGCCACCGACTCCGAACTGCGCCGGATCGTCGACCGCACCGAGACCTTCGCCCGCACCAGCCCGGAGCACAAGCTGCGCCTGGTGAAGGCGCTGCAGGCCAACGGCGAGATCGTCGCGATGACCGGCGACGGCGTGAACGACGCCCCGGCGCTCAAGCGGGCCGACGTCGGGGTCGCGATGGGCATCAAGGGCACCGAGGCCACCAAGGAGGCCGCGGAGATCGTCCTGGCCGACGACAACTTCGCCACCATCGAGTACGCCATCGAGGAGGGGCGGCGGATCCACGACAACCTGCACAAGTCGGTGCTCTTCCTGCTACCCACCAACGGTGCCCAGTCGCTGGTGGTGCTGGTCGCGGTGCTGTTCGGGCTGGCCATGCCGCTGGATCCGGTCCAGATCCTGTGGGTCAACATGATCACGGCGGTCACCCTGTCGCTGGCGCTGGCCTACGAGCCGGCCGAGCCGGACATCATGCGGCGTCCGCCGCGGCCGCCGAACACCCCGCTGGTGAGCCTGAGATACCTGCCCAGGATCGCCATCGCCTCGCTGGTGATCGCTGCCGCCACCATGGCCACCTACTACCTGGCGGTCTCGTTCGGCGCCTCCGGCGCCGCGGCGCAGACCTGGGCGGTGAATACCCTGGCGCTGGGCCAGGCAGCCTACCTGTTCAACTCCCGCTTCCTGCGTGAGTCGAGCCTGCGACGCGAGGCGCTGGGCGGCAACCCGATCGCCTGGCTGGTGGTCGGCATCCTGATCCTGCTGCAGCTCGCCTTCGCCTACCTGCCGGCGCTCAACACCTGGTTCGGCTCGGCAGCGATCGACTGGCGCGGCTGGATGGTCCCGTTCGCCTTCGCGATCGGAATCTTCCTGCTGATGGAGGGCGGCAAGTCGCTGCTGAGGGCGCGCGAGACGGCCTGACTTCTCCCTCTACGGTTGTAGTGGCCGAGATGCGGCCGGGGCGTCGACCAGGAGGCCGATTCAGTTCGCCTGGTCCTTCAGCACGTGGACGGAGCAGCCCAGCTTGCGGAAACTCTGAACCGCCTGACGTCCCTGGTCGTCGACGGGGACAGTGGTGACGATCCCGGTGGGAGGCTGGATCTTCGTCCAATGCCGGAACGGCGCCGAGCCGGAGAGCTTGGAACCGTCGGCGATGAACCAGCTACGGGTCGATCGGCTGATGATCCTGGATTTGAAGGTCGCCTGCTCCAGATCGGGGAAGTTGGCGCCGAAGGCCGGCTCGAGGAAGTCGGAGCCCATGAAGGCGACGTCGGGCGTGATCAGGTCGAGCATGTGATCGGAGGCCTGGCCGAGGAAGCTGGCGCTGGTACGCCGGAACCGTCCGCCCAGGACGATGGTCTGGACCGTCCCGTCGGCGAGTTCGAGCAGCGAGGCGAGGCCGGCCACCAGGATCGTGATGTCGTCGCGGTTCGCCAGCTGCCGCGCGAGGGCGGCTGTGGTCGTCCCCGCGTCGATGTAGACGATGTCTCCCGGCTGCACCAGCTCGGTGGCGGCGAACTGTGCGATCTTCACCTTCGCCTCGGCGTGATGGGCCGCCTTCTCGCGCCAGCTGGATTCGACGGCGCGCGCGGGCACGGCACCGCCGTAGACCCGCACCAGCCGGCCGGAATCGGACAGGTCGGCGAGATCGCGTCGCACGGTCGCGGCCGAGACGCCGAAGTGCTGTTGGAGTTCCGGGATGCTCAGCTGGCTTCCCTGGTCGAGCAGCAACCGGGCCAGGCGCTGCTGGCGCTCGCGCGTGGCCTTGTGCTGCCGCCTGCCGCCGGCGGGGGTGGCGTCGGTGCTCATGTCTCTCTCCATCTCAGGCACATCCTGACAGGTCGAGGGTGAATGCTCACAGCGGCGCACTTGGTGGTCGACTCGGATATATGCGAGGGTTCGGATGTGAAGCTGTGCGCACCCGAGCATCCGTTGATCGCTCACAAGGTCACCCTGTTGCGTGATGTCCGGACCGACGCCCCTACGCTGCGGGCGCTGGTCGGCGAACTGATGAATCTTCTGGCCTACGAGGCTACCCGCGAGGTGCGGGTGCAGCCTCGCACCGTCGAAACGCCGTTGTGCACCACGACCGGGGTGGAGCTCAGCCATCCCCGTCCGCTGGTGGTCCCGATCCTGCGGGCCGGCCTGGCGATGCTGGACGGGATGATGCAGCTGGTGCCGTCTGCGGAGGTGGGCTTCGTCGGGATGATCCGGGACGAGGAGACGCTGCAGCCCTTCACCTACGCCGAGCGCCTGCCCAGGGATCTGTCCGGGCGCCAGTGCTACGTGCTGGATCCGATGCTCGCCACCGGAGGATCGCTGGGTGGCGCAGTGGAGTTCCTGGCGGCACGGGGTGCGGATGAGATCACCTGCATCTGCCTGCTCGCAGCCCCCGAGGGGATCGCCTACCTGGGCGAGCTGACCGACCGGCTCGGCGTGCCGTGCACCCTGGTCACCTCCTCGGTGGAGGAGGGGCTCGACGAGCACGGGTACATCGTGCCCGGGCTGGGCGACGCGGGCGACCGGTTGTACGGCGTGGCCGGCTGACCCAGACGGGTCCGCAGCCCTTCCTGGCCGGGGACGGCCCTGAGCGGACGGGTCGCCCCGCATCGTCGCGCTCCCGATGACCATCGGGTCGCGCCCTTCTGGCACCTGTGCGGTGATCGTCCAGAGACCGGGGCGCCCTATGCCCCGGCTCCCAACGACCAGTCGGGTCGCCGTTCCGGCGCCTGGTGAGTGACATCGTCGCCTCCCTTCTCCGTCGACCTGAGCGGCATCGACCCGCGCGGTGCCACGAATGTGCCCCGGTCGGGGCCTGCTCCGCCGCCCGTCCGATCCTGATCTGCCCGGCCGCCCCTATGGGCTGCCCTCGCATCTGAGTTCTTGATCAAATCACTCAAAAATAGCTTGACAAGTTGATTAAGTTCGGTCATCTTTTACACATACCCATCCTGAAAGGATCAAAGATGACCTCCACTCTCAAGGCCGTACTCCTCGGTGATGCGATGATTCCGGTGGCCGGCTTCGAGCAGGCTTGGCGCAAGCACCTCGGCGCATTCGGCGATGACCTGGTTCTTGGCGACTGGGAACCGGATTGGGGCCAGCTGCAGTACCGCCGGCTCGAAGTCGAGAAGGTGGGCCCCGAGCACGAGACGGTGCCCGACCAGATCATCGCCGACGGTGCGGACGGCGAGCTGCTGGCCGGCCTGTTCGTGCCGATCTCCAGCAAGGTCATGGACGCGATGCCGAAGCTGCGGATCGTCGGCGTCTCCCGCGCCGGGGTCGAGAACGTGAACGTCGCCGAGGCCACCGCGCGGGGCATCGCGGTCTTCCACGTGATGGGCCGCAACGCCCATGCGGTCTCCGACTTCGCCGTCGGCATGATGCTGGCCGAGGCCCGCAACATCGGCCGGGCGCACCACGCCATCAAGACCGGCACCTGGCGCAAGACCTTCAGCAACTCCGAGATCGTCCCCGAGCTCACCGGCCGTACCGTGGGCCTGGTCGGCTACGGCTACATCGGCTCGCTGGTGGCGAAGAAGCTCTCCGGCTTCGACGTCCGCGTCCTGGTCTACGACCCCTACACCGACGACGAGGTGCTGCGGGCCGGTGGCGTTGAGCCGGCCAGCCTCGAGACCGTGCTCTCCGAGGCCGACATCGTCTCACTGCACGCCCGGCTGAGCGACGAGAACAAGGGCATGATCGGCGCCGATCAGCTGGCCCTGATGAAGCCGACGGCCATCCTGGTCAACACCGCTCGGGCGGGCCTGATCGATGAGCCGGCGCTGATCGAGACGCTGCGGGCGGGCAGGATCGCCGGTGCCGCGCTCGACGTCTTCATCACCGAGCCGATCCCGGCCGACAGCCCCTTCCTCGAGCTCGACAACGTCACCCTGACCACCCACATCGCCGGAACCACCGCCGATGCGCTGGCCAACTCGCCGTTCCTGCTGATGGACGACATCTCCAAGCTGCTCACCGGCGGCCAGCCGCGGTTCCTGAAGAACCCCGAAGTCCTCCAGGACCCGCGCTTCGCCGAGTGGCTGTCCGCGGTCAAGGAGGGCTGACGGGGATGATCACGTCCATGAATCCGCTGTTGGCAGCGGCACAGGCTGATCGCCAGGCGGTGGGCAGCTTCAATGTCTACAGCTACGAGACGGTACGCGGCGTTCTCGAGGCCGGCGCGAAGACCGGCAAGCCGGTCATCGTCGCCTTCGGCGAGCGCTACCTGGAGAACATGGGGTTCGACACCCTGGTCGGGATGTGCACGACGGTGGCAGCCGGCCTGGATGTCGAGTACGCCATCCACCTCGACCACTGCAAGAGCCTCGACCACGTCTACCAGGCGATCCATGCCGGCTTCACCTCCGTCATGTACGACGGCTCGGCGTTGCCGTTCGCCGAGAACGCGGCCAACACCGCCGCTGTCGTCAAGGTGGCGCATGCCCTGGGCGTGAGCGTCGAGGCGGAATTGGGATCCCTGGCTTCCGGAGCCAACTCCCAGGAGAGCGAGGACAACGACCAGCAGGTGTACACCGATCCGGCCGAGGCCGCCGAGTTCGTCGCGCTGACCGGCTGCGATGCGCTGGCGGTCTCGATCGGCACCGTGCACGGCGCCTACAAGGGCACACCGAACATCCGTCTGGACATCCTCGACGGCATTCGTGCGGCGGTCGATACCCCACTGGTGCTGCACGGCGGCTCCGGCACCCCTGAAGACGTCATCGCGGACTGCATCCGCGGCGGCATCACCAAGATCAACGTCAACACCGAGATCTCCATGCACGCCTCAGCCCAGCTGAAGGCGTTCCTGGTCGATGCCGGTACCCCTCACCTGTCGGTCATCTCCAACCGGCTCGTCGACTACGTCGCCGAGTCCGTGACGGCCTACATTCACCAATTCGCCAACTGACGGCCATCGCGGGCCGCTAGCTGGTCCGTGCCTGCCAGACCATTGCTGATCTGGCCGGCACGGCGCAACATCCCTCAATTAACCCAACCACAGCCGTTCGGCTGAGAGAGGTACCACTGTCATGAACGTGGTGTATCTCATGAGCGTTCTGGTCGTCGCGATCGCGCTCATTGTTTTCTTGATCATGAAGGTGAAGCTGAATGCCTTCGTCGCCCTGACCATCGCCGGTCTGGCGCTGGGCATCGCTGCCGGCATGCCGCTCGGTGATGTCGCAGCATCGTTCCAGAAGGGCATGGGCAACACCCTTGGCTTCCTGGCCACCGTGCTGGGCCTCGGCACGATCCTCGGCAAGATGCTGGAGATCTCCGGAGGAGCGCAGCGCCTCGCGCAGACCCTGATCAAGGCGTTCGGCGAGCGCAACGCCCACTGGGCGATGATGGTCGTCGCCTTCATCTGCGGTATTCCGGTGTTCTTCCAGGTCGGCTTCGTCCTGCTGATCCCGGTCATCTTCAGCATCGCCAAGCAGACCGGCATGTCGCTGGTCAAGATCGGCGTTCCGGTGGTCTCGGCGCTGATCACGGTCCACGCGATGGTGCCACCGCACCCTGCCGCGCTCGCCGTGGTGAACCAGCTGGGCGCCGACATCGGCACCGTGATCGTGCTGAGCCTGCTGGTTGGCCTGCCCGCCTCGATCATCGCCGGCCCGATCTACGGCAGCTTCATCGCCAAGCGCGCCGTGGCCAACCCGCCTGCCAGCCTGACCATCGACGAGGTCATCCCCGAGGAGAAGCTGCCGAAGTTCGGCATCACCCTGTTCACCATCCTGCTTCCGATGCTGATCATGGTCGCCAAGACCATCATCGATCTGGTCGCGCCGGAGGATGCGCCCTACCTGGGCCTGGTCGCCTTCCTTGGCAACCCGATCACCGCGCTGCTGATCTCCGCCCTGTTCTCCTACTGGTCGCTCGGCCTGGCCCGCGGCATGAACATGGACACCATCGGCAAGGTCACCGAGGAGTGCTTCAAGCCGGTCGCCAGCATCCTGCTGATCATCGGCGCCGGCGGCGCCTTCAACCAGGTGCTGCAGGACAGCGGCATCGGCACGGTGCTGGGCGAGGTGCTGACCGGTCTGAACATGAGCCCGGTCATCATGGCCTGGCTGATCGCGATCATCATGCGGTTCGCGGTGGGCTCGACCACTGTGGCCATGATCACCTCCGCCGGTATCGTCCTGCCGCTGCTGGCCACCATGCCGGACGTGAACCCCGCGATCCTCTGCCTCGCCATCGGCGCCGGCGGCATCGGCCTCTCCCATGTCAACGACTCCGGTTTCTGGATCGTCAAGGAGTACTACGGCATGTCCCTGACCGATACGTTCAAGACCTGGACGGCCTCCACCACGATCGCCTCGGTGGTCGCGCTGGTCGGCACCCTCCTGGTCGACCTCGTGGTCTAGCGCTTACCAACCGTGGGGGCCGGGATGCACCCGGCCCCACCTCACCCGAAGGGGTCAAGGATGACCAATTTCATCACCATCGACGTCGGCACGATGAGCATCCGGGCGATCGTCTACACCGACGAGGGCCAGCTGCTCCACGAGTCCTCCTATGAGTACTCGGCCAGCTTCCGTCCGCCCGGCCTGGTCGAACAGAAGCCCTCCGACTGGCGCGTCGGGCTGCTCACCGTGCTCAGCGGCGCGGGCGCCTACGCGACCGAACACAATCTCGAGCTCGCTGCGGTGGCGGTCACCTCGCAGCGCGCATCGGTGATCCCGGTCGACAGCGTCGGGTATCCGCTGCACCCAGCGGTGACCTGGCAGGACAAGCGCAGCGTGCCGCAGGCGCAGCAGTTGATCGACGCGCTCGGCTTCGAGGGCCTCTACCAGCGGACCGGCCTGCGCGCCAATCCCTACTTCTCCGCGCCCAAGATGATGTGGTTCGCCCAGCAGGAGGCGGATATCTACAGCCAGGCGGCGAAGCTGATCGGCGTCCAGGACTATGTGGTCTACCTGCTCACCGGCCACTTCGTCACTGACTGGACGCAGGCCGCCCGGACGATGCTGCTCGACATCAACACCTTCACCTGGGATGAGGAGATCATCACGGCCTCGGGAATCGATCCGAGCAAACTGGCCGACCTGGTGCCGCCCGGCACCTCGGTCGAGGGCGGGCTCCGCCGCAGCCTCGCCATGTCGGTGGGCCTTCCGGAGGGGCTTCCGGTCATCATCGGCGGTGGCGACCAGCAGTGCGCCGCTCTCGCGCTCAATGTGCTCAGCGCGGGCCGCGCGGAGGCCAACACGGGTACCGGCTCCTTCGCGATCGCCCACGCCGATCGCCCGGTCCACCACCCCGAGCAGCGGGTGCTGTGCAGCGCGTCCGCGCAGCCTGGTGCCTGGATCGTGGAAGCCGGCATCTTCAACTCCGGCGCGGTCTACCGCTGGTTCCGCGAGCTGCTGGGCGGCACCCAGCTGACCTCCTACCAGGAGCTCAACGACGCGGCGATCAGCTCTCCGGTGGGCGCCAACGGCGTGGTCATGCTGCCGCACTTCGAGGGCAGCGCGGCACCCAACTGGAACACCTACGCCAAGGGGTTGTTCTTCAACCTCTCGATCGGCACCACCCGAGGCGACCTGGCCCGCTCCATCCTTGAGGGGATCGCGCTGGAGCTGACCGAGAACCTGCGGCTGATGGAGAGCATGATCGGCCAGCTCGACATGCTGAGCGTGGCCGGAGGCATGGCGCGTTCGGAGCTGTTCAACCAGATCCAGGCCGACGCGCTCGACCGCATGGTGGTGCGCTACGCCAACTCCGAGGCGTCCTCGCTGGGTGCCGTGATGTCGGCGATGGTGACCCTGGGCATGGCCGGGTCCTACCAGGATGCGTTCGACCGGGTGGTTCCGCCGGAGCGGGTGACCTACACGGCCGACCCCGCCGCGCACGCGGTGTACGCCGAGGTCGGACGCCGGCGCCGGGCGCTCTACCGGGCACTGGACGAGGGCGGGGTCTACCAGGACTTCGCCGCCGCTCTCGGCTGAGCCTGACGGCAAGTCCGCCCCGGGCCCGGAGATTCTTCCCCGGCCCGGGGCGGATCTGCGCGTGGCGGGCGCTCACCCCATCGCGGGCTACCCCCTGGGGGCACCAACACCGACCGGTGGCGGGCTAGATCGTCCAGGTGTCGGCGCCGGTGATCAGCCCCTGCAGCTCGGACAGCCGCTCGGCCGGTTCCGGGGCCATGCTCACCTGCGAACGGGCCAGGTCGTCGTAGGTCGGACGCTCGACGTCGCGGAAGATCCCCACCGGCGCGTTGACGATCGTGCCGGCGTCGGTCAGGCGGGAGAGCTCGAAGGCCAGGCTGGGATCGGCGCGGTGGGCGTCGTGGACGAGCACTCGCTCCAGACCCACCTCGTCCACCCGGGCCACCTGCAGCGAGCCGTCGGCGCTGCGGACGACGCCCAGCTCGCCGTCGGTGCCGAATCGGACCGGTTCGCCGTGCTTGAGTGGGATCAGGCCGGAGTCGGGGCCCTTCAGGCCGTCGAAGGCCCCGTCATTGAAGATCGGGCAGTTCTGGTAGATCTCCACCAGCGCCGAGCCGCGGTGGTTGATCGCCGCGCCCAGCACCTCGGTGAGGTGGGCGCGGTGGGAATCCACGGTGCGGGCGACGAAGCTCGCCTCGGCGCCCAGGGCCAGCGAGATCGGATTGAACGGGGTGTCCACCGAGCCCGCCGGGCTCGACTTGGTGAGGATGCCCTGCTCGGAGGTGGGGGAGTACTGGCCTTTGGTGAGGCCGTAGATCCGGTTGTTGAACAGCATGATGGTGATGTTCACATTGCGGCGCAGCGCGTGGATCAGGTGGTTGCCGCCGATGCTCAGCGCGTCACCGTCGCCGGTTACCACCCAGACCGCGAGATCGTCGCGGGCCATCGCGACCCCGGTGGCCAGCGCGGGCGCCCGGCCGTGGATGGAGTGCATCCCGTAGGAATCGACGTAGTAGGGGAACCGCGAGGAGCAGCCGATGCCGGAGATGATGACGGTGTTCTCCCGCTTGATGCCCAGCTGCGGCATCAGCCCCTGGAAGGTGGCCAGCACGGCGTAGTCGCCGCAGCCCGGGCACCAGCGCACCTCCTGGTCGGAGGTGAAGTCCTTGCGGTTCAGCGGGGTGACCGCCAGCGGCACCCGGCTGAGCCCGGCGCCGGTCGCGGCGCCGTTCACGGTGGTCGTCATCGGGTCGTCAGCTCCTCGTCGATGATCGTCTCCAGGTCGGCGGCGAGTTCGGCCACCGAGATCGGCAGCCCACGCACCCGGGAGTAGCTCTGGGCGTCCACCAGGTAGGTGGCGCGCAGCAGCATGGCCAACTGGCCCAGGTTCATCTCCGGTACCACGATGCGCTCGTAGCGGCGCAGGATCTCGCCCAGGCCGGTGGGCAGCGGATTGAGCTGCCGCAGATGAAGCGTGGCCACCCTGCGGCGGTGGTTCCGGATCCGGCGGGCGGCCGCCGTGATCGGGCCGTAGGTGGAACCCCAGCCCACGACCAGGACGTGGGCATCGCCGGACGGATCGTCGACCTCGGCCGGTGGCAGCGCGTCGGCGATCCCGGCGACCTTGGCGGCGCGCAGCCCGATCATCCGTTCGTGGTTGGCCGGATCGTAGGAGATCGCGCCGGTTCCGTCGGCCTTCTCCAGTCCGCCGACCCGGTGTTCCAGTCCGGGCGTCCCGGGCACCGCCCAGGCGCGGGCCAGTTTGGCGTCCCGGGCGTAGGGCAGGAATCTGTCCTCGGGGCCGTTGGGTCCGGTGGCGAAGGCCGGATCGATCTCGGGCAGCCCGGCCAGGTCGGGGATCTGCCAGGGCTCGGCGCCATTGGCCAGATAGCCGTCGCTGAGCACGATCACCGGGGTGCGGTACTCCACGGCGATCCGCGCGGCCTGGTAGGCGGCGTCGAAGCAGTCGGACGGGGTCGCGGCCGCGATCACCGGCACCGGCGCCTCGCCGTGGCGTCCGAACAGCGCCTGGGTGAGGTCGGCCTGCTCGGTCTTGGTGGGCATCCCGGTGGAGGGGCCGGCCCGCTGGACGTCCACGATCACCAGCGGCAGCTCCAGCATCACCGCCAGGCCGATGGTCTCCGACTTCAGTGCCATGCCCGGGCCCGAGGTGACGGTGACCCCGAGGCTGCCGGCGAAACTGGCGCCCAGCGCGGCGCCGATCGCGGCGATCTCGTCCTCGGCCTGGAAGGTGGTCACCCCATGCTGCTTGGCGCCGGCCAGAATGTGCAGCACGTCCGAAGCCGGCGTGATCGGGTAGGCGCCCAGGAACATCGGCAGGCCGGCCTTGGCCGCGCCGGCCATCAGGCCGTAGGCCATCGCCCGATTGCCGGAGATCTGCCGGTAGGTGCCCGAGGGGGCGGGCGCCGGGGCGATCTGGTAGCGGGTGGCGAACAACTCGGTGGTCTCGCCGAAGGCATGGCCGGCCTTCACCGCGGCGATGTTGGCGTCCCGGACGGCAGGGTTGCCGGCGAACTTGTGGGCCAGGAACTCCAGCGTCGGCTCCACCGGCCGGCTGTACATCCAGTTGAGCAGCCCGAGGGCGTACATGTTGCGGGTGCGGACGGCGTCCTTGCGTCCCAGGCCGAGTTCGGCCACCGCGGCGATGGTCTGCCCGGTCAGGTCGAAGGCGTACACCTGGTAGTCGTCCAGGCTGCCGTCGGTGAGCGGATCGCTGGGGTAGCCGACCTTGGCCAGGTTGCGGGCGGTGAAGTCCGAGGAATCGGCGATGATGATGCCGCCCTTGGCCAGCTCGCCGATGTTGGCGCGCAGCGCCGCCGGGTTCATCGCCACCAGTACGTTCGGGGCATCCCCGGGGGTGCGGATGTCGAAGTCGGCGAAGTGCAGCTGGAAGCTCGACACGCCTGCCACGGTCCCCTGCGGGGCCCGGATCTCGGCGGGGAAGTTGGGTAGCGTGGAGAAGTCGTTGCCGGCTACCGCGGTCTCATGGGTGAACCGATTGCCGGTCAGCTGCATGCCGTCCCCGGAGTCGCCGGCGAATCGGATCACAACATGGTCGAGCGTCGTGATGTCGGTCATGCCTGCAGCGTCTCTTTCGTCGGCGGGTTCACCGCCCAAGTCTACGCCGTTGGCCCGATCCAGAACGGACGCTCTCCCTGGTGGTCTCACCCGTCGTCGCCCGGCCTGTACGTGGTGCCGAGATCACGTGGCCGAGCGCACAGTCACAACCGCCGTGCGACCCCTGGTGGCACGGATCTGTGAGGAGCTGCTTCGAATCGCGTGGGCGGGAGCTCTTGACAATGAATCAGTGCAGTCGGTAACGTTTGCTCAAACGTTTCAGCAACTCTGCAGGTGGCCGATCGTGCTGAAACGTTTGAGCGGAGGGCTTGTGGCTATCACGGGTGCGTCCAAGGCAACGCTGAAAGACGTTGCGGACCGCGTGGGGGTTTCGGTATCCGCGGTGTCGATGGCGTTGGCCGATCATCCGCGGATCGGCGAGAGCACCAAGCGACGAGTGATGCTGGCCGCGGACGAGCTCGGCTATGTGTCGAACGCGGCCGCGCGTGCGTTGCAGGCCAAGCGGGCCGGCGCTGTGGCGTTGATCGTGCCGAACACAAGTAGCCACGTGCTGGGGCATTCCTACTTCATGCATGTGTTGACCGGCGTCAATGAGGTCGCGCTCTCGCGGTCGGTTCAGCTGGTGCTGTCCACCAATGTCGACGAACTCAACGGCCAGGCCGTCTACGACCGTGTGCTTCGCTCCGGCCTGGTCGATGGTGCGATCGTGACCAGTGCGGCGGCGGCCGATCCCGGTATCGAGCAGCTCGCGAACAGCGGGCTTCCGGTCGTGATGCTCGGCCGGTATCCCCACCTTCCCGATGCCGTCAGCGTGTGGACCGATGACATCGCGGGCTCCAGGGCAGCCACCGAGCACCTGATCCAGGCGCACGGCCGGCGGAAGCTGGTGCACATCAGCGGACCGCTGGATCACCGCAGTGCCATGGATCGCCGCGACGGGTTCACCGCGGCGTGCGCTGCATCCGGGGTTGAATCCCGGGTCATCGAAGGCGACTACGGCGAGGATTCCGGCAGCAGCGCGGTCGACCAGCTTGGCGACGAGCCGATCGACGGGATCGTCGCGGCCAACGACGAGATGGCCTTCGGTGCGCTCCGGGCGCTGCAGGCACGCGGCGTCGGCGTGCCGGACGATGTGGCCTTGATCGGCTACGACGACTTCGGCCTCAGCCGGGTCACGACGCCGGCGATCAGCACCGTGCATGTCCCGGCAGGAGACATGGCACGCGTCGCGGCCGAACAGCTCTTCCTGCTCCTGGAGGGCAAGGAGCCGGTGCCCTCGTCGACCGTTCCGCTCCGGCTTGAACTACGGCAGTCCTGCGGCTGCTGAAGAACCCATCGCATCCGACCACTATTCAAAGGAGATACACGATGCGTATCCACATCCCCATGGGGATCACCGCAGCCGCCTTGGCGTTCGCCCTGGCCGCCTGCGCCAGCCCGCAACCGGCGCCATCCGTCCCGGGCGCCGAGAGCCAGCCTCCGACTACCGCCGCCCCGGCCGAGCCGGTGCAGCTGACCTTGTGGACGGGCTTCACCGGCGGCGATCGCGGAGCCTACGAAGACCTGATCAAGACCTTCAACCAGACCCACACCAATATCCAGGTGACGATGGAGATCCAACCCTGGGACACCATCGCCCAGAAGCTGCCCGCCGCCTGGGCCACCGGTCAGGGCCCGGATCTGGCAACGCCCAACTTCGACCCGAACATCCTGGCCGAGTATCTGCGGACCAACTCCCTGCTGGCCTTCGACCAGGTGGGCACGGGCGAGGGCCAGATCGACTCCGCGGCTCTCGCCCCGGCGACGATGGACGCCTTCACGATCGACGGCAAGCTCTACGCCGTCCCGGCCAACATCGCGACCCTGCAGCTGTACTACAACAAGGCCCTGCTGCCGGAGCCGCCGACCACGGTGGACGAGTTCCGCGAGCTGGCGAAGTCCACCACCAAGGACGGGGTCTACGGCCTGTCGGTGGGCGAGCGCGAGACCATCCAGATGTGGCCGATCCTGCAGTGGCTGGACGGTGCCGATGTGGTGGACGAGAACAACTGCTCGCTGCTGGATTCACCCGAGTCGATCGCCAGCCTCACCACCTGGGCGCAGCTCGCCCTGGACGGCGCGATGCCGGTCGGCCTGACCGGTGGCGAATCCGATTCGGTGTTCAGTGCCGGTAAGGCCGCCATGCAGCTCAACGGTCCTTGGGCCGCGCCGGGCTACCTCGATGCCGGGATCGATCTTGGGATCGCGCCGGTGCCCGAGGGCGTCGACGGCATGGTGACCCTTGCCTCGACCGTCCCGCTGGCGATCTCGGCCAAGACCCAGCACCCGAAGGAGGCGCAGGAGTTCCTGGCCTGGTGGGTCGGCAAGGACGCGCAGAAGCAGTTCGCGCTCGCCTCGGGCTTCCCGCCGGTGCGCACCGACCTGTCCGATGATCCGGAACTCGCCGCGAACGACGTGGTAGCGAAGTTCGCCGCCGCGTTGCCGGGTGCCAGGCTGTGGCTCTACGGGGTGCCGAATGCCGCGAAGATCGACTCCGAGGTCTACGTGACGCTGATCGCCGAGATCACCCGCGGCACCGATGTGGCCACCGCCGCCAAGACCGCCAGCGAGAAGCTCAACGCCCTTTCCGGTTGCAGCAAGTGACCGCTGCCACGCCCGCAACCCTGGGGGAGGGCGGGACCATCTCTCGTCCTGCCCGCCCCCGGGCTCGCCGAGCCTGGTACTCCGACCGCGCAGCCTGGCTGTTCCTCGCTCCCAGCTTCACCATCATCGGCGTGTTCATCGTCTGGCCGATCATTCAGTCGTTCCGCTACAGCCTGCATGACTGGGTGATCGGTGCCGAGACCCAGGAATGGGTCGGGCTCGGCAACTACGCCGCCCTGCTCACCGACGATCTGTTCTGGGGAGCGCTCCGGGTGACCGTGGTCTTCTCGCTCGCCTCGGTGGTGCTGCAGCTCGTCCTCGGCTACGCCGCGGCGGCCGCGCTGCTGCGCGACGGCTGGCTGACCAAGATCGTCCGGTCGGTCTTCTTCTTCCCCACCATCGTCGCCCTGGCCACCATCGGCATGGTGTGGCGCTTCCTGCTGGACGCCAATATGGGGTTGGTCGCCGGCCTCACCATCGCGCTGGGGGGCACCCCTGTCGCGTGGCTGCAGGATCCGGACTTGGCGCTGCCCACCCTGATCTTCGTCAACGTCTGGAAGAACGTCGGCTTCACCATGGTCATCCTGCTCGCCGGCCTCAAGGGCGTCCCGCAGAACCTGTACGAGGCCGCCCGGATCGACGGCGCCAAGGGTTTCCAGCTCACCCGCCACATCACCCTGCCCAGCATCCGGCCGACCATCCTGCTGGCCGCCATCATGCTGACCATCAACTCCCTGCAGGTCTTCGACCTGGTCTACGTGATGACCGGCGGCGGCCCGCTCAACAGCACCGACACCCTGGTCACCATGCTCTACCGGGAAGGCTTCGTCTATTTCAATCAGGGCTACGCCTCAGCCATCGCCTGGGTGCTGTTCCTGCTGATCCTGGCCGTCTCCGCCCTTCAGATGCGGTTGATGAGGTACGACGATGTCGACTAGGACGCAGTCCAGGCCGAGGATCAACGAGATCGTCAAGTGGACGGCGCTGGCGATCGGCGTGGTCCTGGCGGTGGTGCCCTTCATCTGGATGGTCGGCGGCAGCTTCCGCACCCAGGCCGACCTGTACGACAACCCCGCCCGGCTGCTGCCCCTGACCTGGAGCCTGCACGGCTACCAGTCCATCTGGGACGAGCTTCCGTTCGCCAGGCTCATCCTCAACAGCTTCATCTTCGCCGGCGGTACCACCCTCCTATGCCTGCTGTTCGACTCGATGTGCGCCTACGCTCTGGCCCGGATCCCGTTCCGGGGCGCCAAGATCTGCTTCTGGCTGGTCATCCTCACCCTGATGGTGCCGTTCCAGGTCACCCTCATCCCGGTGTTCATCCAGCTGTTCAACCTCGGCTGGCTCGACACCTACCACGGACTGATCATCCCGCGCGCGACCAGCGCCTTCGGCATCTTCCTGCTGCGCCAGTTCTTCATCTCGATCCCGCGCGAACTCGACGAAGCCGCTCGTATCGACGGCGCCGGCCACTTCCAGATCTACGCCCGCATCATCCTGCCGCTGGCCAAGCCCGCGCTGGCGACCCTGGCCGTGCTGCACTTCATGAACCTGTGGAACGACCTGCTCTGGCCGCTGATCATGACCAACTCCACCGAGATGCGCACCCTGCCTGCCGGCCTTACGCTGTTCGGCGGACAACACATCATCGACCACGCCGTCCTGCTCGCCGGCGCCACCATCTCGCTGCTGCCCATTGCCATCGCCTTCGTCCTGGCCCAGAAGTACTTCGTCGCAGGCGTCGCCACCACCGGGCTGAAATGACCACCACCATGTTCCCGCGCGACCACGATCTCGTTCTCGGCCTCGGCATCGAGGACACCTGTGTCTACCCGTCCGACGGCTCCCGCCCGCCCCTTGACGAACACGAGCTCACTGACCACACCCGGAACTGGGAGGCCGACCTCCAGCTGGCTGCCGACCTGGGTGCCACCACCCTGCGCTACGGCGCCAGCTGGCCGCTGGCGCATCCTGCTCCCGGACGCTACGACTGGCGCCATCTCGACCCGGTCATCGAACGCGCCCCGGAACTCGGCCTGCAGCTGATCCTCGACCTGGTGCACTACGGCACGCCGCCCTGGCTGGAGCATGCGTTCGCCGATCCGGCCTACGCCGGCGCGATCGAGGAGTTCACCGCTGCCCTGCTGACCCGCTACCGTGGCGGGCTGCCGGGTCTCACCCCCCTCAACGAACCCTTGACCACCGCCTCCTTCTGCGGCCGGCGCGGTGTCTGGCCTCCGTACCTCACTGGCTGGAACGGCTGGACGCGCGTGGCTCTCCCGATGGCCGTCGGCATCGCGCGTACCACCGCTGTGGCCCGCGAACTCGCTCCCGAGGTGACCATCGTCCACGTCGAAGCCTCGACCCTGGTCACCGCCGCCGCCCCCGAGGTCGAAGGTCACGCCCGGCTCCTCACCGAACTCGGCTGGCTCCCCACCGACCTTGCCCTCGGCCAGGTCACCTCCCAGCACCCCATGCACCCCTGGTTGCTCCAGCAGGGTGCCCGGCCGGCCGACCTCGAATGGCTCACCGAGCACGGTGCCGCACCGGATCTGATCGGGGTCAACTATTACCCGAACCTCACCCCGCGGCGCGTTGTCACCGGACCGGACGGCCCCACTCAGGTTGCCCACGATCGCTGGGGAGAAGGACTCGCCGCGGCGCTGCGCGGGTTCGCCGACCGCTACCGGCTACCGCTGACCATCACCGAAACCAGCATCGAAGGCGATGATGACACCCGCACCCGATGGCTCGCCGACTCGCTGGCGGTGTCTCGGCGCCTGCGCGCCAAGGGCGTCGACCTCCGCGGCTACACCTGGTGGCCGCTGCTTGACTTCGTCGACTGGTCCTGGGCGGCCGGAGGCGCCAATGTCGAGGAGTTCGCCGTCGCCACCGTCGCTCCGGACGGTAGCGCCGTGATCGGTCCAGCCGACCCCCTGGGATCCCCCGAGCAGGGCAAGACGCCCTTCCTGCGACGCATGGGCCTCGTTCAGCTCAACGAGACGGTGGACGGAGCGCTGGACCGCCAGCCCCTTGACGCCGCCCGGCGCTTCGCCGCAGCGGCGCGTGCCCGGGTCGAGCCATGACCGCAGTGTGGCCCGGCTACTTCGCCGACCCGTTCGTCCTGCGACTACCCGGGGGCGGCTACGTCGCCTACGGCTCGGGACCGCCCGCAACCTCAGGACCGGACGGTCCGCGCGTCTTCGAGTGTCTGACCTCACCCGATCTGACGCATTGGGAAACCGCCGGGTACGTCCTGAACCGGCTGCCGCCCACTGCCGGTGACCAGTACTGGGCGCCCGAAGTGGTCCAACGTGATGGCGTCTGGTGGCTGTACTATTCCGTCGGGCACGGCATCGATGGCCATCAACTCCGCGTCGCTCGGGCAGATAGCCCGCTCGGCCCTTTCACCGACACGGGCACCGACCTCACCCCCGACGAGACGTTCGCCATCGACGCGCATCCCTTCAGCGATGTCGACGGCCGCTGGTACCTGTACCTCGCCCATGACGTCCTCGACCATCCCCGGCCCGGCACTCACCTTGCTGTCGCGCCGCTGGACGAGCCCAGCCGCATCGGCGAGATCATCCCAGTGTTGGCACCCAACGCCGATTGGCAGATCTACCAGCGCGACCGTGCCATGTACGGCCGGCAATACGATTGGCACACCCTTGAGGGGCCATCCGTCGTTCGCCGCCATGGCCGATACTGGATGACCTACTCCGGTGGCGCATGGACCGGACCCGGCTACGCAACCTCCTGGGCCGCCGCGCCCCACCCGCTCGGCCCCTGGAACCATGCTCCACCCGGTAGCCCACCGCTGTTGGCCACCGACGGCGAACTCATCGGACCGGGCCACAACTCGCTCACGCTCGCCCCATCCGGCGAGGATCTGATCGCGTTCCACTCCTGGGACAGCGCGCGAGCCAACCGCAGGATGCACATCGCCCGCATCACCTTCGAGGCCGATCGTCCCCGAGTGCTGGACCCGCTCGGGGACGGCCTCTGACCTGGCGGCCCAACCCGGGAAAGGCGGCTTCATCCTCTGCCTGAAGGGAGGCTCGCCATGGTCCACCAGGCCTATCGACCGACTTCTCGCGCCGGTCGTACTGCGGCGATCCCGGACGGGCTCGACAACCGCGGGGAGACGACACCACCGATCCGCTCGCCCGATGGCTCAGTGGCTCATCAAGCTGCGGCCAGCCGATCCGGCCGCCCGTGAGCCTTGTCCGGCGGAGCCAGATACGCTGGCCGGGACAAACCCCTAGGCGAACAGGAGCCGTCGTGGAGGAGCGGCAGCGGCGGCTGGCCGGAATCGGCCGCGATCTCGCGCACGCCTGGCGTTACCCTGCGGTCAAACGCGGCTTCGTGGCCACCCTCTGCATCTTCATCGGTTCGCTGACCCCCGCCTATCTGCCGCAGAACAGCCCGTGGTGGGCGCCGATGCGCGCGCTCGGCCTGGACGCCTGGCCGGTCCGGGTGCTGGGCACGGCGGTGGTGATCGCGGGTATGGGGCTGCTGGTGGGCGCCTGGTTCCGGCTGCGGCCGACCCTGTACCACGACGTCAAGCACTGGGCGATCTGCCTGATCTGGAGCGCCCCGCTGCTGCTGTCGCCGCCCACCTTCAGCCACGATGCCTACGGCTACGCCGCCCTGGGTTGGCTGGTGCGCAACGGGCTGAACCCCTACGAGAACCCGATCAGCGTGCTTCCGGGCGCCTTCGCCGACCAGTTCGCCTGGGCCTGGCGCTACGACACCTCGATGTATCCGCCGCTGAGCCTGCAGATCTTCCATGGCGTGGTCGCGCTGGCGCAGAACAACCCCTACATCTCGGCGGTCGCGATGCGGCTTCCCGCCCTGATCGGGGTGGCGCTGATCGTCTACCTGCTGCCGCGGGTGGCCCGCCGGGTGGGCGCCGACCCACAGATGACGGCCTGGTTCTCCACCATCAACCCGATCCTGATCATCGACTTCGTCGGCGGGGCACACAACGACGCGCTGATGATGGGCGTGGTGGTGCTGGCGCTCTGGCTGGCCACCTCGGGCAGGTTCGTCCTCGCGGCGATCGCCGTCGGCCTGGCCGCCTCGCTCAAGCAACCGGCCATCCTCGCGTTCTACCCGGTGGCCCTGCTGGGCCGTCCCTGGCTGAGCTTCGCCTGGCGCGACAGCCTGCACGCGCTCGGCCGGCTGGCCGGAGCGCTGGGCATCGCCGCGCTCACCTTCGCCGGGATCACCCAGCTCACCGGATTGGGCTACGGCTGGATCTACGCCATGGATGTCCCCGGCAAGATCGTCACCATCGCGCCGTTCAGCCTGCTCGCAGCCGGTTTCAATGCGCTGCTGACCTGGTGGGGCCAGCCCGGGGCCGGAGAACTGGTGGCCTCGGGAATCCGGGCGCTGGGCCTGCTGGCGACCGCGGCGGTGATGCTCTGGCTGGGCCTGGGAATCGGACGACGCCGCCCGATCACCTTCCTCAGCTGGTCATGGCTGGCCTTCGCCTTCGGCGGCCTCTCACTTCACAGCTGGTACCTGACCTGGGGTGGCCTGCTGCTGCCGCTGACCCGTCCGAACCGCAAGGTGATCAGCGGGGCGGTCATCCTCACCACGGTGCTGCTGGCTTATGCGGCCGGCAGCCTGGCCTGGTTCAATGACGCTGTCGGGCTGGCGCTGGCCGGCGGCGCGCTGCTGTTCACGCTGGCCTGGCGGCATCACCAGGAGCACTCCGAGCCCCTACCAGAACTGGAGGAGACCCGATGAGCGAGGTGCTGGTCGGCATCGAGAACGAGGTCGGCAGGATCCACCTGAACCGGCCACGGGCGATCAACGCCCTCAATGCCGGCATGCTGGCGACGATCGCCGCCGCGGTCAGCGACTTCGCCGCCGATCCTGCCGTCAGCCGGGTGGAACTGACCGGGGAGGGGGAGCGCGGGCTGTGCGCCGGCGCGGACGTCCGCCAGTTGCGCCAGACCGTGCTGGACGGCGGCGACCCGGGCGAGTTCCTGGCCGCCGAGTATGCGCTGAACCTGGCGATCGCCGGATACCCGAAGCCCTACCGCGCGATGATGCACGGCATCACCATGGGCGGCGGCATGGGTGTCTCGGTACACGGTTCGGACCGGGTGGTGGCCGGGACCTCCCAGCTGGCGATGCCGGAGACCCAGATCGGGCTCTTCCCCGACGTCCTGATGACCTGGCGGCTGTCGCGGATGCCCGACCAGGTCGGTACCCATCTGGCGCTCACCGGGGATGCGGTGAACGCGGCCGACGGGCTGTGGCTCGGCCTTGCCGATCGCAGCCTGGGCGAACTCCCGCCGGCCCAGCTGGAGCCCGACCACGCCTGGATCACCGAGTGCTACGCCGGTGACGATCCGGTGGAGATCGTCGGCCGGCTGGCGCAGCACGCCCATCCGTCCGCCCGCCAGGCTGCGGACACCCTGCGCAGCCGTTCGCCGCTCTCCATCTGGGTGACCCTCGCCGCGTTGCGGCGCGCCGCCACGATGAGTCTGGCGGAGGTCGCCGAGCAGGATCTCCGGATCTGCACCGCGCTCGCCCTCGGGCCGGACTTCACCGAAGGAGTCCGGGCTCAGCTGATCGACCGGGATCGCAACCCCCGCTGGTCCCATGCCGGAATCGAGGACGTCGCGCCCACCGAGGTCGAGGCCTTCTTCTAGAGGTTGCCGCCCGCCCGCCGGCCGAGCTTGCCTGTTCCTGACTCGCGTGGGTCACGGCCATCGACGGGCAGGCGGCCAGCAGCGGTTTTCGGCCCTCGACAGGCTCGGGTGTGAACCGACCCGGCGCGGCGTGGTCTGTCAGCGCTCCCGTTTCAGGCGTAGTCCACGACCACCGGGGCATGATCGGAGAGCCGGGAGTCGTAGTCCGGCTCCCGGTCCGTGCCGCCGGCGATCGCCCGCCCGGCCAGCCCGGGGGTGGCTAGGTGGTAGTCGATCCGCCAGCCGGTGTCGTTGGCGAAGGCCTGGCCGCGCCAGCTCCACCACGAGTAGGGGCCGTCCGTCTCGGGGTGGAGACGGCGCACCACGTCCACCAGGGTGCGCGGGCCGAGAATCGAGCCGAACCACTCCCGTTCCTCGGGAAGGAAACCCTCCGAGCGCTGGTTGGTACGCCAGTTCCGCAGATCGAGGCGGGTGTGGGCGATGTTGAAGTCGCCCATCACCAGGAACTCCATCCCCTCGGCCTGAGCAGCCCGCCGGGCCCGGGTCAGGTAGGGACGGAACGACCGCAGGAACCGCATCTTGCGCTGGTACCGCGCGAGTTCGTCGGTGTCCCCGTCGGGTACCCCGCCCTTGGGCAGGTAGAGGGACGCGACCCGCAGCCCGGGCAGGTCGACCTCGAGGTAGCGACCCTCGGCGTCCTTGGCGTAGCCGAACCCCTCCCGTACCGCCAGCGGTGCCTGCCGGGTCAGCAGGGCCACCCCGTTGCGGCCGGGCAGGTTTCCCTCGTGGTAGCTCAGGTGGTAGCCCTCGAAGGCCTGGTAGGGGAGCAGGGAAGTGGGGCAGCGGACTTCCTGCAGGGCGACGATGTCGCAGTCGCGGCCGGCCAGCCAGGCGTCGAAACCCCGGCGCACGGCAGCGCGAATCCCGTTGACATTGACAGTGGCGATACGCAGAGCGCTCAACTCCCCGGTTCGCGGTGCTTCTTGGGCAGCAGCTTCTTCACATCGGCCGGGTCGATGTAGAACCTGACCTCACCGGTCTCCACATCCACCGCTGCCTTCAGGGTGGCCCGGCGTTTGGCCGTCCACGCGGTGCCGTTGCTGAGTTCGATCGGAGCGTTCGACGAGTTCTCACTGATCGTCAGCCCGCCGATCTCGCGCGGGTAGCTCTGGTACTCCTGGTCGGGGTCAGTCATCGAGTCAGCGACGAAGATGAGCGGGGAGCGGGCGTGTTCGTCCCGCTGAGCCGATTGAGCGAAGGAGGTGATTCATGGAATCACCGATAGTTCGTGAACTGGACGGCGAAGTCGTAGTCGGCGTCACGGACCAGCTTCTGGACGGCCTGCAGGTCGTCCCGCTTCTTGGAGAAGACCCGTAGCTCGTCGCCCTGGATCTGGGTGCGGATGCCCTTGGGCCCCTCGTCGCGGATCAGCTTGGCGATCTTGCGGGCGTTGTCGGCGCTGATCCCGGAATCCAGCGTGGCGCTGATCTTCCACAGCTTTCCCGACAGCCGGGGGTCGCCGGCGGACAGTGACTTCAGGTCGACCTTGCGGCGTACCAGCATGGTCTGGAACACGTCGAGGACGGCCTTGACCCGCTCCTCGCCATTGGCCTCCATCTCGACCACCTCGCCCGACCACTTGATCACCGCGTCGGTGCCCTTGAAGTCGAACCGGTTGCGCACCTCCTTGGCAGCCATGTTCAGCGCGTTGTCGACCTCCATCTTGTCGACCTTGTTCACGATGTCGAAGGAACTCTCACCAGCCATGTCCGCCATTGTGCCCGACGCCCACCGGGCGGCCCAACCAGGTGCGTGCCGGGCTGGGTCCGGGGCCACTGGAGAGGAGTTCTCCGGCGATTAGTTGTCGTCCCCGCCGCTTTGCTAGAGTGCTCGCGCACGGCAGGTTGCCCGAGCGGCCAAAGGGAGCGGTCTGTAAAACCGTCGGCACAGCCTACGTAGGTTCGAATCCTACACCTGCCACACGTGAAACCCCTTGTCAGAAGCGATTTGGCTGGGGTTCGCCACTTTAAGCAAAGGAGTTGAGTGGCGATGAGGATTGTTGTCGCGCCGGATTCCTTCAAGGAGTCCATGAGTGCTGTCGAGGCAGGCGCAGCGATCGAGGCAGGGATCCGGCGGGTGTGGCCGGAGGCTGACGTCACCTGCCTGCCGATGTCGGACGGTGGCGAGGGTCTGGTGCGCGTCCTTACGCCCGCGCTGGGCGGCGAACTGGTGGAGGCCACCGTCGCCGACTGCCTGGGCAGGCCCTGCCGCGCCACCTACGGCTGGGCGGCGGATCAGCGGCTGGCCGTGATCGAAGTGGCCGAGGCGGTCGGGCTGCAGCAGATTCCGGTGGCTGAGCGTGACCCGCTGGGCGCTTCCACCGAAGGTGTGGGAGAACTGCTGCGGGAGGCCCTCGATCGTGGTGCGACCCGCATCGTCGTCGGGCTCGGCGGCTCGGCCACCACCGACGGTGGCAGCGGCATGCTGCGGGCCCTCGGCATGCGATTCCTGGACGCCGACGGGGCAGAACTGCGGCCGGGAGGCGGCAACCTGGTCGGCCTCGCCCAGATCGACACCACCGACCTCGACCCCCGGTTGTCCGAGGTGCGGGTCGAGGTGGCGTCGGATGTGAACAACCCGCTGCTCGGCGATCAGGGTTCCGCCGCCATCTTCGCCCCGCAGAAGGGCGCCAGTCCGGAACAGGTCGAGCATCTCGAGGCCGGTCTGGCGCGACTCGCCCACCTCTCGGCCCTGGCAGGCGAGGACCTGTCCGAGGCAGCCGGTGCCGGCGCAGCCGGCGGACTCGGCTTCGCCTTCCTCCGCTACCTCGGTGCGACGATCCGGCCGGGGGTCGACACCGTGATCGAGGCGACCGGCTACGAGGAGGCGCTGGAGTACGCCGACTATGTGTTCACCGGCGAGGGCTCGATCGACGCCCAGTCATCCTCCGGCAAGGCTCCCTGGGGGGTGGCCACCCGTGCTGCGCGGCGCGGGATTCCCGTGGTCGGCTTCGCCGGAAGGGTCGCCATCGAGGTGGACGACAGCCCGTTCTCGGCCGTGGTGCCGATCCTGCGTAGCTTGAGCACCCTGGAAGAGGCGCTCCGCGACGGCGAGGCGAATCTGAAGTCGGCGGCCGAGCTGACCTGCCGGCTGCTGGCGGCGGCTCCGCGCTGAACACCCCCTGACCTGATCTGATCGGCCCCTCGTCGCGGCGAGGGCCGAGCGGCGTACCCGCTGTGCCTGGAGGAACGCTTCCTCCAGGCCACGCCGACGGCAACACGAGCGAAGGCCCCCACCCGGTCGGGCAGGGGCCTTCGTGGCTCGGCGGGTCAGGACGACTTGGGAGCGGTCATGGCCGCGACGTCCAGCGCCTGGGCCAGCTGCTCCTCGGTGACCTCGCCGCGCTCGACGTAGCCGAGGTCGCGAACCGCGTCGGCGACCGTCAGGTTCTGCTTCACCGAGTGCTTGGCGATCTTCGCGGCCGCCTCGTAGCCGATGATCCGGTTCAGCGGGGTCACGATGGACGGGCTGGATTCGGCCAGTTGCAGGCAGCGCTCGACGTTGGCGGTGATCCCGTCCACGCAACGGGTGGCGAGCACCCGGGAGACATTGCCGATCAGGCTGATCGACTCCAGCAGGTTGCGGGCCATCACCGGCAGCATCACCAGCAGGTCGAAGTTGCCCTGGGCGCCGGCGAAGGCGATCGCCGCGTCGTTGCCGATCACCTGGGCTGCCACCATCACGGTCGCCTCGGGCACGACCGGGTTCACCTTGCCCGGCATGATCGACGAGCCCGGCTGCAGGTCGGGCAGCGCGATCTCGCCGATGCCGGTGCGCGGGCCCGAGCCCATCCAGCGCAGGTCGTTGGCGATCTTCACCAGCGACACCGCGATGGTGCGCAGCGCGCCAGAGGTCTCCACCAGCGAATCCTGCGCGGCCTGGGCCTCGAAGTGGTTGGACGCTTCGACCAGCGGCAGGCCGGTGTGCTCGGCGATCAGCGCGATCACCCGCGCCGAGAAGCCCGGCGGGGTGTTGATGCCGGTGCCGACCGCGGTGCCGCCCAGCGGCAGCTCGTTGAGCCGGGGGAGGGTGGCCTTCACCCGGGCGATGCCATAGCGGATCTGGGTGGCATAGCCGCTGAACTCCTGGCCCAGCATGATCGGGGTGGCGTCCATCAGGTGGGTGCGACCCGACTTCACCACGGTGGCGTACTCGGCGGCCTTGGCCTCCAGTGAGCTGGCCAGCACCTCCAGATCGGGCAGCAGATCGGAGTGGATCGCCTGCACCGCCGCGATGTGGATCGAGGAGGGGAACACGTCATTGGACGACTGCGAGGCGTTCACATGGTCGTTGGGGTGCACCGGGCTGCCGAGCCGGCGGCTGGCCAGGGTGGCGACCACCTCATTGGTGTTCATATTGGACGAGGTGCCCGAACCGGTCTGGAAGACGTCGATCGGGAACTGGTCGTCGTGCTGTCCCGCGATCACCTCGTCGGCGGCGGCCACGATCGCCTCGGCGATGTCGTTGCCGATCACGCCCAGCTCGGCGTTCGCCAGCGCGGCGGCGCGCTTGATCTGGCCGAGGGCGGCGATGTGGTGGGAGGACAGCCCGCGACCGGAGATCGGGAAGTTCTCCACGGCTCGCTGGGTCTGGGCGGCATAGAGGGCGTCGGCGGGTACCCGCACCTCGCCCATGGTGTCGTGCTCAATGCGATATTCCATGCTGAACACCCTAGACCGGACGGCTTTTCGCCGCGGCCACTCCACAGAAATCGGGTCGGCCAGTTCGGTCGGGGTCGACCGTCGGGTTTCGTGCACCGATTGTCGAGTACTGGCCGTCCGCGAACGCAGCTGTCACGCAAAGGGAGGATGTGGCAGGAGGCGCACTGGAGGGCGACCGGGCGCACGGCCTACGCTGCGGGGGTGGGTGTCATCGAGGAGGTAGCGGATTCCGTCCTGCTGGCGGTCGCCACGATCCCCGAGGGCCGGGTGACCAGCTACGGCGCGATCGGCCGGATCGTCGGCTGCGGGCCGCGGGTGGTGGCGCGTGTCCTCGCCACCCGGGGGGACGAGGTCTGCTGGTGGCGGGTGCTCCGGGCGGACGGCTCGATCGCACCCCAGCTGGCGGACCGGGCGGCCTCGCTGCTGCGGACCGAAGGGGTCGAAGTCCGGCGGGGCACGGTGAACCTGCGCGAGTTTGGGATGTGACGATCGGCGCGGCGGTGGTGCAACGCCGGTGACAGCGGGTTTCGACGCTCACTGTCGTTGCCGCCCGTCAGCGGTCCCTGCGGGCCCGTCAGGTCAGCGAGGCAAGCAGGTCCTCAACCCGGGCGTCCTGGCCGGTGGCGCGGAGGAGTTCGATCAGCTCGGAGGCGGCCTCGATCCGTAGCTTCTGCCGACCGGCGGCCGCGAAGCCCTCGACCGCCGATTCGAGCGCCCAGATCGCCTCGTCGGAGTCACCGGCCTCTCGATGCAGCTGGCCGGCCAGCCAGAACGCGTGGGCGGCGTCGGCGAGCCGGCCGAGCCGGGCGTACTGCTCGCCGGCGCGCTGGGCGGCCCCGATCGCGGCG
>JASGEM010000106.1:0-7330 GCA_049841235.1 Propionicimonas sp. | reverse complement strand
GTGGCGCCGCTGAGGCCGAGGCCGCGCCGGCCCCGGCGGTGGCCGGCACCCGGGGACGGGCCCGGGAGGAGGCGCCACAGGCGCTGCAGAAGGCGGCCCCCGCCATCAGCGGCAGCTCGCAGTGGGCGCAGAATTCCTGCTCGCCGCTGCCGCCCTCGGTGTAGTCGCCCGAGGTGGCGGCCGCTTCCAGCGCCGCTTCGGTCAGGCCGATGTGCAGCACGCTGCGCAGCCGCAGGATCAGCAGGCCGAGCAGGATGATGCCCCAGATCAACTGCAGCGCCACCGCCAGCGAGCTGTTGCCGACGAAGCCGAGCAGGTAGATGCCGACGGCATACAGGATGTTGACTCCGACGGCGAGCGCCAGACCGCTGTAGTAGCGCGGCGTGAAACCGTCGTATCCCTTGCCGAGCCCGGAGAACTCGGCCGCGGCCAGACCGGAAGCGGTGCCCATGATGAGCGGCTTGACGAAGCCCTCCAGCAGCACCAGCGTCGCCCACTGGCCGGGCTCGGGATCGACCATGCCGCCGGTGATCAGCGCCCAGTGACGGACCAGAGTGTCGGCGGCGGCGTAGGCCACGCCGCTGATGATGCCGAAGGTGACGCCGTCCATCAGGTCGTCGAAGGCCGGCCGGCTGGCCAGCAGCACCGGCCCGACCTGCCGGATCGCCTCGCCGACGATCGGAACCAGCAGGGCGAAGATCAGGAAGGCGCCCCAGCTCGGTCCGCTGATCAGCCCACCGGAGGGGTCGGGCAGCGCGGCCTGGATCGGCAGCCAGCCCGTCCACAGCCAGGTGAACAGCACGCCGAGCACGAAGGTGAGGGCGAAGCCGATGCCGACCACCGGGATCGGTTCGTCCTCCCACATGTTCACGTCGTAGAGATACACGATGTAGACCAGCGGAATGGCGAAGGCGGCGATCAGCACCGCGATCGGCAGTGCCCCGAAGACCGCGGCGATCAGCGCGGCGGCCAGCGTGATCGTGAAGGCCGTCCGGTAGGTCTGGGGATGGCGCCCGGCTTCCCGCGGCATGATCGACGAGACCACGGCGAACGAAGCCACCGGCTCATCGGGGTTCACCGCGAAGCGTCGCTTGCTGCGCTCACTCTCCGGCAGCAGGTCCAGGCCGCAGCGATGACAAAAGTGTGCGACGTCGGGAACCTGTGAATGGCAGCGTGAACAATCCATGAAAATGTTGCCCTCCTGCTTAGGAATGGCGACAGCATAGAGGCAAGCAGTAGCGCCGCAGCAGGGCCCGCCGCTGAGAATTCAGCTTGTTGTTAGGCAGTTGTGCGCAATCTCCGCCACAGCTCGGCCACGCTCGCCTCCAGGTCGGCGGGCAATCCATTGTTGTCGATCACCACGTCGGCGACGGCCAATCGCGCTTCGCGGGTGGCCTGCGCCTCGATCCGGGCCCGGATCTGACCCTCGTCCAGCCCATCCCGTTCCCGGACCCGGCGCACCTGGGTGGCCGGGTCGACGTCCACCACCACGATCAGGTCGAAGAGATCCTGCTGGCCGGTCTCGAGCAGCAGCGGGATGACGTGGACGACGATCGCGTCCGGTGCCGCCGTCCGTTCGATGTCGGCGGCCAGCCGGCGAACCTCGGGGTGCACGATGGCGTTGAGCCGGGCCCTGGCCTCCGGATCGGAGAAGACGATCTCACCGAGCGCCGGACGATCCAGGCTGCCCTCGGGGGTCAGCAGGCGGGTGCCGAACTCCGCGATGATCCGCGCCAGCCCGGGCGATCCCGGTTCGACCGCCTGGCGTGCCAACAGGTCGGCATCGATGATCACCGCACCGCGTTCAGCCAGCAGGTCGGCCACCGCCGACTTGCCCGAACCGATCCCGCCGGTCAGCCCGATCCTGAACACCGTCAGATCTCTCCGAGTCCCCGGCGGAGCTGGGCGGCCATGGTACGAGCCTCGATCGTCGCCTGGTTGTCAGCGCTCACCGTTGCCCACCAGACCGACATCGCGCGTTCACTGGACTCATCCAGGATCAGCACCATCTCCTCCGAGGCGGGCTTGCCGTCGAAGTGTCCCTCGGCCACCTGACGCATCACCTTCTGCTGGGTTGTGGACTCGTCGAAGACGGACGGAGCGCCCTCCGGGTCGAACCCGTCACGCAGGTAGTCGGCTTCCCGGGAGGCGTCGGCGCGCGAGGCACGGTTCCACTCCGGGGCTCGGGCCACCAGCCGACCGCTCTGGTGCGAGATCACCAGGTAGTCACCCTCGGAGTCGACCTGCCAGCCCGCCGGAACGTCGACGTAGATCGTCTCCCCGTCGCTCATCTCCAGATAGGACGAGGTGGTCACCTCTCCCTCTTCCTCGTCCCCAACCTCTTCCGCGGGGGTGGTGGCGTCGGGGTCCGGCACCATCTCGGGGGTCCATGGCTCCTCCGGGTCCGAGTTTCGGCTGGCAGCGCTCAAGATGGTCCCGGCGACGACCACCGCCCCTGCCGCCGCAGCGAAACCCAACAGCAACCGGCGGCCGATCGCGGCCGACTGGTCCGGAGCCGGCGAACTGACCTGCGGCGGCGCCATCCTCGGCGCCAGGGCGGCCGGCAGCGGATCCTGGGGCTCCTCGGCCGGGTTCTCGGCGTCCGAACTGAAGGGATAGGTCTCGAACGTCTCCCGCGGGTCCGTCACCGATGATCCTCCTGCCCCTTCGAATCCTTCGCTCCACTGTGCCATACCGGTGCCGGGCCGGGATGCCAAACGCGCCCCCCGCCGGAAGGGCGGGGGGCGCGTTTGCGTTCAGGTGGCTCAGCCGGCGCTGCCGGTGAGCTTCTCCCGCAGGGCCTGCAGCGCCTCGTCGGAGGCCAGCGAGCCCTCCTCCTCGACGGCTTCGGAGCCGGCGGAGTAGGCGGTCGGGGTAGCGGCAGCCACCGCAGCCTTGACGTTGTCGGCCTCGGCCTCCTCGACCTGCTTCTTGTGGGCCTCCCAGCGAGCCTGCGCCTCGGCGTACTGCTGCTCCCAGGCGCGCTGCTGATCCTCGTAGCCCGGCTTCCACTCCTGAGTCTCCGGATCGAAGCCCTCGGGGTAGATGTAGTTGCCCTGCTCGTCGTAGGAGGCGGACATGCCGTACAGCGCCGGATCGAAGTCGTCGGCACCCACGTCCACGCCCTCGTTGGCCTGCTTGAGGCTCAGCGAGATCCGGCGACGCTCCAGATCGATGTCGATGATCTTGACCATGACGTCGTCGTTCACGCTGACGACCTGCTCGGGGATCTCGACGTGGCGGACAGCCAGCTCCGAGACGTGCACCAGACCCTCGATGCCCTCCTCGACCCGGACAAACGCGCCGAACGGCACCAGCTTGGTGACCTTGCCGGGCACGATCTGGCCGATCTGGTGGGTACGGGCGAAGGTCTGCCAGGGATCCTCCTGGGTCGCCTTCAGCGACAGGGAGACCCGCTCGCGATCCAGATCGACGTCCAGCACCTCGACGGTGACCTCGGTGCCGACCTCGACCACCTCGGACGGGTGGTCGATGTGCTTCCAGGAGAGCTCGGAGACGTGCACCAGGCCGTCCACGCCGCCCAGGTCGACAAAGGCGCCGAAGTTGACGATCGAGGAGACGACGCCCTTGCGGATCTGGCCCTTGGCGAGCTGGTTGAGGAAGGTGTGCCGCACCTCGGACTGGGTCTGCTCCAGCCAGGCACGACGCGAGAGCACCACGTTGTTGCGGTTGCGGTCGAGTTCGATGATCTTGGCCTCGAGCTCGGCACCCACGTAGGGCTGCAGGTCGCGGACGCGGCGCATCTCCACCAGCGAGGCAGGCAGGAAGCCGCGCAGGCCGATGTCGATGATCAGGCCGCCCTTGACGACCTCGATGACCTTGCCGACCACGACGCCGTCAGCTTCCTTGATCTTCTCGATGGTGCCCCAGGCGCGCTCGTACTGAGCCCGCTTCTTGGACAGGATCAGGCGGCCTTCCTTGTCCTCCTTCTGCTGGACGAGGGCCTCGATCTCATCGCCCACGGAGACCACGTCGAACGGGTTCACGTCGTGCTTGATGGAGAGTTCCTTGGAAGGGATGACGCCTTCGGTCTTGTAACCGATGTCGAGCAGGACTTCGTCCCGATCGACCTTGACGACGGTGCCGGTGACGATGTCGCCGTCATTGAAGTACTTGATGGTCGCGTCGACCGCTGCGAGAAAGGCTTCGGGCGAACCGAAATCGTCGACTGCGACGGGAGAGGCCTCGAGAGAAGAGGTCATGTAGAAGGGCTCCGATGGTGGTGTGGTTGATTTGTGTCACACTCCGACCGATTGGCTGAGAAACGACACGACCTAGATCCGACGGATACCAGCCACTGCCTGACCCACTCCGTCCGAGGACAGGCCAGTCGCAGTGCCCAAACAGCCTAACGACCACTTAATGAGACGGTCAAACCAGATCAGGTCACGATACAGACACAATCCGGCGCGCCACCACGGCCTCGATCAGGCGACCGCGGCTGGCGGTGACCGATTCGGCCTCGAAGCCGAGCGCCGGAAGGTCGTCGAGCGGACGCCGCCGCCAGCGTTCGCCGGTGCTCGCGGTCACCCGGTCCGCCACCGCCTGGAAGCCACGCACCGGCGCCCAGGACGAGGCCACGTGGTCCAGCAACAGCAGCCGGCCGCCGGGGCGCAGTACCCGGGCGAACTCGGCGAGCGTGGTGGGGACGTCCGGTACCGAGCAGAGCAGCAACGTGGCCACCACGGTGTCGGCGCTGCCGTCCTCGACCGGCAGCGCGTCGGCGTCGCCCTGCCGGAGCGTGACCTGACGGTCCAGCGCCGCAGCCCGCCGGACGGCCTGGGCGAGCATCGGCGGGCTGGCGTCCACTCCGGTCAGTTCGACCGATTCCGGGTAGTAGCGCAGGTTCGCGCCGGTGCCGATCCCGGCCTCGATCACTCGCCCGGCGGCCTGTGCGATCAGGAGCTCGCGGTAACGGCCGATCCCCGCCCGTTCCAGCGGCGCCATCGCCCGGTCGTAGCCGCAGGCGGCACGTCCCCACAGCTCGCGCTGCCTGGACTGCTGCCGCCCGTCCGGCCGGTCCATCTCAGTGCGCGGCCTCGTGCCAGGAGTGGCCGGTGCCGACCGAGACCTCCAGCGGGACGCTGAGGTCGACGGCGTGGCCCATCTTCTCCCGTACCAGCGCTTCCAGCGCCCCGGTCTCGCCGGGTGCCACCTCGAAGACCAGTTCGTCGTGCACCTGCAACAGCATCCGGCTGGACAGGCCCTGCCTGGCCAGAGCGGTCTCGACATCGAGCATGGCGACCTTGATGATGTCCGCGGCCGAGCCTTGGATCGGCGCGTTGAGCGCCATCCGTTCCGCCATCTCACGGCGCTGCCGATTGGACGAGGTGAGGTCGGGCAGGTAGCGGCGCCGGCCCAGGATGGTCTCGGTGAAGCCGGTGCGCCGGGCGGTGTCGACGATGTCGTGCAGATAGTCGCGGACGTGGCCGAAGCGCTCGAAATACTCCTCCATCAGTCCCTGCGCCTCGGATCTGCTGATCTTCAGCTGCGCGGAGAGACCGAAGGCGGAGAGGCCGTAGGCCAGACCGTAGTTCATCGCCTTGATCTTGGCGCGCTGGCCGGTGTCGACGGTGTCGGGGTCGACGCCGAACACCCGGGCGGCCATCACGGTATGGAAGTCTTCCCCGGAGGTGAACGCCTCGATCAGTCCGGCGTCCTCCGAGGCGTGGGCCATGATCCGCATCTCGATCTGCGAGTAGTCGGCGGTGAGCAGCGTCTCGTACCCGGGGCCCACGACGAAGGCCTCCCGGATCCGGCGTCCGTCTGCGGTGCGGATCGGGATGTTCTGCAGGTTCGGGTCGGTGCTGGAGAGCCGTCCGGTGGCAGCGATGGTCTGGACGTAGGTGGTGTGGATCCGGCCGTCGTCGGCGATCGACTTCAGCAGGCCCTCGACAGTCTGCCGCAGCCGGATCTGGTCGCGGTGCCGCAGCAGGTGGGCCAGGAAGGGATGCTCGGTGCGGGCGTAGAGGTTCTCCAGCGACTCGGCGTCGGTGGTGTAGCCGGTTTGGGTGCGGCGGGTCTTCGGCATCTGGAGTTCGTCGAACAGGACGGCCTGCAGCTGCTTGGGCGAACCGAGGTTGATCGGGTGTCCGATCACCGCGAAGGCGTCGGCCTCGGCCTTGGCCACCTCGCTGTCGAAGTCGCTGCGCAGGCCGTCGAGATAGTCGGCATCGACGGCGACACCGGTGCGCTCCATGGTGGCCAGGGTGCGCAGCAGGGGCAGCTCCACCTCGCGCAGCAGACTGGCGCCGCCGCGCTCCTCCAGCTCGGTCTCCAGCGCACCGGCGAGGTCGATCACGGCGCGGGCACGGATCATGGCGTCCTGGCCGGAGGTCTCGTCGAAGCTGAACGCCAGCTGGTCGGAGGCGCTGGCGCCGCTGGCCTCGACGGCCAGTTCGCGCTTGAGGTAGCGGGCGGTCAGGTCGGCCAGGTCGTAGACCCGCTGATCGGGCTTGAGCAGGTAGGCCGCCAACTGGGTGTCGCTGACCAGGCCGGCCAGTTCCCAGCCGCGCGCCCAGAGCGCCTCCAGCGGACCCTTGGCGTCGTGCATCGCCTTGTGGGCGGACGGGTCGGCCAGCCAGGCGGCCAGCGCGGCGTCGTCGGCCGGGTCGAGGCTGGCGACATCCAGCCAGGCGGCGGCACCCTCTCCGGTGGCCAGCGCCAGGCCGGTCAGGTCTCCCGTCCCCCACCGCCAGGTGCCGGTGACATCGATACCGACCACGGTTCCCTGGGCATGCGCAGCCAGCCAGCCAGCCAGCTCACCGGGAGCGAGCGCGACGCCGGCCACCTCGAAGCCGCCGGATGGCCCGGCCTGTTCGGCCGGCAGAGTCTCCAGCAGCCGATCCCGCAGCACCCGGAACTCGAGGGCGTCGAACAGGGTGTGGACGGCCTCCCGGTTCCACTCGTGACGGGTCAGCTCCCCCACCGCGACCGGCAGGTCGAGATCGCCCACCAGGGCGTTCAGCCGGCGGTTGCGGATCACGTCGTCGAGGTGTTCGCGCAGCGAGTCGCCGGCCTTGCCGCCGATCTCGTCCACCCGGCGGATCAGGTTCTCCAGCCCGTCGTAGGCGGCCAGCCACTTCGCGGCGGTCTTGGGGCCGACCCCGGGGACGCCAGGCAGATTGTCGCTGCTCTCCCCCACCAGCGCGGCCAGTTCGGGGTAGCGCGGCGGTGCCACCAGGTACCTCTCGACGACCGCCTCCGGGGTCATCCGGGCCAGGTCGGAGACGCCCTTGCGCGGGTAGAGCACGGTGACCGAGTCGTTGACCAGCTGCAGGGTGTCGCGGTCGCCGGTGCAGACCAGCAC
>JASGEM010000105.1:0-81651 GCA_049841235.1 Propionicimonas sp. | reverse complement strand
GGCAGCCCCTCCCTGCGACGCCGCACCACGCCCCTCAGGAAAGGAATCCCGTGGCTCAGGACTACCCGACCCGCGTCCGCACCAGCGCTCGCCTGCTCTCGCCCCAGGTGGCGGAGAGGCTGACCGAGTACCACTGGAGACGGGTCTTCCAGCAATTCGAATGCCTGATGACCGACAGCGATCACGGCACCAAGGGGGCCGAACCACCGATCATCCCGGCGATTCCCGGGGCGCGCCGTTCGGTGGTGTACTACGGCAACGCCGAGAACGGCTCCTACAACCACCACAATCAGATCGCTCGGTTCGCCGGCCGGTACTGGTTCGCCTGGTCCAACGGCTTCCGGAACGAGGAGGACGCCGGTCAGCGGGTGCTGATCGCGTCCTCCCCGGACGGACGGACCTGGAGCGATCCGGACGTCGTGGCGGACGTCGAGCCCGGCAGTCCGTGGGCGCACAACTGCGTGGCCATGCATGCCACCGCTGAGATGCTCTACATCGTCGTGATGACCGAGGAGACCGAGCACGACGAGACGGTGACCGGAATGCGCCGGATCAACCCCGACACTGCCTACGTCGACCTGTACGGCTCAGCCGACGGCCGCCATTTCGAGAAGGTGCTCAGCTACGGGTCGGAGATCAAGTGGATCTTCGAGGCGCCGCGGCTGACCGCGGAAGGCCGGCTGCTCTGCGTCTGCACCACCCGCGACCGCGGCCCGGCGATCCTGCTGTGGCCGGGCGACGACATCCTGGAGCAGCCCGAGTTCATCACCGTGCCCGAGCCCGAAGGAGCCTCGTTCCCCTACGGCGAGAGCACCTGGTACCAGCTCGACTCCGGCCGGATCATGGTGTTCTGGCGGGACGAGGGCGCCTCCTGCCGGGTCTACGTCAACCATTCCGACGACGGCGGCCTGACCTGGAGCGAGCCGCTGCTCTCCGACATTCCGGACTCGATGAGCCGGCTCTACGCCGGACGGCTCACCGATGGCCGCTACTACCTGGTCAACAACGCCATCGCCACCCTGCTCGACCGCAGGCCGCTGATGCTGCTGCTGAGCAAGGACGGCGTCGAGTTCGACGAGATCTACATGATCAACGACTCGCCCGTCGAGATGCGTCGCAAGGGCCTGCTCAAGGTCAACGGCCACCAGTACCCGTGCTGCCTGGTAGACGGCGACCTGCTGCTGGTCGCCTACGACGCCAACAAGGAAGACATCCTCTGCGAGGTCATCGATATCACTCGCCTCGCGCCCGCCACCACCCAGAAGGAGAACGCCCGATGACGACGACCGCCCCCGAGAAGCTCAGTGACCCGAGTGGCCGCGGCTGGGTCGATGGCTACCGGATCATCTTCCCGCAGCGCCAGCATCCCTACACCGAGGAGGAGATCGCCGCCGTCGTCGATGTGATGCGCAACTCCGAGGGCCAGACCCAGGGCGACTACCTGGAGGCCTTCGAGCGCGACTTCGCGGAGTTCATCGGCGCCGAGCACGCTTTCGGCGTCTCGAACTGCACGAACGCGCTGAAGCTCGCCGGCATCTTCAGCGACATCGGCCCCGGCGATGAGGTGATCGTGCCCGCCTACACCTACTGCGCGACCGCGATCCCGTTCGGCGACCTGGGTGCCACCATCGTCTGGGCGGACATCCACCCGAAGACCTGGACGATCGATCCGCAGGACATCGCCCGCAAGATCACCCCGCGCACCAAGGCGATCGTCGCGGTCCATCTGCTCGGGATCCCGTGCGACATGAAGGCGATCATGGCCATCGCTGCCGAGCACGGACTGAAGGTGATCGAGGACTGCGCCCAGTCGATGGACTGCACCATCGACGGCCAGCACGTCGGCACCTTCGGCGACTTCGGCTGCTTCAGCTTCCACGCCGCCAAGACCATGACCACTCTCGGCGAGGGAGGCATGTTCATCGTGAAGGATCCGGAGATCGCCAAGGCCGTGCCCGGCGTCCGGCACAACGGACTGACCGCCTTCCAGGGCCCGCGGGAGCGCTACTGGCTGCCGGCGATGAGCAATGTCGACGAGTTCTGGCCGGGCCAGTGGCCGCAGAACTTCTGCATCGGCGAGCCGCAGTGCGCGCTCGGTTCGGTGCAACTGCGCAGCGTGCACCCGAACAACGAGATCCTGATCGAACAGGACCGCAAGATCCGTGCCGCCCTGGCGGACGTGCCGGAAATCAGCTTCCCGGAGGTCATCGAGGGCGGGCGCTACGTCGTGCACCAGTATGTCCTGCACTTCGACGGCAGCGCGTTCGGCAAGAACCGCAACGACCTGATGGATCTGCTCACCACCGACTACGGGGTGCGCAGCATCGTGCAGTACCACCCGCTGTACCGCTACCCGCTGTTCATCAAGCTCGGTGCCGGCGAGCAGGACTGCCCTGTGCTCGAGTCGTGGTGGGACAACTCGTTCTCCCTGCCGTGGTGGTGCGGGATCACCGATGAGGAACTCGCGATCATGACCGACTCCCTGCGCGGCGCCATCGAGAGGCTCAAGGCCGCATGAACACCCCACGGAGTTCTTCTCCTCCGCTGCGCTCCACCGAACGACTCGGCGGGGACCCCGGATGAGAAGCCTGACCGGGATCGTCGTCCCGCTGGTCTCGCCGATCGCGGCGGACGGCGGAGTCGACCTGGAGTCGGTCGCCGGCAACGCCGATCGGGTGCTCGCGGCGGGAACCCAAGGGCTCTACCTGTGCGGCGGCACCGGGGACGCGGCGGAACTCTCGCCGCTCGAACGGCGCCAGGTGGTCGAGGCCGCCATGCCGGTGGCGCGGGCGCACGGCGCGGCCACGATCGTGCACGTCGGGCTCGCGCCGTTGCGGGACGCCCTGGCGCTGGCCGAGCATGCCCTGGCGGCGGGAGCGGACGCGGTGGCGTCCGTCCCGCTGCGCGGGGACTGGGATCAGACCGTCCGGTACTACCGGGAACTGGCCGCCCTCGGCGGCCCGGTGTTCGTCTACCACATGCCGCCGGCCGGCTTCCACGCGACCTTCGACCAGCTGAGCGAGTTGCTGGAGGTGGAGGGGGTCGCCGGCGCCAAGGTGAGCGACTGGAACCTGTTCCTGCTGCGCCGGCTGGTCGAAGGCTATCCGGACCGGACGTTCTACACCGGGCTGGACGAGAATCTCGGGTTCGGGCTGCTGGCCGGCGCGCACGGCAGCATCGGCACGTGGGCGAACCTGGTGCCACGGTTCTACGCCCGGGTCTGGCAGGCCGCCGTCGCCGGGCGGGAGGCTGAGGTACTCACCCTGCACCGGCAGTGGCAGCACTTCCTGGGGCTGGGCTGGTCGGGCGACATCATCGCCGCCTTCGAGGCGCTGATGGCGGATCGCGGTCATGCGACCGCCTGCTTCCGGGTGCCGGCGCCGGCACCGGTGCTGGAGCCGGCGCGGCTAGACCGCCTGACCGCCGGACTGGAACTCATCGAGGCGCTCGGAGAGGAGCGATGATGCAGCGACGAACGCTGGGGGCGAGCGATCTGAGCGTCTCCCGGGTGTGCCTGGGCACGATGACCTTCGGCACGCCGGTCAGTTCGGACGACGCGGTGGCTCTCATCCAGGGCGCCGCCGAACTCGGGGTCGATTTCATCGACACCGCGAACATGTACGAGGGCTATGCCCGGGTCGCCGGATCCGCCGGGGGAGTGGCCGAGGAGATCGTAGGACGTGCGATCGCCGGGCGGCGCGACGACTTCGTGGTCGCGACCAAGCTCGGGATGAAGGTCGGCGATGGCGAGGTCGACGAGTACACCTCGCCGGCGGCCATCCGGACGCAGCTGGACCGCAGCCTGCGCCGGCTCGGCACCGACCATGTCGATGTCTACTATCTGCACCGGCCCGATCCGCGCACACCGGACGGCGAGATCGTCGCGGCCCTCGGAACGGAGCTGTCCGGCGGGCGGATCCGCTCGTGGGGGGTCAGCAACCACGGTGTCGCCGAGTTGGCCGGGTTGGTGGCGGCGTCGGACGAATTGGGCGTCCCCCGCCCCGTGGTCTGCCAGCCCCGCCTCAACCTGCTGGACACCGCCGCCCTGGACGAACTGGTGCCGTACTGCGTCGGGGCGGGGATCTCCGTCGTCCCGTACCAGGGGCTGGCCGGAGGGCTGCTGACCGGCAAATACCGCCGCGGCCGGGCCGCGCCCGCCGGGAGCCGAGGGGCCGACAAGCCGGACTGGGTGGAGCCGATCGACGACGAACTCCAGTCCAGGCTGGACCGGATCGAGGCCGATGCCGCTGCCGCGGGAATGCCGATGGCTTCCTGGGCCCTGCGCTGGCTGGCCGATCGACCCGGCGTCGATTCGGTGCTGGTGGGGGCCACCCGGCTGTCCCAGGTGGAAGCAGCGATCACAGCCCTAGGCTGAACGCCGAGCTAGGAGGTACCGATGACCGAACGAGCTGGGCTCCCCGGAGTGACCATCACGTCCGGGCTGGTGGACTGGCAGTTGCTGCCCAGGGACGCCGACGACACCGCCACCGTGCTGTTGCGCGGCACCGTGAGCCCGGCCGCCATCAGCCCGGAACCGCCGTTCACCTTCCACCCGATCGATGCGGAGGTGACGGTCTCCGCGCGGGTGGTGAGCGAGCTGGACGGCGGCGCGGTCGTCCCCTGGGCGCGAGCTACGCTGGCGGCGGATGCCACCTGGGAGGTCACCCTGCGGTTGCCGGTCGGCGGCGGCTACCGGGTTGAGACCCAGCTGGAACAGGTCGGCGGCGACGGCTACTCGCTCACCCGCGGCGATGTCATCCACCACGTGGGTGTGGGCGACCTCTATCTGGTGATCGGCCAGAGCAATGCCTCCGGCCGGGCCCGGGACCGGGTCGCCGACGGCCCGCAGCTCGGCGTCCATCACTACCGCGCCGATGGCAGCTGGGCGCTCGCGGCCCATCCGCTGAACGACGGCACGCGGGCGGTGCACACCGGCCACTTCGAGAACCACAACACCGGGCACTCTCCGGCGCTGCACTTCGCCAAGCGGGTGTCCTCAGCCGCCGGGGTCCCGGTCGGTCTGGTGATGGCGGCCTTCGGAGGCTCGCCGCTGCGCTGGTGGATGCACGGTGACCGGCTGGCTCCGCTGGCCGAGAACGCCCTGGAGATGATCGCGGCTGCCGGCGGCAGGCCCCGGGGGGTGCTGTGGTACCAGGGCGAGGCGGACTGCTTCGAGTTCAGCACCGCGGACTACGCCGAGCGGTTCGGGCGGCTGGTCGCACTGCTCAGGGAGCGGCTGGGCAACCGCGGCCTGCCGTTCTACACCGTCCAGCTCGCCCGCTGCACGATGCTCGTCGAGGACGACCAGGACAGCCAGTGGGGGATGCTGCGGGAGCAGCAGCGGCAGGCCGCGCACCAGCTGGCCGGCGTCCACGTCGTCCCGGCCGGGGACCTTCCGCTGTACGACTTCATCCACCTCAGCGCTGCGGCCAACCTGGTGCTCGCCGAGCGGCTGGCGGACGCCGCCCTGGCCGAGGACTACGGCCTGCCCAGGGACTGGCGCGCTCCGGAGCCGGTCGAGGTCGTCCGTCCTGATCCGCGCACCGTGCGGCTGACCTTCGCCCCGATCCGCAACTGGATCAATGACTTCGGCCTGCCGGTCACCCGCTGCCCGTTCACGATCGTGGACGATGCCGGGACGGTTCCGCTGGCGGAATGGAGCGTCGACGGGGACGACATCGTGCTGTCCCTGGCGAGAGAGCTGACCGGAGCGACTGTCGCTCACGGGATGTGGCAGATGGATCACGGCGGGATCGTGCCGGCCGACTGCACCCGGCTGCCCTTCCTCTCCTTCTACGGGGTGCCCGTCCGATGAGCTATCTCTACTCGCTGCGGCTGTCGCTGGATCCGGGCCGGACCGACGAGGCCGGCCTGGGCATCCTCCCCGAGCTGATCGGGGCCGGACGGATCGATGACGTGATGGTCTTCGCCAACGTCGAGGAACTCAACACCGGCCACACCGATGACGCGGAACGCGTCCGCTATCGCAACCTCGCCGAACGCGTCGCCAAGGTGGCCGTCCGGGCGGGCGCGACGATGTCGATCAACCCCTGGCACACGCTGATACACGGCGACTACGGAAAGCGGTTGGGCCCGGGACAGGACTTCCGGCTGATGGTCGATCCGCAGGGACGAACCGCCGAGTTGGCGGTCTGCCCGCGCGACCCTGCCTGGCGGGAGTACATCGCCGGTCTGTACGCCTACTACGCCGCGGCCCGGCCGCGGTTTCTCTGGGTGGAGGACGACTTCCGCTACCACAACCATGCGCCCCTGGAATGGGGAGGCTGCTTCTGCGAGGAGCATCTGGCCGAGTTCTCCCGCCGGGCCGGACATCGGATGTCCCGGGAGGAGTTCGTCGCCGGGATGCTCGCCACCGGCGAGCCGCACCCCTACCGCCGGATCTGGCTGGAGACCGCCCGCGAGGGCCTGGAGGAGGCGGCAGCGGCGATCCGGGAAGCGGTGCACGCGGTCTCGCCGGAGACCCGGCTCGGGCTGATGACGTCCGTACCCGCGGTGCACGCCGCCGAGGGCCGTCGCTGGGGACCGCTGCTGGCCGCGCTGAGCGGGCCTCACCCTCCGGCGGTGCGGGTGCACCTGCCGTCCTATGTCGAGCGGCGGCCGGCCGACTACCTCTCGCTGTTCCACACCATCGCCGATGCGCACCGGGCGCTGCTGCCGCCCGGCACCGAGGTCTATCCCGAGTTGGAGAACTTCCCGTATTCCCGCTTCTCCAAGTCGCTGGCGTTCACCCGGTTCCAGCTGCTCGGTGCCCAGACGATCGCACCGGCGGGAATGACGCTGGACTTCTACGACCTGAACGGGAATGGCCCGGTTCTCGCCGACGGCTACCAGGACGTGCTCGCCGCCACCCGGCAGGAACTGGACGCCGGCCTGGCCAGTGGAGTGTTCGCCCGGCCGCGGCAGGGCGTGACGGTGCTGGTGAGCGAGGACTCCGCCGCGACGCTGCAGACGCGGCAGGGCCGCTCCCCGGAGGAGCTGTACCCGCGCGACTACCTCTTCGGGGCATTGCTGGGCGGCTACGGCATCCCATTCCACTACGCCACCGACACCACGCAGGCGGGCGGGATCATCGCGGTCAGCGGGCAGTACTTCCGGAGCATCGGAGTCGAGGCGACGCGCGGGCTGCTCCAGCGCAACCGCGCGCTGCTGGACGCCGAGGCCGTCGAGACGCTGCTGGAGCTCGGCCTCGGTCACCTGGCCGGCGCCGCCTCCCTGACCTGGACCGGCTGCGAGGACGGAGCGGCCACCTACGAGGAGGCAGTGGACGGCCTCCGGTTGCTGGACCGCCCAGGGGCGAGGGCCTCGGTCCTCCTGCTGGGCGGCGATGTCGCGCACATCGACTACCGGGACGGCCGCGTCCGGGATCTCACCCGGCTGCGCAGGATGGGACACGAGGACGCCGGGCACGGTCACGTTGTGGTCGGCGACCGGATCCTGGTCATGCCGTTCGGGCGTATCGATCCGCTGGCCGTGGTGCCCGCCATGCTGCGCACGACGATGCGGCAGGAGCTGTTGCAGCGTGTCCTGGGTGAGTGGGATCCGGAGCTGGTGTTCCTGCGCGGTGCCGCGGACGCGGTGGTCTACAGCTACCCGGACGAGGCGGGGCAGGTCGTGTATCTGGTCAACGGCTCGCTGGATCCGCTGGCGAGGCCCCGGTTGCGGGTGGGGGAGCGGGATCTGTCGCAGGTCCGCCTGGCGCTCGGCCGGGAGAGCGTCGTCGACTTCGCTCGGGAGGGCGACGAGGTGCGGCTCGAGCTCACACTGCCTCCACTGGAGGCGATCCTGCTGCGGCTGAGCTGAACCCGATGCCTCAGCGGTGCATCTGCGTCGGATCGAGGCAGGACCAGTTGGTCTCGACCAGGCGGCCCGCCCCGTCGCGCAGATCGCCGGTGAAGACCGAGACGCCGTCGGCCAGCCGGGTCGGTCCCACCCGAGGATCGAGGTAGAAGATGTCCGGCTCCAGCCCGTAGCGGTCCAGCAGCAGATGGATCAGATCGCGCATCGCGAAGACCCGGATCACCGCGTTGCCGATCGCCCCGACCCGCACCAGCCCGGCCTGCTCCAGCACGGCACCCGCCCGGTCGAAGTCGTGCTCGTGCTCGTACTCGCGGCCGTCGTCGGTGGGCCGGGGCTGGTAATCCAGCAGGGTGACCGGCTCCGGCTCGCCGTCTGGCCGGCGCAGCTGCACTCGGCGTTCCACCACGTGGCGGTCGGGGATCTGCACCAGGTACTCACCGAAATGGAAGCTCGTGCAGGAGACGTAGGTGAGCCCCAGCAACACGATCCGGGCGTCCAGCGCGAGCAGGCGGCCGAAGGTACTGCGCAGGTCGAACACCGACAGCGCCGGATCGGTGTCGGTGATCGTTGCCGCCTGCGGCCCGACCGCCGAGAAGCTGTGCCGGTAGGCGGTGCTGCGCCGCGCGCCGGGCATGAGCCGGATCGCCTCGCTGATCGCACCCATCTCGGAATGGTCGTTCACCGGGTCGACGACCGGATCCTCGCCCACTTCGTGACGGAACGTGAACGCGGGGGCCACCAGCGTCCCGGTGGGGCCGACGGCCTCGCGGAGAGCCTTCGCGAGCGTGGCAGCTCCGCCGGCCACTTGGCCGAACGGACGCAATGCCGAGTGCACCAGGACGACGTCGCCCTCGGCGATGCCGCATCGGCCGAGTTCCGCGACCGCCATCGGCCCGGTCACGGGCAGGACGGGGTGCTGATCGTGGGTATGTGTCATGGTGTGGTCTCCGAGCGATCGATCATGCCGGGGTGACCGGCTGGGGGGGCGAGTTCCTGCAGGACGGACTCCATCCGGTCGACCACGGCAGAGACCGTGGTCTCGTCCGAGATCACCGGCAGTTTGGTCAACGCGGTCGGCGGGGCGCTCGGCTTGTAGGCCTGCGTGCTGATGTCGACGCCTCGATCGTCCAGCCGGCGACAGAATTCAACCGCGACCTCCGGCTGGTGGAACTGCAGGCATCCCATGTGGCCGTCGCCGGTGACGGCGGCCAGGAGGCGGGGGAACCGCTCGGTCAGGCGGCTCAGCCGCTCCTGGTAGTCGCGGCCGATCGCGTCGATCCGCTCGCCGTTGGCGCGGACGAACTCCATGGTGATCAGGTAGGCCAGGCTGGCGAGCTCCTCCTGGCCATTGGTCACCAGCGCGCCGAACTGCGACAGCCGGTCCATCCCGGGGGTCAGGAGCAGGCGGCTGGCCGGATAGACACCACCGGGGAAGCCCTTCCCGATCGCCACAAGATCGGGCTGGATCCGGTACCGGCGGAACAGGAAGAGCTCGCCGTACCAGGCTCCGCTCTGGATCTCGTCGCAGAACACCGGCACTTCGTGCTCGTGGCACAGCTGGTAGGCGGCCCGGAGGAACTCACCGTCGAGGGTGTGGCCGCCGTAGTTCATCAGGACGATCTCATGGCAGAACCCTGCCACCCGGTACCCGCCGGTGTTGTGCCGCTCGAACTGCTGCCGGAAGCCGTCGACGTCGTCGATCGGCACCGGGACGATCTCGCACAGCCCGGCCCGGGCAGCGGCCGCGGCGAGATCGGGCCAAAGCCCGCGAAGGGTCTGGGCCAGGATCGTCGTCCCGTGGTAGTTCGCCGCCGGTCCTCCTGCCCAGTCCCCGAGCACCAGGAACACCGGGGTCCGTCCCCCGTGGCTCGCCTCGCCGCCGTCGGCATCGTAGAAGCGGGTGAGCATGGTCTTCAGCGCCGTTTCGGCGGCCAGCGACCCGGTCTCCAGGTTGAGCACCCGGTTGAGCGCCCGGGGGTGCTCGCTGGCCAGGAGTGCCGCCAACTCCGCCTCCTCCTCGATCCCGTTCGCGCTCGCCACCAAGGCCGCCTCGGCGAGCCGCGTGATGTAGCCACGGGTGTTGTTGTGGGTGGCGTTGGGAATACCCAGTTCGCGAGCTCGATCGATCAGCTGGTAGCCCGGGAAGGCGTGCCCCAGCGACAGCTGGTAGTGCTCGCTCTTCGCGGCGAGATGGACGCGGCCGTCCTGCCCGATCCGGCAGACTCCCAGGCCGCCCAGGGGTGCCGAAGCGGTGTTCTGGGCGCGCTGGAAGGCATCGGTGGGCGCGCCTCGCAGGCCGTCGTCGAAGCCGTCAACCAGGCGCTGGCCGGCCCGTTCGGCGAGGCGCGCGCTGCGCTCGGCGAAGGCGGGAGGGAAGAAGTCGACGGGGTCGTCGGCCAGCGACCGGAGTTGATCGACCGGGCGGCCGGTGAGCTGGTGGTTGGTCCGGATCACGGCATCGAGGTACTCACTGCCGACGAGATCGCGCAGCGAGCGGCGTACCGGGGTGAACATGGTCCTCCTTGGGGCGGCTTGTCGGGTGAGTGGCTAGAGCCGGATCTGTTCGATGGCGTTGAGTCGGCACCACAGGGCGAGCCGCTCCTCATGGTCGCCGAGGACCAGCGCCTGGTGGTGCGCTCCGGCCGATCGCAGCCAGTCGGCGGCCAGCGCCTCGGCGCCGCGGTCGGGTCGGAAGAAGAAGGAAGGCATCTCGCAGCCGGGAAGATCGACCTGCTCCAGGACCGTGCCCGATGCCGACACCAGCCGGAACCGTTCCTCGCCCAGGTGCACCAGCGAGGCGATCGTCGCCCGTCCGGCCCGAGGCGTGAAGATCGGCGTCGGAGGATTGCCCAGCCCACCCTCGGTGAGCACCCGGTCGATCAGTCGAGGACGCGCGGCGGCGGTCGTCCAGTTCCCCTCGCCGGCGTGGGCGAACAGGATCGCGTCCCGTTCGAGGTCGAACATGTACATCTCGGTGAAGTTCACCTCGCCGACCAGCCGACCCAGCATCGTGACCAGCGCGGCGGCCATCACATCGCCTTCGGCGGCGTAGCCGTAGCCGTCGGCCATCAGGTGCGAGGCGGCCAGCAGCGGCAGCTGATGGAAGCGGCCGTCGTCGCCGAAGTCCTCATAGTGGGCGGTGTAGCCCGCGTAGTCGTTCGCGTCCAGCCAGGCCTTGATTCCCAGGTACAGCCGGACGGCGTAGCCATGGGCCTCCGGTCCGAGCCGGGGATCCAACTCGAACCGCTCGCGGTCCTGTTCCACCCGGGCCTGCACGGCGGCTTCGGGGATCGCCTCGCAGTGCCGGAAGACCTGCCCGACCGCGTCGTGACAGACCTGCGGGCCGAGCGCGCGGAACAGGGCCAGCTCATCGACCACGATGTCGCCCATGCCGGTGAGCGCGCCGATCGCACCCAGCCGCATCCGGCGGGCAGCCCGGATGGTCGCCGCGGCCGCGCCGAAGTCCGCCAGGAACCGGGCCAGCCTGCCGTCGGTGCGACTGCCGGCGTAGACCTCGAACCGGACGCCGGAACGGATCAGCGAGTTGGCCACGTCCTGGGAGCCGTGGATGCCCTGGTTGACGGTGAGATCGCGCTCGTTGACGTCCTGGCGGACGTGCTCCTCGGGCTGGATCAGCACCAGGGCGAGCGGCAGGTGATTCTCCCGCAGGGCAGGGATCACGTGCTGGCCGGGAGCGTAGGAGAGCATCGCGATCACGACGGCGTCGTGTTGCTCGGCGTTGAATCGGCGCACGGTCGCCTCGATCTCCCCGCGGCTGGTGGCCGCGCCCGGGAAGTCGAAGTCGGCGATCTCGGAGAAGCCGGCCAGCACGTTCCTCAGATACTGCTCCTGTTCTTCCTGGATGCCGGGAAACAGCGGCTTGTAGGCCTCCAGCAGCAGGCCGAGAACGCCGATCTTCGGTTTCGTCATGTCAATCTCCTCGCGATCTGACGGGCGACCCGGACCAGTACGGCCGCAGCGTGTCCAGGGCCTGGCGGTAGCGGGTATGGCCGGTGGCATAGGCCGGCTCGGGACGGGGAAGAATCGTTTCCAGCTCGTTCAGCTGCCGCGGATCCGCGCCGGGCTCGAGCAGGCCGGAGCCCCAGCCGGCCAGCAGCGCGGCGCCGGCCGAAGCTGCCTCGCTGAAGGGCAACGGCGTGAGCGGGACCCGGCAGATGTCGGCGGCGATCGACTGCCACAGCCGGCTGCGCGAGCCGCCTCCGCTGGTGCGCAGCTGCCGGGCGGCGATGCCCAGCGTCGCGAGGGTCTCCAGCAGGTCGCGCAGGGCGTAGGAGGTGCCTTCCAGCAGGCTGCGGGCGAGGTGGCCGCGTCCGGTGCCGAGGGTGAGTCCGAGAAAGCCTCCCTGAGCGTGCGCCTCCGGCCCGTAGCCGCCTTCGAAGAAGGGCAGCGCCAGCAGCCCGTCCGAGCCCGGCGGAACCTGGGCAGCGAGGCGGTCGAGTTCGGTGTAGCCGGCGGTCTCGGAGAGGAGATCCCTTAGCCAGCGCAACAGTGCGCCGGAGGTCTGGGCGATCAGCACGGTGAGGTAGCTGCCGGCCACGGCGTGCCGGTAGACGGTGGGCCGCAGGGCAAGGTCGTGTGGCGGAGTGGCCGAAGGGGCAGCGACCACCAGCGCGGTGCCGAACGAGACGCCGGCCGTCCCCGGCGCGTCCAGCCCGGAACCCAGGGCGGCGGCCGCCTGGTCCATCGCACCGGAGACGACGATCGTGCCCCGCGGAAGGCCCAGGTCGCGAGCCCGGTCGGGGAGGAGAGGGGCAACCGGCTGGCCGCTGCCGATCAGGTCGGGCAGCCGGCTGCGGTGGATGCCGGCGGCGGCCAGGGCATCGTCCCAGTAGTCGTCCGTGCGCAGGTCGAACCAACCGGTGGAGGTGTGCAGGGAGCGGTTGCCCACGGTGGCGCCGGTCAGCCAACGCACGAGGTAGTCCTCCAGCAACAGCAGCCGACCGCGACCGGCGGACGGCAGACCCAGCCACTGCCGCGCCTTCGCCAGCGGCACGGTGCCGTTCAGTTCCGGCAGGCCGGTGGCGGCGTAGAAGGTGTCCGGGTCGAGTTCCCCACCCAACTCCTCGGCCTCGGCCCCGGCGCGGTCATCCAGCCAGACGATCGCGTTGCCCTGCGGGCGTCCGTCAGGGTTGGTCGGCACCAAGGTCTCCCCCTGGGTGGTGAAGGCCAGGGCGCGCACCCTGCCACCGGCGGCCGCCCGCAGGACATGGCGGGTGCCCGCGACGATCGCGTCGGTGTAGATCGCCGGCGGCACCTCGATCCGCGAGCCGACCGTGGTCAGCGGGTACTCCGCCCGATGCAGGCTCAGCGGGTGCAATGACTCGTCCCACAGGACGGTCTTGATCGCAGTCGTCCCGACGTCGAAGGTCAGGAGCAGTTCGCCAGTCATGCCCGGACGCTGTCGTGGAAGCAGCCGACCGTGGAGTCGGTGAGCCAGTGCGCGGATGTGACGCCCGGCGAGCACGATGCGGGTGGCCGGTGCGATCGCGACGCTACGGTGCGACCGCTGTCGGCTCCGGTGACCCAGACCGGTGGAGCGTCAGTGGCGTTCACGCCGCCAGTCTAGGGCAAAGTGAGCGATATCGATCAAATTAGCGTTAGATTGGTCACTATCGCTCGAATCGTGGCGGTTTCAGCTGACAACTACGCGGATCGCGTCGATCAGCCTGGCCGCCGCGATCGAGCGATCCTGCTCCCCGGCGATGTCGGCGCCGCCGATCGCGGCAACGAATCGCTCCGCGCAGTCGGCCATGTTCGCCAACTGATCCGTCCCCCGCTTCGAGACGGTGAACACTTCCTCGGTGGAATCCAGGGACAGCAGCGTCAGTCGGCGTGGGTCGTCCACGTGATCGATCAGCAGCGTGCCGCGCTCGCCCTCGATCGCGTTGGGCAGGGTGGAGACGGTGATCTTGGAGAAGCTCAGGTCGGCGACGAAGCCCGGGTACACCGCCAGGGCGACGCCGGCGCCGTCGGCCCCACTGGCCACCGGGACCAGGGCGGACAGCACGTGGTCGGGTTCGCCGAAGAGGTGCACCAGCGCCTGCGCGCAGTACACGCCGAGGTCGTACAGCGCGCCGCCGCCCATCGCCGGGTCGAAGACGTTGACCGACTCCCCGGCCAACACCCGGTCGTAGCGCGGCGAGCGCTGGTGGAACCGCAGCGTGACCCGCCGGATCTGCCCGAGCCGGGGGAGCAGTTCGCGGATCAGGACGTAGCCGGGATCGTAGAGACTGCGGATGGCCTCCAGGAACACCACGCCCGCACCGCGGGCGGCGGTGACCAGCTCGGCGGTCTGGGCCGCGCTGGTGGTCGCCGGCTTCTCGACCAGTACGTGCTTGCCGGCCTCGATCGCGGCCAGCGCCTGGCGATGGTGGACGGTGTTCGGGCTGGCGATGTAGATCGCGTCGATCGCCGGTGAGCCGAGCAGCCGCTCCAGGCTGGACTCCGACGTCGGTGCCCCCAGTTCGCGGGCGACCTCGGCGGCGCGTTCGCCGTCGCGCGAATAGACGCAGGCCAGCTCGATGCCCTCGACCTCGCTCAGGGCGGCGGCGAACCGCCGGGTGATCATGCTGGTGCCGATCGTCGCGACTCGAATCACTGTTACCCCCTCGGAATCCGGTGTCCCCATACCCTATGCGCCGGCTGGGCGGGATCACACCGGGCTGCCCCAGCAACCCGACGTAGCGGCGGCCAAGGGGGTTCGGCCGCGGTGGAAACCACAGGTCAAGAAGGACGTCTGGGTGCGGGTCGCGCCGGGTAGGCTGCGCCCGAGCCCACTTGCCGAGGGCCGCGGGAAGGGCCTTCTCCGTCCCAGCGCCTCCTCGAACGTGGGCTGTTCCGCAATCCATGAAGGAAGGCGCAGCTTGTTCAGGCTTGCCCAGCGCGCTCGAGATACCCTGCTCGGCCTCACGTTGCTCACCGCTCTCGCCACCATCACCGCCTGCGCGCCGGGCTCCGGCCAGGCCGCTCCGCCCGGCAGCGCCTCGCCCTCGGAGGTGAACACCGACATCTCCGGGGTCGGGGAGGTCACCCTCACCGTGTGGGATCAGGAGGTTCGGGGAGGACAGAACGAGCAGATCGAGAAGCTCAACGCGGCTTTCCAGGCGAAGTACCCCAACGTGACCATCAACCGGGTCTCGCAATCCTTCGACGATCTGGCGACCACCCTGCGGCTGGCGCTGACCGGTGACGACGCCCCGGATGTCGTCCAGGCCAACAACGCCCGCAACACAATGGGTGCTCTGGTGGCGGCCGGTCAGTTGATCCCGCTGGACGGCTACGCCGAGGCCTACGGTTGGCGGGACCGGTTCGCCGGCTCGATCCTCACCTTCTCCAGCTACTCCGCCGATGCCAGGGTCTTCGGCGAGGGCAACCTCTACGGGCTGCCTCAGATGGGCGAGGTGGTGGGAGTGTTCTACTCCAGGAGCAAGCTCTCCGGCCTCGACCTTGCGGTCCCGAAGGACTGGACCGAGTTCGACGCCGCACTGGCGAAGGCCAAGCAGGCCCGCGAGACCCCGCTGCTGTTGGGCAACCTCGACAAGTGGCCGGCGATCCACGTGTTCGGCCCGTTGCAGGGTGCGACCGTCCCCGCCGAGCAGGTCACAGCGCTCGCGCTCGGCAACGCCGGGGCGAGCTGGAAGACGCCGGAGAACGAAGCCGCCGCCGCCACGCTGCAGGGCTGGGTCGAGCAGGGCTATTTCAACGACGGGGTCAACGGCGCCGACTATGACGCGGTCTGGCAGTCGATGACCGCGGGCGAAGGGGTCTTCCTGATCGGCGGCTCCTGGCTGGCCGCCGACATGGCCGCGGCGATGGGGGACGACCTCGGCTTCTTCGTGCTCTCCGGCGCCGCGGGACGACCTGCCACCACCGGGGGCACCGGGGTGCCGTTCGCCGTCACCTCGGCCGCCGAGCACCCGGACGTGGCAGCCGCTTACCTCGACTTCCTCACCGATGACGACGCCATGCGGGTTCTGGCCGAGACCGGCAATCTGCCGGTCAACCGCACCGCCGAACTTGCCGAGTTGGCCGGTGGCGGTCTGGCCGAGGTGTTCAGCGAGTTCGGCAGGGTCACCGGTTCGGGCGATGTGCTGCCCTATCTCGACTACGCCACGCCCACCTTCTCCGACACCCTCGGCAACGCCCTCCAGGGGCTGATCGACGGCCGTCTCACCCCGGCCGCGTTCACCGAGGCGCTGGAGGCGGACTACGCCGCCTTCGTCGCTTCGAACGGTTGATCGAGTGACCTCCGACGACGATCGCCGCCACGACAACGATGGCTGAGCTTGGTTCGCGCCGAGCTTGTCGAGGGGTCGCAACCTCCCTGGAGCATCCCAGGACGAGTTCAGGGATCGCCCTACGCGATGGCTGAGGCCGCTGGTGCCCGCACCCCTCCGGCTCGCCGGCATCGGCCGGCCGGCCCGGCGTGGCTGCCCTGGGCGTACCTCGCACCGGCTCTGCTGCTGTACGGCGGCTTCCTGCTGTTCCCGCTCGGCCGGGCGGCGCAGTACTCGCTGTACGAATGGGACGGCCTGACGCCCGGCTCCACGTTCGTCGGGCTGCAGAATTACGTCACCGTCCTCGCCGATCCCCGGCTGCGGGAAGCCTTCGGGCACGCGCTGGTGCTGATCTTCTTCTACGCCGTCCTGCCGCTGGCGATCGGCCTGGTGCTGGCCCCCGTCCTGACCCGGGCGAACGTGCGCGGGCTGGGTTTCTTCCGGGTGGTGATCTTCCTGCCGCAGGTGATCGCGATGGTCGTGGTCGCGGTCACCTGGCGGCAGCTGTACGCCCCGGACGGGCCGATCAACGCCCTTCTCCGCACCGTGGGGCTGGGCTCGCTGACCCGCGCCTGGCTGGGCGACTACACCTGGACGTTGCCCGCCGTGGGCTTCGTCGGCACCTGGGTGTCGACCGGGCTGGTCACCGTCCTGCTGATGGCCGGGATCGCCCGGATCCCGAAGGATCTCTTCGAGGCCGCCCGGCTGGACGGGGCAGGTCCCGTCCAGGAGTTCCTCGCCATCACGCTGCCCAGCCTGCGCGGCGAGATCACGGTCGCGCTCACCCTGACCATCGTCGCGGCCCTGAAGACCTTCGACCTGGTCTACGTCACCACCCGCGGCGGGCCTGGCACCTCGACCACCGTGCCCAGCTACGAGGTGTACCGCAACGCCTTCGAGTTGGGACGGGTGGGCATCGCCACGGCCATCGGAGTCGTGCTGACCGCGATCGTCTTCGCGGTCAACGCCGTGGTGAACCGGATCGGGGACCGGCCGTGAGCGTCTCGGCCTTCGAACGCGCGGCGAACTACCTCATCCTGGTGGTCTTCGCCTTCATCGTGCTCGCCCCGGTCGGCGTCATCCTCAGCCTCGCCTTCGGGCCGCAGAACGCAGGGGAGGGCGGGATCTTCCACCCGGAGAACTTCGCCGATGCCTGGGTGATCGGACGGTTCGGGCAGTACCTGCTCACCTCGGTCGTCGTCGCCGCGATCGTGGTGGTGGTCTCGGTGACCGTCTCGATCCTGGCCGGCTACGCTCTGGGAGCCATGCGCTTCCGGGGTCAGCGCACCGTCTTCTGGATCTTCCTGCTGGGGATCATGGTGCCGACCGAGGCCTTCGTGGTGCCGCTCTTCTTCGACCTGCGTCAACTCGGCCTGACCAACACCGTGCTGGGCGTCGCCCTGCCACAGATCGCCATGTCGATCGCCTTCGGAACCTACTGGATGCGCAACTACTTCCGCAGTTCACCGACGTCGTTGATCGAGGCCGCCCGGCTGGACGGCGCCGGCTCCTGGCGCATCCTGTGGCAGATCCTCGTCCCGGTGGGACGTCCGGCGATCCTCACCCTGGTGCTGCTGGTCTTCATGTGGACCTGGAACGAGTTCCTCATCCCGCTGGTGATGTCGCCGAACGCCACCATCCGTACCGCCCCGCTGGGACTGGCCTTCTTCCAGGGCCGGTACACCCAGGGCACCGCCCTGCTGGCCGCGGGCGCCGTCCTGGTCGCAACCCCGGTCGTGCTGCTCTACGCCTTCCTGCAGCGCCACTTCATCCGCGGCATGCTGGAGGGCGCCGTCCGCGAGTGAGCGCGGGCCGGTCAGCCGATCGCGGACGCGACCGGCACCCCGAGCAGGCGGCGGACCCCGGCGCGGGCCAGCAGCAGCAGGAGGATCAGCCCGGTCACCGCGAAGAACCCGCCCAGCTGCACCTGATCGGCGAAGAAGAGGGCGACCAGTTCGAGCACGACGAACTTGCTGCCGAAGACCAGCAGCCACAGCAGGAAGCCGGCCGCGATCCGGCCGGCCAGGGTGGTCGCGGCCTTGAACCGGGCCTTCACCCGATCCTTCGCCCAGACCACGCCCTCCAGCACGACCTTGAGCAGCACCGCGGTCAGCAGCGACAGGGTGAAGGTCTCGCTGATGATCAGCGGGAAGTATTCGACGGCGAGGTTGAGCACGACCACGTAGACGAAGACGTCCACGACGTCCGCCGGGGTGACGAACCCGGTGCGCGGACCGGCCGAATCAGCCACGGGCATCCCTCCGCCGGCAGGGGGCCTGGCCGGTGGAGGGAGTCTAGTGGAGCGTGCGGGGCTCCGGTGCGGGCATCAGCTCGCGAAATCCGCGGGCCAGCAGCCGCTCCGCGACGGCGGGGTCGTCGGTGCGCACCTGCATGCTACGGACGCCGGAACGCGCCGCCCACCAGCCGACCGCTTCCAGCGGTTCGGACGCGTCCGCGGTCACCCACTCGCCATCCGTGGTGGCGACCTCCGGCGCCGTCACGGTGGCGGGTGGCTCCAGTCCGTCCAGCAGGTCGAAGAGCCGGATCACGAACCGCCGGCCGCGCACCCCCGTCCGCTCCGCCATGGCGTCCAGCAGGTCGGTGGGCATCCGCAGCGGATCCCGCCCGCGGGAGACCGGCACCCGGTGGCCGGCCACGATGTCGGCCCGCACGATGGTGTGCTCGGTGCCGTGCCGGTCGAGCACGATCATGGTCGAATCGTCCGCTCCGAGCACGAAGCCGACCACGTCCCGGGTGCCCCCTTCCGGCACGGCGAAGCGGACCGTCACCCGTACTCCGGGTTGGGTTGGGACGCGGTGGGGTGTTTCGCGGTTGAGGCGGTTCATCGGTTGTACAGTAGGCCAGGAAGCGTCGTAGGAGGAGCCAGCCGACATGACTTACGTGATCACCTTGCCCTGTGTGGACATCAAGGATCGCGCGTGCGTCGAGGAATGCCCGGTCGACTGCATCTACGAGGGAAACCGGATGCTCTACATCCACCCCGACGAGTGCGTGGATTGCGGGGCCTGTGAGCCGGTCTGCCCGGTCGAGGCGATCTACTACGAGGACGATGTCCCCGCCGACCAGGCCGAGTACTACGACGTCAACGTCCACTTCTTCGACGAGATCGGTTCGCCCGGCGGCGCCGCCCGGCAGGGCCCGATCGACTACGACCACCCGACCGTGGCGGCCCTTCCGCCACAGGGAGAATGAGGTGCCCCTGATAGCCCTCACGGCCTGCTGCGCGACGACCCACGCGCGCTTCGCCGCGCTGTGGTCGGTCGTCGATGCGTCAACATCGCCTCCCTGCTCCGCCCTGCGATCCGCTCCGCGGGTCGCCGCTCGCGACGGCCAGAGGCTGTGAGGCGCACCATCGCCGGCCGCCTGCCCGACTTCCCCTGGGATTCGCTGGCGGACGCCCGCGCCCTGGCGGCCTCCCATCCCGATGGCCTGGTCGACCTCTCGGTCGGCACCCCGGTCGATCCGACGCCGGAATTCGCGCAGCAGGCGCTGCGTGAGGCCTCGGACGCGCCCGGCTACCCGACCACCTGGGGAACCCCCGCGCTCCGGGCGGCCATCGTCGGCTACCTGGCCACCCGCTGGCGGGCCGACGGACTGACCGGGCACGGGGTGCTGCCGGTGATCGGCACCAAGGAGTTGGTGGCCTGGCTGCCCACCCTGCTGGGCCTGTCGGAGGGCGACACCGTGGTGTACCCCGAGATCGCCTATCCGACCTACGAGGTCGGTGCGCGGATCGCCCGCGCGAATCCGGTGGCCTGTGACGACCCGGCTGCCATCGCCGGGCTCAAGCCGGGGCTGGTCTGGGTCAACTCCCCGGCCAACCCGCACGGTCGCGTCCTCGGCCTGGACGAGACCCGGGCCTGGGTCGACGCCGCCCGCGAGGCGGGGGCTGTGCTGGCCAGCGACGAGTGCTACGGCGAGTTCGGCTGGGAGGCCGAGCCGGTCTCCGTCCTCGACCCGCGGGTGAACGGCGGATCGCTGGAGGGGCTGCTGGCCGTCCACTCGCTCTCCAAGCGGTCGAACGCCGCTGGCTACCGGGCCGGGTTCATCGCCGGAGACCCCGCGCTGACCGGAGCACTGCTGGAGGTGCGCAAGCACGCCGGTCTGATGCTGCCCGCCCCGGTCCAGGCGGCGATGGTCGCCCTGCTCGGCGATTCCGGCCACGTGGACGACCAGCGCGAGCGGTATCTGCGCCGCCGCACGCTGCTGCGTCCCGCGCTCGAGGCCGCCGGCTACCGGGTGGAGCACTCCGAGGGCTCGCTCTACCTGTGGTGCACCCGCGGCGAGAGCTGCCGCACCAGCGTCGACCGGCTGGCCTCACTGGGCATCCTGGTCGCCCCCGGCGACTTCTACGGCCCGGCCGGCGAGCAGTTCGTCCGGGTCGCGCTCACCGCCACCGACGAGCGGATCGAGACCGCAGCGAGCCGGCTGCGGGCTTCGGTCTCGTAGCGCCACTGGTGAGCGCTTGCGCCTGCCGGTAGGTGCGGCGTCTTCAGCGCGCCGGGACGTAACCGGCGTCCACCACGGTCCGGGAGCCGTCGGGGGAGAGCAGCCACTCCATCACCTGACGGGCCGGGCTGTCGGCGGGCTCGTCGGCCCGGATGATCACGAAGAAGTCGTTCACGTACGGATACTCGCCGGCGCCGATCGTCTGGTGGGAGGGCGTCACGTCCCCGACGCCGAGCATGCGGATGCCCTCCACGGCGTACATGTTGGCCAGGTAGTAGTAGACCGAGTAGCCCAGCGCGTTGCCGGTGTTGGCGTAGTCGGAGACCCCTTCGATGATGCCGCCCATGTCGTCGGTGACGAGTTCGGACGGCGCCTTGGCCATCGTCCGGTCGCCCATCACGTACTTGCGCATCAACGCCTGGGATCCCGATTCCTCCGTCCGCTGGTAGGCAACGATCTCGATGTCGTCGCCGCCGACCTGCTTCCAGTTGGTGATCTTGCCGGTGTAGATGTCGCGCACCTGTTCGGTGGTGAGCGAGGTCACCGGGTTGGCCTGGTTGGTGAAGAACACCAGGGCGTCACGCCCAATCGGATGCGACTCAAGCTTCACCCCGGATTCTTCGACCTCCTGCTTCACGGTGGCGTTGGCCTCGTAGACCAGCAGCAGGTCGGTCTCGCCGGCGATCAGTGCCCGGTAGGCGTTCGGGGTGGTGGTCACCTGAACGGCGTTGTTCGCCTCGGCGGCGGAGGCACCGGTCAGCCGCTGGATCACCAGCGAGATCAGCGGGATGTTCGCGGTCGAGCCGTCGAACCGGGGCAGGCTCTCGAAGCTGAACGGGTAGGTGGGCTGCTCCGGGGTGGTGGTCGGGCCGGGCGCGCTCGGCGAGACGGGTGTGGACGGCGTGCCGGTGCTCGGGCTCGGTTGCGCGGCGGGGGTGCACGCGGTGAGCACCACCGCGAGCACGGCGGCGATACCGATCAGGCGGGCGGTCATGTCAGTCCTCCAGGGTGGTGTAGCGGCTCTCGCGGTAGAGCCAGCGGCCGGTGTCGTCGATGAAGCCCTGATGGCTGCCGGCCGTCGCCCAGTAGTAACCCGAGGCGGTGCCCTGCACCGGTCCCTCGACCGAGGTGACGTCGCGGAACTCCGTCCGCTCGCCGTCGGGTCGGTGGACGGCACTCGGCGCGGTCTTCGCCGCGGGGCTGCAACTGATCCAGGTGCCCACCGTCCAGCAGTAGGACGGCCGATCGAGGGCGAAGGTGGTGCCGGTGCTGACGTCATGGACCCGAGTCGCCGGGCTCTCGCGTGGCTCGTCGGAGAACTGAGTCCGGCTCAGGGCGTGGCCGAAGCCGTCGGGCGGATCGACCAGGGTGCCCTCGGGCAGCAGCAGGGTCTGCGGCTGGCCGGAGTGCGGGTACACATCGCAGACCGACGGAGAGCTCCCGGAGCAGGTGGTCTCGGCCACGCCGGGTTCGAGGATCACCCGCAGGTCCAGCCCGAGCAGGCCCGGGTCGCTCTGATCGTCGCCTTCCGCGCCGACCTCGTAGCCCCACTCGGTGGGGTTCGCCCAATTCCAGTCCCCGCCCACCTGCTGGAAGGCGGTGTCGACGAAGTGGAGGCTCGCGTCGTCCCCGACCACCGCGTATCCGGCCCGGAAGGGATCGGCCCGCGAGAACGCCGGTTCGAGAGCCCAGTCTCCGGAGCGGTCGAGGTAGCCGATCGGCGGCAGATCCTCCTCGGATCCGCTGTAGGTGTCGATCAGCACGGTGCTGGCGGGGATCAGAGCCAGGTCGGCCGGGCTCGATGACGGATCGAGGTAGCCGGTCAGGAAGCCGGGGTGAGGGGTCTTCTCACCGGTGACCAGGTCGAGGAAGTACTCGTCCTTGGCACGGTGGACGTTCACCGTCCGCCGGTCGACCATGGCGACGGTGCGCCCTGCCTTGGCCTTGATCACCACCTCGCCGGAGCGCAGATCGAACAGCCCGGAGCCGTACTCCAGCGGTCCGATTTCGCTGCTGTCGGTCTGGAACTCGGCATGGCTGTCGCCGACGCAGCGGGCGAACCGGCCGGGGACGTGACCTATCACCTCTCCGGACAGGTCGAGGATGTCCACCTCGGTGACACCGGTGCCGGCCAGCACGAGGGTCGCCCGGCCGGTCTCGTCCCGGCAGTACTCGTAGCCGTCGTAGCGCGGTGGGACGGCGAGGGCGCCCCGGGCATCGACGAAGCCGTACCGGATCTGCTCGGTGGTCCAGCTCTCCAGGTCGACGGTTCGGACCGACCTGGTCGGCCACAGCATCGGACCTCCGTCCGATGCCGGCATCGCGGACGGGCCGGAGGGCTCGGCCGGGCTCGGCTCGGGGCTGGGAGTCGTCGGTGTGCCGGCCGGTGTCGCGGACGGCGCGGAGGCGGTCGGCGGCGGAGCCTGCGGCGTACAGGCGGCAAGCCCGGCGATCAGGCCGGCGATCGCCAGCCCCATCGCGCAGGCCCGATGCTTCCTCATGCCCACGATCATTGCCTCAGCGGCAGGAAAGGGAGTGCTTCACAGCGAACTCTTCGCCTTTCATCAGCAAGACACGGGACCGTCAGCTGCCCATCGGTACCTCGCGGGACCCGGGGAGATGGCCCCGGATATCTCCACGTCAGGCTGAGATTTCCCCAAGGCTTCGCTGACATCCCTTTCGCGCCCGTCCTGGTTGGCGGAGGATGGTCGGGTGCTTCGTCGGTCCTTGCCTGCCGTGACCCTGGTGGTCGCGGCATTGCTGGTGGCCACACCGGCCGGGGCCGCTCCGCCCGATCTGCCTGCCGCTGACGGCAAACCGATGCTGTGGCCGGCCCCGGCCACGGTCGCCGAGGCCGGTGGCAGTGCGCGCCGAGCCGGCGTGATCAGCTATGGGTTCGTCGACACCGCGGGCGAACTGGTGGTTCCCCGCGGCTACAGCTCCTACTCCTACTGCCCGGACGCGGACGGCCGTCCGGCCGCCGTCCTGGCCAGCGGCGCTGAGGGCTCCGACCTGATCTCATTCACCGGCCAGGTGCTCGCCCAGGTGGACACCCGCTACGCCGCGTGCGTGGGGACGGATCACCTGGTGGTGACACGGCATTCGCAGGCAGGCACGGAGACCGGCATCGTCGAGGTCGCCAGCGGCGATCCCGTGCTCGCTCCGGCAGCCCACCAGAAGATCGCCGCGGTGACCTCCAATGTGGCCAATGTGTCGCGTGCGGTGGGGGAGTACTTCCTCGATCTGACGACCGGCACGTCCATCCCCCACCCGGGCTGGGTGACGGTAGCGGAACTGGAGCCGGGAGCGCCCGGTATTCCCGCGGCCGCACGTCGCGCCTCCGGCCGTCCTGCCGGAAAGCTCGGCTACCTCAGTCGTGCCGGGCGATGGCTGGTGGCGCCGGAGTTCGACGCAGCCAGTGCCTTCCGCGGCGGCTATGCCGTGGTCGAACAGAACGGCCGGGCCACCTTCCTGGACGCCGGCTTCCGCCGCGTGGGTGGGGAGTGGGAGCGGATCCGCCCGATCACGGTGCCGGCCGCGATCGGCGAACGGGTGCTCGGGTACTGGGTTGAGGCGGACGGCCGCCGCGGCCTGCTGGGCCCCGACCTGACGACGGTCGTCCAGCCCGGACCGGGACAGATCTACTGCGAGCCGGACGCCGCCGGCGCCTGCGCGGTGGTGGCTCCCGACGGCGCCGCCGACCTGGTGCAACTGCCTCGGGTCGGCGCCACCACTCTCCCGGCCGGATTCACCCGGGTGCTGACCGCCGGCCTGGTCGGAGAACGTCCGATCATGGACGAGCCGGACGAGACCCGGATCCGGTCCCTGGCCAGCGGCCGGACGATCACCCTGCCCGGCCGGGCGACCTGTCGCGGCGTCGGGCAGTTGTTCGTGGCCTGTTCCGGTTCGCCGGTGATCGACCTCGATGGCGAACCGACCGCGTTCACCAGCGCGGTCGCGGTTCCCGATCCCGACGGCGGAGCCGCCTACTACTGGGTGACCACCGGCTCCGAGCAGGGATTCCTCGATCGCGACGGCCGCTGGCGCTACCGCGAGCGTCGGTAGCCGGGTCGCCGATCCGTCGGCGAAACCGTGGGCGGAACCTTGCCCCGCGGACGCCTGCCGGCCGTGGCTGCCGGCTGGGCGTGGCGCGTCCTTCGCTCCGAAGCCTGCGAGGATGGGCCGCGATCCCCAGTACCTCAGGAGAACCCGTGAGCAACTACGCCGTGTTCCTCGACGTCGACGGCACCTACCTGGATTCGTCCCGGCAGGTTCCACCGAGCGCGGCGGAAGCCGTCCGCGCGGCACGGGCGAACGGACACCAGGTGTTCCTGTGCACCGGACGCTCCACCGCGGAGATCTGGCCGAGCTTCCTGGAGGCGGGGTTCGATGGTGTGATCAGTTCCGGCGGCGGCCACGTCAGCTACGGCGGTGAGGCGCTGCTGCACCACACCATCCCGGCCGGGTTGCTGGCCCGCACCCGGGCATTCCTGGATGCCACCGGGCTCGACTACATCATGGAATCCAACTCCGGCCTCTACCCGAGCGAGGGTGTCCGGCGCCGGATGGCGCAGATCGTCCACCCCGATCTGCCGGACGACGAACTGGATCGGCTGGTGGAATCGGACGCCGTGATCCTCAAGCCGCTGGCCGAGCTGACCCGCGAGCTTCCACCGATCAACAAGATCGTGGTGCTCGGATCGGACGTCCCGGTGGACCGGGCGCGTGCCGAGTTCGGCGGGGAGTTCGACCTGATCGAGGGAACCATCCCGCCGTACGGCCGGAACATGTTCGAGCTGGCGCTGCCGGGGGTCCACAAGGCCACCGCGATCGCCGCCCTGCTCGACCACGCCGGCATCTCCCGTGAGTTCAGCGTCGCCTTCGGCGATGGCGCCAACGATCTGGAGATGATCGAGTACGTGGCGGTGGGCGTGGCCATGGGTGATGGCAGCCCGGAGGTGATCGCTCTGGCCGACCTGGTCACCGATTCCGCCGACGACGACGGCATCGCCAAGGGCTTCGCCCGGCTGGGCCTGGTGTAGTCCTCCGGCGAGCGCCGTCAGTCGGCCTGGAAGGTGAGGGTGAGGCTGGTGGACCCGTCGGGGTTGCCAGGGCCGTGCCAGGCGGCGGGTGACCAGGGGTCGTGGGTCCACGTCCACTTGCCGACCGAGACGCCGCTCAGGCCGTAGCGCCCGGTGCCGGCGACGGCGGCATGGGCGATCGACCAGGCGACGCCGGCGTCTTTGGCGGTGGCGGTCAGGCCCGCGTCGGTGGCGGTGAGCTTGACGGTCTTGCCGAAGGTCCGCTTCAGAAAGCTCGCCATGCCCTCCGGGTCCGGATCGCCGGGGGAGCGGACGGCGCAGCTGAAGGAGGCCGGCGTCTGGCCGGTCAGCGAACTGGCCAGCGTCCGGGACTTCTCGACGTGCTTGCGGTAGGCCTCCGGGTGCGCGCTGCGCTGCACTTTCTGGGCGACGTCGTTGATGTCGCCCTCCTCCCAGCCCTTCACCTTCACCAGCGCCTTGTAGAAGGCGGTGGCCGAATACCAGGGATCCATGATCTCCTCGATCGTGCCCCAGCCCTTCGACGGACGCTGCTGGAACAACCCGATCGAGTCGGCGTGACCGTAGTCGAGGTTGCGCATACCGGATTCCTGGAAAGCGGTGGCCAGCGCGATGCTCCCGGCTCGCGGCACCAGCCCACGCTTCACCGAAACCCCGGAGATCAGTGCGGCGTAGTAGGCCCGCCCGGGATCCAGTGTGGCGGTGGCGCCCTTGACGGTGGCCGCGCAGCGGTCGTCCACCGGCAGCGGGACGCGGTGGTAGGCGGACCAGGCCACCACCCCGCCGACCGCCAGTAGCGCGAAGACGGACACTCCGGCGAGTACCTTCGCCGTCACCGTCATCCGTCCGCGACGTCCGAGGCCCCGCGAGCGACTCACTGCGCGTCACTTCCCGGATCGGGCAGGCGCCCGATCCCGAGACCGCCGCTGGCAGTGGCGACCTTGACGCGCACCCTAGTTGGCATGCAGTGCGGCGTTGAGCTCGACGCCGGTGCCTGCCCGCCACAACGCCTCGACCGCACCGGTGGTGGAATTGCGCCGGAACAGCAGGCCGGAGCGTCCCGACAGGCTCGCTGCCTTGACCACCTCACCGTCCAGCAGCACCTTGGTGCCGGCGGTGACGTAGAGTCCGGCCTCGACCACGCAGTCGTCCCCGAGAGAGATGCCCAATCCGGATTCGGCGCCCAGCAGACAGCGTTCGCCGACGGTGATCTGCTCCTGGCCGCCGCCCGAGAGCGTGCCCATGATCGAGGCGCCACCGCCGATGTCGGTGCCGTCGCCCACGATCACGCCGGCCGAGATCCGTCCCTCGACCATGGAAGTGCCCAAGGTGCCGGCGTTGAAGTTGACGAAGCCCTCGTGCATCACGGTGGTGCCGGCGGCCAGGTGGGCACCCAGCCGCACCCGGTCGGCGTCGGCGATCCGGACGCCGCTGGGCAGCACGTAGTCGACCATCCGGGGGAACTTGTCGACCCCGAAGACGTTCATCGGGCCGCGAGCCCGCAGCGCCAGCCGGGTGTGCTCGAAATCCTCGGCCAGGCAGGGGCCGTGATTCGTCCAGGCCACGTTCACCAGCACGCCGAAGATGCCGGCGAGGTCGATGCTGCGCGGGGCGCACACCCGCGCGCTCAGCAGGTGCAGCCGCAGGTAGGCGTCCGGAACACTGGCCGGCGGCTGGTCGAGGTCGATCTCCACCAGCACCGCCTCGGTGCGCACCCGGCGATCGGGATCGGCGCCGATGGCGGCGACCAGCGCGGCAGGGGCCGGCTCTCCGTCGTGCTCGCCCAGCGCGGGCGCGGGAAACCAGGTGTCGAGCACCTGGCCGGATTCATGGACGGTGGCGAGGCCCCAAGCGGCAGCGGGTCTGGTCATGCCGGCCAGCGTACCTGCGCCCGCCGACACCAGGCCCGGAGACCTCGCCACTGGATCGCCAGGCGGGCACCGGCACGTCCTCACCCGTTCACCACCCACTGGCGGAGCCTCTAGGGTGTGGCCATGAACCTTGCCCCCCGCGGAGACCTGATCGAGCTGTTCCAGCGGATCGTCGACATCGAGTCGGTCAGCGGCAACGAGCGGCAGCTGGCCGACGCGATCGAGCAGGCACTGCGCGGGCTCGGCCAGCTGGACGTGGTACGGGACGGGGACACGCTGATCGCCCGCACCGACCTGGGGCGCGCGCAGCGAGTGGTGATCGCCGGGCATCTCGACACCGTCCCGGTGGCGGGAAACCTGCCTTCCCGGCGGGTGGACGGCGTGGTGCACGGCCGTGGCACGGTGGACATGAAGGGCGGGGTGGCCGTCATGCTGCAGGTGGCCGCGCTGGCCACCGCTCCAGCTCGCGACATCACCTGGATCTTCTACGACCACGAAGAGGTGGCGGCCACCGAGAACGCGCTGACCCGGATCGCCGCCACCCGTCCCGAGGCGCTGATCGGCGACTTCGCCGTGCTGATGGAACCCACCTCCGCGCGGATCGAGGGCGGCTGCCAGGGCACCCTGCGCTACGTGGTGACCACCCGCGGCAGGGCTGCCCACTCGGCGCGGTCCTGGATGGGGCACAACGCCATCCACGACATGGGTGAGGTGCTGCGGCGGCTGGAGACCTATGCTCCGCGCCGCGTCGAGGTGGACGGGCTGGAATACCGCGAGGGCATGAACGCGGTCGGCATCGGCGGTGGCATCGCCGGGAACGTCATCCCCGACCGGTGCGCCGTCACGGTGAACTTCCGGTTCGCGCCCGACCGGGATGAGGCGGATGCCGTCGCCCACTGCCGTGAGCTGATGACCGGCTACGACATCGAGGTGATCGACTTCGCCCTGGGCGCGCGCCCGGGGCTGGATCGCCCGATCGCGCAGGAGTTCCTGGCCGCGGTGGGAGGGACCCCGACGGCCAAGTTCGGCTGGACGGACGTCGCGCGCTTCAGCGCCCTGGGCACCCCTGCCGTGAACTACGGCCCCGGCGACCCGCTGAAGGCACATGCTGACGACGAGTCGTGCCCGGTGGCCGACCTCTACACCTGCAGAGAGGCATTGTTGCGCTGGCTCGGCTGATCAGCACTTCCGCAGAAACCGGGCGATTCCGGTGATCTGTGTGGATAGCGCCGGCAGTCGGGCCGGATTGCCCGGTTTGTGCCGGGCAATCGGCGAGCGAGTCTCCCTCGCGGTCGCTGCGCGAGTTGATCGGGTGCGCCATGATGAGGCATGAGCAAGCGCACCCAGGGGCCGGTGGTACGCCGTGACGAGACCGCCGAGCCGACCACGTTGGACGAATGGCTGCTGGCCAGCCGCGGCGACACCAAGTGGGCCGACGCCGACCCCTGGCGGGTGCTGCGGATCCAGGCCGAGTTCGTCGAGGGGTTCGGGACGCTCGCCGATCTGGGGCCGGCGATCAGCGTCTTCGGCTCGGCGCGGACGCCGCGCAGGGATCCCTTCTACAAGGCCGCCGTCGAGATCGGGCGGCTGCTGGCCGAGACCGGCTACGCCACGGTCACCGGCGGTGGGCCGGGCATCATGGAAGCCGCGAACAAGGGCGCCTTCCGGGCCGGGGCGACCTCGGTGGGGCTGGGCATCGAACTGCCCTTCGAGCAGGGCATCAACAAGTACGTCACGCTCGGGATCAACTTCCGCTACTTCTTCGCCCGCAAGGTGATGTTCCTGAAGTACTCCCAGGGCTTCATCGTGATGCCTGGGGGTTTCGGCACCTTCGACGAGCTCTACGAGGCTGCCACGCTGGTGCAGACCCGCAAGGTGCGCTCCTTCCCGATCGTGCTGTACGGCAGCGAGTACTGGTCGGGGATGCTCGACTGGCTGCGCGAGCAGATGCTGGGCCACGGCTACATCCACGAGAAGGATCTGGAACTGCTGCAATTGGTGGACGATCCCGCCGAAGCGGTGCGGCTGGCGACTCGTCCCGGCATCGAGGGTTCGCCCGAGGACGGCTTCCAGATGTCCTGAGCCGGCCCGCCATGCCCGCCGGTCGTCCGTGCCGGCTTGGTTTACGATTGCGACGTGGAGTGGTTTCTGTGGATGCTGGGCGTCGCCATCCTCGGCGTGGCCGCGGTGGCATCCAGCGGACGGCTGGGTGAGCTGCCGCCACCGGTCACCAGCACCCCGGCGCCCCACGTTCCCGACGGTGATCTGACCGGCGACGACCTACGCGCGGCGCGCTTCTCGGTGGTCCCGCGGGGCTACTCGATGGCCCAGGTCGACGATCTGCTGGACCGTCTGGCCCGGCAGTTGGACGGTGCCCAGCAGCCGCCGGTGGCCGTCCCGGGCGCCCGTGCGGAGCCGGCTGCCCGAGTCGTGACCAGCAATGCGCCGACGGCGCGCGGAATGGACGCCGATCCGGGATCCGGCGAACCGGAAGCGACCGGCTCAACCACGCGCTGACGCCGACTCACCGATCACGTCACCGGAAACGTCCCGATCGCGCTCCGCGGCGGCGAGTGTCAGCCCGGGATGGAATAATAGGTGGTGTTCGATCCCAGCTGAACGAGTGAGGTATGCAATGGCAGCGATGAAACCGCGAACCGGAGACGGCCCGATCGAGGTCGCCAAGGAGGGACGTGTGATCGCCATGCGGATTCCTGCCGAAGGTGGCGGCCGGCTGGTGATCGAGTTGAACGCAGCTGAGGCGGCCGAATTGCGCGAGGCCCTTGACGGCGTCGTCACCGCCTGATTCCAGCCAAGCCGAAGGCCCCGAGGAGATCCTCGGGGCCTTCGGCGTCGTCCGGGTCAAGACCGGCGGGCTTCAGCGACCCTGGTGGAACTCGATCGCCTTCTCGTACACCGCGACCGTCTGCTGGGCGATGGCCTCCCAGGAGAATTCATCGATGCAGCGCTGCCGTCCGGCCAGGCCGTACTGCCGGGCCTTCGCGGGGTCACGCGTGAGCGCGTTGAGCTGCTCGGCGAAGGACGCCTCGAAGGCGGCCACGTACGCCGGGTCGCCCGCCTGCTTCGGGTCGTAGGGCACCAGGGTGCCGGTCTCCCCGTCCACCACGACCTCGGGGATGCCGCCGACCGCGCTGGCGACTACGGCGGTCTCACAGGCCATCGCCTCGAGGTTCACGATGCCCAGCGGCTCGTAGATCGACGGGCAGGCGAACACGGTGGCGTGCGTCAGCACCTGGCGGACGGAGGAACGCGGCAGCATCTCCTGCACCCACTTCACGCTGCCGGAACGCACCCGGTTGAGCTCGGCGAAGGCGGTGTCGAACTCGGCGGCGATCTCCGGGGTGTCCGGGGCGCCGGCGAGCAGCAGCAACTGGGTGTCGGGATCCAGTTGCTGGGCGGCCCGCACCAGGTGCACCAGGCCCTTCTGCCGGGTGATCCTGCCGACGAAGACGATCAGCGGACGATCCCGGTCGACGCCCAGCTCATCCACCACGTCGGTGGCGTGGTCGGGCTTGAACTCGTCGGGATCGATGCCGTTCTTCACCACGTACACCCGGTCGGGATCCAGCTCGGGGTAGCTCTCCAGCACGTCGCCGCGCATCCCCGCGCTCACCGCGATCACCGCCGCGGCGTCGGCGAAGGAGGTCCGCTCGGCCCACGACGACACCCGGTACCCACCGCCCAGCTGCTCTGCCTTCCACGGCCGGTGCGGCTCCAGCGAGTGCGAGGTCACCACGTGCGGCACGTCCAGGAACTTCGAGCCGACCAGGCCGGCGAAGTTGGCGTACCAGGTGTGGGAGTGGATCACGTCGGTGCTCGGATCGATGGCATTGGCCATGGCCACGTCCGCGCCCAGCACCCGCAGCGCCGCATTGGCGCCCTCGGGGAAGGTCTCAGGGTGAGCCGTCGCGCCGTCGCGCGGCTCGCCCATGCACTGGACTTCGACGTGGTCGGTGAACTTGCGGAGTTGCGGTACCAACTGGCCCACATGCACTCCGGCGCCGCCATAGATGAACGGGGGATATTCCCGAGTGAGGATAGATACGCGCAGTCCCATGCCCGAGATGGTGTCACACTGCCCGCCTGTCGGGAACTATTTCGTCAATATGTTTGTGGAGGCCGCTGCGACGCCGTAGGTTCTGACCATGAGCAATCGACCGAACGTCCTGTCGATCGTCCTGGCCGGTGGCGAGGGCAAGCGGCTGATGCCCCTGACCGCCGATCGAGCCAAGCCAGCCGTGCCTTTCGGGGGCACCTATCGGCTGATCGATTTCGTGCTTTCCAACCTGGCGAACTCGGATCTGACCAAAATCTGCGTTCTGACCCAGTACAAGTCCCACTCCCTGGATCGTCACGTCTCGCAGACCTGGCAGATCGAATCGATGCTGGGCAGTTACGTCACTTCAGTGCCGGCCCAGCAGCGCACCGGCAAGCAGTGGTTCCTGGGTAGCGCCGACGCGATCTACCAGTCGATGAACCTGATCAACGACGAGGATCCGGACTACGTCGTGGTGTTCGGTGCCGACAACATCTACCGGATGGATGTCGAGCAGATGGTGAATGCCCACATCGATTCCGGCATGGATTGCACGGTCGCCGGCATCCGGGTACCGCGTTCGGAGGCCAGCGCCTTCGGCATCATCGACGCCGGCGAGTCGGGGAAGATCAACCAGTTCCTGGAGAAGCCGGCCGACCCGCCAGGGCTGCCCGACAGCCCCGACGAGTCGTTCGCCTCGATGGGCAACTACGTGTTCTCCCGCGAGGCCTTCGTCAACGCACTGGTGGCCGACGCCGACGACGACAACTCCCGCCACGACATGGGAGGCAACATCATCCCGAGCTTCGTGGCCGCGGGCCGGGCCCAGGTCTACGACTTCACGGCGAACAAGGTGCCCGGTTCGACCGAGAAGGATCGCAATTACTGGCGGGACGTCGGCACCATCGACGCCTACCACGCCGCCCACATGGATCTGGTCTCGGTGGAGCCGGAGTTCAATCTGTACAACCGCAGGTGGCCGATCTGGACGCAGCAGGCACAGCTGCCGGGCGCGAAGTTCACCCTGCGCGGGACCGCCGAGGATTCGATCGTCAGCGCCGGCTGCATCATCTCCGGCGGCGATGTCGACCGGTCGGTGCTCTCGCCGAACGTGATGGTGGACAAGTGGGCCCGGATCGAGGAGGCCGTGATCTTCAGCGGCTGCCGGATCGGGCGGAACGCCGTGGTGCGCCGGGCCATCCTGGACAAGAACGTCGTCGTGCCCGACGGGGTCGAGATCGGCGTGGATCCCGATCACGACCGGGCCCGTGGGTTCTTCGTCGAGAACGGCATCACCGTGGTGTCGAAGAACACCAAGGTCCCCGGCAACGGCTGATCAGGACAAGCAGGAGGGCCCCGGCGGACTATCGCCGGGGCCCTCCTTGCGTCAGTTCGTCCTTGACGTCTGCACTCGTCCCGTCGGTCGAGCCTGCCCAGACCAGGCGGCTTCGTCAGACCTTTGCCGCGACCAGCAGGCCGTCCCCGACCGGCAACAGCGCGGCGGTGAACTCCTCCGATTCACGGACGGCGACCAGCGCCTCGCGGACGATCAGCGGCTCGTCGTCGGAGTTGTCGGCGTCGGCGACCAGCCCCTGCCAGAGCGCATGGTGCAGGACGAGGACGCCGCCGGGCCGCAGCAGCCGGGTCGCCTGGGCGACGTACTCGACGTACTCCAGCGGATCGCCGTCGACGAACACCAGGTCGTAGGCGCCGTCGGTCAGCTTGGGCAGCACCCCCAGTGCCTCGCCCGCGATCAGCCGGGCGCGCGGACGGGGGACGCCGGCGTCGTTCAGCACCTCCCGGGCGACCAGTTGCAGCTCGGCCTCATTGTCGATGCTGGTGAGCACGCCGTCGTCGGCCATGCCCTCCAGCAGCGCCACCGCGGAGACGCCGGTGCCGGTGCCCACCTCGACCACATGGCGGGCCCGGACGGTCGCGGCGAGGAAGGTGAGCGTGGCAGCCGCGGCCGGGCTGACCGGGTCGGCGGCATGGTGCGCGGCCAGTGTCCGGGCGGCCTCGGCGGCCGGTGACGCGGGCAGGTACTCGTCGGCGAAAACCTGGTTGGCTACCGCGGCGGTGACGGCCGCTGCCTTCTTCTGTGGACTCACGGGTTCACCCTACGCGACCAGCGCCACCGGGCAGGATGGAATCCCGGCGAACCCTCGACTCGATCTTGAATCCGGGCGCTTCGGTTAGTCTGTGCCCATGATCCAACCTCCGTTCGGCCGGGTGCTCACCGCGATGGTCACTCCGTTCGGCCCCGATGGCTCGGTCAACCTCGACGAGGCGCGGCGGCTGGCCGCGCATCTGGTGGATGTGCAGCGCAATGACGCCCTGGTGATCAACGGAACCACCGGTGAGGCCCCCACCACCACCGACGCGGAGAAGCGTGATCTGGTTGCGGCCGTGGTGGCCGAGGTGGGCGATCGTGCCCAGGTGGTCGCCGGCATCGGCACCTTCGACACCCGGCACACGCTGGCGTTGGCCCGGCAGGCCGGCGATGCCGGCGCCGACGGGCTGCTGGTCGTCACTCCCTACTATTCGCGCCCGCCACAGGACGCGGTCGCCGCGCACTTCCTCGCCGTGGCCGATGGCACCGAGTTGCCGATCATGATCTACGACATCCCGCACCGGGCAGGGGTTCCGGTGGAGACCGCCACCCTCGTGCGGCTCGCGGAGCACGAACGGATCGTCGGGGTGAAGGACGCCAAGGGTCAGCCGGCGGTCTCCGCCGAGGTGATCGCGCGCACCGGGCTGGCCTACTACGCCGGGGACGACGCGATGACGCTGCCGCTGCTCGCGGTGGGCGGCGTCGGTGTGGTGGGTACGTCCACGCATTTCACCGGAGCGCGGATGAAGCCGCTGATCGATGACTTCCTGGCCGGCGATCTCGAGTCCGCGATCGCCCAGAACGCCGCCCTGCTGCCGGTGTTCACCGGGGTCTTCGCCACCCAGGGCTGCATGCTGGTCAAGGCCGGCCTGGCGACCCGTGGCTTCGAACCCGGAAGCCTGCGCCTCCCGCTCCTGGACGCGACACCGGAGCAGACCGCGACCTTCGTCGCCCTGCTGGACGCCGCCGGCCTCTGATCCGGTTCCGGAACAGCCGTAATAGAAGGAATAGGCTGAGGGAGTGCCCGACTTCAACGCCGCCGAGATCCTGGTGCTCGTGGTGCTTGCGGTCATCATCTTCGGCCCCGAGAAGCTGCCGGAACTGGCCCGCAAGGCCGCCCGGGTGATCAATTACGTCCGCGGCATCGCCAACGACGCGCGCGGCCAATTGCGCGAGCAGCTCGGCCCCGAGTTCGACGACATCCATCTCTCCGACCTCAACCCCCGCAGCCTGGGCACGAAACTGCTGGGCGAGGACGCAGCCCGCGACATCGCCGAGGTGGGACGTACCGCCGGCACGGCTGCCTCCGACCTCTCTCACGTCGTCTCCGATTCGGCCTCCGCCACCGGACCCGCGGTCGGCGAGGCAGTTCCGCGACCGCGCCTGATCGCCTTCGACCCCGAAGCCACCTGAGCCAAGTGCCGAGGACCGGTTACTCCCGGGATGGCTGAGGCGGTAGCCTCGCAGCTGTGAGTGGAGCAACCTCGGCGATCTTCGTCTCGCGGATCAAGGGCCTGCCGATGCTCGACCCCAACGGCGATCATGTCGGTCGGGTGCGCGATGTGGTGATCCAGAACCGATCGGGCAACCGCGCACCGCGCGTGAAGGGCCTGGTGGTCGAGCTCTTCGCCACACGCCGGATCTTCTATCCGATGGCCCGGGTGCGCTCGATCGACGCCCATCAGGTAATCGTCTCCGGGCTGGTGAACACCCGCCGCTTCGAGGCCCGCGAGGCCGAGGTACTGGTGATCGATCACCTCTTCGACCGCACCGTCAACCGGGGTGGTTCGAGCGTGTCCGAGACGATCTTCGACGTGGCGATCCAGCGCACCCGGGCGCGGGAATGGGAGGTCTCCGAGGTAGCCCTGCGCGAGCCGACCCACCGTCCCTTCGCCCGCGGCCACGTCACGGTGGTCGACTGGTCGGAACTGCCCGACTTCATCGGCTCTCCCGCGGTGCGCGATGCCGAGCAGCTGGTCGCCCGGCTGGCCGAACTGAAACCGGCCGACGTGGCCCGGGAACTGCACGACATGGATCCGCACACCCGCGCCCAGGTGGTGCAGGCGATGGACGACGAGGATCTGGCCGGCGCGCTGGAGGAGCTGCCCGAGGACGAGCAGGTCGCGGTGATCTCGACGCTGGACCGGGAGCGGGCCGCGGACGTCCTGGAGGAGATGGACCCCGACGATGCCGCCGACCTGATCGCCGAACTCGACTCCGAGGTGGCCGAGGACATCCTGGAGAAGATGGCTCCCGAGGATGCCAGGGATGTCCGGACGCTGCTCTCCTACGACGCGGCGACCGCCGGTGGCCTGATGAACCCCGAGCCGGTGATCCTGGCCGCCGACGCGACGGTCGCCGACGCGCTGGCCGCCGTCCGGCAGGAGGAGATCACCCCTGCGATGGCCGCCCTGGCGTTCATTTGCCGCTCGCCGCTGGACACTCCGACCGGCCGCTATCTGGGAGCCGTCCACATCCAGCGGTTGCTGCGCGAACCGCCGTCCATCCTCGCGGCCACGCTGATCGATCCCGACATCACGCCACTGACCCCCTCGTCCAATGTGGCGCAGGTCTCCCGCTACTTCGCGACCTACGACCTGGTCTGCGCGCCGGTGGTTGACGCTGAGCGGCGGCTGCTCGGCGCGGTGACGGTGGACGACGTGCTCGACCACATCCTGCCCAACGACTGGCGCGGGGTGCAGCTGGATCGACTCGACGCGGAGGTGAGCGATGGCTAAGCAGGACCGGCTTGACACCCCGGGCCGCCGCAGCGGGTGGGTGCCCCGGGTGCGGTTGGGCAACGACGCCTTCGGTGACTTCGCGGAGTCGGCGGCGCGCTACATGGGAACCGGCAAATTCATCGTCTGGATGTCGGTGTTCATCATCGGCTGGATCCTCTGGAACGTCTTCGTCGGCTTTCCGGACGAGTTCCCGTTCATCTTCCTCACCCTGCTGCTGTCGCTGCAGGCCTCCTACGCGGCACCGCTGATCCTGCTCGCCCAGAACCGGCAGGCCGACCGCGACCGGGTGAGCCTCGAGCACGATCGCGAGGTGGCCGAGCAGTCCCGCGCTGACATGGACTTCCTGGCCCGGGAGATCGCCTCGCTGCGCTCGCGGATGAACGACGTCGCCACCCGCGACTTCATCCGCTCCGAGCTGAAGGACCTGCTGGCCGACCTCGAACAGCGCGACGAGCCCGAGGCCGAGAGGACCAGGCCGGCTGCCGCCGAGGACTGACCTGTGGGATCCCCGCCGTCCCGGGGCGACGGTGGCGGGACGGGATCATTCCCGCCGGGCCGGAATCTCCGTCCGGCGGATTGGCGATGGAGCCCGCTGACAAGGCCTAAAGTTGAGGCATGTCTGTCGTCAGCGCCGTGAATGAAGCCCTCGCCACCGTGATCGACCCGGAGATCCGGCGTCCGATCACCGAACTGGGGATGGTCGAATCCGTGGCCGTCGAAGCCGACGGCGTCGCCGTCATCACGGTGCTGCTGACCATCGCGGGCTGTCCGCTGCAGTCGACCATCCAGAAGGACGTGACCAACGCGGTGATGGCCGTGGACGGCGTCACCGACGTCACCCTCACCCTCGGGGTGATGACCGACGAACAGCGCGCGGAACTCAAGCAGCAGTTGCGCGGCGGCGTCGCCGACCGCGAGATCCCGTTCTCCCGGCCGGACAACCGCACCCAGGTGATCCTGGTCGCCTCCGGCAAGGGCGGAGTGGGCAAGTCATCGGTCACCGTGAACCTCGCGATGGCGCTGGTGGCCAAGGGCAGGTCGGTGGGCGTGCTGGACGCCGATATCTACGGCCACTCGATCCCGCCGATGCTGGGGCTGGCCGAGGCTGTCCCCACCTCGGTGGACGGGATGATCCTGCCGGTGCCCTCGATGGGGATGACCGTGATCTCGATCGGCATGCTTAAGGGCAGCCGGGATCAGGTGATCGCCTGGCGCGGCCCGATCCTCGACCGGGCGCTGCAGCAGTTCCTGGCCGACGTCTACTGGGGCGATCTCGACTTCCTGCTGGTCGACCTGCCACCTGGAACCGGCGATGTCGCGCTCTCGCTGGGCCAGAAGCTGCCGAATGCCGAGGTGCTGGTGGTGACCACCCCTCAGCAGGCAGCCGCCGAGGTGGCCGAGCGGGCGGGCACGATGGCCTCGATGCTGGAGCAGAAGGTGCTCGGAGTGGTCGAGAACATGGCCTACCTGGATTTCCTCTGCCCGGACAACGGCAAGACCTACCGGATCGACGTCTTCGGCTCCGGCGGCGGCGAGGCCGTGGCCGAGACGCTCACCGAGCGACTGGGCTACGAGGTGCCGCTGCTCGCCGAGATCCCGATGGACCCTGCGATGTCCGCCGCCGGCGACGAGGGCGTCCCGCTGGTCGCCACCGATCCGTCCCACCCCTCCGCCGTCGCCTTGGGCGCAGTGGCCGACCTGCTGGCCTCCCGCCGGATCAGCCTGATCGGCAAAAGCCTGAACCTCACCCCGGTCGGCTGAGGTCTCTGCGCGCCCATCCGACCCAACCCTGGGCCACGGGGACGGTTCCTGTGGTCACTTTGCCAAGCGGATTCGGACAACGGGGGAGGCTGGGCCACAGGAACCGTCCCCGTGGCTCGCCGGGCCGGCTTTCTGGGCTGATCCTCGACCGGTGGGCCTGGACCTCGACGCTGAGCTGGATGACCAGGGCCGTTGCGGCACAGCAGGCTCACAGCGCCAAGCCGTAGGCTGGGGCCTGTGACCGCCACCCGTCGTACCGTGCTCGCCGTCCCCGGCTCGTCCGATCGCTTCATCGCCAAGGCCCGGGGCCTGGGCGTCGATGCGCTCTTCCTCGACCTGGAGGACGCGGTGGCGCCCGCGGTGAAGGTCGAATCCCGGGCCCGGATCGTCGAGGCGCTGAACACCGGGGAGTTCGCGGCTCCGCTGGTCACCGTCCGGGTGAACGGCTGGGAGAGCCCGTGGACCTACGGGGACGTGATCGAGGTGGTCACCGGTGCCGGTGCCCGGATCGATGCGCTGGTACTGCCGAAGACCCAGTCCGCCGCGCAGGTGCAGGCGCTCGACCTGCTGCTGACCCAGGTGGAGCACACCGCCGGTCTGCCGATCGGGCGGATCGGCCTGGAGGTGCAGATCGAGGACGCCATCGGCCTGCTGCACGTCCGCGAGATCGCTGCGGCCAATCCCCGGCTGGCGAGCCTGATCTTCGGTCCCGGCGACTTCATGGCCAGCCTCGGCATGGGCGGGCTCAATGTCGGCGCCCAGCCGGCCGGCTACCCGGCGGACGCCTTCCACCACGTTCTGATGTCGATCCTGGTCGCGGCGCGTGCCCACGGGTTGCAGGCGATCGACGGGCCGTTCGTCGCGATCCGTGATGTCGAGGGCTTCCGCCGTTCGGCCGAGTTGAGCGCCGCCCTGGGCTACGACGGCAAGTGGGTGCTGCACCCGGCGCAGGTCGAGATCGGCAATCAGGTGTACTCGCCCAGGCCGGACGACTTCGAGCGGGCCTTGCGGATCCAGCAGGCCTACGCCGAGGCGACCGCGGTCGCCGGGGGTGCGGTCGGCGCGATCGTGGTGGACGATGAGATGGTGGACGAAGCCGGGGTGAAACTCGCCGCGGCGATCGTGGCCCGCGGGCGCGCGGCCGGAATGGAGGCTTCCTGATGAGCCAGCAGAATCCTCGCACGGCGGTGTTCAAGCTGGAGTTCCCGCAGTCGATCGGGATCTTCGCCACCTACGAGGAGGCGCAGAAGGCCGTCGACCACCTCGCCGATTCACAGTTCCCGGTGCAGAACCTGGCTATCGTCGGCACCGACCTGCGTTCGATCGAACGGGTGCTGGGCCGCCGCACCTGGGGAACGGTGATCGGCCAGGGTGTGCAGAGCGGCATCTCGACCGGCCTGTTGGTGGGTTTCCTGATGCTGCTGTTCACCCAACCAGAGAACTTCGTCGGGTTGTTCATCTCCGCGCTGCTGATCGGCATCGTGATCGGTATCGGCTTCTCGGTGCTGGGCTACTGGATGAGCCAGGGCAGGCGTGACTTCACCTCGGTGAGCCAGACGGTCGCCACCCGCTACGAACTGCTCAGCGAGCACAAGGTCGCTGCCCAGGCACGGGAACTGCTGGCCGCGATGCCGGGCATCCGGGCGGCCCAGTTCGACCCGCGGCTCGCGCCGCCGGCCGACTTCGGCGGTGCCTACCCGCCGCCCGGGTACCCTCCCGTCGCTCCGCCGCCCGGCTACCCGGCGAGCTACCCGCCGGCCGGCTATCCGTATCCACCCCAGGCGCCGTACGGCCAGCCGTACCCCTCCCAGCCCGGTCAGGGTTACCCGCCGGCCGGCTGGGCACCCGAGGCCCCGCAAGCACCGGCCGCTCCGGGCCAGGTGCCGTCCGAGCATCCCACCGGTCTCGGCTACCCGCCCGAGACCGAGGAGCCGCCCGTCGTCGCGTCCCCGGAAGAGCCCAAGCGGGGCTGAGACCCGGAGAGGGGTCGCTGATCAACGACCCCTCCACGTTCAGGGACGTGGGCGCTCGCGCCACCTGACCGTCGATCCAGCTTGTTGGAATGCAACCCGAACAAGGTGTGGTCGAGCCCCTGTCCTGGGTTCCTCAACCACGCCTCGTTCGTCCCGCTGCTCGTCATGAAGGCGGGCTGTGCTGGCGACTCGTTCGAGTCACCGCCGGCGCGGCACGACAGCCGGGAAGGGTGAGGTCAGCTCAGCCGTCGATCATCTCACCGGCGAGGAACTCGGAGTAGGCCGGCAGGTCCAGCTGGCCGGAGCCGGAGACGCCGATCACGATCACCGGGGACTCCCCGGTCTCGGCCGCGGCGCGGGCCTGGCGCAGCGCACCCGCGATGGCGTGGTTCGATTCCGACGCCGGGACGATGCCCTCGGCGCGGGCGAACAGCACGCCCGCTTCGAATGCCTCCAGCTGCGGGACGGCGATCGCCTCCACCAGCTTCTCGGAGTAGCAGTGGCTGACCAGCGGTGCCATGCCGTGATAGCGCAGGCCGCCGGCATGCACCGGTGCGGGGACGAAGTCCGAGCCCAGCGAGTACATCTTCAGCAGCGGAGTGAGGCCCGCGGTGTCGCCGAAGTCGTAGCGGTACTCGCCCTCGGTCATCGACGGCGCGGCCTTGGGCTCGCAGGCGATGATCCTGGCTTCCGCGCGTCCCTCGAGGTTCTCCCGCAGGAAGGGGAAGGCCAGGCCGCCGAAGTTCGAGCCGCCGCCGGCGCAGCCGAAGACGTAGTCGGCCGACTCCTCGTCGAACATCGCCAGCTGCTTGACGGCCTCCTGACCGATCACGGTCTGGTGCAGCAGCACATGGTTGAGCACGCTGCCCAGTGAGTAGGCGGCGTTCGGGTCGGTCGCGGCGGCCTCGACGGCCTCCGAGATCGCCATGCCGAGCGAGCCGGTGGTGTCGGGGAACTGCTCGCGCAGCGCCCGTCCGGCCTGGGTGAGTTCCGAAGGACTGGCCACCACATGGGCGCCGAAAGTCTCCATCAGCACGTGCCGGTAGGGCTTGCCCTCGTAGCTGGAGCGCACCTGCCAGATGTCGCACTGCAGGCCGAAGATCTGCGCGGCGAAGGCCAGCGCCGAACCCCACTGGCCGGCACCGGTCTCGGTGGTCAGCCGGGTGCGTCCCTCGAGCTTGTTGAAGTAGGCCTGCGGCACGGCTGAGTTGGTCTTGTGCGAGCCGACCGGGGAGGCGCCCTCGTACTTGTAGTAGATCCGCGCCGTGCTGCCGATCGCCTGCTCCAGCCGGCGGGCCCGGAAGAACGGCGACGGCCGCCACAGCCGGTAGATGTCGTGAACCTCTTGCGGAATCTCGATCCAGCGCTCGGTGGAGGCCTCCTGGGCGATCAGGCCCATCGGGAACAGCGGCGCCAGATCCTCCGGGGTGAGCGGCTGCTTGGTGCCGGGGTGCAGTGGCGGCGGCGGGGGAGTCGGCAGGTCGGCGACGATGTTGTACCAGTGCGTCGGCATCTCGGCCTCGTCGAGAACAACCTTGATCTGCTTCGGATCGGACACCTTAGCTCCCTCGCCCGTTGGTTGGTGATGTGCCGGCAACCATGCCGGACGGCAGCACTCTAGTGGGCGAGCCGCGTTCCGCGGATTCTGCCCGCGGACCGAGGGGCTCGGCCAGCGTCCCGCAGAAACCGGGCAATCGAGGTGCCGTGCGTGGAGTATCCACTCAGCCGGCCGATTCCGCCCGGATTGTGCTGGCGCAGGGCCGGGCCGATCGCCCCGTAGGCTCACCCCATGGCCCATCTTGAGGCGATCTGCACCGGACGGATCCAACCGACCGAGCATGGCGCGCTGAAGCGCACCGGGATCGACAAGCGACCGGTTGCCGGGCGTCTCCGGATCGAGACGCTCGGCGTCGTCGGGGACGAGATCGCCGACCTCAGGCATCACGGCGGGGCCGACCAGGCCGTCTACGCCTTCGCCCGCGAGGACTACGCCCACTGGGAAGCCGAGCTGGGCCGCCCGCTGACCGCCGGTGGCTTCGGGGAGAATCTGACCACCGTCGGCGCCGACGTCCAGAACGCACGGATCGGCGAGCGCTGGCGGGTGGGCGAGGTGCTGCTGGAGCTGACCGGCGTCCGGATTCCCTGCGCGACCTTCGCGGGTTTCGTTGACGAGCCGCACTGGGTGCGCCGGTTCACCGAGCACGGGGTGCCCGGCGCCTACTTCCGGGTGATCGAACCCGGGATGGTCTCCGCCGGCGACCCGATCGAGATCGTCTCGGTCCCGGATCACGACTTCACCGTGGGCTACGCCTTCCGCGCCGGGACGACCCAACCGCACCTGCTGGCGGCGATGGCGGAGGAGCCGGCCCTCAGCCGCTCGCTGCGCAAGCGGGTGGACAAGTACCTGGCAGCCGGCTGATCTCGCGCCGGGATCCCTCGTCCGGGCCGGGATGACGCCGCCGTTGTTGCGAGCGACCGACCCCATCCCCGGCTTCCGCGCCGGCCCGATGGCCCGCGGTCTGCTGCTCCCACCAGTTACGCGTCGGTCCAGCCGTGATCGAGCGTCCGCGTCACCGCGGCGTTGCTGGGCCGTCTACCCGACATCTCCGCAGGTGGGGATCCGGGTCGGACACCAGGTCCGTTGCCGGCGTACCAGGTCAGCGGGACCAGATCTCGGCGATCCACGCCTCGACCTCGTCGGGGTCGCGGGGGAGATGGGACGAGAGCATCTCGTAGCCGGTCTCGGTGATCGCGATGTCGTCCTCGATCCGGACGCCGATGCCGCGCAGTTCCTCGGGCACCAGCAGGTCGGTGCTCTTGAAGTAGAGGCCGGGCTCGACGGTGATCACCATGCCGGGACGGAGCGTGCCCTCGCGGTAGTTCTCGTTGCGGGCCTGGGCGCAGTCGTGGACGTCGATCCCGAGGTGGTGGGAGGTGCCGTGCACCATCCAGCGGCGGTGCTGGCCGCCGGTGGTCGGGTCGAGCGATTCCTCGGCGGTGACCGGCAGGATGCCCCACTCCTGGAGCTTGCGGGCGATCACCGCGATCGCCGCCTTGTGCACATCGGAGAAGGTGGCACCGGGTTTGGCGGCCGCCAAACCGGCGGCCTGGGCCTCCAGGACGGCCTGGTACACCTTCCGCTGGGCGGGGGAGTAGGTGCCGGAGACCGGCAACGTCCGGGTGATGTCGGCGGTGTAGAGCGACTCGGCCTCCACTCCGGCGTCCAGCAGCAGCAGGTCGCCCGGACGGAGTTCGCCGTCGTTTCGGATCCAGTGCAGGGTGGTGGCGTGATCGGCGCCGGCGGCGATGGTGTCGTAGCCGACCGCGTTGCCCTGGTGGCGGGCATGCAGCCCGAAGACCCCTTCCACCCAGCGCTCGCCGCGGCCGCGCCGAACGGCCTCGGGCAGATCGGCGACCACGGCCTCGAATCCGGTCGCGGTCATTCGGCAGGCCTCGCGCAGCTCGTCCAGCTCGTAGGTGTCCTTGACCAGGCGCAGCTCGCTGAGCGCGATGGTGAGTTCGTTGTCACGTGGCGTCGCCGCGGCGACATCCGCCTCGGACGCGGTCCGCAGGGCGTCGACCCGGGCGGTGAGGGCCTCGTCGGCGTCCCGGACGATGCGCAGCGGGATGTCCGGCACCCCGGCGGCGAGCGCCGCGTGCAGCCCGTCGATCGGCACGACGCGCAGGCCGGTCAGAGCGGCCATCTCGTCCAGCGACTCGCGCTGGCCAACCCACATCTCGCCGTAGCGGGCATCCGCGTAGAACTCGGGGTCGGTGCGGGGGGCGCGCGGCTTGAAGTAGAGGGCGGCCTCTCCGCCCGGCTCGATGATCAGGATGGCGTCCGGCTCGCGATCGCCACCCAGGCCGGTGAGGTGGACGAAGGCCGAGTGGGCACGGTAGCGGAAGTCGGTGTCGTTGGAGCGGACCTTGAACGCCCCGGCGGGAATCACCAGCCGCTCCCCGGGGAATCGGGCGGCGATGGCTTCGCGGCGAGCCGCCGTCCACGCGGTCGCGGGCAGTGGCTCGGGCAACTCGGCGGGGTACGGCGCCCAGTCTTCGCAGATGAACCGCTTGAAGGGTTCGGAGAACGGGGTCTGCCGGTTGGGGAGTTCGGTGGGCTGCTCAGTCACGCATCCCAGCCTATTCGGATCCTTACTGTCCGCGTGCGGACCCCGCCGGCCCAACCCTCGCCGAGGGCCAGCCTTAGTGTCCGGGGGCCAGCGTCCAAGGCTGGCTTTCGGTGGGTGGGGCTGGCCCTCGCTGTGGGTGGGAGTGGAGTGGCGGAGCGGTCACCCGGCTGGGCCGGTAGAGTCGTCCCACAACACAAGGAGGCGAGATGTTGGCTGCTCCGCAGGCGCAACGCAGGCTGCTCGACCTGCAGGCCATCGACACGGCGATCGCCCAGCTGGAACACCGCCGCAAGGCGCTGCCTGAGCACGCCCAGATCGCGGAGGGCCAGAAGACCCGTGCCCAGCTCAGCGAGTCGATCGTCGCCGCGAACACCGTGGTGGGCGACCTCGAACTCGACCTGCAGAAGGCCGAGGCGGACCTGGTGCCGGTGCGCGAGCGGCTGGCTCGCGACCAGCAGCGCGTCGACTCCGGGACCGTGACGGACGGCAAGCAACTCACGGCGCTGATCGATGAGATCGAGCACCTCAAGCGCCGGATCTCCGACCTGGAGGATGTCGAGCTTGAGGTGATGGAGAGCCACGAGGCCGCCACCGGGAAGCACACGATGCTGGTCACCGAGCGGACCGAGATCGAGGATTCGCTGCGCGCACTGATCGCACGTCGTAACGAGCAGACCGCGGTGATCGACGCCGACCTGGCACAGCAGCGGACCGCCCGCGAGACGATCGCAGCGGAACTCCCGGCGGAGCTGGTTGCCCTCTACGGACGTATAGCCGAGCGGAACGGCGGCGTGGGTGCGGGAGCGTTGCAGGGCCGGCGCTGCGGGGCCTGCCAGTTGGAGGCAACGGCGTCGGCGCTGGCCGCCTACCATTCGGCTGCGGCCGACGAGGTGCTGCGCTGCGAGGAGTGCGACCGGATCCTGGTTCGCGAGGCCGACTGATGGCGCGTCCGCCCATCGTGCGGCAATCCGGGCCGTCCATCTTCGACGACGATGAGCCGGCACCCGCGCCGGTGACCTCTGGACGGCGGTTGATCGTCGAGGCGGACGGGGGTTCGCGCGGCAACCCTGGGCCGGCGGCCTACGGCGCGCTGGTCCGTGACGCGGAGACCCGCGAGGTGCTCAACAGCGAGGGACTGACCCTGGGCGTGGCCACCAACAATGTGGCCGAGTACTCCGGCCTGATCGCCGGCCTGGAGATGGCCCGGGCGATCGACCCCGGTGCGGCGGTGGACGTCCGGATGGATTCCAAGCTGGTGATCGAGCAGATGGCCGGACGCTGGAAGGTCAAGCACCCCGCTATGAAGCCGCTGGCGCTGAAGGCCCAGCGGCTGCGGCCGGTGCAGGTCACCTGGACGTGGGTGCCCCGCGCCGAGAACAAGGCTGCGGACGGCCTGGTGAACGCCGCGCTCGACGGCAGCCCTCGGACGCGTCGCTGACCGGCCGGGTGCCGAGTGGTCGTGGATGGCTCACTGAGGTCATCCAGATAGGCCGTATCCAGCGCCCTAAGGGGTCGCGTAGCAGGTCGGTGGATCTGGGCTTAGCCTGGGTCGGTGGCAGAAGGGTCAGGGATGCGCGCTGTCGGCTGCGCGCGGATCGCCGTCGGCGCGGTGATCGTGGTCGCGGTGCTCGCGACGCATGTCGAGGCACTGTCGCGCGGGCCGGTCAATCCCTTCAACATGTACGGCTACTTCACGGTGCAGTCGAACCTGATTGCCTCGGCATCGTGGCTCATCGCCGGCGCGCTCGCCTTCCGCGGCCGTCCCCGGGGCGTCGGTCTGAGCCTGCTCGGGGCGGTCGCGACGACCTGCCTGGTGATCGTCGGGCTGGTGTACGCCGTGCTGCTGGCGCCATTGGGAGCACCCGGTGGCGTCCCGCTGCCGTGGGCAAACCTCGTGCTGCACGTCGTCTCGCCGGTGGCCGCGGTGGTCGATTGGGTGCTGATCGGCGACCGGGTGCGGCTGTCGTTGTCCTCGCTGTGGGTGATCCTCCTCTACCCGATCGTCTGGACGGTCACCGTGCTGATCCGCGGGGCCACCGATGGCTGGGTGCCCTATCCCTTCCTCGATCCCGCCCAGGGGTACGGCGTCGTCGCCGGGTACAGCGCTGCGATCGCCGCGCTGTTCGCCGTGGTCGGCGCGGCCGTCCTCTGGGTGTCGCGACGAAGGGCTGTGGAGGAGCCCTCCCGAGTGACACGCAGGCTTCCCTGACGGCTCTTTCAATAGATACTCGGTATATAGTGACTGGCGAGCAATGATACCGAGTATGTAGGAGTGGCCATGTCAGTGCGGAACGGGATTCTGGCCCTGTTGGCAGAGGGTCCCCGCTACGGGGCGCAGCTGAAGGCAAGGTTCCAGACGCGCACCGGTGGGACGTGGCCGGTGAACGTCGGGCAGGTCTACACCACCCTCGACCGGCTGGAGCGGGACGGCCTGGTCGTCCAGCAGGCTGCCGACGACGAGGGACGGATCCACTACGCGCTCACCGCCGAGGGAAGCGCCGAGGTCGAGCGCTGGTGGCAGACCCCGGTGGACCGCGAGAACACCCCGCGCGAGGAGCTGGTGATCAAGCTGGCGATCGCGATCACCAGCGCTGAGGTCGACTCCGCGGCCGTCGCACAGGCGCAGCGCTCGGCCACCATGCACCGGCTGCAGCAACTCACCCGGGTCAAGCAGTCGATCGACCCGGTCACCGACCTGGCCTGGCTGATGGTGGTGGAGCACCAGCTGTTCGCCGCCGAAGCCGAGATTCGCTGGCTCGACCAGGTGGAGGCCAGCGTGGCCCGTTTCGGCAGGCTGGCGCCGGTGGCGGTCATGCCCGCGGACGAGGTCGCGGAGGTGCGGCGATGAACCCCGCGGTGCTGCGGCTGCTCGATGTCACCCGGGTGCACGGCAGCGAAGAGACCGCCGTCCACGCCCTGCGCGGCATCTCGCTTGAGGTGGAGACGGGCGAGCTGGTGGCGGTGATGGGTCCCTCCGGTTCGGGCAAGTCCACCCTGCTCAACCTGGCGGGTGCGCTGGATCGTCCGACCAGCGGGGATGTCGAGATCGCAGGCCAGTCGCTGGCGAACCTGAGTGCGGCCGAACTCGCCCAGTTGCGCCGCCGCCGGATCGGCGTGGTCTTCCAGGACTACAACCTGATCCCCTCGCTGACCGCTGCCGAGAACATCGCGCTGCCTCTCGAACTGGACGGTGAGCCTGCGCTGGCCGCCCGTCAGGAGGCCCGCGCCACGCTGAAGGACCTGGGCCTGACCGGCCTCGCCGACCGCTTCCCCGACCAGCTCTCAGGCGGTCAGCAGCAGCGGGTGGCGATCGCCCGGGCGCTGATCGGCCAGCGCCGCCTGGTACTGGCCGATGAGCCCACCGGCGCGCTCGACTCAGTGACGGGGGAGGAGGTGCTGGCCGTGCTGCGCGCCCGCTGTGACGCCGGCGCCGCCGGCCTGCTGGTCACTCACGAAGCGCGCCACGCCGCGTGGGCGGACCGGGTGATCTACCTGCGTGACGGCGTCGTGGTGGACGGGACGACCGCCCGCGAACCCGCCCGCGCAATCCGATGAGCCGACTGCGTACCTGGTGGAACGGCTGGGGCACGGCACTGCGGATGGCCCGCCGCGAGATCGGACAGGACCGGGCGCGCATCGCCTTCGTGTGGTGCATGATCGCACTCCCCGTCGCGGTGATCTGCGCCGTGCAGGTGGTAGTGGCCTCGAACGATCTGTCGGAGCGTGAACGCCTCGGTCTGCAGCTGGCCGACGGTCAGGCGGCGCTCAACTTCGTCGGCTTCGACGGCGGACGCGAGTTCGACGGCGTCGGCACGCTGCGGGTGTGGGACGACGGCGAGGGACGTCCCGCCGCACGCCTGGCCGGCTGGAGTGAATCGCCCGCCGAACAGGAGGATGCGGTGGCCGCCATGGCCGGGCAGCCGGCCCTGGCCATCACCTGGTCGGAGTCGATCGGCGCCAATGGGCTGCTGGTGCTGACGCTGGGAGTCGACACCAGCCGGCCGGACGCTGCCGGGGTGGTCCAGCTGACCGAAGGCCGGCTTCCAGCCCGCCCGGGCGAGGTGCTGGTGACCCCCGCCGGCCTGGCGAACGGGCTGCCGGCCAGCGGCGGTCTGCGGTTGCGGGACGATGCCGACCGCCCATTCGAGGTGGCCGTGGTGGGCGCTGCCCAGGTCACCTATGAGGGCGTTCCGGACTTGATCGGGGCGACCACGCCATCGCCCGACGGAGCGACCTTCCTGCTCACCGGCGATCGTCCGGTGACCTGGGAGGACGCGATGCGGTTCGCCGACCACGGCTTCCAGACCGCCAGTGCCCACCTGGCGGCCAACCCGCCGGAGTGGGCGCGCGATCCTGGCCTGGCGGAGGCAGGACGAGCCTTCCTGGCGGCTTTGATCGCCGCGGCCGCGCTGCTGGAGGTGGCGCTGGTAACCGGCCCGGCCTTCGCCATCGGCGCGGCGCGGCAGCGGCGGAATCTCGCGCTGGCAGCGGTCAACGGGGCGACTCCGGCCCAGTTGCGGCGGGTGGCGCTGGGCCAAGCGGTGCTGCTCAGCATCTCGGCGGCACTGATCGGAACCGTGGTCGGCACGGCCGCCGGCGTCGGGGTCTGGCCGCTATTGAGCTCCGATCCGACGCAGCTCCACGGACCACTGGAAGTACCGGTGGTTCAGCTGGTGGCGGCTTGCGTTCTGGCGGTGGTGGCGGCGGTGGCGTCCGCGTTGGTGGCCGCCCGCGGCCTGGGCAGGCTCAACCTGGTTGCCACGCTGCGGGGGAGCCTGCGCTCGGCGGCCGGTCGCCGTACCGTGCCGCGGTTGGGCAGCGTTCTGATCGTCGGTGGGCTGGGGCTCGCCTGGCTGGTCGGGACGGTCGTCCAGCCTGACGCCTCGGCGTGGGCGTTCGTGATCTGGTGCACCGGCGCGGTCGCGGTGGTGAGCGGCTCGCTACTGGTGGTGCCGGCCCTGCTCGGCTCGCTCGGTCGACTCGGCGAACGGGCGCCGGTCGCTTCTCGGCTGGCCCTGCGCGAGACCTCGCGGCAGCGGGGGCGGTCCGCCTCGACGGTCGCTGCGATCACCGCCGGGGGCGTCGTGCTGGGCGTGATCTGGACGGTCATGGCCAGCTCGCAGGCGGAGGCGGCCCTGGAATACAGGCCGGATCTGCCCTACGGCCAGGCGAGCGTCACCTTCCGCAACTGGGCCCGGGCCGAGCAGACCCTCGGTCGTGCGGCGGCGATCGTGGCTGACGTTGACGACAGCCTGCTCACCACGCCGACCGCCTGGGTGCAGGGCTGGCAACCGGAGGACGAACTGGATGAGTACCAGACGCTGATCAACGTGAATCCCGGCTGCGACCCGGCCACGATCTTCCAGGAGGAGACCCCGCTGGATTGCACCGGCCTCCGAGGCGGTTCTGCCGGTCCCCGAGAGGGCATTCTCGCAGCGCCGGCCGATAGTCTCGACCGGCTCTTCGAGCTGAGCGACGACCAGTCGCAGGCGCTCCGTGCCGGCCGGCTGCTGGTCGACACCAGCTCGGGACCGCTTGGCGCCTCTCGCTACCACGCCTCGAGCACGGTGGTGGAGGACGACGAGGTGAGCTTTGTTCGCTACGACGACGAGCTTGCTCCCAGCGAGGTGGCAGCAATCGAGCAGGTGCCGGCGCTCGTAGTGCCGCCAGAAGTGATCGAGCGGGGGGCTTCGAGACATCGCATCGGCGCCCTGATGACCACCGACACTGCCGCGGCGCGCAACTGGGCGTTGGGCGGCTGGCGACTTCAGGTGTTCTCCGACGGTCCGATCAGCGCCGACCTCGAAGCGCGGCTGGCGGAAGCGCTGCAACCCGCCGGCTTCACGATCGAGGTCGAGCGGGGCTGGCAGCCGTCCGTGGATCCGCTGGTCTGGGGGATCACCGGCACCCTGGTTCTCCTGGCGATCGTGGCGGCGGCCATGTCCACCGTGCTGGGCGTGGCGGAGTTGCGTCCCTTTCTGGGAACCTTCGCCGCAGTGGGGGCCGACTCCGGGCTGAGCCGCCGGCTGGCTTCGGCGCAGGCCTGGCTGCTGGGCCTGGTCGGCTCCGTGCTCGGGGTGGCGATCGGCCTGGCGATCGGCGCACCGCTGGCGATCGCATCCACCAGCCACCTCGGGCTGATCACCCCGGTGCTGGCGCTGCCCTGGCAGCTGGCCGCAGCCCTGGTGATCGGCATCCCGCCGGTTGCCGCCGGGGTGGCGGCGTTGTCGGTTCCCGCGCGTCCGTCGTTGGTCAGGAGGCTGGCATGAGCACCCCACGACGTCCTCATCCTCCGCTGCGCTCCCCCGAACGACGCCGCGGGGGCCCCGCTGGCGACTGGCTGGCCGGCTGGCGGCTCGCGCTGCGGATGGCCCGTCGCGAAGTGCGCCGCGACGTCGGACGCAGCGCCTTCGTCTGGCTGATGATCTGCCTGCCGGTGGCGGCGATCTGCGCCAGTCAGGTGATCCTGGCCTCGCAGGACATCGCGCCCTCGGAATTTCTCGACCAGCGGCTGGGGGAGGCGTCGGCCCGGCTGACCTGGACGGGCATCCGGTTCGAGCCGGACATTGATCAGTACCTGCACGCCGTGCTGCCGCAGGAGGTTCGCTACGCGACAGATCCGTTGTCGCTCGCCGAACCCCCGCTGTCGATCCCCGGTTGGGGCGAATCGCTCGACGAGCAGCAGACGGCGATCACGGCTTGGACGGGGCAGCCGGCCTACGTCCTCACGGTGGCCGAGGCGTCGGTCGACGGCACCGGTGAGATCGTTGACCTGCTCGGCATCGACTCCGACGCAGCCGCCGCCGCCGGCATGGTCCGGCTCACCGGAGGGCGGTTCCCCGAAACCGAGGACGAGGTGCTGGTCACCCCGGCCTGGACCGGCCGCGGCCTGCCCGCCACTGGGACGATCACCCTGCGTGGCGGCGATGCCGTCGCGGTGACCCGGCAGGTCGTGGGCACCGCTGAGGCCCGGCTCGACACCGTGATCGGGCTCGTCACAGTGCCCGATCGACGAGCCCGGGATCGCAGCTTCCTGCTGGTCGGCGACACCCCGATTGTCTGGGAGGATGCCGTCCGGTTCGCCGAGCACGGTTTCGAGACCACCAGCCGCGGCATCGCTGCCGAGTCCGATGCGGGCGGCGGCATCACCGGCGACCTGCGGGTCTCCTACGGCGGGGTGATCGGCACCGGCGCACTGCTGGAGGTCGCGCTGATGGTCGGTCCGGCCTTCGCCATCGGCGCCGCCCGGCAGCGCCGCGCCCTGGCGCTCGCCGCCTCGAACGGAGCGAGCGTCCGTCACCTGCGCCGGCTGGCTCTCGGCCAGGCCGTGCTGCTCGGTTCCACGGCCGCGGGCGTGGGCGTCGCCCTGGGCCTCGGGGTCGGGGCGGTCGCGTGGCAGTTCCTGTCGTCCGATCCCACCCAGCTGTACGGCCCGCTGGAGGTGCCGCTGTTCGTCGCCGTCGTCCTGGTGCTCGGGATCCTCACCGCACTGGTCGCGGCGCTCGTCCCCACCCGCGGACTCGGACGACTCGATCTGGTTGCGGCGCTGCGCGGCAGCGCCCGCTCGCGGCCGCCAGTGAAGCGTGCGCGGTGGTGGGGGCTGGCGCTGCTGGTACTCGGCCTGGCCGGCACCTGGGCGGGAGCCCCGCTGGACGCGCTCGACACGCAGGTCTCCTTCGCCGTCTGGTTCGGCTCCCTTGTCGTCACGGTGGCCGGTGTCCTGCTCGTCCTGCCGTCGCTTCTGGACGGTGTGGGCCAGTTGGCAGGCTCGGCACCGGTGGTGCTGCGGATGGCATTGCGTGATCTCGGACGCCAGCGAGGCCGGGCCACGGCTACCGTCGCGGCGATCCTGGCCGGCACGCTGCTGCTGGGGGTGGTGTGGACCATGGTTGCCAGCATCGACGCCGACATCGCCCGCAAGAACATCCTGCAGATGCCGCTGGGCCAGGCTCAGGCCTGGTCGAACGTCCGCACCACCGAGGGCATGACGCAGTCGATCGCCTCGGTCGACCCCACCCTCCGCGTGGCGGTGGTCGCCGAGAGCTACGGTGTGGCGCCGGAGCCCGATGCCGAGGACATCGCGGCGATCACCGCGCTGCGACCCGGCTGCGGTGCGGACATCCTGGACGGCGATGTGCTGCCGGAGTGCAGATCGCTCGGCAACGACGATCGGGCCATCTTCGTGGCCGGGTTCGATGACCTGGTCTGGTTGTTCGACCTGGATGCGGAGCAGCAGGCGGCGCTGCGGGAGGGAAGGATCCTGGTCGACACCTCCTCTCCTGACCACCCGATGCGAGTCGGAGTCAACGAACTGATCGACGGTCGGCTGCGTCTCGGCTATCTCGTCTGGGACGGCTTCACCCACCAACCCCGCACCTTCGACCTCCCGGCGCTCGCGGTGAGTTCGGAGTTGATCGACCGGGGTGCCTCCAGCGGGCGGTTCGGTGCCGTGTCAACGACCGAGATCGCCGCGAAGTATCAGCTCGCGCTGACCAACGAGGTACTGCGAGTGGTCGATCCCGCAGGCCCGATCGGCCCTGAGCTGGAGCAGCGCCTGAACGCCGCGATCGATGACCCGAACTGGGGGATCTGGGTCGAACGCGGCCACTACCGGGGCGCGATCGACACCTACGTCTGGACGATGACCGCGTTCCTTGCCCTGCTCGCGGTGATCGCTGCGGCCATGGCCACCATCCTGGCCACCGCCGAACAGCGACCCTTCCTGTCGACCTTCGCCGCGGTCGGCGCCAGCCCTCGGCTCAACCGTCAGGTAGCCACCGCCCAGGCGGCCGTCCTGGCCCTGCTCGGCACCCTGACCGGTGTGGGGATCGGGCTGCTGGCCGGCATCCCCATGGCGTTGTCTGCCACCAGCAACTCTCCGGTGGTCGGCCCGATCCTGGTGATCCCCTGGCAGATAGCCGCCGTCCTCGTGGTGTCGACCCCGCTGGTTGCCGCGCTGGTGGCGACGGTCTGCATCCCCGCACGGCCGGTGCTGGTCCGCCGTACCACGTAGGAACCGCGGTTGATTCGGCGATGCCACCAGCGATGGCTGAGCTTGCCAACGCCTCGAGGGCTTCGGGTCCGGCCCTTCGACAGGCTCAGGGATCGTTCTTGTCGAGGCCATAGGCTGGCGTCACTCTTCGGAAGGGACGACGATGCCGGCTCGCCAGTTCTCACTACGGCTACAGGAGCCGCCTGCGCTGCGGGAAGGGCTGCGGCGGTTGCGCTCCTCCCTGGGAATTCCGGGAGGGTATCCGCAGGAGGCGCTGGCCGAAGCCGAAGCGGCGGCGGCATCCCCGGTTCTGCCCGACCGGGATCTCACCGACATTCCGTTCGTCACCCTCGACCCGCCGGGATCGACCGATCTCGACCAGGCCTTCCACCTCTCCCGGCGGGCGAATGGCTATCTGTTGCGGTATGCGATCGCGGACGTGACGGCCTTCGTCCTTCCCGGTGGGGCGTTGGACGCCGAGACCCACGCCCGCGGGCAGACCTTCTACGCACCCACCCACCGGGTCGGGTTGCATCCGCCGGTGCTGGCCGAGGGCGCTGCCAGTCTGCTGCCGGGGCAGGTGCGTCCGGCGCTGGTCTGGGAGATCGAGTTCGACTCCGCCGGGGCGACCACCGCCATGCAGGTGGCGCGCGCCCAGGTGCGCAGCCGAAGGCAATGGGCCTACCCCGAGGCGCAGGAGGCGCTGGACGCGGGGTCGGAGGACGAGCAACTCGTCCTGTTGCGTGAGGTCGGCCTGCTGCGGGTGCAGCAGGAGGCGGCGCGTGGGGGCGTGAGCCTTCCGGTTCCCGAGCAGGAGGTCGTCACCACCGGCCATAGCTACTCCTCGCTTAGCTCGTCAAGACCTTCCTTGCCCTCGAACGAGCCCGAGCAAGCTCGGCTCGCCGCTGGGGCGTCGTCGGTCTGGGAGCTGGATTTCCGGGCGCTGCTGCCGATCGAGACCTGGAACGCACAGCTGTCGCTGGCCACCGGCATGGCGGCCGCCCGGATCATGCTGGACGGAGGGGTGGGCATCCTGCGGACCCTGCCGCCGGCCCGGGATTCCGGGTTGGGCAAGCTCCGCAGGACGGCCGCCGCGCTCGGCATCCGGTGGCCGCACAGCCTCGACTACCCGGGCTTCGTCCGCAGCCTCGATCCGTCCCAGCCTCGGCACGCGGCGATGCTGAACGCCTGCACGCTGCTCTTCCGCGGGGCGGGCTATGCCGCCTTCGACGGCGAGCTGCCGGCGCAAGCCGAGCATGCCGCGATCGCCGCCCCCTACGCCCACTGCACGGCGCCGTTGCGCCGGCTGGTCGATCGCTACGCCGGCGAGATCTGCGTCGCGTTGTGCGCCGGGGAAACCGTGCCGGACTGGGTAGCCGCGGCGCTGCCCTCACTGCCCGGCGAGATGGACGACAGCAACCGTCGCGCTCGCAAGTACGAGCGCGGCATCGTCGACCTGGTGGAGGCGATGGTGCTGGCACCCCGGCTGGGTGAGACCTTCACCGGGACGGTGCTGGAAGCCGATCCGGAGGACAACGACGGCATCATCCAGCTGATCGATCCCGCGGTCGAAGCGGCGATCAAAGGCGAAGGCCTCACCCTGGGCGAACAGGTGCAGGCCACCCTGGTGGCTGCCGACCTGCTGACCGGCGCCGTCCGGTTCGCCACCCTTGCGTCGTAACGGCATCGCCACCTTCGGTCGCTATGACGGAAGTCGCACCTCAGGGCCATGGCCACCCGATGTCGACGAGCCGGAGTCTTGATCTAGACTGGCACTGGCGAGTGGGCCAGGTGATCGCGGCCGTCAGGCTGAGGAAAGTCCGGACTCCACAGAGCAGGGTGGTGGGTAACGCCCACCCGGGGTGACCCGCGGGAAAGTGCCACAGAGAACAGACCGCCCCGGTGCGAGCCGGGGTAAGGGTGAAACGGTGGTGTAAGAGACCACCAGCGTCCCAGGCGACTGGGACGGCTCGGTAAACCCCACCTGGAGCAAGACCAAGAAGGGCCCGGTCCTCGGATCAGGCCCGCGGGCGCCGTGAGGGCGATTGAGGTGAGCGGGACCGCACCTGGTGCGATTCCCCGAACCGATTGAGTCCCTGGGAACGCAGTTCCCGAACAGAGCGTGGCTCGCGCGAGGCGCCCGGGTAGGTCGCACGCCGCAAGGCGAAGGCGGCTGGCAACAGCCGTCGCAGATGGATGATCACCGGTTCTTCGGAACCACAGGATCCGGCTTACAGGCCGACTCGTCCCCCTATCTGGCCCTGACTAGGCCAGATAGGGCGTGCCCTCGGCGGTAGTCCGTGAGTAGTCCGGCGCGGACTCCGCCGAGGGTAGCTTCAGGGCCGCATGGACCGCGGCGCGGCTCCGATCGTCCGCGTCTTCCCACAGGTGGGCGTAGGTGTTCAGGGTCTCCTCGGCTGACTTATGGCCGAGGTTCGCCTGCACGGTCTTGACGCTCTCTCCGTGGCGAATGAGCAGCGACGCGTAGTAGTGCCGCAACTCGTGAAAGGCGAAACCTGCGAGCTTCGCCGCGTCCATGCGGTCCTTCCACTCGTGGCCGAACGTCTCCCGTCGCCATGGGTTACGCCGGTAGGTGGTGAACACGATCCCCCTCGGTCCCTGGCGGGTACTTCTCCATGTGTTGGGCCAGTGCCTTCGCCACTGACTCCGCCAGGGGGATCGTCCGGATGCTGGTCTTCGTCTTCGGTGGGCCGAACACTGGCTCCCCCTCGTCCAGGCCAACCAGTTGTCGATCGACCACAATCTTCTGTCGAAGGAACTGCACCCGGTCAACGGTGAGGCCCAGCACCTCGCTACGACGCATTCCGGTGCCGGCGGCAAGGATCACGGCTGCGTACAAGCGATCGCTGGCCGCCTTCGCCGCCGCCATCACCTGGTCAGTGGTTCGCGGCACGACCCGCTTCTTGACGATCTCCGGCACCTTGATCCCAACCCACGGCGTGCGCGGAATGCGGCGGTTCTGTACCGCATCCTTCAGGATCGTCGACACATAGGAGTAGGTGACCGTGACCGTTGCGGGCGCATACTTGTCCGCCAAGATTTTCAGTCATCAACGCGACCCTGACCAACCAAGGCACGCTCTGTGCGGGCGGGGCGAGGGTCACCACCGACCGCTCCGGCTTCGACACCAGAGTCGGCCAGGCAGCCACCGTCACAACCACCCTGGAATGCACCCTAAACCTGTCGGATCTGACCTTACGAGGCATGCCAGGCAGCCTCACGCTGACCGGTTCCTCCTCCAGCCCCATCGACCAGTGGCGAGAAAGACCTAGCGGGTTCGGGAATTCTGACGACCGTTCGGGCTCGAACCGGGGTTGGCTTTCGGGTCGGCCTGTACTGACAGCTGACCGGCATCGGTCGAGACGGGCACATCCTGGAGGATCCAGCCGACTGGTGATGGCAGCGGTCTTGGCAAAAGCCTGCCCGGGAAGGGCGTGGCGGTTCGACCCCCTCATCCTCCGCAGTCTCCGCGCAGGACTCAAGATCTGTGTTCGATCAGGTTCGACCACTGGGTGGCGTCTGCTGGACCGGGGCCGTCGCGACGCCAGGCATGGCAGCGCAGGGCGGTTCCAGCCCGCAGCGCATCGGACCATCAACGGGACGTAGCTCAGTGGCTAGGGCGCCCGCTTTGGGTCCAGGAGATCGCGGGTTCGAGTCCCGCCGTCCCGACTGCCATCAGGACACTGCCAGCGCGACACCGCCAGCCCGATACCGTGATGTCGCAGGACCCCGCTGATGTTGGCGTGGCGCTGCGGAAGGCAGGAACCGCTGAGGCAGGACTCTTCTTGAAGGTCCGAGACGTTGGTGCCACGGGCTGGTCGAGTGACTAGCTGTTTCAGATCTCTGGTCGTGGATCCGTGAGCCAGCGCGTCTGGTCCGGCCCCCAGCCGGTGATCAGTGAGAGGCCCTGGTCGCAATGGATCGGGGTGTATGCCGCTGTGACATAGGCGAGTTGCGTGAGGTGGACGGCATCGTACTGAGTGGCAACAGCCGCCCAGTCGGGTTCGACGAACAGCGTCTCGGGGGGAAGCCATGATCGCCATGGCGTGCTGGCTTGTCGCCCATGACGAGACAACTGTCGCATGTGCGTCACATGTGGAAAGAAGTTGGTGAGAGTGATCCAGTCTTCGGTGCTGGTTATCTCGAAGACGCGGGGTTGGTCGATGCAGCTGTCGAGCTTGCGCCATCGTAGGCCGAGACTTGCTGACGTTTCGGCGATGGCATCCGGGTCTTTGTGAGCGTGTTCGTCTGCCCAGGGGCTGTCAAAGGACGAATCCTCCTCTCCGAAAGCGCCGACACACGGAGTCCCGAGCCAGGGGCCTCGTGTGGTTCCCAGAACCGTGCTGATCCGACCGCTCCGATCACCGTGCACTGGGACGGTCCACCAGCGAGATACGGACGGGTCGACGGTCACGACAGCGTCCCGGTACCCCGGCTTGAACTCGTCGCGGACGAACTCGGTCTGGGCGGTGTCCATACCCGCCGTCCACGCATTGATCACTTCCGGGGTGAGCATCTGGCGAAGCTCTGCATCAGACAGCGCCGGGAGTGGAGCAGCGAGCGGTACTGGGCCAAGTGGCCACGGAGGCATTGCGGACGCTGCACGACCGAGGGCCCGCTGCCACCCCGGAAGGGTCGACGGCGGACCCTCGGCCACCAGCAAGCTCGCAATCAGCATGGACTAGGTGCCGCAGGCGGCGGTGAACACATGCGGACTGTACTGGCGCGCGTAGTAGGTCACTCCGTTGCTGGCCTTCAGTGTCGAGGACGTTTTTCCACGCCAGTCGGTGCTCAAGGTGTTGTCACATTTCTTGCTGATGTCCTTGTAGATGAAGCCGTTCTTGGTAGTGGTAGCGGTGAGATCCTTCGCCTTGAGGATGTACAACCCGCTCCACTCGGACTTCCAGACTCCCAGGACCATGTGTTTCTCGAGTTCGTTGGTGTAGCTGATCCCGACCGGCTTGGTCTCGCACTTCGTTGTCGGCTTGAATCCAATCTTGGTGTAACCGCTCGACTCGCGCCAGTGAACGTCAGCCACCTTGAGGCTGCAGATGTGGGGATTCGGCTGAACCGACCCCGCGGGTGCCATCCGTGGCAGCAACTCACCCGATTCCTCATCGTAGTACTTGTCCATCACCGAGTCGTCACCCCGCTCGAGCGATTTCGCCTCTGCGGCGGTCGCCACGATCCAGTCGGTCGGGGGAGAGTTGTCGGCCTCAGCCCACGCCGTGAACGGTGGAAGCAACGCTACAAAGAGAGCTGCCAGGCCGCATCCGACAACTGTTGATCCGAGCCGCCGACGCCCGTGTTGGTTTGATTTCACAGGGTCTCCTGTAGGTCTAGTGAGCGAAGTGACGCATCAGCTTGGTCGTCATGCGTCTACTCAATGCCCGCCGGGCACGAACGCACCATCAACTTTCGTCTAGAACAGCCGCCGGCTGATTCAGCTGGCCGTCATGGATGGCGGCCCGAGCTACTCGGAGGAGCGAGCAAACCGCGGCGCGGCCCGATTCATCGGGAGTGGAACAGTTGTGCTATTACGCTGAGGGAGTTGCGCCGTCTGGCAGAACAGCTCCCGTGGACAGCTCTGCAATTCCCTCCCGAGCGAGGTGTGGGGCTGGCACGATACTGGTGGCAGGGTTGGCGGGAGGTGGCGTGGTGGCAGAGTCGTTAGGGCTTCAGAACACTGAGATGGCAACCACCCACAGTGTGCTTCTTGCTGAGGATGATCCGCGGATGCGGAGGGCGTTGCTGCGCATTGTTGACCAGTACGAAGAGTTCGTGGTCGTCGGTGAGGTGGCTGACGGCAAGCAAGCCATCGAGTCGTGCACCGAGTTGCGTCCGGACGTGGTGTTGATGGATATCGAGATGCCGCGGATGACAGGCATCGAGGCCACCCGCCAGATAGTGAGGCTGGTCCCTGAGACGAAGGTGGTGGCGCTGACTGCCCATCCCACGGCCAGTCATGTGCTGCCGATGATCCGGGCTGGGGCGAGTGGCTACATCTTGAAGGACTTCTCGCGGACTGAGTTGCGTGAGGCGATGCTGGCGGTGTTGGGTGAGGATGGCCGGTTCGCGATTTCGCCTGCGCTGGTTCGGTTGTTGGCCGAGTGCGCTACCGATGATCTGCGGGATGGGTCGATCAAGGTTGTCTTGCCTGCTGGGTCGGTGGATCTGACGGGCCGGGAGCGAGAGTTGGTTGGTTGGCTTGCTCGTGGGTTGAGTAACCGTGCGATCGCTCAGCGGATGTTCCTTTCTGAGGGGTCGGTGAAGACGTACCTGAGCCACATCACCACGAAGCTGGGTGTCAATGATCGGGTTCAGGCCCTGATCCGCTGTTATGAGTTGGGGCTTGTTAACCCGTCGCTGTCGCTGGATGATCTCTCGGCACGCTAGTTTCTAGACGACGTCGGTGGGCCTGAGGGGCAGTGCTGCATCGACGATCCACTGGCCGTTTTGTGGTCCGTAGAAGACGAAGCCTGAGGTGAGAACTGCTCGTTCTTGGATCCCGCTCAGTCCGACACCGGTGGGGGTATGAGGGGTTGATGATCCCGGCGCTGGCAGGTCGTTGGTGATGGTGAATCGCAGGGTTGGTCCGGCTGCGCGGGCCCAGACTTGGCAGTTGGCTTGTGGCGGTGCGTGCTTGATGATGTTGGTGACTGCTTCCTGGACGATCCGCAGGTAGGTGTGGAGCACGGTGGGGAGTAGGTCCGCGGTTGCGATGTCGTCGAGTCCGATGAGGTTGGTGGTGGTCTGGTAGCTGCGGTCGGTGAGCGCTCCGACGAGGTGGTGGGTGACGGCCGCGAGGCTGCCGTCTGCGAGGTCGTCTGCCAGCGGAGACGTCGAGGGTGTTGCCTGGCTGGCTGGTTCCCGCAGTGTTCTGACCAGTAGGCGGAGTTCGGCGGAGGTGTCTCGGGAGACCCGTTGCACTGTCGTCAGCGCTCCGCGTAGTTCGTCGGGGTTGGTGGACTCTTCGACGCTGGTGGTCTCCATCGAGATCAGTGCTAGGCCGCTGGCCACCGCGTCATGGAGTTCGCGGGACAGGGCGGCTCGCTCCTGGTCGCGCACTTGGCTCATGGTCTCGGTGGCGACCCGTAGCCTTTCTCGCTCACCTGCCGTCCTGATCAGGAAGAATCTGACCAGGAGTCCGATCACGATGGCGGGGATCAGGATGATCAGGATGATCCAGGAGGCGTCGGCCGGGCCCATTACCGCGTGCGCGATCACCCAGCCGATCGCGACGGCGGAGTGGGCCGCCACGAACTTGGGACGGCAAAGGGCCAGGACGGCGACCGTGACTCCCGGCAGGCTGAGGGCGGTCATGCCCACCTGCCCAGTAGCCAGGGCGAGCGGGACCGCGCACCAGATGACCGCGGCCGCCGCGTAGGGGTAGATGCCGGCCAATGCCAGCGCGACGTGATCGAGCACCGTCCTGGTAGCCAGCAGCCACCACATCACTGAGCCGTCATAGCTGGTTTCCCAGAGTTCGTGGAGGTCGGTGGCCAGAGACCACAGCAGTACGCCGCCGAGCAATCCCACTGCCCAGGTCGGGGCGCGGGTGTTGATCGGCGGCGAGTGGCCGCTCAGCATGTTGGCTGGTTCCACCTCTGCATCATGTCAACGCGGGCACAGCTGCGGGAAGATTTTGCAGATCGTCTGGTCTATACCCTGCGGCCCCGGCCCGTCTTCCACAGGGTCGGCGCTTGCGGGCACGACGGAGCAGCACCAGATGGCGATGGTCGCGGCGATTGCGGTGGCGATCTTCATGAGTGGCTCTCTTCTAGCAGTGTGCAGGCTGTCTGCGCTGGACACGCTAAGCGGATGTGACAGCCGCTCGACATCAACTTTTGTCTAGTTGTCGGCCTCCGCGGGCCAACCACCGTTGGCTGGTGAACTTCGGCAGGGACACTCCCTCGATGCCCGCCCAAGTCTGCCCAAAAGTTGATAGTCGGGGCATAGGCACTCCCGCTGAACTTGGCGCGGGAACGATGGCTAGCGCCGTGGCGCTTGCCTTCTCCTCCGAGTTGGAACGACCACCCCTGCAGAGGAGCAAACAGTAATGCAACGGACAATCAGGCGCAGCCTGGCCATGGCGGTGGGTGCCGTCGTGGCAGGGACAACGATGTGCAACACGAGTGGAATGGCCCAGGCAGCCCCCCGGGAGAGCGGTTCTGTCTTTGCCGTGCCCGGCACCCCTACCCGAGCCAAAATCAGGCTTGAAACGACGCGTGGGTTGATCACACAGGAAGGTAGCCAGCCCATCGCGCCCACAGCATTCGACGTCATCGGAGACGCGGTGTTCCTGGACGATCCCGTATCAGACTCGATCACCAAGTACGTCAGCGACAAGGCCGTTCTGGATCGGCCCGTCGCAGGACTGGGTGCCGTTGACTTCGTGGTCGACGGGCAATCACTGGTCGTGCTCGGTGAGGCCAACCAGGTCTACCAACTCGCCGATGGTGCGACGCGGGCTGCATCGAAAGCTCCCACACTGATGGCGACGGTTGACGTGCCACAGCGCGCGTCGAAGTCAGGTGAGCCCGACTACATGGCGCCGCCGGTCTACGCCAACCGGCTCGACGAGTCCAACGGGTCGATCAACGTGCTGCTCGACAACAACACCCATGTCGCCCTGGACAAGGCGTCACGATCACAGGCAGCCGCAGAGACGTATGAAATCACTTCAAACGGGTTCGTCGTCAAGGACGCCAAAGGTACGGTGATCAAGCGGATCGCGGTTCCGCACGACCCCTCCGGCATCAGTGAGATCCACCGAGCAGACGGCTATGTCTACTACCTCGCCAGCGACAGCCACCATGACGCGAGCGTGGGTGGCGATGTGTACACCAAGTACGTGCTGAAGTTCACCGACGCCAATGAGCTGGTTGACACCTACACGCTGCGGCGTGCCGATCACTTCGTGCCCAACCGCGAGGTCGTCGTCGACGGTCACAAGGTCTATCAACTGCACATCGGTGGCGACGCCGTTCGTGTCCTGGAACTGAGCCCAGACAAGCCGGTCACCGCCGAGCAGGAAGCACAGCTGACCAGTCAGCGCGACGAAGTGCCGACCACGGACGTAGCACCCATGTACGTCTCTGCATCGAACGCGATGACCCGGGGCGTCCGGATGGCGAACCTGGAATGGACCTACTCCAGTTCCAAGAACGGCGACAAGACCGTCATCCCGTCCAGCCTCCGGTCTTCGGTCAAGCAACCGTCCTTCCTGGTGGGCGTGACCGGCACAAAGACCTTCCGGGGCTACCCGTACAACTGGGGAGGGTACGACTCGGAGTGGACGGCGTCATCCAGTGGCTGGACCAGCTTCGCCAACGGACTGTCCAAGAGCAAGTACGCCGGCAACATCACCAATGCTGGCAAGGGCTACATCACCAACACCATCGGCCTGGACTGCTCCGGCTACGTGTCGGCCGCCTACGACCTGGGAAAGAAGTACGGCACCGTCAACCTCATCGACGGCAAGGTGTTCAAGAAGTCGACCAGCAAGCCGGTCGCCGGTGACATCTACAACAAGTCCGGCAGCCACGTCGTCATCGTCATGGACCGCAGAAAAGAAAACGGGACCTGGGTCATCGTCGCAGGTGAGTCCACGACAGCCAAGTTCCCCGCTGGCGATGACAAGGTCCTGCACCACGTCAGGAACGAAAGCAGCTTCGACAACGCCTACGTGACCGGCAAGTACCTCAAGTGAGCAAATCCACCCGCCCGCATCCGGCCCTTACGAGCAGGGCCTTGCTCGGCTAGACCCCGAGAGAGGACAACCACCGGCGGGCCAGAAACGGAGTGCCTTCCTCTGGCTCGCCAGGTAGCCTCGCCAAGCAGCGTGCACCCAGCGCGGCACGGAGGCGACCCGTCGCGCCGCAGCACTCACAGGCAACGGCTAAGGCCGAAGACAGTGCACCTCCGAAGGAATGAGGCAAGTAGATGTACCCGGCATCACATCAGGCCGATCGTCGTGGGGGCTCGTGGACTCACAGGAGAAGCAGCCCATCGGCCGAAAGGAAGCCAGGTGTCAAGGCCAAAGCGACCAGCCGTGGCTGGCTGGTGCAGCTGCTCGCCGCCGCCATGCTCGCCGGCTTCCTCCTTACAGCCTGCGTCTCGCCACCCACCGCAGGCCCAAGCTCCACGCCCTCCCCGAGCATCTCCGAGATGAGCCCTCCGCCAGCACCGCAACGCACCATTGATCCGCTGCCGGATACCGCGAGCAAAGCGACAGTGTTGTTGAGCGACCCCTCGATGGTCTTCACCCAGACCGAGCAAGAAGCCGCCGGGCCTGAGACTTTCTGGGTTCACGGAGACCTAGTCACGATCGCGGACCACCTCAATAGCCGGATCGTGACCTTCCGCGACGGTCAAATCGTCGAGACTCTGGAGTGGCCCGTCATGGAGAACGGCGAGCCTGTCCCGGCCGTTGATCTAGCGATCGACGGTGACCTGTTCTATTTTCTGGCGTTCATGGAACCATCTGTTTATGTCCACCAACGCGTCGACGGGCGCCTTGCTCCGCAACGGCTGATCGACTTCAGTTCGCCCAACTCCTCACAGGTGGACATGATCGAACTGGAGGACGGCAACCTGGTTGGCGTGACCTACTCGGGTAGACGCTTCCTGATCGAAGGGCCAGGTCCGCTAGCACCCGATCCCGTGCTGGACATTGATGAACGACTACCGAGCCATATCGTCCAGGACGGCGCGCTAAACGCCCGGCTGCTCACCCAACACGAACCGGTCGGGATACACCTTCTACAGCGGGACGCCAGCGGTTCCTACTACTGGACCGCCGAAAGCTACTACAGCGACGACATTGGCAATGTCTACGTCCTCCACGTCTACCAGTTCGCCTCGGACGGCAGCCTGGTTCGAACATTCACCCCACACCGCGATGTCGACCACGTCCCCAATCGTGAACTCCGGGTCGTCAACGACCAGCTATACCAACTGCTCGATCGCGCCGACTCAGCGGAAGTTGTCCTCCTCCACCCCGACTCGGCAAAGAGATAACCGGCCCCAAACACTGAACCGGCACCCCGTGGCGGCCGGCAAGTCCACTGTGAGCACCCTCAGGTTGTGGCCGAAACGCCGCGGGAGCTGCTCGTGTTCGGCGTACGCACATCGCTTCACGCCTTTGCATCGGCCCGTCGCGAGTTCAACATGATCGAGGACTTCGAGCGGGAGTACTTGCGCCGGTCGGGACGCCACCACCTGAGCCTCGGCGCTAGGCCGACGACGACACCGGCCTCGAATCTACTAGCCATGGATCGGGCGCTTCGTGCAGAAAGGTCTGGCCGAAAGTTGATGGTGCCGCCGTGCGCAAGGGGGATTGAGTGGATGCACACGAAGGCTTGTGCTGGCTGCCAGAGGCCACATAGGGAGCGCGGGCTGACCAAATCAAAGAGGAGAGTGTGGAGGATGGATCACAAAGCCCCGCGCAAGGTAGTACCTACGTTGGCGGGTGCCTCGTTGGCCGTTGCCATCTCGGTCGCTACGATCGGAGCACCGCCTGCTTACGCCTCAACTCCCGCCGTGTCGGTGGACAACATCGCGGCGGCATTCGAGGCGCTGAATCGTGCTGTGCTGGTGGAGTCAAGCTCCAAGGCTGCAGCTGTCTCGCAGGCGAAGAGTGCGTTGTCGAGAACTCAGTCCAGGGCATCCGTAGACCCCATTCTTGGGGTCGAAGCTTCACGGTTGAAGGCGATTGCACAGGCCATCGACGGGGAGGTCGATGTGGTCGATATAGACGTCAAGGTCTCCTCCACCGAGGAACACCAAGGCGTCACCGTGGTGGAGTTGCACGTCACACGCTCGCTCAGTGACGGCGTCGCGTGGGAAGCCATTGAGCCGGTCGCCGTTGTTGACCAAGCCACCGGCAGCCTGCAGCCTGGGCAGGTTTACTCGCTCGACTGGGAACTGATCAACGAAGGCCAAGTTCCCGAAGATCTGACCAGCCTGCTGAATCTCGAACCAGCGCAGGCATTCCAGGACACCACTGCACTAGAGTCGGAGACCGTTGGCGGCGGAAGTGAGGACGCTGAGCCGGCAACACCACCCGGCAGCGGAGGGGGCGGCGTGACGCCTATGGCGCTTCCCTCGTCCGGAAAGACGAAGGTCAAAGACTATGCGCTGAAATACGCACTCAGCTACAACAAGGACTACATCAAGTACTCCGCCGACTGCACCAACTTCGTTTCCCAAGCAATGCTTGCTGGCGGCTGGAAAGAGGAAAACTACTACCTATGGAACGATGACAGGGCGTGGTGGTACGGCGGTGTCCCGACCAACTCCCACACCTGGAGCGGTGCCGAGAACTGGTACAAGTTTGCCAGAGTCCACTCGAAGCGAACGACCCATCTAGCAGCCGTTGACTCCACCGTGGTGGGTGATGTCGTCCAGTTCAAGGACAAGGGCGAGACCAACATGACACATTCGATGGTCGTCACCAAGAAGTCTGGCAGCACTACCTATGTCAGCGGGCACACCCCAGACGTCAAGAACGCACCTGCCAGCTCCTACAACAAGTCGGGGCGCACCTGGTACCCCCACCGCACCTAATCGTCGTCGAAACGCGGCCAGGTACCCGTTCCTCCACAGGACGTATGGCTCTAGCTGTGGGCCAGCCACGAGGGCTCTCCCGCTGGCCCACAGCACCGACCAGGACGGTAGTCAACTGGTGCCTCAACAAGAGATGGGCTGGCTCGATTGCCAGTCTCCACGCAACGAGAAGGGAAGCAAGGCCGAATGATCCGTGTACGAGGGCTCGCCGCCCGGCTAGCCGCGGCAGCCGTGATGATCCCAGTGTTCGTGACACTCTCCGGTTGCGCGGACCAGGGCTGTGGCAGCGGATCGGCAAGCCCCGAGGAAGCAGTTCGTGACCTCATTGAAGCCGTGTACTCACACCAGCCTGAAGCGACTATCTGCCGCTACGTCCAGGCGAACGGCACACAAAACGCCATTACGCTGATCAACTCCATCCGGACCGATATCGATGACGTCGGCGGCACCAGCGGCCTGACCATCGCCGTGCACACCCAAGTCGGCGGCGGCTGGGAGGTAGCCGTCTCGACCACCGAGAAAGAGTTTGGCGTCCTCAGTGTCTACCTAGCCACTAGCCGAAGCAGGTACGTCCTGTCTTCCGAACCACAGTTCGACCCACCCCTCCGTTGAGTCTCCACTGAAGCTGGCCCGGTATCCCGGACACCGTTTTCTGCGGGTTCTCCTGCGAGGATCCTCATACAGGCAAGAACGCCCGCAGGAAAACCATATAAGGCGGAATGCTGACTCAGGAGGTGCCGATGTCTGAACCGAACCGGGGCTCGGTGGTGCGTCAGGTCTTCAAGAGTCTTCTCTACGCGGCACTCACCGCAGCCTGGATGGGGATCTGCTTCGTCCAAGTCGGTCTCGTCGGATCAAGGCTGTTCTCCGGAGACTCGGAGGCCTGGCAACCGTGGAATCAGATCGCTGGCGTGGTACTCGTCTACCTTCCCGTCAGCCTTGCGGCTGCCGCCGTGTGGCTCTCATGGAAGAAGCCCTTAAGTCGAGTTCTGGTTTTGCACATCCTCGCAATGCTTCTGTCACTGATTTTGTGGGTGGTCTAGGCCAGTCGCAAGCGTCGGCAGGGCCGGCGCAATGAGTCAGTATTGCAGAACGTCACGATATCTGTGACGATTGTCAATATGGACCATGTGGAGACGCGTGTACGCGCACCCGAACTGGCAGCGTGGGCTTTGGCCCACGGCCGCGGCTCGTTGACCAACGAAGAGATCGCCCAGGTGCTCGGTGTTGACGAGGACCAGGTGCGACGCCGACTGAACGCGCCGGCCCGGCGTGGCGAGTGGGTCCAACCAACGCGGGGGCTGTGGGTGCCGGTGCCGCTGGAGTTCCGGACCTGGGGTGCACCCCCCGGCGTCGAGATCGTCGGCGCCATGATGCGCCATCGGGGGATCGGGTACTACGTCGGCTGGCTCAGCGCGGCCGCCCTCTATGGCGCAGCCCACCAAGCGCCCCAGGTGTTTCAGGTCGCCGTGGATCGTCAGATGCGCGATCGCGTGGTGGGCCGCACCAGATTCGTCTTCGCGCAGCGCGATGTCGCAGGCATCCCGACCACCGCCCATCCAACGCGGGACGGCACGGCAAGGGTGTCCACCGTCGCCGCAACGATGCTCGATGTCGCGGACGACATCGTGCGGGCAGCGGGCATCGACAATGTCGCGACCGTGATCGTGGAGTTGTCCGAGCACGAATCCTTCGAGATGGGTGAGCTCGCGCGACTCGCGACATCGTTCCCGGCAGCCGCCGGAAGGCGTGTCGGCTGGGTCCTCTCCCAGTTCGCCGAGCGAGACGATCTCGAACCACTGCAGCTGGCCGTCCGCGACGCCGTCCCGTCCGTCTCCCGCCTCGACCCGCACGCGACAGGCGCAGGCCCGGTGGACGACGACTGGATGCTCTCGATCAACCGCGAAGTGCAGCCTGAGGCATGATCCCGGCCAACGCGATCACCGCATGGGGGACGAATCACGCCTGGTCCACCCGCGAGCAGGTGGAACAAGATCTGCTGTTGTCTCGCGCGATCTGCGTGATCGCCGCAGACGACTACCTCCACCGGGGACTCGTCTTCCGCGGCGGCACCGCCCTCCACAAGCTCCACCTCAATCACCCGTACCGATACAGCGAGGACCTCACTACGTCCGTAGCTCAGCCTCCGGCATCGGACCCCTGACCCAAGCGCTATCCCGCCTTGGCACGGAACTCGGCTACGCGGTGAGCACCCGCGTCAGCCAGCACCCGAAGGCCTACTGGCGCACCACCGCGGACTCCGGGGGCCCGTTGCGGATCAAGATCGAGGTGAACACCCACGAGCGCTCTCCCGCGCTCCCGCTGACCGAGCGCATACATCGCGTCGACTCCTCCTGGTGGAGCGGCGAGGCGACGGTGCCGACCTTCCAGCTGGAAGAACTCATGGCGACCAAGATCCGCGCCCTCTATCAGCGATCCAAGGGACGTGACCTGTTCGACCTCTGGCTCGCACTGGAACAGCTTCGCCTTGAGCCGTCGGCCATCTTGGCTGCGATCGGCCCCTACCGGCCGGATGGGCTCACGGCATCGAAGGCGCGGGACAACCTGGTCCGCAAACTCGTCGATCCGTTGTTCCGCAGCGACCTCGACCCTCTGGTCACCAGTAGGCCCGACAGCTACGACATCGACTCCGCCGGTGCTCTCATCGCCGAGCGACTGCTCGATCGGCTCGATGACTAGATCGCTACCGCCGCACTCCCGTGACACTGCCGACCCCGAATCCGGCTTATCGGCCCACTCGTCCTCCCAGCGGCAATCCCTGGGTAACCTGTGAACATGCGCGCGCTCGGACGGGCGATCGGTGCGGCAGTGGTCGCCGTGCTGGTTTCGGGGTGCCAGCTGGCGTGGATCTTCGAGGAACCCGTCCCGCCGGTGCCGAACGTGACGCTCGGGCCGACCGAGCCCCCGACTCCCACCCCCACGCCGGAGCCCGATCCCTACGCCTACCGAGGGAAGCTCGCCAAGGGAGCGAAGTGCCGCACCCTGAGCGCCGGACAGCTGACGCAGCTGGAGCAGGTCGGTGGCGTGGGCGGCGCGATCACCTACCCGCGCGGCTCGATGGTGCAGGCCAATGACGACTGGTGGGTGGCGGCGGTAATCACCGACGTCCACCAGAACAGCGAAGGTCACACTCGCGAGTCGGTGGCGAAGCGCCACCTCTTCGTCGTCGGCGCCGCGTCGGCGGACTGGGAGTACGCGTCCGGCTACCGGCTCGGCGACGATGCAGACGACGCAGCCGTGCGGAAGGCGGTGGGATGTGCGGACAAGCTGCCGGTGCCCAAGCCCACGCTCGAACCCACCGATCCGAAGACCTACACCGGCAGGCTCGCCAAGGGTGCGAGCTGCAAGGCGGTCTCCGCCGACATGCTCGGCCAGCTGGAGCAGGTCGGCCAGGTGGGTGGTGCGGTCACCTTCGCCGGTGGTCAGATGGTTCGCGCCAATGGCGACTGGTGGACGGTCGCCGTCGCCACCCAGGTGAACCCCAACAACGCCGGCCTGACCCGTGAGAACGTCCCACCGACCGAACTCTTCGTGACGAACGCCCCGTCTCTGAAGAAGTCATCGAAGACGAAGGTCGTCTACTTCCCGCTCAACCCCACCAAGAAGGACGCGGCAGCCGCGAAGGCGCTGAAGTGCCTCGGGCCGGAGTGACGCCGGAAACACCGGTCACGCCGTCCACGACCAACGATCCCTGAGCTTGACGAAGGGTCGTTTTTGCCAGGGCCGCATGGACGAGGCTTGGTCAGGCTCGGCCATCGTTCCTCGGCCGATCTCAGGGAGCGGTCAGGATCTCCGCGCCTGTCGGCGTCACCACGATCGACTGCTCGTACTGGGCGACGCGGGAGCCGTCGTCGGTGACCACGGTCCAGTCGTCGGGCCAGACGTGGGAGCGCTGATCGCCCATCGCCAGCATCGGCTCGACGGTGAAGGTCATGCCGACCTCCATCACGGTGTCGGCCAGCGGCTCGTCGTAGTGCGGGATCACCAGCCCGGAATGGAATGCGGTGTGCACCCCGTGCCCGGTGTAGTCGCGCACCACTCCATAGCCGAAGCGTTTGGCGTAAGCCTCGATCACCCGTCCGATCACGTTCACCTGACGACCCGGACGCACCGCACGGATGCCGCGGTTCATCGCCTCCCGGGTGCGTTCGGTGAGCAGCCGCGACTCCTCGTCCACGTCACCGCAGAAATAGGTCGCGCAGTTGTCGCCGTGCACCCCGTCGATGAAGGCGGTGACGTCGATCTTCACCAGATCGCCGTCGGCGAGCGGGCGGGTGTCCGGGATGCCGTGGCAGATCACCTCGTTCACCGAGGTGCAGCACGACTTCGGGAACCCGCGATAACCCAGGGTCGACGGGTAGGCGTGGTGGTCGAGCAGGAACTCGTGCACCGCGGCGTCCACCGCGTCGGTGGTGACACCCGGAGCGATCACGTCCGCGCCGGCCTGCATGGCCTGGGCGGCGATCCGTCCGGCGACCCGCATCTTCTCGATCGTCTCGGCGCTCTGCACGTGCGAGCCGTTGTAGTGCTCGGGCATCGGTTTGTCCACGTAGTGCGGACGGGGGATGTCTGCCGGCACCGGTCGGCGTGGCGTGACGGGAAAGGGCTTGATCGGGCTCACGTTGGCGATGATAGTGACACTGCAAGGAACTGCTCGCGGAGGTGCCCGATGTCCAACGGTTGGTACTACTGCCTCGATCACCGCACGGTCGAGCCCTATGAGGGTTGCCGCAGTGCGACCCGGCTGGGCCCGTACCCAACCCCCGCCGACGCCGAGCACGCCCTGGAACGGGCCGCCGAGCGGAACGAGGAGTGGGAGACAGATCCCCGCTTCAACGACCCCAAGGAAGAGGACGAGCAGGACCAGGACAGCACCGGCTGGGGTCCGTTCCGCTCGTAGGCCCGGGATCCGTGAGCCGAATCTACCGAGATCGTGCCGATTCGCCCCTTCCATTGCCCGGCTGGCCCCTCAGCGCGGTAGATCGGGCTCACCGGGCGAAGCCGCGGCGACCCACGCAGTGAGAACCCACGGGTTCCGAGACATCCGGCGTCCGTAACCCGCCTGAAACATTCCGGGCGGCAGACTTGGGCCATGGATAAGCAGACCGAGTTCGTGCTTCGCACCATGGAGGAGCGGGACGTCCGGTTCGTCCGGCTCTGGTTCACCGACGTACTGGGCTTCCTTAAGTCCGTCGCGATCGCTCCCGCCGAGCTCGAGGGCGCGTTCAGCGAGGGGATCGGCTTCGATGGCTCCGCCATCCAGGGGTTCGCCCGGGTCTTCGAATCGGACATGGTCGCGCACCCGGATCCGTCCACCTTCCAGCTGCTGCCATGGCGCGGCGCCACCCAGGGCACGGCCCGGATGTTCTGCGACATCCGGTTGCCGGACGGCTCGCCCTCCTTCGCCGACCCGCGCTACGTGCTCAAGCGGGCGCTGCGCAAGGCCTCGGACATGGGGTTCACCTACTACACCCACCCCGAGATCGAGTTCTACCTGTTCAAGCAGCCCATCGTGCCCGGCCAGCCCCCGATTCCGGCCGACCACAGCGGGTACTTCGACCACACCACCAACTCGCCCGCCTCCGACTTCCGGCGCGAGGCGATCACCGTGCTGGAGCAGATGGGCATCTCGGTGGAGTTCAGCCACCACGAGGGCGGCCCTGGCCAGCAGGAGATCGATCTGCGTTACGCCGACGCGCTCACCATGGCCGACAACCTGATGACCTTCCGGGTGGTGATCAAGGAGGTCGCGGTGCTGCAGAACATGTTCGCCTCGTTCATGCCCAAGCCGCTGGAGAACCACCCGGGCTCCGGCATGCACACCCACGTGTCGCTGTTCGAGGGCGACACCAATGCCTTCTACGACGCCAGCGCCGAGTACAACCTGTCGAAGACCGGACGCCAGTTCATCGCGGGGCTGCTGCGGCACGCCGGTGAGATCACCGCGGTGACCAACCCCCTGGTGAACTCCTACAAGCGGCTGGTGGCCGGTGCCGAGGCGCCCAGCTACATCTGCTGGGGACAGAACAACCGCTCGGCCCTGGTACGGGTGCCGATGTACAAGCCGAACAAGGGCGCCTCGGCGCGCGTCGAGCTGCGTTCGATCGATTCGGCCGCCAACCCCTATCTGGCCTACGCCATGGTGCTGGCTGCGGGCCTGGCCGGGATCGAGGGTGAGTACGAGTTGCCGGAGGGCGCCGAGGACGACGTCTGGGCGCTCACCGACCGGCAGCGGCACGCCCTGGGGATCTCGCGGCTGCCCGGCAGCCTGGGCAACGCCATCGACCTGATGGAGAACTCCGAGCTGGTCGCCGAAACCCTCGGCGAGCATGTCTTCGACTTCTTCCTGCGCAACAAGAAGGCCGAGTACCAGTCCTACCGCGGCCACGTCTCGGAGTGGGAGCTCCGCAACACCCTGCCGAACCTGTAAGGACAAGCCACCGGGGACGGTTCCTGCTGGTCTCAAGCCGAGCCACCGGGGACGGTTCCTGCTGGTCCCGGTTGGCGCTGGCTGGGCCGCGGAGGACATCGTTGACCACAGGTGATCGGACCACCGGGAACCGCCCCCCGGCGGATCAGGGGGACCCGGACCACAGGAACCGTCCCCGGTGGCTCAACGCAGCAGGCCCAGCTGGTGCGCTCGGGCGATGGCGGCGGCGCGGGTGGGGGCCTCCAGCTTGAGATAGATCGACGCGAGGTGCGCCTTCACCGTCCGCTCGCCGACATAGAGGGCCGCGGCCATGTCGCGGGTCCGCAGGCCGTCGGCGGCGAGCCGCAGCACCTCCAATTCGCGCGCGGTCAGCCCGGCGGCCGCGCCGGCGTCCGGTCCGGTCTCGCCGGGCCTGCCGGCCGACTCGTCTCCCAGCGTCAGCACCCGGCTGAGCACGTCCGCTTGAAGCAGGGCGCCGCCGGTTGCGGCCGCCCGGATCGTGCTCTCGAGCTGGGCCTGGTTGGTGTCTTTCAGCAGGTAGCCGCGGGCGCCGGCGCGCAGGCCGCGCAGCAGCAGTTCGTCCTCGTTGTAGGTGGTCAGGATCACCACGGCGACTCCCGGGTGTTCGACCCGGAGCCGCTCGGTCGCCTCGATGCCATCCACCCGCGGCATGCGGATGTCCATCAGCACCACGTCGGGTTGCGTCTGCTCGACGGCGCTCAGCGCCTCCGCGCCGTCGGAGGCTTCGCCGACGACCTCGATGTCGTCGCTGGTCTCCAGCAGCAGCTGCAGTCCTCGGCGGACGACCTCGTGGTCGTCGACCAGTAGCACCCGGATCATCGCCCGACCTCCAGCCGTACGGCGGTCCGCCCGGGTCCGGAGTCGATCGCGAGGCTTCCTCCGATCAGTGCGGCGCGCTCGCGCATCCCGACCAGTCCGTAGTGGCCGTGGCCCACGGCGTCCGGATCGAAGCCGCGGCCGTCGTCGATCACCTGCAGGCTGAGACCGTCGGCGCCGTCGGTGAATCGGACGAGCACCTGCCCGGCCCCTGCGTGCCGGGCCACATTCGTCAGCGCCTCGTCGAGCACTCGCAGCAGCTGCTCTCGGGTTTCCGGAGCCAGCGCTACCTCGCCGCTGATCTCCACCGAACTTCGGATGCCGGTCTCCCGGGTGAACCGGGCGGCCCGCGTGCCGATCTCCGAGGCGAGGTCGTCGGGGTTGCGCCGCAGATCGTCGATCGCCTGCCGGGAGGAGGCCAGCGTGGTCCGCGCGCTCGCCAGCGCCTGGTCAACGATGGCGAGCGCGCGCGGCGCGTTGTCACGTCCGAGATAGCCGCGGGCGGCCTCCAGTTGCAGGGTGATCCCGGCGAGCCCCTGTGCCAGGGTGTCGTGCAGCTCGCGTGCCATCCGTTCCCGCTCGGCGCGGCGGGTCAGGGTGGCGACCTGCTCGGTGGACGCGCGCAGTTCGGCGGCCAGCGCCTCGGCGCGGAGTCGCTCCGCGTCCGCCCGGTTGCTGAGCACCACCAACACGATCACCGTTGCGGCGATCAGGCCGAACTGATTCAGCGGTCCAACCAACTCCGCGGGCGGGGTGAGCAGCAGGATGCTGCCGGCAGCGGCGCCCAGGTAGGCCCCGGCCAGGGCGAAGCCCCGCCTGGTGTTGCCCCAGCTCCCGAGCGCCTCCCCGGCCAGGCAGAGCAGCGCCGACTCGGCCAGGGAGATGTCGACCCGGGCGACCACCCGCGTGGCGACGAACAGCACGATGACGAGCAGCGACTGGACGAGGACGTAACCGGGCCACCAGCGCTGGCGGCCCTGGTGGATTCCGTTCCACCAGAACGCCGTCACCAGGCAGGCGACCGCCGCGACGACGGCCGCGGCCACCCCCGCGTGCCCCTCCTGCAGCAGGCGGACGACGGCCTGCCAGGCGAGCAGACCCAGCACCGCGGTGACGAAGAGGTAGACGATCAGCGGTCCGGTCAGGGCGCGCCGCAGATCGCTCCAGCGACGCCCGGAGGACGCTCTGATCCCGCTGCCCGCCATGCTCGCTCCTCAGGTGTTGGTGCTCTGATCGTAGGACCTGCGGGTCGCGGCGACATTGGCCGAACGGGCCCCCGAACGGACACCCCACCGACCGATGCCGGGCCGGCCGCGCGGTTCGTAGCGTGACAAACGAACCGAACCGAGGAGGAACCATGAAGCCCGTCACCCGTGTCACGCTGCTGATCGGGATCGTCGTTGCCGCGGCGTTCACCGGCGGCCAATGGAATCTGCCGGTCGCTGCCTGGCTGGGAGCCCTGCTGACGCTGCGCTACTACCGCGCCACCACCCGGCCGGTGGTGGACTTCTTCGTGCTTGCTGCGCTGGTCGGAGCCGCCGGCGCGCTCGCCTGGAACGGGGTGGTACCGGCCGTGGTCACCGCTCCGCTGCCGACTGCCGTGATCCCGCTGACGGGTGCGCTGATCGGCATGCTGGTGTTCGTCCTCGACCGATGGGTGCACCGCCGGGTGGGCGCCACGACACTCGCGTCGCTGGTCTTCCCCGTGGCGTGGACGGCGCTGGACACGCTCACCACGGCCAGCGTCGACCTGGGGACCTTCGGCTCACAGGCGTACACCCAGGTCGGGACGCCGATGATCCAGCTGTCCGCCCTCGGAGGTCTGCCGCTGGTGGTGTTCGCGATGGGCTGGGGCGTGAGCCTGGCCGCGCTGCTCTGGCAGCGGCGGGGCGAGGCGCCGGCGACGGCCTGGGGGGCGGTCGGCCTGGTCTCGCTCGTCCTGGTGGGAGGGTTGGCCCGGCCACTGCTGGCACCGGCGCCGGAGCGTGCCGTCCGGATCGCAGGCGTGTCGCTGCCCAACGGTGCGCTCGCACATGCGCTGTCACTGGACGCCGATTCGGCAGCCTTCGCCGAGGCGGTGGCCGCCACCCACCGCCACCTCGCCGCCGAGGCCGAACGGCTGGCGGGCTCCGGTGCCGAACTGATCGTCTTCCCCGAGGCGGCGGGTTTCGGCTCCCAGTCCGATATCGCCGAGCTGCGGGCGGAGCTGGCCGAGGTGGCCCGCCGTCACGATGCCTGGATCGTGCTGCCTCTTCTCGCGGTCGACACGCAGCCGGTGGCGAATCGGGTCGAGGTGCTCGATCCGCGAGGCGAGGTGGCCCTCTCGCACGTCAAGTATGGCGGCAACGTCTTCGAAGGCTCTCTGCGCGGTGACGGAGCACTGAGGGTCGCCGACACACCGTTCGGACGGCTGAGCGCGGTGATCTGCTGGGACGCCGACTTCCCCGAGGTGATCCGCCAGGCGGGTGCCCAGGACGTCGACCTGATGGTGATCCCGGCGAACGACTGGTACGAGGTCCGGCGGATCCACGCCGAGATGAGCGTCGTCCGGGCGGTCGAGAACGGTATGGCAGTCTTCCGCCAGACCGGTTCCGGGGTGAGCCTGGCGGCCGACGCCTACGGACGCGAGTTCAGCCGGATGGATTCGTTCGACGTCTCCGACCGGGCGCCGGGGGAGCAGTGGGTGACCCTGCCGGTCGGCGCCACGCCGACGCCGTATCCCGGCGTGGGCATGGCCTTCGGCGTGATCGCCGGCGCCGGGACGCTTGCGGTGCTCGGGTGGTTGCTGGTGCTCCGGCGACGGACGGTGACACACCCACCGGTTGCGCCGGTCCCGGCGCTGCGGAGTGAGGTCAGCGGGGGAGGCCGAAGCTGACCCCCCTCCGATTGGCGGTGCCGGACGAACTGGTCAGGCTGTCGATGGAGGCGTTACGGTCCGACAACACCACGATCTGGCCCTCCTGCAGGCCGTCGGTGATCTCGACCCGGCCACCACCGACGGCACCGGTGGAGACCGTGACGGTCTCGGCGGTCTCCGACGTTGTGGAGTCGACCACACCGACGGTGCCGGTGCCCGTGCCAGTGGGGGTGACCGCCGAGGCGGGCACCGTGACCACGCTGTTCGCCGTGCCGGTGACGATCTCGATCCCCGCAGCGGCGCCGGACTTCAGGGCCAGATCGGGATCGTCCACCGCGATCGTGGTGGTGTAGGTGGGGTTGTCGCCCGCGGTGCCGGAGGTCTCCAGGACGGCGATCTGCGACACCGTGCCGGCCAGCGCCCGGGCCGACCCGGCCGGGGTCACGGTGGCCGCCATGCCCTGACTGAGCAGGCCGCGGCTGGCCAGCGGCACCTCGATGCTCACCAGCGCGGTGCCCTCGCCCACGATCGTGACCGAGCCCGCCGAGGAACTCGCGCCCTTCTCCAGGCTGATCGCGCCGACCGTCCCAGAGATCGGGGCCACCAGTTCGGCGTTCGCCACGGCGGCCTCGGCGGCATCCACCGCCTGCTGGTTCCGCAGCACGTCGGCCTCGGCCGCCGCGACCGCGCGGGCCGAGACACTGACCGTGGACGAGCCGGAGGCCTTGCTCGAGCCCGACGAGCCGCGGGACGGCGTGCTGGCCGGGGTGCTCGGTGCCGGCGTGGCCGGGGAATCGTCGCCGTCGCCGATCGTGCCGGTGGCGATCAACTGCTGGTAGTAGTCCGCCAGCACGGCATTGGCCAGCAACAGCTCTTCGCGGGCCTCGCCGCAGGCCCTGATGTCGTCCAGCGTGATGTCGTCCACCACCAGGGCCAGCTGGGTGGTGTCGCCGGAGTCGTCCTCGGTGTCGGAGGAGTCGGTGGCAGAGGAGTCGGCGGGGTTCCCGCTCGTGCCGGAGTCGGGGTCTCCCGAATCCGCGTCACCGGAGTCGCCGGTGCCGGCGTCAGGGTCGTCATCGGGGTCCGGGGTGTCTCCGGGGTTGTCCGTGTCACCGGAGTCACCCGCGTCGCCGGCGGCCTGGCTACCGGAGTCGTCCGAGCCGGTGCCGCCGTCGTCGGCATTGCCGGAGCCGTTGTCCGTTCCGGGATCGGGCTGCTCGCCGGGATCGGTGGTCTGCTCGTTGGCGTTCAGCAGGGCCGCGTAGATCAGGTCGCAGGTGGTCGGCTGGTCGGGGTTGCTCCATTTCTGGGTCGCGACGTTCACCGCGGCGATCGCCTGGTACAGCCTGGCGGCATCGGTGGCGGTGATCCCGCTCGGCACCGAGGTGCCGCCCGAGCCGCCGGACGTCCCCGATCCGCCCGCCGGCAGCGTGACGCTGCTCGAACCCCGGGAGGAGGAACTGCTCGGGTGCTCGGCGGCGTACAGCGTCGCCTTGGCACTGGCCAGGTCGGTCTGGGCGTTCAGCAGGGCGAGCTTGAGCGCCGCGGTGTCCAGGGTGGCCAGGACGTCGCCGGCGGCCACGACATCGCCCACGCCGACCTTCAGCTTCTTCACCGTTCCGGTCACGCTGAACGTGGCATCCACCTGGTTCTCCCGGGAGACCGTCCCGGTCGCCCAGAAGCTCTGGGAGACGTCTCCGGTGGCGGCCACGGCGGTGACATAGCGTCCCGCAGCGGCCGACGAACTGGTCGCCCAGACGGTTCCGATCGCGCCCACCGACACCAGGCTCACCCCTGCGATCAGCACGCTGCGCATTCGCTTGTTCATCATTCGCTCCTCAGCGCATCGATCGGCGCCAGCCGGGCGGCGCGGGTGGCCGGGTAGACACCAGCGACCACGCCGATGCCCAGCGAGACCCCCAGGGCAGCCAGGGTGGCGGTGAGAGAGATGGTGACGGCCATGCCCAGCACGGGTGACAGGATCGCCGCGCCGGCGTAGCCCAGCGCCACGCCGGCGGCGCCACCGAGCAGGCCCAGCACCCCGGCTTCCACCAGGAACTGGTTGCGGATCACGGCCGGCTTCGCGCCCAGCGCCTTGCGCAGTCCGATCTCGCGAACCCGTTCGCTGACCGAGACCAGCATGATGTTCATCACACCGATGCCGCCGACCAGCAGCGAGATCGCCGCGATCCCGCCCAGCAGCAGCGAGAGGATGCCGCTGATCGAACTCGCCGCCTCGATCAGCGCGGTCTGCGTGCTGACCGTGAAGTCGGCATCGTCGGCGGTGACCTGGTGTGCCGAGAGCAGGGCGGTGTTCACCTCCTGGTAGGCCGCGGCGAGGCTGTCCTCATCGGCGGCCTGGATGTAGATCGTCGACACGGCGGTCGCGCTGCCGGAGGTGGAGAGCCGGGCCGCGAAGGTGGTGCTGGGCACCACGACCGTGTCGTCCTCGCTCATCCCGAAGGAGGAGCCGGCCTCGGCGAGCACGCCGATGACAGTGAACGGCTGGCCGTTGACCATGACGTTCTGGCCGATCGCCGAGCCGGTGGTGAACAACTCCGCGGCGGTCTCCTGTCCGACCACGGCGACGCTCGCGGACGAGGCCAGTTCGTCGTCGGTGAAGAACCTGCCGGTGGCGACCTCGCGTCCCCTCACCGCAAGCCAATTAACGGTGGTACCGACCACGCTCGAGGTCCAGGTCGTCTCGGTCGACTGCAGCGAACCGGTGGTGCTGGAGGTCGCGGCCACCCCGGCGACGCTCGGCGCGACGCTGGGATCGGCGAGCATCGACGCGTCCCGAGTGGTGAGGGTGGTCGCCTGACCGGACCCCCGGAACCCGCCACCGGAGGAGGTCTGGCCCGGGGTGACCGTGATGGTGGTCGAACCCAGGGAGCCGATCTGGCTGGAGATCTGCGACCCGGCGCCCTGGCCCAGACCGACGGTCAGCATGACCGCCGAGATGCCGATCAGGATGCCCAGCATGGTCAGCGTGGAGCGCATCCGGCGAGCGTTCAGCGCCTCGATCGCGGTGCGTACGGTTTCGCGCCACTCCATCAGGCGACACCTCCCAGGGCATGCACCGGCTGGTCGGTGGGTTCCTCGCTGCGCTCGTCAGGACCCTCCTTGCCCTCGGGAGAGCCCGAACGAGTTCGGTTCTCCGGGGCTGCGTCGGTGGGTTCCTCGCTGCGCTCGTCAGGACCTTCCTTGCCCTCGGGAGAGCCCGAACGAGTTCGGTTCTCCTCTCGGGCTGCGTCGGTCAGCAGGCCGTCGTAGATGTGGACGATGCGGTGCGCGCGCTCGGCGACGTCGGCCTCGTGGGTGATCACCACGATCGTCCGGCCGGAGGCGTTCAGTTCGGTGAACAGATCGAGGATGTCGCGGGTGGAGACCGAATCCAGCGCGCCGGTCGGCTCGTCGGCCAGGATCAGCGCCGGGTCCGTCACCAGCGCGCGGGCCACCGAGACCCGCTGCTGCTGACCGCCGGAGAGTTCGCCGGGACGATGGTCGCGCCGGTTGCCCAGCCCGACCCGCTCCAGCGCGGCCCTGGCACGCTCCCGGCGCTCGGCCGGCGCCACCCCGGCATAGACCAGCGGCAGTTCGACATTGCGTTGCGCGGTCAGGCTGGGCAGCAGATTGAAGCTCTGGAAGACGAATCCCAGTCGCCGGTTCCGGATGTCGGCCAGTTGGTTCTCGGTGAGCTGCGCGACCTCCTCGCCGTCGAGTTCGTAGCGGCCGGTGGTGGGCACGTCCAGGCAGCCGATGATGTGCATCAGCGTCGACTTGCCGGAACCGGACGGGCCCATGATGGCGACATAGTCGCCGTACTCGATCTCCAGGTCGATGCCGCGCAGTGCCTCGACCTGGACGGCGCCGGTGTCGTAGGTCTTGCGGACCCCGGCCATCGACAGCAGCGGGCTCATCGGTTGCCTCGCTGGCCGCCGTTGCCGCCCGGGAGGCTCCCGCCCTCCGGCGGAGCTCCGCCGCCGGGGAAGCCGCCGCCCGGTTCGCCGGCACCGCCGTTCGGGAAGCCGCCGGGCATGCCGCCTTCTTCGTCGGTGGAGGCCGTGGCGTCCGGCATGGTGAAGCTGATCTGGACGGTGTCGCCGGCAGCCAGCCCGCCGGTGACCTCGGTGGACTCGCCGAACACGCGTCCGACCGTCACCTCGACCTCGCTGGTCTGGCTGCCGTCGACCCTGGTCACCACCGACCTGCCGTCGACGGTCCGGATCGCCAGGGTGGGGACGGTCAGCACATCCGGGTACTCGGCGACCGTGATCGTCGCCGACGCCGTGGTCCCGGAGAACAGGTCGGGGTGCTCGCCGGTCAGGTTGATCTCCACCGGGAAGGTCGCCGAGCCGTCGGAACTGGAGGTCGCGACGATCCCCACCGAGGCGACCTCGCCGTCGATCGGCTGACCGCCGTCCGGGGTGATGCTGACCGCCTGGCCGGCCTTGAGGCTACCGAGATCGCTGCTGCCGACAGTGCCGTCCAACTTCCACTTGTCGGTGGCGATCACCACGACCTGGGCGGAGGAAGTCGACGAGGTGCTGCCGAGGGTGGAGCCGCCCGAACCGCTCGAACCGGACGAACCGGACGAGACGGTGTCGCCCACGCTGAGGCCGACCGAGGCGACCGTGCCCTCGATGGTGGAGCGCAGCACGGCGTTGTCCAGGTCGTCCTGCGCGCTGGTCACCGACGCCTTGGCCGAGCGGACCTGCGCCTTGGCCGCCGTGATCGCGGCGGAGGTGCCGTCGTCCTCGACGTCGTCGAGATTGGCCTCCGCGGTGGCGAGGTTGGCCTTGGCCAGCTTGAGTGCGTTCTGCAGATCGTCGTCGTCCACCCGGGCCAGCTTCTGACCCTTGGTCACCTTGTCGCCGGCCGCGACGTAGACCTTGGTGACGGTTCCCGAAACCGGGAAGTTCAGGTTGGCCTGGGTCTGCGGAGCGAGCGTCCCGGTGAGCCCGACGGTCTGGGTCTGGGTGCCCTGCTCGGCCTGTGCGGTGAAGCTGCGGGTCCGGTTCTGCGCCTGCGGGCTGGTCTGCGGGCGGAGCAGCAGGAAGGCGACCAGTCCGATGCCCAGCACCAGGACGACAGCCACCAGCACGATCGTCCGGCGCTTCGTCCACCGTTTCCGGGAGGTCGGTGCTTCGTCCGAAACCGGATTGTCGGTGGCAGGCGGGCTCATCTGGCGTTCCTCTCGCGCGGTACACCAGCAGGCTAGGAACCGGGTCTGTGCGAATGATCCGCTGAACCTGTGCGCCACCTGTGGGGTGCTGACCGCATCGCTCCTGCGCGCCTGTTCCCTTGTTGCGCGCCCAGCTCGTCCTTCCGCGCAGGTGGGATCTCGCCACTGGCGCCCGAGGGTTGGTGTGGAGTCAGACGGTGGCTACCGGAAACACGTCACTGAGGTCGGCGTGCGGGCCGCTGGCCGCGACGGCGGGAGTGGCCAGGGCATCCGGCCAGGTCAGGACGCCCGCGGCCAGTCGCAGCAGGGTGAGGGCGTCGGTCTCGACGACGTTGGGCGGCGTGCCGCGGGTGTGGGCGCCGCGCTGGCCGATGCCGAGCTGGACGGCGGCGTACGGCGGCACGCGCAGCTCCAGGGTGCCGCCGGGGTGGCGCTCGCCGAGCGCCCGGC